>CAVPEQ010000006.1:0-289422 GCA_963703465.1 uncultured Acidobacteriota bacterium | reverse complement strand
TTAGTTCAATTGCTGCCTTGAATTCCTCCGCAGCTTGCGTAGGTTCACCTTTATATTTCAGCGCCAGGGCGAGGTCGTAGTGTGTAAGCGGATCGTTCGGCGCGATGGAGAGCGCCTTTTGATAGTTCGCGATTGCCTCGTCCCAGGATTTGTGGCGGGAGGCCTCGATCGCCTGCTGACGGTATTGCTCAGCTGTTTGCGCGAAGCAGGGCGCTGCAATCATGAATAACAAAACAAGAAGAACAGCCATGACAACAGCCTAGCATGATAGACGCGCCGCAAAAGGAGCCGAAGGATTGAAGAAGAAGAAAGTACGGGCGAGGCCAGCCTCGCCCGCATTGATCAGATCACCAGATGAACTTCGCGCTGAGCTGCCCTATGCGCGGCTCGCGAGCGCCGGTGACAACTCCCATGCTGCCATCGATATCACCACTCGGGTTCAAGAATTGAGCGTGATTAAAGATGTTGAAGAATTCCGCGGTGATTTGGAGCGCCTTAGCTTCCGTAATGGGAATTCTCTTGGTTATGCCCATGTCGAAATTGTTGATGCCAGGGCCGTGGAAAAATCTCCGGTTGGCCGTCCCGAAAGTTCCGAGAGCACAGTTTTGGACGAACGCTCCCACTGACGGTGCACAAGGGTTCGTATTTCCGGCAGAGGCGGGTGTGGGCGGCAGGAAGTAGCATCCCGTGGCTCCGAGCGTGCCGTCGCTGGCAGGACAATTGGGATTAAAGTCGCGCGGATTCAATATCTGAACCTTGCCTATCACATCTGGCATATCGGTTGAGGAACTTCCAGCCAGAGAGATATCTTCACCACTCTGCTGCATCTGGATGGGGAACCCTGTCGCGAAACGCGCTATGCCTTGAAATTGCCAGTCCTGCGTCAGCCGCTTCGGCAATCCACCGAAGGCTCTGTCAAATGGGATCGCCCATATGTAGCTCATCACGAAGTTGTGATGCACGTCGGTGTCCGACAACCCGCGGCTCAATCTGGGATTCTGGAAATTAACCAGGTCATTGAATGCGGACGAATTATCGATAGCCTTGGCAAGCGTGTAAGACGCCAGCAGGGTTAGATCGCCGGCCTTTCGCTCGATGGTGACTTGTCCGGAGTTGTAAATCGAGTTTGCTGCCAAATGGGTAAGAGTATTGGCATTACCAAAACACAACGTTTGCGCCCCCGGACAGAAGTTGTTTTTGAGAAGAGAGTTTCTCGTCCCATAAACGCAGTTCTGCGTGGGGGGTCCGCCCGGCAAAAGATTCGCGTTGCACCCCACTCCCAGGGCCGCGCCTAAAGGAAGGGTATAAGTGTCTTGCTCCCCTTGAGGTCCGCAGCCTATAGTTCCGGAATTGGTTCCTGCTACGTCGGAAGCCCCTAGTTGGGTGAGTTGCATACACAGACCCGCGTTACCCGGATTCACATCCTCTTGCTCAATGAGTCGGTGCCCCTCGGTCCCGACGTATGCCAGCGTGAGCACGGTTGATTGGCTCAGCTGTCGCTGAATGGAGAAATTGAAGTGCTCTGCGTAGGGCAGCTGGTTGTGAATGTCATATCCCGGGAAGAAGGACATTGGCTCGTAAACGTTAAAACTCAAATTCTTGTTGTTGGGATCGCCCGGGATCGGGACATGAAACGGAAACCGCTGTCCTTCTTGGCCTATTGTTCCATCCACACGATTGCGAAACGGTTCATCAAAGTCAACAGGGCCGGGACTGGTCCAGAAGAGGCCAAAGGGAGCGTCCGCCACTTCGAAGAACAGGTTCAGGTCCTCTACCGACGTGTAGTAAATACCATAGGCCGCTCGGATGCTGGTCTTTCCCGGCCCGCCAAAGACTTTGCCCAAAATTCCGTCACTGAAGCTTGGAGAATAGGCCAAGCCGATTCGGGGGGCAAAGTTGTTGTACTTGGTGGGAGCAAGGGTTTTGGGAATGCCGGGGTCGCCCGGATACACAAGCCCTGTCGGAGAATTCGGAAAGACTTGTGACTGCTCTCCCTTCACCCAGGTCTGAATCTTTCCCTGGGTGTCATACAACGGCATGCTGACTTCCCAACGCAGGCCAAGATTCAGAGTTAAATTGGGCGTGGCCTTCCAGGTATCTTGCACATATGCGCCACCGTAGCGCGTGCGCGAATCCAGCAGTTGGAGGGCAGCTTGAGTGTAGCCACTATTGCCGCTCGGAGCGCCGATCAGGTAATCGGCGAAAGATTGATCGGGAACACTGCCGTCGCCAGTCACGGTGCCGTCAAAACTGAACGCCCCATTAACATCCGCCAGATTGCGCTCGTTTATTTGGTAATAACGGAATTCACCTCCGAACTTCAGGGTATGTTTGTTGACCACCTTCGTGAACCCATCAGAAACCGTATACGTGTTGTCGGGCTGGAATGTGATCAAATCCGATGGGCCCACGCTAAAAGTCGGGAAAAAGAGCCGCGGCATAAATTGTTTAGTGTCTGGCAAGCCATCGGTAATGATTCCAAGACCTTGGCTGTTGTTAAAGCCCAGAGAGGCAAGCGATGCGAATCCGCCGCTTGGGGTATTCGCATGGGTTGAGGTGCGGAAGAAGGTCAACCGCGCCTCGTTCACCGCCGTGGGGCCAAGGGTCTTGGTGTTGCTTATCACGAACTCTTGCGCGCGAGTCGGGGTAATCGTAGGGAAGCCTGGGGTGCTGGAGACGCCGAGCGCATTCGATACGGTTGAATCGTCAAAGTGGTAATAGAAGGACCAATTGCCGGTCTTCTGATTATTAAAGTCAACCCGTTCGCCAATCTTGTCATCTCGGATTGTGTTCCTCCCGCTATTGTCCGCATAGTTGAACGACGCGTTCGTGACGTTCGGGGCGGGGATGGAAGGAAGAGTTCCGATGGCCGCCGGCGAAAAAGCACTCTGCGGGATCACTCCACCTGGGAATACGCAAGTTCCTGCCTGACCATCAGCCGGCGTATTACATCCGGCAGTCCAATAGGGCTCACCCTGATTCACCGTGTAACCCAATCGGTTCGTAAGCACCTGGGCCCAGGTATTGCAAGGGACAATATTGGCTGGGCAAGGGCCGGGCTGTTGGACTACGTCGACTGCTCCACTGAAAATGCTGGTATCGAAAATACCCTGGCGTTCAGCGGCTGTCGGCAAGAACGCGGTAGTCTCGGCGCCTTGCACTTGCCTTGTGCCTTGATAATCCGTAAACCAAAATACCTTGTTTTTCCAGAATGGCCCGCCCGCAGTAAACCCAAACTGATTACGGTGAAGTTCCGACTTGGGTTGGCCCGTCAGGAAATAATTTTTGGCGTCCAGCATATCGTTGCGGAGAAATTCGAATACGTCACCGTGGAAACCGTTGGTTCCTGATTTGGTGATAGCGTTCATCACCGCGCCGCTGAATTTTCCGTATTCGGCGTCGAAGCTGTTCGTAATGAGACGAAATTCCTCGACAGAATCAAGATTTGGAACTAAACCGGCACCCAAGTTTCGGCCTTCACTGACGTCGCCGCCATTTACAAGGAAGGCATTCGCGGTTTCGCGCTGCCCGTTTACAGAAACATTGCCGGCGTTGGTGATGTAACCCGAAACCGGCCTGTCGCTCGAAGTATTTCCCAACAGAGTCCCGGCCGTGGTCGGCGCCACGCCCGCCTGTAGTCCGAGCAAGTCGAGATAACTCCGTCCGTTCAGTGGCAAAGCCAGCATCTTCTTTGAATCGATCACGTCTCCCAATTGCGTGTTTTCCGTTTCGACGTGTACGGCAGAGGCAGAAACATCCACGTGTTCAGCAACCGTGCCGACCTGCAGAGTGACGTCAAGCCGAAGTTGGTCATTCACCTGCAGCGTAATACCGCTGTCGGTATAGGTTTGGAAACCGGCAGCGGTTACCGTGATCTTGTACGCACCCGGTTGTAAGGCAAGAAAATGGTAAGTGCCATCTGTGCCCGTCGTGCTTTCCTGGCTGACATTGGTTTGCACATTCACGATTCTGACCTGCGCGCCGGCAACCACCGCCTGCGCCAGGATCACGAACCGTGCCCGATATCGCGCCGGTTACGTCTGCGCGCGCCGCGCAGAAGCTGAATATCACCAACATTAAAACGATTGAATATTGAAACGCAGAGTGCTTCCTCTTCATTTCTGTGCCCCCTCCGGATGTTAAGCACAATGACACAAAGGAATCGGCGAAATCAAGCCAGAATTGATGCTAACGGCACCAAAATGCTAATCGCGCGTATTCAACCACCGAAAATCCATGTCGACAGGGATTCTCCAGTTGTCATTTTGCGACGGTGAATCTTCGTTCTATGTACAAGTCAACGGAAGCCTTCGGCTAGTCGAGTGAGATAGTGCTTCAAATTCTTGGGCTGGTTTGTGGGCCGTTCTGAGTGTAATCCCAGAATTCACGGCTTGATTCGACTGTCAGGACCTCAGATCGGAAGCAATGAGCCTGAACCGGCCGCACCCTTTGAACAAATCGCTTACAACTCCTTGACACAAGCAACGATTGCACTTGATTAACTGAACCTTCCTGAAGAACCCCAGGACGGTCGATGAACCACCACTGGGCTAAAACAGAATTTGGGTTGAGAGGTAAGCGATGAGGCGAACCGTATTCCTGCTGACCGCGAGCTTGATGTGCGTGCTGGGCGTGAGCGCTCAACAGCATAACATCGACACGCAGAAATCCATGTTAACGATCCACGTCGGTAAGACGGGCGTATTCTCAGGGCTGGGACACGAGCACGAAGTGCGCGCGCCAATTCACAGCGGCACGGCGGAAACGGGCCCGCATCCCGCCGTTGAAATTCACGTGGACGCGCGAGCCCTACGCGTGATCGATAAGGACGAGTCTGAGAAAGATCGCGCCGAAGTGCAGAAGACGATGCTGGGGCCGGAAGTGCTCGATAGCAACCTTCATCAAGAAATCGTGTTTAAGTCCACAGGGGTGGAGCCTGCCAGCCAGGGACAGTGGACGCTGCACGGGAATCTGACGCTGCACGGCCAGACGCGGCCGGTCACAGTGCACGTGACGCTGAAGGAGGGCCGTTACACCGGG
The DNA here is from genome assembly GCA_963703465.1 of uncultured Acidobacteriota bacterium. Lineage (GTDB taxonomy): Bacteria > Acidobacteriota > Terriglobia > Terriglobales > Acidobacteriaceae > Gp1-AA145. The sequence goes on along the minus strand of CAVPEQ010000006.1, from coordinate 284,382 downwards.
GAGGCCACCGTGAAGCAAACTGATTTCGGAATCAGGCCTCCCGGAAAAGCCGGGGTCAGAGCCAAAGACGAAGTTAGAATTGCGTTCGACGTGCGGCTGGCGTCGTGAGATTCGACGGAACGCGGTAGCACCGATTGATAATTTTTCCTGAACCGATTACAGCCTACTGCTGGATTACTCGATTATGTGGTACAGGCTGTCGTCAGGAACCCAAATTGCGTTCTCAATCCACCTGATCGGTGTTGTAACATCGCCATCACACCCACCATCCAGCCTGTCCTTACCAAACCCGGCACATATTCTCATGCACCATCGCCTGACCTTTGTGGCAGCCGAAGGCGTGCGCAAACTCTGGCATGTTGGAGACGACGTTATCCACTCGGAACCGATCCAACGGATGGGGATTGCTCATAACCAGGGTCCGCATCATCTCCGGACGAACGTTGCTGCACCACACGTTGGCGTAGCTCAGGAAAAAGCGCTGCAGGTTGGTAACGCCGTCCTCGCCCTTGGCATCGAGATCCAGGCCCTTGTCTTTCAGGTCAGATTTCAGAGCCGACAGCGCCAGGCGCACCCCGCCGTTGTCGGCGGTATTTTCGCCCAGGGTTAAGCGACCATTTTGCTTGGCGCCGATCTCCGGAATGTCTTCGGTGTATTCATCGGCGATGCAGTCGGCGCGTTTGTCATAGGCCTTGGCGTCGTCGACAGTCCACCAGTCGCGCAGGTTGCCCTCCTTGTCGAATTTGCGGCCTTGATCGTCGAAGCCGTGAGTGGTCTCGTGTCCGATCACCGCACCGGCGGCGCCGTAGTTCACCGCGTCATCCTGCGTGGGATCGAAGAACGGAGGCTGCAAAATTCCTGCAGGGAAATTAATGGTATTTGTCTGCGGGTCTTCATAAGCATTGACTGTAGGGGGCGTCATCTGCCATTCGGTGCGATCGAGCGGCTTGCCGATCTTCTGCAGCTGCCGATTCATTTCGAACGCAGTGGCGTTCTGAACATTGGCAAGATGGTTATCAGCCGTAATTTGCAACGAAGAATAATCCCGCCAGTGGTCGGGATAACCCATTTTGTCGACGACCGCCGCGAGCTTCTGGTGCGCCTGGGCCTTGGTTTGCGGACTCATCCAGTCAACCGAATCGATGTCTTTGCCCAGCGCCTCTTCAATATTCTTCACCATCTTCTGCACGCGTTCTTTGCTTTCGGGTGGGAAATAACGTGCGGCATAAGCCTGACCTAGCGCTTCTCCGATCTCATTGTCTTCAGACTCGACGCACCTGCGCCACAGGGGCTCGATCTCTTTAGCCCCGGTCAATGTTCGTCCATAGAAATCGAAATGCGCATTCACAAAGTCGTTGCTCAGCGCGCCCGCCTCGCCACTCAACAAAGCGGTTTTAAGGTAGATCTTCCAATGCTCCAGTGATTCAGTCTGAATTAATTCATTGAGTCCACGGAAAAAATCCGGCGAGGTGACAATGAATTTGCCGGTATGCGGAGCGTGTACCAGTTCAAGGTAGCGGTCGAAATCGAATGACGGCGCAAGCTTCTTGACCTCGGCCAATTCCATCTCATTATCCAGGTTCTTGGGGTCGCGCCGCTTCACAATCTCCATCGCCGATTTTGCCATCGCGGTTTGCATCTTCAGCGAAATCGCCGCGTCAGACTCGGCCTCCGCCTGCGGAGTACCTGAGAGGACAAGCAGTTGCGCCAGATAAGCAGCGTATTTTTTTCGTATGTCGACCGACTTGGCGTCGTCGTTCAGATAAAACTCACGCCCAGGAAGGCCCATGCCGCCCTGATCAAACTGAGCAATCACATGCGTGGTGTCGTGAAAGTCGGGGGATGAACCAAAGCCAAACATGGCGGCATAAGTTGCAGGATCGGCAGGTTCCCATGCGCCTGGAATTGTTGTATGGATGACCGCGAGGACGTCCGCAAGCTGCTTCTTGTCGTTGATTCCGTCTATGCGGGCCAACTGCGGACGCAATAACGCAAGCGCAGTTTCATCTCTGCGTGACTGATTGGTGCAAGCTGCCCAGTAATCGCCCACCTTCTGTTCCACCGGAGTGCGCTGGTCCGACGATTTGGCGGCAGTATCCAGAATCGTCTGATGGACCGCGGCCGTGTTCCACAAGGCCAACTTTCCGAAGCTGCCCCAGAAAACTTCATCTGCGGGAACGGGATTTTTTTCGATCCACTTGTTGCACGAATATTTATAAAAGTCGGTGCAGGGCTCGACTGATGAATCCACGTTCTTGGCGTCGAAATGGTCGAGTTCAAGGGCCTTCTGTTCCGACGGCGCGGGAGTGGTCTGAGAAAATGAGGTGAGCGAAAAACAGGAAAAAGCCAGAAGCAGAATTCCAACCACACGCATAGGGATTACCCTCTCCGGTAAGATTGCAGCGCGAAAAAGGTTAACATACGCGCGGAGCGAAATTGTATGAGTTAGGTTAACCGCCTTAGATATCGCTTTCCTTCACCCAGTGCTTAATTTCCTTCTGCAATTCTTCCTGCTGTTCACGCAGGTCCTGCTGCAGTTGCTCGAGATCTTGCTTGACCTCCTCGCTCGGGTTCTGCATTTCTTCCTGAATTTGCTTCTGCAACCGCTCCATTTGCGGCTTCAGGCGCTTAATTTCTGCAGTCGCGAATTCCGGGATGGCCTGCGCCACCTCGGTGCCTTCGTTTATGAACTGGGCGCAGGTCGCAGCTTCCACGTAGTCGCAGTCCTGCAGCGATCCGCTGTGTCGCGGCTCTGGCAAGGTAAGGGTTAAGTTTTGTTCTTTGCGATCGCGCATTACCGTGACCGACGCCTTATCTTGCTTGCGCTCCCGCAGAAGCCGGGTGAAGTCACTGCAGTCGGAAACCAAAGACCCATTCACTTTCACAATCACATCGCCCGCCCGGAAGCCGGCCTGTTCAGCGCGGCTGCCCCGCTCCACCGAACGTATGAGCACTCCGTTGCCGCTCTTCACTCCAAAGAAGTCACCGAGTTGCGCTGTCAAATTCTCCACCATCATGCCGCTGTTGTGCGGCGAGTGCATCACCACCACCGTCGGCACATCAATTTCCGGCATGTTGATGGGCGGGATGTGGATGGCCGGGATATTGACAGGCGGCACCGTGAAATTGAAGCTGCGATCCGTACTGCGTTCGGCAAGCTGCGCTTTCAAAGTCAGCGGCTGGCCCGCGCGGCTGATCCCGATTGTTACTGAGCGCCCGGGAGGGATCTCATGCACCACCCGCCGCAGCTGCTCCACGCTCTCGATTTTCTGGTCATTGATGCTGAGAATGACGTCGTGTTCTTTCAGCCCGGCTTTGCCCGCGGGCGCATCCTGGTCAACCATGGTGACCTCGACGCCGCTTTCGTCCTTTACATGGAGGTCGCCTAGTCGATCACTAGTGATGTCGCGGGTATCTACTCCTAAATACGACCCACTGCCGCCCGATTCATCGCCATAGAAGACATAGCGTTGGCTCTCCGGCTCGGCGCCCACTTTCGCGGGAATGCTAACCGCCCCGACGAATAGCGCTGCCATCGCCAGAATTTGCGATTTGGTTTTCATGGTCCCTCCCCTATTGCCCGCGGCGAATATAAATATTGCCCATGGTGGTGCGTATCTTAAGCACCGGGCCGCCGCCGTTTAGACTTCCCTCCGCTGAAATCAGCTTGGGTTCCCACTGGCCACCTTCAGAGGAGACCTTGAAGTCCGGAAAGTCGCTGGTGATGTGGTGCCCGCTTGCGGCTTCTATGCTAGCGCGCAGCGTAACATGCATGCTCGGCGCTAAATACACAGTAATATCACCGACACCGGTTTCAAGTTGCGAGTCGCTCGCCGTAGATGAGGCGATAAATTTAGCCGTGATCGTTCCGGCACCAGTTTCGACATGCGCCGCGGGAACACCAAACAGTTCGATACTGCCGCCGCCGGTTTGAGCCTTCACCAGGCCTGTGGCCGAGGTCAGCTTAAGACTGCCGCCGCCGGTCTCCATCGAGGCTCCGCCGCCGACCTCGCCGAGATCGATGCTGCCGCCGCTGGTTTCAGCCTTCACTTCTCCGGTGCATTTATCCACGTGGATGCTGCCACCGCCGGTTTGCAGCGAAGCTCCCTGCGCGCCTGATACCAAAACAACATTTCCGCCGCCGCTTTCGGCAACCACTTTGCCTTTCGCGGAACCAATGTGGATAGACCCGCCTCCGGTGCGGACAGTAAGTTCGCCTCCGACGTTACCAACATCAATTCCGCCGCCGCCCGTCTCCGCGCTGATCGCGCCGCCAATGTCATCCAGGTGAATAGTGCCCCCCCCGCTCTGCGCTTCCAAGCGGCCCGCAATTCCGGTGGTGACGATTTCTCCGCCTTCAGTTTCAATCTTCACAACATCCATGTCGCGTGGCACCGTAACTGTCACGTCCGATGAAAATTTGTGCGGATGTCCAGCCTCCCACTCACCCGTGATCCACGCCGTGTCTCCGCGGACACTGGCGTTGATTTTGTAAGACTCGAACTGCTTGCGGGCGCGATCTTCAGATCCTTCATATGACTTGTTGCGGATCACATATGCGATCCCTTGCGATCCGCCTTGCACTCGCACCGTCCCGACCTCCACCTTGATGTGAAGATTTCGGACTCCGGCAAGCGAACCGTTCATTACATTTGTCCAATAATTTCCTTCTTTTTGGACCGAGCTCTGCTGGGCAACGCAGACCGTGGCAAGCAGCGCTACCAGCATCCCGACTTTGGTTAGAATTTTTCGCATGGTTTGTGTTTTGGTTTCCTCAATTCATTTCTGGTAATTGCGCGACCAGAGTTCGTGCCTGCGAACGGATATAACGATTCTCATCTTTCGCGGCCAACCGCTGCAGCACGATGCGCACGCTACCGTCCGCACGCACCGGCACCAGCAGGCGCAGAGCCTCAATTCTTACTCCAGGATTCGCGTCAGACATGAGCGACTCAAGCACCGCATCGCGAACCTGAACGTCGTCCTTGACGAACGGGCCCAGGCTGTCCAGCGCTTTTAACCGCACCCCGGTATTCGAGTCGTAGCGCAAGGCATACAACAGGGCCTCACGCACATGCTGATTGTTGGGCTGCTGGGTCAGCAAATCGACGGAGTCCATGCGGACGCCGGCATTAAAGTTATTTCGAGCGGCATACAAGAGAAGCTGCTGAATGTTAGGGTCACCGAGGGAACCGTGCGCCTCCTGCGGGGCGACGGTTTCATACTTGATCGTAACCTGCTTGGAATTGGGCTGCTGCGCGATCGAACTGATGCCGCTGATCGATGCGAGGGTGGGCGGAGCTGTGACTGAAATAGGAGTTACATCAATTGGTGCCTTCACCATTTTGTATGTCGCGCCAATACCTCCCGCAAATCCAACGATGAAGATTGCGGCGGCGAGCGCCGGAGCGAAGCGAATCTGGTTCAACCAGTGCACCGGATCGAATATCAGTCGCGACCACCATCCGCCCTGCTCCGCCGACTCCAGGGACTCCTGCAGCCGCATTCGCGATGCGGCGAGAAAACTCGGATTCGGCTCCTGCACCGGAAATTGCGCGAAGCCGGCGCGGAACCTCCTCACCGATTCAAGCTCGGCCGTGCATTCCTTGCAGCGCACCACGTGCTGCTCAAGTTCATGACGAGCGTCGTCCGGCAGCTCGTCATAAACGTAAAGCAGAACGTTCTGTTGGACCCATTCGCATTTCATAAGCGCCTCTTGTTCGACGTCACTTCACAATCCTCTTTCGAACCTTAGCCGTCCTGCGGACGGCCTGGACAGCCGAGGGCGGCTGTCCCCACACAAGAACTCTCACCGCATGTCTGCCAACGTTGCTCGTAACTTCTGCGTCGCGCGGAACAGCGTATTCTTTGCTGTCTCTTCGGTCGTGTTCAGCATTTCGCCGACGGTACGCAGTTTCAGGCCTTGATAATGCTTCAGTTCAAAAACAACACGTTCGCGGGGGGTCAACTTTTGCAACGCCCGCGAAATTCTGCCACCCAGCTCACGCCTCATCAGGTCGCGCTCGGGATTCGCACCGCTGCGTCCGTCGGCAACCTGCGCCAGCACGTCGTACTGCTCACCTTCTGAATCCACTACCACCGGAGCGTCTTCCTTACGCACCTGCTTCTTACGGATGTTATCCAGGCACAGATTGGTCACAATCCGGTAAATCCAGGTGTAGAACGAGCACTCGAAGCGGAAGCGTCCGATGTTTTTGTACGCCTTCAGGAAAGCTTCCTGATAGACGTCCTGGGCTTCGTGCTCTGATCCGGTCAAGTGCAGCGCCAGTCGCAACACCGCATGATCGTAGTGGCGCACCAGTTCTTCGAAGGCAGCGCGATTACCGCGCTGGGCTTCGCGCACCAGGAGCGTGTCGTCGATACGGCTCTGACTCAACATGTGGACTCGGGTTAGGGGCTGCCGTGTTCCACTGCTTCGTTCCACCCTTTCGACAAGCTCAGGGCGTGCCTGGCCTCGAACTCGGTCCGGATGAGAACACTTGCCAACCGGAAATTGTACTGCCCACGCATCGGCCGGCATCTCTTTATCCTTGGTCGCTGGGGCGCGTACACTCCCCAGCTACAAGAAGATAGACGGAGGACAGAACGATTGGTAAGCACTGGATTTCATGAAAGTACGGCGGTTTTAGGGAATAAGTTCCAGCTATTCCCGCCGCGACAGGCATTTGAGAACAGCTGGCTAGCGCTGCTCTTCAGTCACCGGCAGCACCGCCGTATCGACGGTCGCGGGGTCATCTCTTAACTTGATATATAGTGTCTTGCCTTTGGGCGCGGGTATGGTCAGTCGGGTTTCTACGAAACCGTCCGGAACCGTAATTGAGCTGGTGAAATCAGGATCAGCGCTTACTGCGTCGATAAGGAAAAGTTTATCGCCGGTGAGAGTACATTCTTGCTCCACCTTGCCCTCGCCCGGCTTGGCTTCTGAACCTGCTGGGTTTGGGGATTCAGCTGTCTTTTCATCCGCCTTCGTCTCTCCGGACTTTTCCGCCACCAATCGGTTTTCAGCGGCGAGCTGTTTTTCGGATTTCACGTTTGCCTGAGCGGGTTCGGCTTTTCCTTCCGGTTCCGAGTCAGCCGTTTTGCCCTCGCCCTTAACAACAACCGGGGTGCATCGTACCTCTTTCAGATCAGGCACGCGAACCAGGTTTGCCAGAGGCTGCCAGTCACCTTCCGCCCCGTCATCGCTGACTGGACGAAATTTCAACGGGCCGAACGCTGACGGCCCTAACACCTTCATGGGATCTAGCGTGGCAAAGACTGTTTTCGAATCCTGCGGTGTTAGGTTGCCGTCCTTTTCGCTCAGCACCGCATGAAACGACTCGTCGCTAGTGGCGACTTCCACTTTTTCAGTTGGAGGGTAGTTTTCTGGGACTTGGGTCTTTAAAAAGAAGCTTAAGCGCCCATCCTGCGGCAATTCGTTCGCATTTCCCAGTTGGATAATCGTGGGAGAATCGGGGCTAGCGGCGCTTTGGACGTTCTTGCTCAGCAACCTGAGCTGCGGACGCGCGCGGGCTATCGCCGCGCTGAGATCGAGGGTGCGGCCATCTTTTAAAAATACATGCGCCGATACTGAGTCGCCGGGTTTGAGCGCGGCCGCGGCTGCCGTATCGTGCGTTACAAGTTTCAATTCATCCTGCTGATTATCGCGGACAAGGTTTTGTGGGACGAATGTGACCTTGTTTAACTCCAACTTTGAAACTTCGTCGAGGCGCGTGCCCCGTAGAATTCCACTGAGATCACCGGCGTGAACGATCAAAGTATCGAGACGAGCCGCCTCCGCGTAGGCATGCAAGGAAACTTCATCCGGCTGGCTCAAGCCGAATTTTTTCACCTGCATTTTCAGGGCTCCGGCGGCGGCATTCTGCAGGGGAACTTTCAGTTCGAGTTCATCCACTTTTCCTGTCTTCCACTCTACGGGGACCGTCTTGCCATCTGCATTCTCGACGAGCACGGCGCTGACACAACAGGCTTCCGGCGATTCCACATGCAAAGTATCTTCGCGTCCAACAATTAAGGCGCTCGCATCTTTTGAAGCGACTACCCACTGGGAAGCGTGAGACGTGCGCAGCCGGAACCGCGGCCCTTCGAATGACTGAAAGCCCCATGATCCGCGCAGAACGCCTGTGGCCTCGTCGTCCAGAGACTTCGCATCCATGGCGTGCGTTTCGATCACGAAGCCACCGCGTGCTGGATCGGGATGCGCGGGCAGATCGATGGCACTTCCCGGGATTTCCACGTGAAGTACAAAGTTGTGCGCCAGTTCGGTTGCAAAAACCAGAGGCGCTCCCTCCGCCGGCAGCATAAGATCAGGCTTATTTGCGCAAAATACTTGCTTCGCATCAATTGCCCGCAAAGGGGGCGGCACTGCAGCATGCACCGGCGGCAACGCAATCACCAGAACCGATTTCGGATTGCGAAACGAAGGTGGATTATTGAGCCGCAGGTTCAGGTCATCTTTTCGCGGCAATGCCAGCGCCGGAATGTATTGGAACAGCGCCGTATGAGTTGTGCTCAGAATGCGCACCACATCGACCACAGCTCCAATGTACGGACTGTAATACCCGCCTCTCGCAGTGGGGGTGGCGCTGAGCTGCGTAAGCAGGTCCGTAGGAGCGCCGGTGGTCAACGTGGCCACCATACTCTGGCTGTGCTGATCGTCGAGCACCATCTGGTCGGTATTTTGCGTGAGACACGGAACCTGCTGGGCGGTCGGTTTATCAAAGCACTTCTGGTCCAGCTTCATGTTCAAGCTTCGCGCCAGCAGCGTGGTGCGAGTTTTAAGTTCCTCAGGATCAGAAGAAGATGTCTCGCGGACCGCGTCCAGGTAAGCTTCCAGCCGCGATCGATCAAGGCTGAGCTCTTGCAGATCCTGCGCGGCACGTACGAAAGCGCCGGGTTTGCCGCGAACCGCTGCCCGCAACGTGGAAAATGCTCCGCCAGTTTCGGGCGCGAGCAGGACGACGGCCTGCTCGGCATCGGCAGGTACGGTAACAAAGATTCCTTCTTCATGAACTCGCTTCGTCCAAATTTCAGCACGCGTGAACCAGGATTCCGGCGGTGGGTTAGTAGCCCCTCGCAAAAACACCACCACCATCAAATAGTGGACGGCCTGCGTGTCAGGCATATCGGGATGCACCCAGAGCCGGTCTCCAGGCTGCAGGTTTGGCACTTCTGCAATTGGGATGGTCACGCCAGCCCGCTGCACGTGTACCTGAAATTTCGGCCCGATCAGATCAAAAGACGCGTTGTCGGCGCGAGCTGCCAGCGTGAAAAAGAACACTGTCGAAAAACACAAACCCGTCACAACATGGCGAAAATAGGACCCTGAGAATGCCAACCGCACTACTCCCTTTTTTGTAAGATGCTGGGTTGCTGACCTCTATGCTAATGACTGCGGTTCTGGGCAGCAACACTCGGTTGTACCCTTTTTATTTGAGCTTTATGTGAGACTTATAAATTCAATGCGGTTGCCGAATGGATCATTCGCGTGACAGCGCCGCACACCGGGAATATCCGCCGATTCGGTTACCTCTACCCCCACAGCTTGCAGCTTTGCAACTAGACCGTCGTAGTTCGTGCACTTGAGCGCGGGATGCGCCTTCTTTGCCGGACGAAAATCCTTTTCGACCCCGAGATGAACTTGAACGGGACCACTCTCAAACCAACAGCCTCCGCGCTTTAACAACTCAGCGGGCTTCGGAATTTCTCGCATCGCCAACAGCTCTACATAAAACTTCCGCGCCGTTTCCTCTTGGCCAGCCGGCATTGCAAGTTGCACGTGGTCAATCGCAGTAAAAGGCAAGGTCACGATAACTATTTTAAAGAAGACGCCATTTCAAGAAGCCCGAACAGCCTTCAGACTCATCTCGCTGGTAACATCGGGGTGTGCTGCTTGAGATTAAAAACTTAAGCGTCGAATTCCCCGCTGCTCCAAAACCGTTGCCAGCGGTGCGTGATGTCGGTTTTGAACTGGCTCGCGGCGAGGTTCTCGGTCTGGTTGGCGAATCAGGCTCGGGAAAATCCGTCACCTCTCTGGCAATCATGCGACTGCTTCCTCCGCAAGCCACAATTGCCGGGGAGATTCGCTTCGCTGCCAACGGCAGAGCTCCCGTGAATCTACTTTCATTAAGTACGGACCAGATGCGCTCGCTCCGCGGATCTGGCATCTCGATGATCTTTCAGGAGCCCATGACCGCGCTGAATCCCGTAATGCGCGTAGGGGAACAAGTCGCAGAAGCCGTGCGTGCTCACGGCAGCGGGTCGAAAAAAGATGCCTGGGACCGGGCAGTCGAGGCTTTGCGCGAAGTTGCACTTCCAGATCCCGAGCGCCGGGCCAACGACTATCCCCACCAGCTTTCTGGAGGAATGCGGCAGCGGGTGATGATTGCCATGGCCATCGTCAACCACCCGCAACTGTTGATCGCCGATGAACCGACTACCGCGCTTGACGTTACGATCCAGGCGCAGATTCTCGATCTGCTCGCCAGTCTGCGCGACAAGTTCGGTCTCACCATGCTTTTCATCTCTCACGACCTGGCGGTAATTTCGAAAATTGCGGACCGGGTGGCGGTCATGTACGCGGGAACACTGGTAGAGATCGGCCCGCGGGATGATATTTTTCGCAATCCTTCCCATCCCTATACTCGCGGGTTACTCGAAGCCGTGCCAACGCTGAAAACGGACCGCCAACATCCATTGCAGACAATCGATGGCACGGTTCCACCCTTGCGCGAACTTCCCCCTGGATGTCCGTTTGAGCCGCGATGCGACCTCCGCGTTCCTGAATGTGCTCGCGCGTTACCGCCGTTGACAGAAATTAATCCGGGGCATTGGGCGAGATGCCCGGTCGCGAACCCGGTACGCACTTTATAATCCGTTTGCTATGAGTTCCAAAGGGCACGGGATCCGGTAAATATTGCGAATACTTCTCCTCAGCGACATTCACAGCAACCTGGAGGCTCTGGAAGCTTGTCTGGCTGCGGCTCCGGCCACTGACGCCACGGTGAACTTAGGGGACATCGTCGGTTATGGCGCCAGTCCCAATGAAGTGACTGAACGTGCGCGTGCATTGGGGGGAATTTTTGTTCGCGGCAACCATGACAAAGTGGTCGCTGGTATCGACACGGTAGAAAACTTCAACCCGGTTGCGGGCATGGCGGCGATGTGGAATCGCGACCAGATCGACAGCGAACATCTCTCATGGTTGAGGGATTTGCCCAAAGGGCCCATCGCGATGGATCAGATCGCTGGAGTTCAATACGTACACGGCGCGCCCGACGATGAAGATCGTTATTTGGTGACTCCTGAAGATGCCGCGGCCCAACTTACAAAGGCTGGAGCGGGCATTACCTTTTTTGGTCACACCCACATCCAAGGTGCGTTTCAACTTCAGGGGAATATTGTGCGAGCGGTTCATCCCGCATACGCAACCGTCGCCAAGCACGAAACATGGGACCTGCCACTCGATGAAGGATTAAGCTACATGATTAATCCGGGATCGATCGGACAGCCGCGAGATGGCGATTGGCGCGCTGCCTTTGCGGTTTTTGATTCTATCCAGCGGGTGGTTACTTTTTTTCGCGTACCTTACGAAGTGAGATTAGCGCAGGAAAAGATTCTCGCGGCGCATCTTCCAGCGCGTCTCGCCACCAGACTTGCAGCAGGTCGTTAATCAATGAGAGTTCCACCTGAAAATTATCTGATCGCGCACACCGACGGTGGCGCTCGCGGCAATCCCGGCCCCGCGGGATACGGCGTCGTGATTCATGACGCGCGCGGAGGCAAGGTCGCGGCGCTGAGCCAATATCTGGGAAAGCAGACCAACAACTTCGCGGAATATCAGGCGCTCATAGGAGCTTTAGAATATGCGACCGAGCACGGGCCCAAAGCGCTGAAGGTCATTAGCGATTCGGAACTGCTGGTCCGCCAGATCAAGGGGATTTACAAGGTGAAAGAGCCGACGCTGCGAGACCTGCACGGACGCGCGAAGCAACTAATAAATCGATTGGAGTGGTTCGATATTGAGCATGTGTTGCGTGGGCACAATCGCGAAGCTGATGAATTAGCCAATGCCGCCATGGATAAGGGCTCTGGACGCGAGCCGTTCCGCTCGCCACAGGCGGCTCCAACCCATCACGCAAAACAGGAATTCAATGGCGTCGTACGCGGCGGGAAAATCGAATTACTCAATGGCGAAATTCCGGAAGGCACTCCGGTTGAAATCCGAATCAAGCCAGGCAAATAATCCGGCGACTGTTTCCTTTTAATCGCTCACCGTGTTCTGCAAGCTGCCGATTGCGGCAACCGTGATCTCTACCCTATCTCCCGCAGCCAGCGGCCCGACCCCGCTCGGCGTCCCGGTCGCAATCAAATCTCCAGGATTCAATGTCATAACCTGCGCGATGTAGCGGATGACCGCATCAAGCGAAAAAATAAAGTCGCGGGTGTTTCCCTTCTGTTTGAGGTCGCTATTCACGCGGGCCTCGACATCGACCCCAGCCCACGGATCTAATTCGCTGACGACAATCGGTCCGACCGGGCAAAATGTATCGAAGCCTTTGCCGCGGGTCCACTGGCCATCTTTTTTTTGCAGATCACGCGCAGTCACATCATTGACGCAGGTGTATCCCAAAATGTAGGGCCGGACGTCTTCGTCGTCTTCCAGATTTCGGCAGCGCTTGCCGATGACCACGCCAAGTTCGCCCTCATGATCCACTCGATTTGAAATTTTCGGACGTACAATTGCCTGCCCTGGTCCAATCACCGACGACGGCGGTTTGAAAAAAATCAACGGCTCGGCTGGCACTTCATTCCCTAGTTCAGCCGCATGCTCGCGATAGTTTCGTCCGACACAAACAATTTTTGACGGCGAGACCGGAGCGAATAGCTTTGCTTGCTCCAAAGCAAGCGCAGAAATCCTGGTGGTCCCGGCTTCCGGAGAATTTTTATCAGGCGCAAATTGAGACGCTCGCGTGATATGTTCTTTGCCACCAACGGTTTCGATCAAGCCAAATTGCGGCACTCCATCGTGTTCAAAACGGCAATATTTCATGATTTTCAGTCAGAAAACTATTTCTCTTCCTAATTTACGACTGTCGACGGAATATGCCAAAGTCTAAGGCGAGAGCAAGGGTGCTCAATTCAGAACTGCACAACGCAAACCCAGGTACAAAGTGAGCATCTCACAGTGTTGATTTGGCGAGAACCGGGGATTTCTATCCAGAGCCCAAGGCTCCTAAAGCGCGCGCACGCATAAATTGCGCAAACTCAAAATTTGCTTCTGGTTAGAAGGGAAAAAAGGACTGCTTGGCGATTGGACCTTCTGTTCGGCGCGATGAATTAAGACCGCCGCCCCACGGCCCGGTTGCGGTGGAACGCCGGAAACACGACCCTGCATCGGAAGAGCGCTATCAAGCGCACGCGCCTAAACCTGTCCCCAAGGGCGTTTTCCGGTCAATTGGGCTTGGACTGATCACCGGAGCGGCAGATGACGATCCATCTGCCATCGGGACCTACGCCACTGCGGGAGCGAAGTTCGGGCCTGCTCTGCTCTGGTTAGCGCCAGTGGCCCTGCCCATGATGTTCGCGGTCGTGTACTTGTCCTCGAAACTCGGCCAGGTCACCGGGCAAGGACTCTTCGCCATCATCCGCCAGCACTATCCTCGTTGGCTATTGCTAACGATACTGGGTGCGGTGGTGGTAGGAAACACCATCGAAGCCGGCGCCGATATTGGTGGAATGGCAGCCGCCCTCCGGCTGATTGTGCCCATTCCGGCTGCGCTGATCGTTGTCCTTATCACCGGCGCGGTGCTCGCTCTCCAAATCTGGGGATCGTACACCATGATCCGAAACATATTTCGCTGGCTGGCGATGGCTTTGCTGGCCTACCTCGGATCCGCTTTTCTGGCCCATCCAGGACTGATTTCGACACTCAAGGGAACACTGATTCCAACCATTCAGTGGAATCGTCAGTTTGCCGAGATCGTTGTGGCTGTGATTGGCAGTTCGCTCTCCGCCTACCTCTACACCTGGCAATCGAACCAGGAGGTTGAGGAAGATATTTCCATGGGGCGGCGGCGATTAGTCGACCGCATGGGCACAACGAAAGAGGAACTCAGTCACTCCGCCCACGACATCGGCTTCGGAATGTTCTTCTCCAGCCTGGTGATGTACTTCATCATCCTTTCGACCGGCGCGACTCTATTCCGCGCGGGGAAGATTGACATCAATACCGCCGCCGACGCTGCGCAAGCCTTGCGGCCACTGGCAGGAAAGTTCGCAGAACTCTTGTTCGCTCTTGGGGTGATCGGTGTCGGTTTCATTGCCGTGCCGGTGATGACCGCGGGAGCGGCTTACGATTTTTGCCAGGCATTCCGGCTAAGGCACGGGCTGCATACGCCGGCCAGGCTTTCTCGCGCGTTTTACGCGGCCATAATCATTATCACGATCCTGGCGATGGGCATGAATTTTCTTGGCCTGAATCCTATCAAGACCCTGGTTTGGGCAGGGATCGTACAAGGGCTTTCCACTCCCTTCCTGATGTTATTGCTAATGCGAATGACCAATAACCGAAAAATTATGGGGCGCTGGGTGAATACCCCCGCGCTCAATATCCTCGGATGGTTGACCACGGCCGCGATATTTGCCGCCGCCATATGCCTGATTATCTTCTGGCTCAAGTAGAGCTATTGGGACGCAGGAACAGTTTCGCCCGCTTCTTCTGACCGCGGGCTTTCGTTGCCAGGCGCATCCACTGCCGAAATCGAATAAAAATATTCGTGCCCTGGAACTACGTTGGCGTCGCGAAATGCTGGTGTCTTGATCAGCTCAGTATTTATTTTTACCGGTTCGCTGCCAACACTCCCGGCGATAAATGTTGTATCCCGCTAAATCGGATTCGCTGTTCCCCGCCCAAATCAGATCAATAAATGGCTTCTGTCCCGGACCGGAGAACACGGCCTGCAATCCGGTTGGTGTCGCCGGCGGGAACACATCATGCGCGACTACGCGTGCGGACGCCGAGTCATCGCCTTCCACCTGCACCGGCCCGTCTTTGCGATCTACCACCGACACCACCGTCACCCGATAATCGTAGGTCTTCTCCCACTCAAAGCCGCTATCGAGAAAACTTGGGCTGGTATCAGCCGACAAGGGAATTTCACCTGCCACGGAATCGTGACCGGTAGCCACATCGCGTCGGTAAACTCGGTATTCAAACTTCACACCGGAAATTTCTGGCGAGGGCGGCACCGCATTCCACGTAAGCTCAATACCCTTGGCCGACAGCCGCGCGCTCAAATTTGCCGGCGGCGCAAGAGTGGGAGCGGACGGAACCTGCACCTGATTTGATAGTCCCGCACTGCGGCCGTACGAATTGAGCACGCTAACCGCGTAAGAGAGATTTGAAGTCGGCGAACGCAATTCGATGCTGGGCGGGAGCTGATCGGTATATGTCTCCTGCGGCGGCGTAGGCTGCTGCGACTTAGGCGCTCTTCGCCGCGAAGAGACTCGTTGGGGCAGTCCTTTTTGCGGCGATAGTTCCATCACCACTGTTCCGCAATCGTGCATCGGCGATCCCATACTGCGGCAGATTCGCGTTGGCCCGACGTGCCGGAAGGCCTGATGGTCCTCCGTCTGCTCGGGCACTGACCAGCTAAGGTGAACCTCGTTGCCTTTTCGCACTGCCTTGAGATCTCTTACCGGGCGTGCCAGTTCGAGCGATGGCGGCTCCGGAATTCCGGGCGTGCCACAACTCGCACTCAGGATGGTCATGAACAGGCACATGCCCAATTGCAGTCTTGCAGAATTCATCGATGCGGACAGAGTAACAGACAACAAAACTGGGGTTGAGGCTACGGGCGTCCCGCCCGTCGAGGGGTGAATTAGAGAATATACCGGCTCAGATCCTGGTCTTTTACGATGTCCGTCAGCGCTTTGCTCACGTACTCGGCATCTACAGTGATCTGCTCGCCCTTTCGTTCCGGCGCAGAGAAGCTGATCTCATCGAGGACGCGCTCCATAATCGTGTGCAGGCGCCGTGCGCCAATGTTCTCTGTTCCTTCATTGACGCGAAAGGCAAAATGAGCAATCTCGTCGAGTGCCTCTTTGGTGAACTCCAACTTAACGCCTTCAGTCTCGAGCAGCGCGGTGTACTGCTTGACCAGTGAAGACTTCGGCTCGGTCAGAATGCGGATGAAATCCTCCATGGTCAGCGACTGTAATTCCACGCGGATCGGGAAACGCCCTTGCAATTCAGGGATCAGGTCACTGGGTTTTGAAACATGGAATGCGCCCGCAGCGATGAACAGAATATGGTCGGTGCGGACCATGCCGTAGCGGCTGTTTACGGTTGTGCCTTCGACAATCGGCAGAATGTCGCGCTGCACGCCTTCGCGGGAAACGTCCGGTCCGTGGCCGCCCTCGCGGCCGGCGATCTTGTCGATCTCGTCCAGAAAAATGATCCCTGAATCTTCAACCCGGTCGATGGCCATGCGCGTGACCTGGTCCATATCGATGAGCCGCTGCTCCTCTTCCTGGATCAAGTATTCAAACGCTTCGTTGACCTTCATCTTCCGCTTCTTGGTGCGCTGGCCGAAGATGTTGGGCAACATGTCCTTAATGTTGACGTCCATCTCTTCGACACCCTGATTGGAAATGATTTCGAAAGAAGGAAAATTGCGCTCGCGGGTTTCGATTTCGACAATGCGATCGTCGAGCTTGCCTTCACGCAATTGCTGGCGCAGCTTTTCGCGGGTGCGCGAATAAGAATCACCCGACGAAGCTTCAAGAGTGAAACCCGGCTCTGGATGCCCCGCCGCCGGTGCAGCAGGAGGAAGCAAAATATCCAGCAGGCGCTCTTCGGCGTTCAGCTCAGCTTTGTCCGCGACGTCTTCAAGTTTTTCTTCACGCACGTTATCGATTGCGATCTCCAACAGATCGCGGATCATGGACTCCACATCGCGTCCCACATAACCAACTTCGGTAAACTTCGATGCTTCCACTTTCAGAAAAGGCGAATTAGCCAGCTTGGCGAGGCGGCGCGCGATCTCGGTTTTCCCCACCCCCGTGGGCCCGATCATGATGATGTTCTTGGGAATAATTTCTTCGGCGAGTTCCTCGGAAAGTTTCTGCCGGCGCATGCGATTGCGCAGAGCAATGGCCACGGCGCGCTTCGCGTCCTTTTGCCCGACGACGTGTTTGTCGAGCTCGGCGACGATCTCGCGCGGCGTCAGTTCGTCAAGTGCGAGCTGTTCTTCTTCGGCGCTAGCGGGTAGGTAAATAGCCATTTAGCTGTCAGCCGTCAGCCGTCAGCTTTCAGCCAAATCACATTTCCTGACGGCTGATGGCTGACGGCTGACCGCTATAACTCCTCTATCGTAACCTTGTCATTCGTGTAAATGCACATTTTGCCGGCAATCTTCATCGCCTCTTCGGCGATCTGACGGGCCGGAAGTTGTGTGTGTTCCACCAGTGCCTGGGCGGCCGCTTGGGCATAAGGGCCCCCGCTGCCGATAGCCGCGATGCCGCCATCCGGCTCAATCACGTCACCTTGGCCGCTCAACAGGAACGTCTGCTCCTTGTCGGCAACTAGCAGCAAGGCTTCCAGATGCCGCAAAAACTTGTCGGTGCGCCAGTCTTTCGCTAGTTCCACCGCGCTACGACCGATGTTGCCGTGATATTGCTCCAACTTGGCTTCAAATCGGCTGAAGAGCGAAAACGCGTCCGCGGTCGAACCTGCGAACCCTGCCAGAATCTTGTCCTGGTAAAGCCGCCGAATTTTTTTCGCCGAATGCTTAATGACGCTTTCGCCAAGCGTCACCTGGCCGTCTCCAGCCATGACGAGGCTGCCATTCCGACGGACACACAGAACTGTAGTGGAGCGAATCAGGCGCTTCTGAGGCATGAGGGCGATCTTTGATTATAGCAGCGAACCGACACCACCCTTTATGCGCCCGCCAACTTACTCGCCAGCAACTGCCTCAGCACATATTGCAGAATCCCGCCGTTCGCGTAATACAAGGCTTCCTGTGGGGTATCGATGCGAACCAAAGCCTCGAATTCTTTGATTTCTTTGCTTGCCTTGGCGCGAACCTTGATCCGCTGCCCGGCGGAAAACTTCTCCACCACATCGCGAATACCGGCTATCTCGAAGACCTCGTCGCCAGTCAGACCTAGCGTCTGCGCGCTCTGATCTGCCAGAAACTGCAATGGCAGAATGCCCATGCCGACCAGATTGGAGCGATGAATGCGTTCGTAGCTCTCCGCGATGACGGCATGGACCCCGAGCAGTAGCGGCCCTTTAGCCGCCCAGTCGCGCGACGAGCCGGAGCCGTATTCCTTACCGGCAAGAATGACCAGCGGAACGTCTTGGGCAATATATTTTTCGGAGGCCTCGAAGATGGTCATCTCCTCGCCATCCGGCAGATGTTTGGTAAAGCCGCCCTCGAGATTTGGGACCATCTTGTTTCGCAATCGCACGTTGGCGAATGTTCCGCGCACCATAACTTGATGATTGCCACGCCGCGAACCGTAGGAATTGAAGTCAGCGGGATTGACTCCGTGCTCCTGTAGATATTTTCCTGCCGGGCTGTCTTTTTTGATCGAGCCTGCCGGAGAAATGTGATCGGTAGTGACACTGTCGCCCAGCACCGCCAGTACTCGAGCTTTCTTAATATCGCCGACCGCCTCAGGTTTCAGCGACATTTCATCAAAATACGGAGCACGCTGAATATAAGTGGAGGTCGCGTCCCACGCGTAAGTCTCGCCTCCAGGAATTTTTAATGACCGCCACTGTTCGTCTCCTTCGAAAACCTCGCCATAACTTTTCGTAAACATGGCGGAGGAAATCGAGCGCTGCACCACTTCATCCACTTCCCGCTGGGTTGGCCAGAGGTCGGCAAGAAATACCGGCTTCCCCTCGCGGTCCTTGCCCAGCGAGTCTTTCCGCAGATCGACGTCGATACGCCCGGCGAGGGCAAACGCCACCACCAGCGGCGGCGACATCAAATAGTTTGCGCGAACATCAGGATTGATGCGGCCTTCGAAATTGCGATTGCCCGAAAGCACCGACGCCACCACGAGGTTTTTGCGATCGATTTCGTCGGAGATTTCCTGCGGCAACGGTCCCGAGTTCCCGATGCAGGTAGTGCAACCGTATCCGACTATATGGAACTTCAGCTTCTCGAGGTACGGCATCAGTCCGGCATTGTCGAGATAATCCCGGACGACTTTTGATCCCGGCGCGAGCGAGGTCTTCACCCACTCGGGCACTTGCAGCCCGCGCTCGACAGCTTTTTTCGCCAGCAGCCCGGCTGCCAGCATCACCGAGGGATTCGACGTATTGGTGCAACTCGTGATCGCCGCGATCACAACCTTCCCGTGGCTTAAATGGCCATTCCCGCCAACAGCCTGCCCGGCTTGACCTTTGTTGGTCTTAATCAGAGAAGGCAGCGCGCTCTCGAATGATTCCTTCGCGCTGGAGAGCGGCACTCTGTCCTGCGGGCGCTTCGGTCCCGCTAGGCTTGGCTCAACCGTATCGAGATCCAGCGCCAGCAGCTCGGAATACTCTGCCTCCGGCGTGCTTTCATCGTGAAACAGTCCCTGCTCCCGCGCGTAAGCTTCGACTAACGCAATCTGTTCATCGGCACGGCCCGTGAGCCGCAGATAGGTCAACGTCTCGCGATCAATGGGAAAAATTCCGCAAGTAGCGCCGTATTCAGGCGACATATTTCCAATCGTGGCGCGATCAGCCAGTGGCAAATCTTTCAACCCGGGACCAAAGTATTCGACGAACTTGCCCACAACGCCGTGCTTGCGCAACATTTCGGTGATGGTGAGAACGAGATCGGTCGCTGTGGCGCCTTCGCGCAGGCGACCGGTGAGCTTTACGCCAACCACCTGCGGGATCAGCATGGAAACCGGTTGGCCCAGCATTGCCGCTTCTGCTTCGATTCCGCCCACGCCCCATCCCAATACGCCCAGGCCGTTGATCATGGTGGTGTGCGAATCCGTGCCCACTAAAGTATCGGGGTACGCCGTGCGCTTACCATTGGCTTCATTAACAAAAACTACGCGCGCCAGATATTCAAGATTCACTTGATGCACGATGCCGGTGTCCGGCGGAACGATAGCCATGTTGCGAAATGCAGTTTGCCCCCAGCGCAGAAACGCATAGCGTTCTTTGTTGCGCAGGAATTCCAGTTCCGCATTCATCGCAAAGGCTTGAGCTTTACCGAATTCGTCCACTTGCACCGAGTGGTCGATGACCAGTTCTGCAGGTTGCAGCGGATTAATGAGCGCCGGGTTGCCCCCGAGTTTCTTCATTGCGTCACGCATCGCGGCCAGATCAACGACCGCTGGGACCCCGGTGAAGTCTTGCATCAGCACGCGACTGGGGGTGAAAGCAATTTCTTTTTGCGATCTTGTCTTCCCGCTCCATGAGGCCAAGGCGCGAATATCGTCGGCCTTTACGTTCCGGCCGTCCTCGGTACGCAACAAATTCTCAAGCAAAATACGGAGTGAGAACGGGAGGTGTTGAGTAGAAATTCCTTGATTATCCAGGGCGTCGAGGCGGAACATCTCGTATTCCTTGCCGCCGACTTTCAACGTAGAACGGGAACGAAAGCTATCCATGGACCAGCCTTCCTATAAGTTTTCTTATCGGGGAGCGCAACAGATTAGTTTAGTCGTTTACGCGGCAGTTTGCGTCGTACAGCAGGCTACTTAGCTCTCAGCAACAGCACGGGCACGCTGACGTTGTGCTGAACCCGGCTTGCCGTAGTACCAAGGAAAAGATCAGCAAAGAAGCGATGTCCATGGGTACTCATTGCCACCAGATCGCAGCCTTTTTGTTTCACCCAGCGAATGATCTCTTTAGCCGGATCTCCATATGCGAGTTCAGCATCGGCAGCTATACCTGAGACTTCAAATTCCGAGCGAACTTTTTTTAAATAATCCGTGTCCTCCGCGATCTCCCGGCTGACCGCGTCTCTACCGTAGGTACGAGCGGCCCATCCGTCGGCCACATGCAATAAGACCACGCGTCCCCCCGACAATTTCGCGAGCTGCTTCACATGGTCAATGATGGCGCGATCGGTCGGCGTGCCATCGACGGTGACGAGAATCGTTTTGTACATTTCGCCTCTCTAACCGCCGACGATGACGTGCCACGCCGAGCGCAGCGAATCCGGAAGTCCCCAGAGATCGAGAGCAGTTATCAAAATCGCACTGCCCCATCCGCCGGCCATTAATAGCCACCCGTTTTTCCAGCCGCGCATTTTCTGGCTGGAACTGGTGAAATGCAACAGCGGAAACATGGCGAACGGCAACTGCAGAGCTAACACCACCTGGCTCAGCGTGAGCAAATCATTGACGCTGGCATCGCCGCGAATTCCGATGACCAGGACTGCCGGAATGATCGCCAACGACCGCGTGATCAAGCCGCCGCAGCCAGGGCTGAATGCGCCAGTGCATGAAGCCTTCCATCACCACCTGGCCCGCCAGCGTGCCGGTGATCGTGCTGCTCTGGCCGCTGGCCAAAAGCGCAACGACGAATAAGGTGCTGGCCAGAGCCGTGCCCAGCAACGGTGCCAACGTGAGATAGGCGATGCGAATCCAATCGCTTTGCGGGCTGAAGGTGATGACATGACCACCCGCGGCCTGCACGCTAGTTCTCCCGTAGAAGACCAACGCGGCTAGAACCAGAATCGCCGCATTCACCAGGAACGCGACCGACAATGCGGTGGTTGAGTCAATTACGTTGAAACGAATCGCGCTGCGGACTGACGCTTCATCTTTTTGCAATTTGCGGCTTTGCACCAACGCCGAATGTAAATAGAGATTGTGCGGCATCACCGTTGCGCCGATGATTCCGATGGCCACATAAATCATTCCCGCCTGGCGAAAGTTCGGGCTGAATAAAGCGTGGCCCATCTCCAAGAAATTCGGCCGGGTCTGAGGGAGCACAAAAATTTCAATCAGGTAGCAAACACCGATGGTCGCGATCAAAACCAACACCACCGCTTCAATGGTTCGCATGCCGTAGCGCTGCAACGCGAGCAATAACAGAACATCGACGCCGGTTATGATCACCGCCCACAGCAGCGGAATGTGAAACATCAGGTTGATGGCCACCGCGCTACCGAGCACCTCGGCCAAATCGCAGGCGCCTATGGCAATTTCGCACAGCACCCAGTTCGGCCAGCGCGTCCAGCGCGGATACCAATCACGGCAACATTGGGCCAGGTCTTTACCAGTTACGACCCCAAGCCGGGCCGCGATCACTTGCATGAAAATCGCCATCAGGCTGGCCAGAGCAACCACCCACAGCAACCCATATTTGAATTGCGCGCCCGCAGCCAGGTCAGTTCCCCAGTTGCCGGGGTCCATGTAACCGACGCTAACTAGAATCGCCGGACCGATGAACGCGCGCCACTGTTGCCAGAAACCAGCGTCGTGGTGAGGCACCTCAACACTGCTGTGCATGCCCTCGAGCGACACGTGACCGGGCGATGCGGTCACCGTCGCAACATCACCGGGCTCTTTCGAATCTGGCATGACAGTAGGGATTCTGACTTCGAATCTTATCCTACTGATGACGAAATTCTATTGAAACCCTTCTGGAGGAACGTCGGCTGAAGAATTGAGTCTTAGCATCCGAAAATCTTGGCAGGGACTAAGGCAGGCTTTCGGTGTAGTTAAGTCTATAATCGCCCGGCGCGGGCGGTGAAACTCCTCTCAAAGGCGGGCGCGGCAACATCGGTGTGCCAGTCTTCGGGTGGAGTATTGATGCCCCACACATTCCCTGGTTCGTCTAACGCCAGGCCCAGCAACCATAGATTGCCTCCCTTCTCGACAGAAAAGCAGTTCACTACGCGCGCGTCCGCGGAGCCGCCTGGCAGCCCCTCCAGTCGCACGGTTGTTCCAACATCCAGTGGACGATTAAACCGCGCCGCACATCCCTGAAGGTTCACGAGTATAACCATGCACTCTTCGGGAACACTAGCGGAGCATTCCAGGACCCGCAAGGCAGCAGGTATCTCGCAACTGACCCGAGTTCCGCTGCGCTTTGGATATCCCATACCTGCTAATTCACCCTGCTGCATTTTAGGTGTGTCATGACGCAAGGTTCGATACGGTCAATCCTGTAGGAACAAGTGATTAAAGTAACGTTCTCAGATTACGTTTCGCCTCGGCCACTGAGGCCATATCGCGCCAAATCGATTCAATTTCCGAAAATTGGATGCGCTTACTTAGATCCGTGGTTACTGTCGTTACTAACATTGAGGTACGAGCGCGCTTTAGCATTACAATGTGCGACTCAACAGCCTACTGGTGACCCGCGATCCGGATGTGGAACAGGCCGTCGCTGACGTGTTTGACGGCATCGAACTCCGCGTTCGCGATGACAGCATTTCCGTGCTTGACCTCATCGGCAGGAGTCATTTCGACGGCTTTGTCATTGATTGCGACGGCATCGAGCGTGGAACCGAAATCATCGCTGCCGCCCGCAACAGCCGTTCAAATCGGAAGTCTGTCATCTTTACTATCGCTGATGGGAAAACGCCGGTCGCCCAGGCCATGGAACTAGGATCAAATTTCGTCTTAGAAAAGCCTCTCGACATCGGCCGGCTGAGCACCTACTTCCAGTCTTCCGTCCGCCAAATGGAAGCCGAGCATCGGCGGTATTTCCGGTTTGAGCTTGCAATTGACGCCGAAGTAATCCGTCGCGACGGCACCACCATTTCCGCCCAAATTCTGAATGTCAGCGATGGCGGCCTCGCACTGCGGTTGCTGGATCGCGCCCACCTTCACGGTTCTGTGACGCTCCGCTTCACCATTCCCGATGCGCGGCGAACTTTTATCACAGCAATAGCGCTGATCTGCTGGTCGCGCGGGCCAGTATTTGGAATTCGATTCTTCGGCATGCACGAAGACAGCGGCAAAGCCTACGCCGAGTGGCTTTCTTCCATGGCGTTGGTCTAAGCCCAGGCGCCAGCGAAATCCAGCCCACATGCCTTCCTCAGGTTTGACATAGATTCGTCCTCACCCTAACCTTATTTGCTCTGGCCATGAAAGTTCTCCTAATAGGCAACGGCGGACGCGAGCACGCTCTCGCCTGGAAGTTGCGGCAATCGCCGCGCATCACCAAACTCTATTGCGCTCCCGGAAATGGCGGAATCAGTCGCGAAGCTGAATGCATCTCGGTCGACTTGAAGAGTCTGGAATCTATGGTGGGGATTGCAACTCAACTGAAGCCGGACGTTACCGTGGTTGGCCCCGAACTGCCGCTTCAGCTTGGGATTGTGGATGAATTTACCCGCCGCGGCTGGCCCGTCTTCGGCCCAACCAAAGCGGCTGCGCAACTCGAAACCAGCAAAAGCTTCGCCAAAGAATTCATGCAGCGTCACCGAATTCCGACATCGCATTACGCAATTTGTGATTCCATCGAGGAGTTTAATGACGCGATTGGCAGGTTCAGCCTGCCGGTTGTGATCAAGGCTGATGGCTTGGCAGCCGGCAAGGGCGTCGTCATCTGCAACACCAAAGACGAAGCTGCATCCACTGCAGCCGAGATGCTTAGCGGAAAAACGCTCGGCGGAGCAGGCGCGCGAATCGTGATTGAAGAGTGCCTCCAGGGCGACGAGCTTTCTTTCCTGGTAATGAGCGACGGAGAACGGGTCGCGCCGTTAGTTGCCGCCCAGGACCACAAGCGCTCCGGCGATGGCGATACCGGCCCTAACACGGGAGGCATGGGAGCGTATTCCATTTCGCAGTTGCTCGACGAACAGATGAGCAATTGGCTGCTGCAGCACGTTGCTCGGCCGGTGATCGAAGGAATGAAAGCCGAGGGGATGGAGTACAAGGGCATCCTTTATTGCGGGCTGATGATGACCGCACGAGGTCCCATGGTGCTCGAATTCAACTGCCGCTTCGGCGATCCTGAAACCCAGCCCATCATGATGCGGCTGGACAGCGATCTGCTCGAAGCCATTGAGGCGTCGATCGAAGGCAGGGTGAGTGACGGCGATTTCCGCTGGTCGCAAGACGCGTCCGTTTGTGTGGTGATGGCGTCAGGCGGCTATCCTGGAACTATTGAAGTGGGAAAAAAGATTACAGGAATAGACGACGCGAACAACGTAGAAGGCGTCAAAGTCTTTCACGCCGGAACTAGTGTGCGCGATGGTGATTTTTATACTGCAGGGGGCAGGGTGCTGGGCGTGACCTCGCGGGCTTCGACCCTGCAAGCCGCGGTTGATCGAGCCTATGAGTCGGTGGGCAAAATTCAGTTCGACGGCGCGCACTACCGCAAAGACATTGGGGCACGCGCACTGAAAAAATAATCTGATTAGAACGGAGAAATTGGACGAAATGTCAAAGCCAGTGGTTTCAATCGTGATGGGAAGTGACTCTGATCTCGAAATAATGCAGGAAGCCGGCAAGGCCCTCGATGGTTTTGGAATCGTCTACGAGATCGACGTGACGTCCGCCCATCGCTCGCCGGACCGCACCGCTGAGTACGCCCGCAAAGCCGCCGAGCGCGGAATTCGTGTGATCATTGCGGGTGCAGGCGGTGCCGCGCACCTCGCAGGCGTCATCGCCGCCCACACGACCCTTCCGGTGATTGGCGTACCAATTCCCGCAACGTCGTTAAACGGAATGGATTCGCTTCTCGCAACGGTGCAAATGCCAGCAGGAATTCCGGTAGCGACAGTTGCAATCGGCAAGCCGGGCGCAACCAATGCCGGCATTCTGGCTGCGCAAATTTTAGGGGTCGCTGACTCCGCCATCGCGCAGAAGCTTGACGCGCACAAAGAGAAGCTGGCCAAGGGCGTAGAAGAAAAATCGAAAAAGCTGCAGGCAAGCCGGAGCTAGCACAAACCATGTAGGGACGAGCGTCCACGCTCGTCCGTCGGAGCACGGCTCTGCAAAAAAGTGTATAGGGAGCGACGGGCATCCCGCCCGTCGATTTCGAGCGGCTAATCCAGTTTCAAAGTCCGCAGATACTCTTTCAGTGGTCCGCCCAAGTCATCTCGCTTAAGTGCAAACTCAACCGTCGCCTTCAGAAACCCCAGCTTGTCGCCAGTGTCGTGGCGCTTGCCTTCGTAAACGTAGGCGTACATTTTTTCCTGCTTAAGAAGCAACTTCATTCCATCGGTCAATTGCAATTCCCCGCCTTTGCCCATCTGAGTTTTTTCGAGCACATCAAAGATTGCCGGGGTCAGGATGTATCGGCCAATGATGGCCAGATTTGAAGGCGCTTCTTCCAGCGATGGCTTTTCCACCATGTTCAGAATTTCATAAAGCCGGCCGCCGTGATGCCCTTCTGCCGGCTTTACATCGAGGACGCCGTACGCGGAAATCGCCTCACCTTCCACGATCTGGGTTGCTATCACTGAGCATTGGGTCTTTTCGAAGACTTGCATCATCTGCTTCAGTACTGGCACTTCAGAGTCGATGACGTCATCGGCAAGCAGCACCGCAAAGGCCTCGTGCCCGACCAATTCACGCGCCGTCAGGACTGCGTGACCGAGGCCCAGCGCCTCTTTCTGCCGCACGTACGCCACATGGATCATGTCTGATATCTGGCGAACCACCTTCAGCAGGTCTGTCTTCCCTTTCTCCTCCAGGATTTTTTCGAGCTCGTAGCTGACATCGAAGTGGTCTTCGATCGCGCTCTTGCCGCGACCGGTGACCATAATGATCTGGTTGCAGCCCGCGGCCAGCGCCTCTTCTACGCCATATTGAATGATTGGCTTATCGACCAGTGGAAGCATTTCCTTGGGCTGGGCTTTAGTGGCAGGAAGAAAGCGAGTGCCCAATCCCGCGGCCGGAAAAACAGCTTTGCAAACTCTCATCATATTTTTTTATTGACCTGGCGCAAAATGTAATTCGCTTTGGATGCTGCGTTGCGTTAAAGCGTAGGGCTGTCGTTTCCGAGCATTGCTTTGCGAATAATCTTGAGCGGCACACCGCCCTGCTCCATAAACTTGTTGTGAAATTCCATGAGGCTGAAATCGTTCCCGCGCATTTTACGATAATCCTCGCGCAACTTGAGAATTTGCAGTTTGCCCAGCGTGTACATGAGATACGTGGGATCCGAAGTTCCGCGCTTAGTCTCTACATCGGCCACCGCAGGGGTCTGGTAGCCTTCGTCCACAAAGAATTTCCGCGCTTCATCGAGAGTCATATTTCTGGTATGCATCTGGATGCCGACGATGTAACGCGAATCTCGCAACAGCGCATCCTCCAGCTGCCCCAGGCGTAATTTAGCATCGCCATTGCCGTATCCTTCGTCGAGCATCATCTGCTCGCAGTAATGTGCCCAACCCTCGGCATTGGTTCCTGAAAAGATCAGCTTCCGGATTTTTGATGGATTGTTGCCGATCCAAAGAAACTGAACAAAGTGTCCGGGGTAAACCTCATGGATCGCAGTTCCTGGAATCATGCTGTTGTTGAAGGTCTTCATCCATTCTTCAGTGCGCTTGGCATCCCATTTGGGGTCAGGCGTGGTGACGTTGAAAAATGCTTTGCGGTCCTTGGTCTCAAAGGAGCCAGGAGTATCCATGGAAGCTTCCGTGGTGGCACGCTCGAACGGTGGCGT
Source organism: uncultured Acidobacteriota bacterium (assembly GCA_963703465.1). Taxonomy (GTDB): domain Bacteria; phylum Acidobacteriota; class Terriglobia; order Terriglobales; family Acidobacteriaceae; genus Gp1-AA145. The sequence goes on along the minus strand of CAVPEQ010000006.1, from coordinate 256,760 downwards.
GGGCTCCAGTATTGGCGCCTGCCCTGGCGGAATTGTCACAATCTTTTTCGCTTCGATGAAATGGGTCAGCCCAGAGAACGTATCGCGGAATGCCTGCAGGAGTTGATCCGGAGCAGGATGCTGGTTTTGAAGATCGGCAACAACTTCTAGAACTGACCGATTCGGGTCGATCTCGGCTGCAACTTTCTTCAACGCGTCCTGATTGCGATGCAGGTCCTCATAGCCAATGGCTAGCAGCCGGTCCAGCGGAATATCTACCATCTCGTCATAAAGCAGTTTCTTCCTGTAGTTTTCCGCCCCCAACCGAAAATCGCCATTAGCGGTCGGCAAAATAGAATCCTGTAAAAATTTCTGATAGCTCCCAAATGCATCAATCACACCCTGGTTCGCGACTTTGAATTCCGCCAGCAGCTTTGGGTCTTTGACCGCGGAAAATGCGTCAGGAACATCTTTGCGGAAGAAATCGGTTTCGTCAGGAAGCTGTTCGAGCGCGATCTCGGTATAGATTTTGGGCGGGTTCTTCAGGTTCTGCCGCGCATAATCCAGCGCTTTTGGAATCTGGCGTTCCCTATCGATGGCGGCGCGCAGCCGCTCCTCTGGCGCAGCATAGTTGCGCTTCATAATTACGAAAATGCTGTTCGTCACCCCGCCGGTGTAGCTGTCCGGATCTTTCTTCCACATCTGAATGTCTTCGAGTTCGAGCAACCCGGCGTGAATCGAGCTGATGATCCACTCGCGATCGCCTTGTGTGTAAGCCGGCAACTTGGATCCATCGGAGGACTCGAATTTGCCGAGGTAATCCTTTAATCCGCGAATCTGTTGCGCGTGCGCAGCCGCTGAATAGTCTTCGAGCTTTCGGTCGTATTGATGAAAGCCTTCGCCGGTGGCTTCGCTGGGATGGAAGGAGAAATAAAAATCGAAGTATTGGTCGACCAGAGTGTTGAAGTCGGTCATGCTTTTTGTTTCAGAATTGCCCGGCAATACCGAGGTCAAGCACAGCAGAAGGGTGAGAAATAACGATGTACTTTTCATTTTCAATCCCATTCACGGTATCACAACAGAAGCTTGAGACTTATCGGACGGTCTGGAGATAAGCATGTGAGCAGACACATTAAGCTATCGACGGCAGGATATTTTCAGCTAGATTCCCCAACAAAGTTTGCAGTTGTTCTAGAAGTTCTCTAGGGTCGAGACCCTTGGCCAGAAATTTCAATGTGCCATCCGGCAAAAATTGCGCACCGCGTTGTGATGAAACAAAGCTCGCAAGTTTGCCAGGGTCCACCGGGGCATCCTGACGAAACCGGACACTGACCAGGTCGCGCTTGCGTTCAATCGCGGTCACGCCCGCCTGCACTGCTTGTAGCCGCAACGCGGCATACCGAAGAAGCTGCCGCACGGGCAATGGCGGGTCGCCGTATCGGTCTTTCAGTTCAGCTTCTACATCAGTCAATTGCCGATCGGTTTCGACGCCGGCAATCCGTTTGTACATTCGCAAGCGCTGATTTTCCTCGGTGATGTAATCGGCCGGAATGCGAATGTTTAGACCTAGATTGAGCTGGGCCTGTGGTTGCGGTTCAGCCTCACCCTTCATTTCACGCACTGCCTGCTCGAGCATCTGGGTGTAGAGATCGAAGCCGATGGCTTCGATATGGCCGCTCTGCTCTCCGCCAAGGAGATTGCCGGCACCACGAAGTTCGAGGTCAAGCGCAGCAATTTTGAAACCGGCTCCCAGGTCGGAAAATTCCTTCAGTGCGGCCAGACGACGGCGCGCAATCGGGGTCAATTCCACTTCCGACGGCAACAGCAGATACGCATATGCGCGCCGGTTCGAACGTCCTACGCGACCCCGCAATTGATACAGCTCAGAAAGACCCAAGCGGTCAGCACGGTTGATCAGGATGGTGTTGCACAGCGGAATGTCCAGGCCATTCTCGATGATCGTCGTCGCTACCAGGATGTCTGCCTCGTGATGCATGAACTTGAGCATGACTTTTTCCAGTTCGCCTTGAGACATCTGCCCGTGTCCCACGATGACTCGAGCCGAAGGCACCAGCGCTTGCAGCTTGGCTGCAATTTCCCAAATCGTATCCACACGGTTATGCACAAAGTAGATCTGCCCGCCTCGCTCCAGTTCCTGTTCGATTGCGTTGCGAATGAGCTTCTCGTCCCAGTTCGCAACCACGGTCTGAATCGCAATGCGATCTTTCGGCGGAGTCTCGATCACACTCATGTCGCGCAAGCCCACCATTGACATGTGAAGGGTGCGCGGAATTGGCGTGGCAGACATAGTGAGCACGTCCACTTCCTTGCGCATCTGCTTCAATCGTTCTTTGTGGCGCACACCGAAGCGCTGCTCTTCATCGACAATCAGCAGCCCAAGATCGGTAAACTTCACGTCTTTCGAAAGCAGCCGGTGCGTGCCGATGAGGATGTCTACTTTGCCGGATTCGACGCGTTGCAGAATTTCCTTTTGCTGCTTCGGTGATCGAAAGCGGCTGACCATTTCTATGGTCACGGGAAACGCGGCGAGACGTTGCTTGAAAGTTTCGAAATGCTGAAATGCCAACACAGTAGTCGGCGCCAGCACGGCGACCTGTTTGTTGTCACTGATGGCCTTGAAAGCCGCGCGCATGGCGATTTCCGTCTTGCCGTAACCAACATCCCCGCACAGCAGTCGGTCCATCGGCAGGTGCGATTCCATGTCGCGCTTTACGTCATTGATCGCTAAATCCTGATCTTCGGTCTCGCTGTATTCAAATGCGTCTTCGAACTCCCGCATCCATTCGTTGTCTGCCGGGAAGCTGTGGCCTTGCGCGGTTTTCCTCTGCGCATAAAGCTTGAGCAACTCCTCGGTCATGTCCTTCATGGCCTTGCGGACGCGGGCTTTTGTCTTTGCCCAGGCAGCTGTTCCCAGATGATTCAGCACCGGCTTTGTGCCTTCCTGCGAGCGATATTTTTGCACCAGATCGAGACGAGTCAGTGGAACGTAAAGCTTGGCGGAGTCGGCATATTCGAGCACCATGAACTCGGCATTGCCATCGCCTTGATTGATTTCCTTTAGTCCCTGGTATTGGCCGATGCCATGCTCCACATGAACGACGTAATCGCCAACTTGCAGATCTCGAAAATCCGAGAGGAAAGCAGAAGTTTTCGACTTCTGCCGCTGCGGCCGCGAGACCACCGATTCCGACTCATCAAATAAATCTCGCGTGCCAAAAACCGTCAGTCCGGCGTCGGGAAGAATCATTCCATCGGGGATGTAGGCTTTCACCAAAGTCGTGGTGAGCACTTCTCCTGCGAAGTAAGCGGTCTCATCCGCATAACTTTCTCCACCGCGGGTGCGGCTGCCCAAGCGGAAGGAAACTTGGTATTCGGTGAGGAAATCCGTCAGCCGCTCAAGCTCGCCTGTATTCGGCGCAGCCACCAGCACGCGGCGGTTCGCAGCCAGGTGTTTTTTTACTTCTTCCAGCATCATCGGAATCGAGCCATGGAAGCGGGGGCTGGGCTGCGAATGAATTTCTACGGTATCAAGATCGTCGCCGCGGGTCACGCCCAGATGTTCGAGATCAACGCCGGGAATAGCTTGCAGTTTACTCGGCCACTCTTCAGGCGAAACATAAAGGTCTGAGGGCCGCACCAGGTTCCCGACTTGACTGCGCTCGTGCGCTTCGGTAACTCTTTCCCAGAACTGCTCCAGTTCACCGTTCAGCAATTCGGGTTCATCGGCGATTACCGCCGCGTTAGGCAGCAGGTCGAAAATTGTTCCCGCTGATCCCGCGACCGGCGCATAAAATTCCCAACCAGGAAATACGTTGACTCCGCCGGCCCGCACCGACTCCTCAATGATTTCTTCGGAGCCGCTGATACGCTTCCCAGACAGGCGTGCATGGATCGCACCCAGTAATTGCTCTGTGACCGGCGTTTCGGAAAGCGGCAGCAGAACCGCTTCGTCGGCGGGCGAAGATGATCTCTGCGTTCCCGGATCGAACTTGCGGATCGATTCCACTTCATCGCCAAAGAATTCGACGCGTACCGGCCGGTCGGCGTCAGGCGAATACACATCCAGAATTCCACCGCGCAATGCATATTCCCCCGGCATCTCAACCACATCGGTCGAGTTGTAACCGACAGAATTCAAGTGCTCGATCAAGCGGTTGATATCGAAACTTTCGGCCCGCCGTAGAGTGCGCGCGAGATCCGCGTAATATTCCGGTGGTCGAAGCCGCAAAACGGTTGCGGCAACTGGCACAATAACAATGGACGCGGCGCCGGTCGCAATCTTCCACAATGCTATGGCTCGCTGCTCCTGAATCTCAGGATGCGGCGAAAGATTCTGAAACGGAAGCACGTCGCGGCTCAGGAGCGAGACGATGGAGTCGGATGGCGCTCGGCCGACGAGTTCGGAAAACGCCTGAATAACCGGCAGCAACTCGTCCGCCGCCTCGTTGTTGCGAGTGACAAGAATAAGAGGACGATCCAGAACTCTGTGCAGTTCCGCAACCAGCAAAGCTTTGGTGGGCGCATTGGGTCCGGATACACGTATCCGTCCCGTGTTTGCTCGAAGGTGGGAGACAACACGCGTGAACGCGGGAAGCTTTTCGACGTCCGCAAATAAATCGCGGACGAAAGGCAGGACCATTGCTCTACCATTTTAACAGTAGCAATGGCTCTGCCCTCAGCCCGCGCCTGAATGGCTGACTACAAACTAATTGCCGGATCCGCCACTCGCGCCGGTGCCGCTGGCATCGTTTACGATACCGAGCGCAAATTTCTTGCCGGCAAAGCGAATCTCCGACAAGGTATAGGTTTTGTCAGCATTTGCTGCCACGACTGCACTATTGCTTCCGATCGGATGATCTACCTTCAATACGCGGGCCGGCGTAGACGCCACGACGTTCTTGCCCTGGTAGATTTTCAAATCAACCTGGTCGCCGCTGCCTTCCCACTGCACCGTATAGCTGCCCATTGCCAATTGCTTTCCGGCAATGGTTGTGGGATGTTGCAGCTCCAACGAACCTTTGTTCGCAGCCAATGCACTACCGGCAGCCAATACCGTCACCGCCAGAAAAATGCTCTTAAAACTCAAACCGAGATGTGATTTCACTTAATCCTCCTCTATTCCGGAGCGCCGGAAAACGGTTAAGGCGGTCGCGGTTAAGATCGGGCTTGTTTTTTACCCCGGAAGACCTACAATGCAGGCTCGGGAAGGCAAACGGGTGCGCGAAAGCGCGTTCGCTTGCTACAGGGGATTGTTCTCCGCTGGCCGCCAAACCGTGCGAGGCAATCCCCTGGCCCTTTTAAATTTTGTTTACTTTACGACGGACTTCCGCTCCGTCCTGACCTCAATACGCAAACCGTCGAATCAAGGTTCCATTCCTTGGTTGCTTGGACGGTTCGTATCTCGAGTGGTTAGCAGTGTGGAATTCCGGGCGACACCAAAGTGATATCAGCTGCGCCGCTTCGGGTTGGACTTGCGCGGTTTTCGGGACGAAACCTTCTCCAGCAACACCACGGCATGCGCGATCGCGGCATTGTCTGTGCCCATACCTTCCGGAGTTTTGGCTTTGATTCCAATGCCATTGGACGGAACGGCGGTCAAACGTGAAACTGATTCGCGAATGACAGCAGCATGCGGACCGATCTTCGGCGAGGCGAGGATTAACGTGGAATCGAGATTAACAATTTTGTAGCCCGCGGACTTCACTCGCTTCAGTGCTTCTGCCAGAAAGACTGACGAGTCTGCACCCTTCCAGCGAGCGTCGGAAGGAGAGAACAGCGTCCCAATGTCGGGAGCAGCGACTGCGCCCAACAACGCGTCTGTTATGGCATGCAGCAAAACGTCGCCATCGGAGTGGCCGCCGAGTCCTTTGTCATGGGCAATTTCTATACCGCCAATTTTTAGCGGAATGCCACGTTTGAATTCATGCGAGTCCCAACCGTAGCCGATTTTCATGCCGAAACTCCGGCGACGTATCCAAAGAAGAATGACATGTTTGAAAGTTTATCGCTTCATTCGATTTATCCGCGAAGATCGGTGCAAATCCGTGGCCAGCTTTACCGTTTCAGGAAGAACTCAGCCAACTCCAAGTCTGCCGGCGTTGTGATCTTGATATTCCGCGGCGACCCCATGACCACCGCGACGGGATGTCCTGATCGCTCAACCAGCGAAGCTTCATCGGTACCGATCATCCCATCGGCAGCCGCTGCATCGAAAGCTTTCTTCAATACGTCGTAGCGAAAACCTTGTGGAGTTTGCGCCATCACAATTTTTTCGCGCGGGATGGTGGCTTTGATGGTTGCACCTTCGGCGGTTCGTTCGACCTGTTTAACGGTGTCAACCGCAGGCATTCCGGCGATGGCCGCACCGTACTTTGCAGCTGCAGCTATCACCTCATGAATAATTTCGTCGGTGACAAACGGCCGCACCGCATCGTGCACCAGCACAACGTCGTCATCTGACGCCGTCACTGCCCCGAGCGCGTTGGCCACTGACTGTTGGCGGTGTTCACCACCCTCTAGTAATACAGTTTTCTTGCCGAGAATCTCAGGTGTTTCCCGTTCCAACCGCTGGCGAAAAGAATTAATTTCGTTCTTCCGCAACGCCACAAATATCTCGGCAACTTCAGCATTGGCGGCAAATTTCCGCAGCGTGTGAATCAATACCGGCGTGCCCTGCAGATCTACAAACTGCTTGCTGGCTGCGGGTTTACCACCTTTTGCCGATGGCGATGACGACATGCGCGTGCCTAATCCTGCGGCCGGAATGATTACCACTATCTTCATGCGGGCGAACAGTATACGAGTTGCCGCATCTACAGTTCAAATCTTGGCGTGCAACCAGAGCTGCACATCTGGCAACCAAAACAGGCTGAAACTGATCTTACTTACTCCCAGCTTGGAGGCATGGTGAAGCACCGATCAATTATCTCGCTGGTCAGCTACTGCCTGATGACGGCGTTTGGCGCCGCTCTGGTTTTTGCCATCATTGTTGCCGGCGGATCGGTCGCACTCGCTAGTCATCAGAGCGCCAGTGCCGGAGAGCTTCAGGAAGATGCTACGGCACCGCTGAATTCAGCCCAATTGCAGAACGACTCGCGAACCCAACAGCATTCTGATCAGCAAGACCAGGCGCCTGCTGATCCGCAGCATTCAGATCTCTCCAACTTCAGTGGCTTGATCACCGACTCCTATTGTGGAGCGCGGCACCAGCGGCATTCCAATCTGACGCCGGAAGATTGTGCTCGCAGCTGCATTCGCAACGGCGCAACCTATGTTCTGGTCAACGGACATCACCGCTACAATTTGAGCGGCAATGAAGAATCGCTGAATAAACTCTTGGGAACGCGCGCCACGGTCACCGGCACGCTGCAAGGTGAGACTATCTCAGTAAGTTCGGCGGGGCCGCAACTTTAAACTCTCACTCGCTGGGCTGCTCGGCAATTACGATTTTCTTTGAATCAGAAACTGAATTTGCCGCGCCCATCGCGTTTCTTGAATCAGATCTAGGGGCGGAACGCTCGTCCCATTTCCCGAAGATCATCTTCCCTGCCGTGGTTTGCAATACGGAAGTGACCGAAACGTCAATCGTCTTGCCAATCATTTTGCGCGCATTGTCCACTACCACCATGGTCCCGTCGTCGAGGTAGGCCACGCCTTGGTTATATTCCTTCCCTTCTTTGAGGATGAACACCCGCATAGTCTCACCGGGAAGAACAATGGGCTTGAGCGCGTTCGCCAGTTCGTTGATGTTGAGAACTTCCACTCCCTGCAGTTGTGCAACCTTATTCAGATTGAAATCGTTGGTGATAATTTTGCCTTCGTAAACTTTAGCCAGCTCGATCAATTTCAGGTCAACTTCGCGCACCCCGGGGAAATCATCTTCCACAATTTGCACCTGGAGCGATGGCACCTTTTGCAGGCGTTGCAGAATATCCAGTCCGCGTCGGCCGCGATTACGTTTGAGCGAGTCGCCGGAGTCCGCCACCAGTTGGAGCTCACGCAAAACAAATTGCGGCGTGACTACGGTTCCATCGAAAAATCCCGTCTCTGCGATGTCGGCAATGCGGCCATCAATGATCACGCTGGTATCCAGAATTTTGTAGCTCTTCTTGAGCTGCTTTTCCCCGCCGAAAACCCCGCCCAGCGCGGCCAGGTTCAGCAGGTCACCTTTATTCGCGCCCACAATCAGGCCGACGTACGCCATCAGCAGCATGACCATGATTTGCAGAAAGCTGCGGAGAGAGCTTTCCGCCAGGCTATTGCGTATCACCAGCGCAAACAGGTAGGCGCCGAAGATTCCGAGGACGCTCCCAATCGCGGCACCGATCAAGCGTTTCAGGCTTACCCGCAACAGTCGCCACTCGAACACGACAATCGCAGCGCCCAGCAAAGCTCCTACGGCGGCGTCCAGCCTGGGACTGAGTCCGAATGGATGGATTAGAAAGCAGGTAAAGGAAACAAAAACAATAAAGATAAAACGTACGAGAATTAGGTCCACCGCACTTCTCCCCCGAGACAACCGCTGCCCACACAGTCGTCCCGCGCCGGAAAGGCGAAAATTCAAAACCTCCGGCGTTTTTTATTCGGGCCGATATGAGAATGATGGTTTGGCCCACATGCCCAATTTTCGGGCACAAATTTAATGCCGAAAGTATATACCCCATCGCGGAGAAATAAACATGGTTTACCGAACGCAGCTTATCACTGCGGTCATCTGGAGATTGTTACACTCTACCTATGAGAGCTGTTGTCATCACTCGCCAGGGTGGGCCAGAGGTCCTGGAAGTCCGTGATGTTGCTGAGCCGAAGGCAGACGCAGGCGAGGAGTTGGTTAAGGTGGAAGCCGGTGGCATCAATTTCGCTGATACCATGACTGCCGCCGGCGGGTATCCCGGCACGCCGAAACCTCCGCTCGTGGCCGGACGTGAGTTCTGCGGAACCCGTGCCAGTGACGGTGAACGGGTAATGGGCTACATCCAGTGGGGAGCTTTCGCCGAAATCGTCGCGGCCCGCACGGCTTTGCTCTGGCCCGTGCCCATGGGATGGAGCGCACCCGAAGGCGCAGCTTTCCCGGTTAACTTCTTCACCGCATATTTCACATACTGGAAAGCCGGATTGATCGACAGTCCCAATGGTGCGCGCGTGCTCATTCATGCCGTCGCTGGAGGCGTGGGAACTGCGGCGGTACAGATCGGCAAACTATTGGGTGTCGAAATGTATGGCACCTCTTCGTCGGAAGAAAAATTAGCCCGGGTAAAAGAACTCGGCCTCCAGCACGGTATTAATTACAAGAAGCAGGACTACGAAGAAGCAATAAAAGACCTGACCAAAAGTCAAGGCGTCGATGTAGTTTTCGAAATGCTGGGCGGCGAGCACGTTTTGAAAAGCGTGCGCTGCTTGCGAGACTTCGGCCGCGTGATCGTGTACGGCACGGCCACGGGGCAGCGCGCTCAACTTGATCCAGGGGTGCTTTACGCGAAAGGCGCGAGCGTCCACGGGCTGTGGCTTACTTATCTTTCTCAGAAACCGGAACTCATGCGACAGGCTTGGCAACAGCTTTCCGCGTGGGCGGCACAGGGCCATCTTCGTCCAGTGATTGAAGCCGTCTTGCCGACGGAGAACGCAGGAGATGCCTACAGGTTATTGCTGGAGCGCAAGAATTTTGGGAAAGTCGTGCTAAAGGTTTGATCGTGTGGCGCGGACCTGCCCTGAGCGGAGTCGAAACGGGGCCTCGCCCGCGTCTGATTGACCCTCAAATTCTCCAACCAACTCTTTGTGTTTCATCTTCGCCGCTTCCACTAGTGCCTTGAAGATCGCTTTTGAATGCTTGTCATCGTCGAACGATCTTTCTGGATGCCATTGCACGGCCAGCACGAAATGATCCGGCGATGTTCCTTCAAGAGCTTCTATGATTCCATCCTGAGGGCACCGGGCCACGATCTTTAAACCATCGCCGACAAGCTCGGCCGATTGGTGGTGGCTGGAATTTACACGAATGGGAAGGGCACGACTTGCAGTCGTGCCGTCAGATGCGTTCAATGAGTTTTCGGCACGGCTGGAGGCCGGGCCCTTCCCGCCATTTTCGCGGACACTGGTTTGCACAATCTCGGCCAGCTTTGATCCTGCTTCAATTTCAACTTCGTGGGCCACCGGCACTTCTCTGCCAGCCTCGTGATTCACTGGCGACTCAATATGTTGGAGCAGCGTCCCCGATCGATAAACGTTAAGTATCTGCAAGCCGTAGCAGATTCCCAGCACCGGCTTGCGCATGTTGTACGCATCCTGCAGAAGCAATTCATCGACCGTGTCGCGCTTGGAATCGGAAGCAGCCGTCTGCGGATGCCGTTCGGCATCAAACTTTGCGGGATCAACGTCGGCTTTACTCCCCGGCAACAATACTCCGTCGCAGCGTTCAATGAGTTTCATCACTTCGGCCGGTGTTTGATCGAGCGGAATCCTCACCGGTTCAGCCCCAGAAAGCTCGACCGCGCGCTCATACTGCGGGATAGCCCGCTGCGCGTACTCGGGATCACTGCTATGGGGAAGCGGAATTGCAATTCGCGGTCTCATAAGGTTATGCCGGTCGCCCGATCTGGTGCTCCATGCGATGCAACACTTTCAGCCTGCGGTAATGCCGCACTTCCATAAAGGTTGCTGAAACCAGAACAATCGCTGCTACTATTCCAGCCGCAGGCGCCGCAATAAAACGATACGCGATCCTCAGATCCGGAGGGATGTGACGCAGCTTCGCGGCCAACACGATCGCGCAAATCCCAAGGAACAGGCTAGCTGCAAACGACAGCAGAGATACAACAATCGTCACCAGCAGCACGCGAACCGGTATGAAATACCAATGCGGGCTAGGGCTCACGGTCTCAGGAAAAACTGTCATTTCGGGCTGTCTTAAGTCTACCCCAAGGCGTTCCCGGCACGATTCTACGAGCGGCGAGCAGCGGTGCGCTAGAATAACCACAATGTCCCAAGCTGCACAAGCAATCACGCGCCCGCCGTCCGAAGTGGTCCGGGAGACCCCGGTTTCGCAGGCACCCAACGGAATCTGCTACGCCGTCTCAGGAGAAATGAGCATTTCGAGCACCGACCTCGAGCGCATGGTGTCGGCGGTCCCTAAGTCAATTGCTGGGGCGTTGCAGCGCAAAGCCTACTACTTCGTTCCGCTCACGGTTAATCAAGGCGATCAAACCGTAATTGCCGATCGCTATGACGTTGCGCTGAGCGACAGCGCCGTCTGTCATCGCAACCTGGAATTAGGCAACTCGCAATGCGTGTTTATCTCCACGCGCCTGATGGATGATAAGTTCTCAATCGCCTTTGAGTTTTACATCAACGTCGGTCACGCCTTTGTTGAACAGGCAGGCGTATCGCGCGAATTCAGTGATCTGGTCTGGAAGCAATCAGAAGCAAGCGTCCGCGGTGAAACTTCGCTGGACGCATGGGAGTCGCGAAAACTCGCCACTGCGCACACCATCGATGCCGATAGACACAAAAACGAATATTTCGCGGCAGCGTTCTCTGACGCTATTTCGATCTATCTTCTTTCTCTATCTCTTGATGTGGATTATCAGGATTTGCGAGAGCGCGATTATCCTCTTTTAGCTCCGGCCGCGATGGCCGAACGCCTGCGCAAGATTGCCGAAATGTTCCCCCCAAATCCAGGCTTCGAGTTTGCTGTTTACTACCGCAGGCGGCCCTGACTCCTACTTCTGCGTTATCACCAACTCACTGTTCTCGACCCGCAGGCTAGCGATACCCTGCGGTAACTTCAACTGTTCGCGCTGTTCCACGAGCTTCTTCTGCAACGCAGAATTCACCAGCGAAACTGGAATATTGAGGGCGCCGACTTTGAATTCGGTGGGATCAAAGGTTACATATCCATCTTGCGAGCCGAGATGCCCTGCTAGCGTGACGTAAACATCTTTTCCGGCGATCGCCGTCACGAACTGCCCGCGCGCAACATCTCCTTCCAACTTCACCTCGTATCCCTTCACTTGCACTTGGCCTTGGCCGATGGCCGCATCCGGAGACGATGGCGCCGTACTCACCGGTTTTGCTGGATCCGTTGTGGCCACAGCAGACGCACTCGCAGCGGGCGAACTGGTGGATTGCATGATCTCCGCGCTTACTTCGTCGGAACTGAAGCGGACTTCGGCCGGAGCATCGCCGGAACTTCGAGGCGTCTCCAGTCGCTCAATCTTCTGATCAAAAGAGAAGGCGTTCGTCTTCGCCACATCCGGACTCTGTGGCTCGGCCACTGGTTGCGGTTTGCCGAAAAGTTGGTAAAGCGTGACCACGCACCCCAGCAACATGACCGCGCTGAAAATGCGACGACCTGTAATCTGCATAGTTTTCCTCGGATGATTCTGGGGAGAACACAATGGTGACTGAAAATGGCTGATTGTCAGAGTGACGGAAGCTGCTGAACGGATGGGGACCCATTTCGAGGAACGCTGAGAAAACAAGAATCAACCACGGAGAGCACAGAGTTTCACGGAGGTTAATCCGTGACGCATCTCTCTGTGGCTTTTCCTCTGTGAACTCCGTGTCCTCGGTGGTTAAAGAGCTTTGCTTTTTCCGGTCGGATCAATCCAGCTTCTTCGCCACCAACTCGTTCACCAGCTGCGGATTGGCTTGACCCTTTGAGAGCCTCATCACTTGACCGACAAAAAACTGCGAGACGGTTTTCTTTCCCGCACGGTATTGCTCGACCTGCTTGGGATTCGCCACGATCACTTCATCCAGGATTTTCTCAATCGCCGAAGTATCTCGGGACTGCGCGGGCCGGCCTGCTTCTTCGTAAACTTCCGGGAAATCCTTGCCGCGCTCGAAGCATAAGTCGTACAGATCCTTCAGCATCTTCCCTGAGATCGATTCCGACTCCACCAAATCAGCCGATTCCGCCACCCCCTTCATAGTTATTGGCGACTGCTCAATCTCCAGACCCTTCGCCTTCAGCCTACCCGTCAGTTCGCTCTGCACCAGATTGGCGACGCGCTTCGGATTTTTCGCCGCCTTGGCCGCCGACTCAAATTGATCAGCCAGTGATTTCGTCAGCGTCAGAGTATGCGCGTCCTGCGCGGTAATTCCGTAATCCGCCATCATGCGTTTGCGGCGCGCCTCGGGAAGCTCCGGCAGGGTGTGACGAATTTCTGTCCGCCACTTTTCATCGACAACCAGGGGTAGCAGATCTGGCTCCGGAAAATAGCGGTAATCATGCGCCTGCTCTTTGGACCGCATGCTATACGTCTTGCCTTCGATGGAGTTGTAAAGGCGTGTTTCCTGCGTAATTTTGCCGCCGCCTTCGATTACCTCGATCTGCCGCTCGATTTCGTACTCCAGCGCCTCGCGAATGAAACGGAATGAGTTTACATTTTTGACTTCCGTCTTCGTACCAAATGCTTTCTGTCCGCGTGGCCGCACGCTCACGTTGGCATCGCATCGCAGCGAGCCTTCTTCCATGTTCACGTCGCTCACGCCGGTGTACAGAATGATCTCTTTTAATCGCGTGAGATATTCGTAGGCCTCGTCAGGAGTGGCGATATCAGGTTCGCTGACGATCTCAATCAGTGGCACACCGCTGCGGTTGAGATCAATCGCAGTAGTTTCGCCAGCGCCGACAAATCCATCGTGAAGACTTTTGCCCGCATCTTCCTCCAGGTGAACCCGCGTGATGCCAATCCGCTTGGTTTGTGGAGCGACGGGCGTCCCCGCCGGTTTGTCACAAGTGTCAATCTCGATAAACCCCTGCTCAGCCAGCGGTTTGTCGAACTGCGAAATCTGATATCCCTTAGGCAGATCAGGATAAAAATAATTTTTGCGGGCAAAGATTGAAGTTTCACGAATCTCGCAATTCAGCGCCATGGCCGCGAGAGTGGCGAATTCGACTGCCTTGCGATTCAGAACGGGCAACGCTCCCGGAAGGCCCAGGCATACCGGGCATACATTTGTGTTCGGAGGATCGCCAAAACGCGTGGAGCAGGAACAAAAAATCTTGCTCGCGGTCAGCAGCTGGACGTGGACTTCCAATCCAATGACCGGCTCATATTTGGCTCGCGGCGGGGCGGAGCTTTCCACGGAAGTAGCCATATCTCTGAAGAATTATAGAGCAGCCGCAGACGAGAATCGTGGGGCTACCGGCGCCCTCGCCCGTCCCTATGAATTATTTCAGCCCGATATAAATATCGATCTGCCCATTCTGTGGATTTTGCGCACGCTGATCGTAAATTTCAAAATCCGCCTTATACGCACGCTTCAGTTTGCCCTGATCTTCAAGTTTGAAGATTCGTTGCCACGCGGCCGGTATTACTTTCGCGAAAGGGCCTACTTCCGTGGTGAACACAGCATAGTGCCCAGCCGGAACTCGCTCCGCGACCATGCCGCTCGGCGCAGCAGTCCCATCCTTCACCGCCTGGCCGACGACATATGTGTACTCGCCGCGATGATCGCTGGCGTAGTCGGAATACACTGCATAAAAATTCGTGCCGCTGGCGACTGGAATTTTCGCCGCCACGCCTTCGCTGAAGAACCTCTGCCATTGCTTAGGAATAATTCCGTTGGCGGTCGATTCTTTTGCATTATCGGTGCGAGCCGCGATCCCGATGACGGTGAATTCACGCACGTGGGAGGTCGTGAAGAGTTCGTCCTTTTCTTCATTGGTCATTGGTCGCTCGCCATTGGTCGAAACCAATGCAAGGCCAAGCACGCCAAGGCCGCAGATAATTAAAAAGAATGACAAGCGCATAGGTTGATTACTTTCAACCCCGGGATCCAAATCCTTTTTATTCGGCCGCTGTCAAAGACCGAAGACCGGTGGCCACCGACCGTCTCACTTTATTTCCATCACTTCTTTTTCTTTCGCTTTGCACATGTCCTCCATCTTTTTAATCTCGCCGTCGGTTAACTTTTGGATTTCGTCCATCGAACGCTTTTCTTCATCTTCGGTGATCTTTTTATCTTTCAGAGCCTTCTTGATCGCGTCATTCCCGTCCCGGCGAATATTGCGCACCGCCGTGCGGTGGTCTTCGAGGACTTTGTGCAGGTGCTTCACCATCTCCTTACGGCGTTCTTCCGTCAATGGAGGAATCGGCACCCGAATGATCTTGCCGTCATTCATCGGATTCAGTCCCAGTTCGGCCTGGCGTATCGATTTTTCGATGGCCCCCAGCTGTGATGGGTCGAACGGCTGCACTGTGATCAGTTGCGGCTCGGGCGCGTGCACGGTGGCTACCTGGTTCAACGGCATCTGCGCGCCATACGCATCCACGCTCACGCTGTCCAGCATATGCACGGACGCACGGCCGGTACGCGTCCCAATGAGCGCCTTGCGAAAGTCATCAACCGCTTTGTCCATGCGGGTTTTCAGCTGGATGTAGGTTTCTTTCAGTCCTGCAACCGCCGCCATCGTTGGCTGGGCCATGTATAGCTCCTGCGTGTAAGAGTCAAAACGCTGAATTATAAACCGTTACGATCTGAAATCCGAGGAGGCGACGATTCAGAATGTTGTATCTCCATCAAATGTCATCCTGCACCTGCCTTCGAAAAAGAGCAGGAGCTTGGACAGGTTCAGGATAAAGTTGGTTGAATGAGACAAAGTCATTGTGATCCGTGTTCCTGTTTCACGTCCGCGGTGATCCAATCGCCTCGCAATATCCTCTCGCATCCGCCGCGCCGACCGAGTTCGGGATGACACGGGAAAAAAATTTCAGGGCGGCAGAAAGTGCGCAAACTGAGACGGCCATGTAGCGACGGGCGTCCACGCCCGTCCGCGAGATCGCGGCACGTAAAAGGAGATCGAGGCGCCGGTCCCGGAGCGCCGAGAATCAATCAAAAAAACGCTTGAAGTCCGCAGCTACCATCGACGGCAATGTCTCTCGCTTCGACTTCCCCTTGAATCCTAAATCGTGTCCCGCGCCCTCGACTTGCACCAGCAACGTCTTCCCCGGAATCAATTTCCGCGCAGCTTCGATCTCGTCGATCGTGCCAAACGGATCGTGCGTGCCGTGAACAAACATTACCGGCACTTTGATTTGTGGCAGATGCTGAGTGCGCGGCTGGTCGGGCTTTCCGGGCGCATGCAGCGGATAAGACAGCAGCAGCAGGCCGTCGGCGACTAACTTCTCTGCAAGCAGCATGCTGCCCTGGCGGCCGCCATAACTTTGTCCGCCAATAAACAAGCGTTTCACTCCATCCACGCCCCTCAAAGCCGCAATCGCATTCTTCAACCCTAAGCGATCGCGTGCCGCATCTCCGGGACGCGGTGGCCCAAACGATCGTTGTTGTCGAAACGGCAAATCGCAGCGCAGCACCGCGAATCCCGCGCTGGCAAAGGCCTCTGCCATCGCCGCCAGCAGGGGCATATGAGCGTTCCCGCCCGCGCCGTGGGTCAGTACGAGAGCATCCCCAGTTGGCGAGTCGGGCGTGTGGAGAAATCCGCGCACGGGCGGATCGAGACCCACTTCAGAAAATGACCCAACAACATTCATTGGTAAAGTACGTTTCGCGCGATCAGGACGGTGAAACAGTTAGGTAACCCCGAGAGCGACTGCACGCGCAGCCGGATTGATGCGCATTGCCATTTCTGGAGTGACGATAACTTTTTGCAAGGTCATCGGTCCTAGCTGCACAGTAGCCTTAATTTTCTTACTCATCCATTTTTCGCCAAGCGGCGTGAGCAACACTTCGTTACGGGCAACGAAACTAACTGCCTGTAATTGCAGTGAGCGAAATTGTGCTTTGTACTCAGCTATAAGGTAAAGAACATCTATAGGCTTCAGCCGAAAAACTCTGCGGGCCTGCCCGAAGCCGGCATTCATTTCAAATTCAATCAAATCCAAACTTTCATCAGGTCTGGTTTTTTTCAACTCATTAATGTACCCGCGGACCTCGTCCACGGTACCAGAATCACACGTTTCTCGAAGCATCTTGTATGTGTGGTACGTTTTCCAAGTTGTATAGGAACCCCACCCCTGTGCAATACCCCAGTATAGGGTCCTACCACCGAGCGCCAGATGCACCTTGCCAGCTGCTGCGAGGCCTATTAGCGCAAACTCCCATAGTGCCAACCCGCCCAAGGTGGCCGCGGAGATGATAATCACCTTCGGATCTCGGACCTTTCTCTCGTAGAGGCCAACGGCAATCAAGCCAAACCCCAGAAGCAGACTGACAAATCCCCAGGTATTGTGGGCGTTAAGAACTATGGCGCCTACCAATGCGTTAAGCGCTCCCCAGACAATACTTGCATTTCCGCTGGAGACAAGTTTCTTGTCAAAAAGACAAAACGCCCCTGCCAAGGATAGTCTCTTTACGCGTTCCGAATCACTCGCCATGTCTGCCTCCCCGGCAACATCGCATAAGTCGTACCCGTCGATTGCGCCGAATTGTACCTTAACTTTTTCCCTCCACCACGTGCAATCTCATAAAATTTGTCGACCCTGCAGACATCTGTCTTCCCGCCACTACTCCCAGAATGTCGCCGGCTTTCAGTTTGCCCGAGCGCACCAGTTCCTGCTCCGCTGTTGCGAGCATTTCTTCTGCGTTCATGGCATGCTCTCGCCTGACTGGCTGCACACCCCAAAACAGATTCATTCGATTGCAAACGGCCGCTAAGTGGCTGAAGGCGTAAATCCTCGACTTCGGCCGAAACTTCGACACCATGCGGGCGCTGCTGCCGGTCTCGGTAAAGACCGCGATAGCTGCGATGTGCAGGTCTTCTGCGGCGTGAGCGATCGACTCGCAAATCGTCTCTGAAATCGACAGCCCGCGACGGGTGCGGCGGCGGGGCTGCATAAACTCAGCCATGTTGCTCTCTGCTTCGACCACGATCTTGGCCATCATGCAGACCGCTTCTTTGGGATAGCGTCCGCTGGCGGTTTCCGCCGAGAGCATGACCGCGTCGGTGCCGTCGAAAATCGCATTCGCGACATCGCTGGCTTCGGCGCGTGTGGGCCGCGGATTCTCGATCATCGATTCCAACATTTGTGTTGCGATGATCACAGGTTTGCGCCACTCGGTTGCGCGTCGGATCACATGCTTCTGGATGACCGGGACTTTTTCCGGCGGCATCTCCACGCCGAGATCGCCGCGCGCCACCATCACCCCATCGCACGCTTCCAAAATCGCTTCTAACTGATCGAGCGCCTGCGGCTTTTCCAGCTTGGCGATGACCGGCACATCTTTTTTGTGGGCGACAATGATCTTCTTGGCCTCCACCACGTCCGCCGCTGAGCGCACGAATGACAGCGCAATTGCGTCAACCCCGTGCTGCAGGCCGAATTCGAGGTCTTTGCGGTCTTTCTCGGTAAGCGCCGGAATCGAAAGCGCGGCACCGGGAAGGTTGATTCCCTGATGCTCACCTAGTGTTCCACCGTTGATTATCGTGCATTCAATATCCCCACCAATAACGCCGGTCACGTGCAGCTCAATCCTTCCATCAGAAAGAAGAATGCAAGTTCCCGGCGTGACTTCGTCGGCAAGCCCCTGGAAGGTTGTAGAGATCAGGTTCGCCGTACCTTCCACGTCGCGGGTTGTGATTGTGACCTGCTCACCGGTTTTCAGCGTAACTGGTTGATGGCCCTTGAGCGCGCCGGTACGGATCTTGGGGCCCTGCAGGTCCTGCAGAATGCAAATGGTCTTGCCTTCTTCGGCCGCGACCCGGCGCAGCGTTTCAATGTGACCCGCGTGATCCTGGTGAGAACCGTGGGAAAAATTCAGCCGGGCGACGTCCATTCCGACCTGGACCAATTGCCGCAATGCCGCTTCCGTGCTGCAGGACGGGCCAATGGTGCAGATGATTTTTGCCCTGCGGCTTTGCATCGAATCGGCAGGACAAGCAGATTCTGCTTGAGAAGTTTTATCGGTCATTGAAATCGTAAGTAGGTCGAGATATTGTAAACCGATTGGTAAACAAATTTGCGTCCAGCGGCGAGTGATCCAGCACAAGGAGGCGGAGTGCTTCTATCGGCAATCTTAAAGATCGACCCTTTCGAGTTCCGCTGGGTGCGGCATTCCTATCCATTTGTGATTGGATTTGCCTTGATCATGTGGCTAATGTTTGAGATCAAGAACCGCAGCGATCGACCACCGCCGGGAAGTTCAGCCGACAACGACCAAGTTTAGATTTTACCGCCATTTGCTAATTCATTCCCCAGCGTCGATCGCGGAAACAATATTGCATTAAACTCCGCGCCAATAAGGATGACGAGCGAGATCAGGTACATCCACACCAGCAGGGCAATCGCCACACCCAGTGAACCATAGATTACGCTGTAGTCCGCATAGTTCTGCAAATACCAACCGAAGGTCATGGTGACCACGAACCACATTGCCGTTGCGAGAGTGGCGCCGGGCAGCACGCTGTGCCAGGGCTGGGTCCGCGGCACCGCGTTATGGTAAATGAGGGCAATCACCGCGACGCTGGTCAAGATGGCGATCAGCCAGCGAACGACCTTCCACATCAACAGAACGTAGTACCCGATTTCATGGTTGATATTCAGAAGCAAAGTCGTTTCGATTTCACTACCGAAGGCGACCAGAATCGTAGAAAATGCCAGTGGGATTCCCGCCAGAATGACTAAGGAAAATGCAATCAGTCGTTCTTTCACGAGTCCCCAGATCTTCGGCAACTCGTAACAGCGGCGAAAGCCTTCCATCCATGAAACCATAACGCCGGACGCCAGCCACAGGGTCAGCAGAGTGGTGGTCACCAGTAATCCCACAGACCTCCCCGCGTTCCCGCGCAAATAGGCCTGCACGGTGCTAAAGCCGGCAGGCAGAATTCTTTGCAAAGCATAAGAGATTTCACGCGAATACAGCCGCATGGTCCGGCTGCCATTTCCCAGCACCGAGCCAATGACCAGCAGGGTGGGGAAAAAAGTGAGAATCGAGGAATAGGCAGACGCCTTGGCGATGGCGAACGCGTCATGCTGAAACGCGCGCCAGACGGACTTCCACAGCAATTGAAAGAAGCGAAAGATCAACGGTGCCAGAGTAGATCGGCGAGGCTTCGCAATCAAGCGAAGACTGGACCCAGGTTCCTCAGCTGGCAATTGTTGCAGGTTAGCTTGCATTATGTAAATGCGAAGTCTTTCTCCGCGATCTCTGCGGCCCTCTGCGAATTCTGCGGTTAAAAGCTCTTCAATAGCGGCCAGGAAAAGCCTTTAACCGCAGAGCGCGCAGAGAAAAACCGGAGAACGCAGAGTCAAAACGTCGGGCAGAACAAAGGGGCGGATCGCTCCGCCCCTTCGCTTGCCGTCCAATTACTCCGCTGTGAGTTCCTCGGTCTCGCCTTCGGTACGCATGAGTTCGAGCGCGCGCTCGGCCTCTTCGTACGCCTGCGAGACTTCCTCCTGCACCTTGGCCGCGGCCTCTTCCATCTCTGGCGAGAGGCGCACGTTGCGGTAGTATTCCATGCCGGTGCCGGCCGGAATGAGACGTCCCACGATGACGTTTTCCTTCAACCCGCGCAGGTGGTCCACCTTGCCCTGAATTGAGGCTTCGGTGAGCACTCGCGTGGTCTCTTGGAACGACGCCGCTGAGATGAACGAGTCGGTCGCCAGCGACGCCTTGGTGATTCCGAGCAGCAAAGGCCTGCCGGTTGCCGGCTTGCCGCCCTCGCGAATTACGCGGTCGTTCTCCTCGCGGAAGCGGAACTTGTCCACCTGTTCCTCGAGCAGGAACGTGGTATCGCCCACGTCCTCGACCTTCACCCAGCGCATCATCTGACGCACGATCACTTCAATGTGCTTGTCCGAAATGTTGACGCCCTGCAGCCGGTAAACTTCCTGGATTTCGTTCACCAGGTACGATTGCAGTTCTTTTTCGCCAAGCACGGCCAGGATGTCGTGCGGGTTGAGCGGCCCGTCCATAAGCGGTTCGCCCGCTTTCATGCGCTCGCCTTCCTGCACGTTGATGTGGACACCGCGCGGCACCGAGTATTCCTTCTCCGTGCCGTTGTCGGCCACCACGTAGAGTTTGCGCTGTCCTTTTGAGACCTCGCCGAATTTGACCGTGCCATCGATTTCGCTGATGACCGCAGTCTCGTGCGGCTTGCGGGCCTCGAACAACTCAACCACGCGCGGCAGACCGCCGGTAATGTCCTTGGTGCGGGTGGTTTCACGAGGAATCTTGGCGAGAATGTCGCCCGGATAAACCGTGTCGCCTTCCTGCACCATCAAGTGCGAGCGTGACGGCATGAGGTAGCGCTTGCTGCTCTTGCCTTTAATCACAATCGCCGGCTGGCGCTTTTCGTCAGGCGAGTCGCCGACCACGTGACGCGACAGGCCGGTAACTTCGTCGACTTCTTCGTGCAGCGTGACCCCTTCCTGCAGGTCTTTGAACTGCACGGTGCCGCCGATTTCGGTGACGATGGCGAAAGTGTAAGGATCCCACTCGACCATGATGTGGCCAAGCTGAACCGGATCACCTTCGTTAACTTTCACCTTGGCGCCGTAAATCACTGAGTAACGCTCGCGCTCGCGGCCCTTTTCATCGAGCACTGCAATCGAGCCCTGGCGGTTCATCACCACCAGATCTCCGGCCTTCGACTTCACCGTCTGCAATCCGATGAAGCGCACAGTGCCGGTCGTCTTGGCCTCCAGCCGCGACTGCTCAGAAACTCGCGATGCCGTACCGCCGATGTGGAAGGTACGCATGGTGAGCTGGGTGCCGGGTTCGCCGATCGACTGCGCCGCAATCACGCCAGTAGCTTCGCCGAGTTCGACCAAGCGTCCAGATGCCAGGTTACGGCCGTAGCACATCACGCAGACTCCGCGTTTCGATTCGCAGGTTAGCACGGAACGGATCTTCACCCGCTCGATACCCGCCGCTTGAATCGCGCCCGCCAAGTCTTCGGTGATTTCCTGGTTGATGTCGACGATCACGTTGCCGTCATAGTCTTTGATCTTCTCGAGGGACACGCGGCCCACAATGCGGTCACGCAATGGCTCGATAATTTCGCCAGCTTCAACGATTCCAGCCACGTAAATTCCATCCACCGTGCCGCAATCGTATTCGCTGATGATCACGTCCTGGGCAACGTCAACCAGACGGCGAGTGAGATAACCGGAATCAGCCGTCTTCAGAGCCGTGTCAGCCAGTCCTTTACGCGCGCCGTGGGTCGAGATGAAGTACTGCAACACCGTCAGCCCCTCGCGGAAGTTGGCGGTGATCGGGGTCTCGATAATTTCGCCCGACGGTTTTGCCATCAAGCCACGCATTCCGGAGAGCTGGCGGATCTGCTGTTTCGATCCGCGAGCGCCGGAGTCAGCCATGATGTAAATCGGGTTGATCTCGCCCTCTTTGTCTTTCTTCTGCATCTCGCCGAACATTTCATCGGAAACCTTTTCCGTGATGCCGGACCAGATTTCGATGACTTTGTTCTTGCGCTCGC
Organism: uncultured Acidobacteriota bacterium; assembly: GCA_963703465.1. Classification (GTDB taxonomy): domain Bacteria; phylum Acidobacteriota; class Terriglobia; order Terriglobales; family Acidobacteriaceae; genus Gp1-AA145. Next base: position 234,361 of record CAVPEQ010000006.1, on the reverse strand, counting down.
CGTCGGTGATGGCGCCGTCCAGGTATTGCTGCTGAACGTCGACCACCTGCTTTTCGGCACCACGCACCAGTGATTTCTTGTTGTCGGGAATGACCAGATCGTCAATTCCGATCGACAAGCCGGCGCGGGTGGCGTAGTTGAAGCCAAGCTGTTTGACCTCATCGAGCATCTTCACCGTCAGTTCGAGACCGTATTTCAGGTAGCAGAAGCTGACCAACTGCCCGATTCCCTTCTTCTTGAGCAAGCCGTTCACATAAGGCATGCCCGTCGGAAGGTGGTCGTTCAGGATGGCGCGCCCCACAGTCGTGTTCAGGAACGCACGATCATACGGAATGGGGTCTGTGTGAACGATGTCCTGATCGTCGTATGCAGTCGTCAGGTCGATCACTTCGCCAGTGTGGCGCAAACGAATTGGCGTAAGCGTTTCGACTTCACCCGCGTGCAGCGCGAGCAGAACTTCGTCGATGTTGGCGAACGCTCGGCCTTCTCCTTTCGCGCCCGGCTTGCCTTTGGTCAGGTAGTAAAGACCAAGCACCATGTCCTGGGTAGGAACAGTGATCGGCTGGCCTGATGCCGGCGACAGGATGTTGTGCGATGACAACATCAGCACGCTGGCTTCAACCTGCGCTTCCGGAGACAAGGGAATATGCACCGCCATCTGGTCGCCGTCAAAGTCAGCATTGAATGCTGTGCAAACCAGCGGGTGGATCTTGATCGCCTTGCCTTCCACCAGCACCGGCTCGAATGCCTGAATGCCAAGCCGGTGAAGGGTTGGAGCGCGATTCAAGAGCACCGGATGGTCTTTAATGACCTCTTCCAGGATGTCCCAAACAATCGATTCCTGCTGCTCGACCATTTCTTTCGCCTGCTTGATGGTCGTGCAGTGCCCGGTCTGCTCCAGCCGGTGATAAATGAATGGCTTGAACAATTCGAGCGCCATCTTCTTTGGCAACCCACACTGGTGCAGCTTCAGTTCGGGTCCGACCACGATGACCGAACGTCCCGAGTAGTCCACGCGCTTGCCCAGCAGGTTCTGGCGGAAGCGTCCCTGCTTGCCTTTCAGCGTGTCAGACAGCGACTTCAGCGGACGGTTGTTCGCGCCACGAAGCACGCGGCCACGGCGGCCGTTATCGAATAATGCGTCGACGGCTTCCTGCAGCATGCGCTTTTCGTTGCGCACGATGACCTCAGGAGCATGCAGGTCCATCAACTTCTTCAGACGGTTGTTGCGGTTGATCACGCGGCGATAGAGATCATTGAGATCGGAGGTGGCAAATCGCCCGCCATCCAATGGAACCAGTGGCCGCAGCTCCGGCGGGATCACCGGGATCACGTCGAGGATCATCCACTGCGGCTTGTTGCCGCTCTTGCGGAACGCTTCGACGACTTTCAAGCGCTTGGCGAATTTGAGCTTCTTCTGTAATGAGGTTTCGTGCCGCATCTTTTCGCGCAGTTCGGTCCCGAGCGTTTCCACTTCCATGCGCTTCAGCAATTCTTTGATCGCTTCCGCGCCCATCATGGCCTTGAAGCCAGCGGGACGGTATTGCTGATCGAGTTCGCGGAATTTCGCTTCGTCTTTGATTACCTCGCGCTCTTTCACCGGAGCGTCGCCCGGTTCGACCACGACATACGCTTCGAAGTAGAGAATGGCTTCGAGGTCACGCAAAGAAATATCCAGCAGGTGGCCGATGCGGCTGGGCAGTCCTTTGAAGAACCACACATGCGAGCACGGCGAAGCCAGCTCGATGTGTCCCAGGCGTTCGCGCCGCACCTTCGACAGGGTGACTTCTACGCCACACTTGTCGCAGATCACGCCGCGGTGCTTCATGCGCTTGTATTTGCCGCACAAACACTCCCAGTCAGTGACCGGCCCGAAAATGCGGGCGCAGAACAGGCCATCGCGTTCCGGTTTAAAAGTTCGATAGTTGATGGTTTCGGGCTTCGTCACCTCGCCATGCGACCAGCTCCGGATTTTTTCCGGAGAGGCCAGGCTGATGCGGATGGCGTCGAAATCTGCAATAGGATTTGCCAGGTCAAATGGGCTCGAACGGAACAAGGTTTCCTCCACTTCCTGCGGCCATATCGCTGCCGCCAGCGGCCCCGAAAAAGTGATCAGCAGCTAGTGATCAGTATCTTGGGCCGACATCTTTTGGGGCAAAAGCGTCGGCCGTTTCTTTCAAAACTTATGCAGCGGCAGTGGCTAGCCACTATTCACTAGCCACTGCTAACTGATTAATCAGCTTCCATCAGCACGCCGCGTGTACGTGTGCCGCCGAATCCGTCTCCGTTTGGTGACGCGCTTAATACCGGCTTCTTCTCGCCCGCCTTGATCAGCTCGACATCCAAACAAAGCGATTGCAACTCGCGGATGAGCACGTTGAACGATTCCGGCACGCCCGGTTCCATCGCCGCTTCGCCTTTAACAATGGCCTCGTAAATCTTGGTTCGGCCATAAACGTCGTCAGACTTCGCGGTGAGCAGCTCCTGCAGAATGAAAGCTGCGCCGTATGCTTCGAGGGCCCAGACTTCCATTTCTCCAAATCGCTGCCCGCCGAACTGCGCCTTGCCACCCAGCGGCTGCTGCGTGATAAGCGAGTACGGACCGATCGACCGCGCGTGGATCTTGTCGTCCACCAGGTGCGACAGTTTCAGCATGTAGATGTAACCGACGGTGACCGGCTGTTCGAATCGTTCGCCGTTCATGCCGTCATACAGCCACGTCTTACCCGATTCCGGCAGACCCGCGCTCTTGAGCAACGCTTTAATTTCGCTCTCGCGCGAACCGTCGAACACCGGTGAACCGGTGAACACGCCACGGGTCAAGGTTTCGGCCACGGCGCCCAACTCATCATCCGGAATGTCAGCGATTTCCTGCTCAAGCGTCGTACCCTTGAACAGCGTCTTGAGTTCCCGGCGAATCGCCTCTTCGCGCGTGTTCTCTTTGAGCATCTGCGCAATCTTGCCGCCCAACTCGTGGCCCGCCCATCCCAGGTGGGTCTCGAGAATCTGGCCGACGTTCATACGGCTGGGAACGCCGAGCGGATTGAGCACGATTTCAACCGGGGTCCCGTCTTCGAGGTAAGGCATGTCCTCTTCCGGCAGAATGCGCGCAATCACGCCCTTGTTTCCGTGACGGCCGGCCATCTTATCGCCCACACTCAAGCTTGCGCTTCATGGCGATATAGCACTTCACCAGCTTGATCACGCCCGGCGGCAGTTCGTCGCCTTTGGTGAGCTTCTCTTTCCTCTCGTTGACGATCTTCTTGAGCACGTCGATCTGACGCGAGGTCATCTCTTCGATTTCGTCGATCTGCTCATTCACGCGCGGGTCTTTATCGGCGTACTTGATACGCTTCAGGTTCCTCGTAGAAATGCGTTCGATCGCGTCACGATCGAGCACTGCGCCCTTGGTCAGCAGACGCTTGTTGGTGCGCTCGTCGTGCAGGTCAGCCTGCACTTCCTTGCCGCCGAGAATGTTCTCCAAACGCTTCAAGCGCTCGTCGGTGAGAATTCGAATCTCGTCAGAAAGGTTCTTTTCGAGTTTCGCAATCTGCGTGGCTTCAATCGATTTCGCCCGCTCGTCTTTTTCCTGGCCTTTGCGGGAGAAGATCTTCACGTCTACGATCACGCCCTCGATTCCGGGCGGGCAGTAGAGCGAAGCATCGCGAACGTCTCCGGCCTTTTCGCCGAAGATGGCACGCAAAAGCTTCTCTTCCGGCGTAAGCTGGGTCTCGCCTTTGGGCGTGACCTTGCCGACCAGAATGTCTCCCTGCTTCACGGTTGCGCCAATGCGGATCACGCCCGCTTCATCCAAATTCCGCAGCGTTGATTCGCTGACGTTTGGAATGTCGCGCGTGACTTCTTCGGGCCCCAGCTTGGTATCGCGGGACTCGATTTCAAACTCCTCGATGTGGACCGAGGTGTAGTAATCGTCGCGCACCAGCTTTTCTGAAACCAGGATTGCGTCTTCGAAGTTGTAACCACGCCATGGCATGAAAGCGACCAGGACGTTTCGTCCGAGCGCCAGCTCGCCATGATCGGTGCAAGGACCGTCGGCAATGACCTGCCCCTTCACCACGCGTTGACCTTTAACTGCGACCGGCTTCTGGTTGATACAAGTGTTCTGGTTGGAACGCTTGAATTTCGTCAGCTGGTAAATGTCGCTGCCCACTTCGCGCGACAGCTGTCCGGGATGATGTTCACCTTCGACTCGAACGATGATGCGCTCGGAATCGACAGAGTCGATAATCCCGTTACGGCGCGCCAGCACCACGGCGCCGGAATCTCGGGCAGTAACGCCCTCCATTCCAGTGCCCACAATCGGGGCCTCTGCTCGAAGCAGCGGCACCGACTGCCGTTGCATGTTGGCACCCATCAGGGCTCGGTTGGCGTCGTCATGCTCCAGGAACGGAACCAGCGACGCAGCCACTGAAACCAGCTGCTTCGGGCTGACGTCGACGTAGTCAACTTCATCCTTAGCCACCAGCACAAAGTTGCCGGCCTTGCGGGCATTCACCAGATCGCCCACCAGACGGCCTTTGTCATCGAGTTCGATATTGGCCTGCGCGATGACGTGCTTGTCCTCTTCCCACGCCGAAAGATAAAACGAGAACGGCTCCAGCTCCGCAGGACGTTTGCGGCGTTCCTTGAGCTCGGCATTCACCTTCTCGGCTTCCGATTTCTCGATGTGGTCGCCAGTTTTGTATTCGCTATCACCCGCATTGATCACGGACACATAGTCAATTACGCGAGCATTTTTCACCCGGCGATACGGCGACTCGATGAATCCGTAATCGTTAATGCGTGCGTAGCAACTCAACGACGAGATCAGTCCGATGTTCGGACCTTCTGGCGTTTCAATCGGGCAGATACGTCCGTAGTGCGTGGGGTGAACGTCGCGGACTTCGAATCCCGCGCGTTCCCGCGACAAACCGCCCGGCCCAAGGGCTGAGAGACGCCGCTTGTGCGTAATCTCCGACAGCGGATTGGTCTGGTCCATGAACTGCGAAAGCTGCGATGAACCGAAGAACTCGCGGATCGCCGCCATCACCGGCTTAGCGTTGACCAGGTCGTGAGGCATCGCCGTCGACATTTCCTGATACACCGACATTTTTTCTTTGATCGCCCGTTCCATACGGACCAAGCCGATGCGGAACTGGTTTTCGAGCAACTCACCAACTGCACGAACACGGCGGTTGCCCAAATGATCGATATCGTCCACCACGCCAATGTTCTTGCGTAGCTTGAGCAAGTAGCGGATGGTCGCGTAGAAGTCATCCGGATCGAGCGTGCGCTTGTCCAGGCTGCTGGCATCGCTGTTCTCGAACAGCTTGATGTTAAATTTCAGACGGCCTACGCGAGAGAAGTCATACTTCCGGGCATCGAAGAACATGCCGTGGAAGAGCGCAGTCGCAGTATCAAGCGTCGGCGGATCGCCCGGGCGCAGCTTGCGGTAGATTTCGATTAACGCTTCCTGCGGGGTCTTCACCGAATCGCGCTTCAGCGTCTGGCTGATGACCGTTCCCACGTCGTCGCGCTCCGGGAAGAACAGGCTCATCTCGACCACGCCCGACTCGAGAATCTTCGCAACCTTGTCAGCGGTGAGTTCGGTGTTGGCTTCGAGCATTACTTCGCCCGAAGTCGTGTCCACGATGTCGCCAGCCGCCCATGCGCCTTCGAGATCGCTGACGTCAACTTCGATTTCGTTGATCTTCGCCTTGTGAATTTCCTTCAGGGTCGCCGCGTTAATCTTGCGTCCGGAGTGCGCAATCTCGTCTCCCGATTTCGACTTGATGCTGTGCGCCAGCTTCATGCCGATCAGGTTGGTGCCCTTCTCTCCGGATGGATCAAGCGTCCAGAACAGTTTCTTGTCGCGGACTACCAGGCGATCCACGGTGTAGAAGGTGCGCAAAATGTCTTCGCTCGAACGCAGTCCCAAAGCGCGCAGGAAAATCGTACCCAGGAATTTACGCTTGCGGTCGATACGTACGTAAAGCACATTCTTCTGGTCGTACTCGAACTCAACCCACGATCCGCGGTAAGGAATAATTTTGCCGAGGAAGTAGGTGCGATTATTCGCCGTCTCGAAGAACACGCCCGGCGAACGATGCAACTGGCTGACGATCACACGCTCGGTCCCGTTCACGATGAACGTGCCGTTTTGCGTCATCAGCGGAACATCGCCGAAGAAAACTTCCTGCTCTTTAATGTCGCGGATAGAACGGTTCCCCGTCTCCGCGTCCTTATCAAAGATGGTCAGGCGCATGGTGACCTTCAGCGGCGCAGAGTAAGTCATGCCGCGCTCTTCGCACTCCGGCACGTCATACTTCAACTGCAATCCGACCGGGTCGCCGCACTTGTTGCAGAAATCCGGAGTATTAGCGTTGTAGGTGCCGCACTTGTGGCAGAGCACATCTCCGGGATGAAACGGATCGGTGATGACTGTCGAACCGCAATTCTTACAAGTGGTGCGCAGGTGATGCAGCCCTTTCAAATGGCCGCACTTGCACTCCCAGTTGCCGATCGCGAAATCGACGAACTCAAGTTGCGAGATGTTGCGAAAATCGCTGATCGGGAACACAGATTGAAATACCGACTGCAAGCCGGCGTCGTCGCGCTCGCTGGGCAGACGGTCCATCTGCAGGAAGCGCTCGTACGAACGCTTCTGGACCTCGATCAGGTTAGGGATCTGGATGGTGGCTGGAATTTTTGAAAAATCAAAACGATGACGGAAGCCGTTCTTTTTCGACATTCGGAATACTCCCAAACTTTTATGCGCAGCGCGGGGGCTGCGTCACAGCGGATACGTGGGCAGAGGAACTGCAGTTAGCAATTTGCAACTGGCACTTTGCCGGCGAGGTTGACCGCCGAAAGCTGAGTGCCCGGAGCTGATTTCAAAAGACACACGAATGCGCCCTTGGGGACAATGCGTCCCTCAGGCGCCGCGCACAGCGCATGGCCAAATGAATTTTGTCGTTTTCGCGCCAGTATGCCTGTTTCCCGTCCTGCCGCCCGCAAGACAGTTTGCCAATCCTAGTTCGCAACCTCGCTCCGCTTCCCTGGGTCTTACATGCGGAGGTCGCTCACCTGGATGATGTAGGAAGCGGTGCTATTGTTACCAATGATAGCACCGCTTTACGATTTCGCCAAGTAGTGGTCGAGAAATTGCAAGCCAAAGCGCCCCAGCACTGATCGCGTAGGCCCGGACGCCCTCGTCCGGTTCGACGGGTGAGGGCACCCGCCGCTACGTAATCTATTCAGCTGCAAACACTTACTTCACTTCTACGGTCGCGCCAGCGTCAGCGAACTTCTTCTTAATGGTCTCAGCTTCTTCCTTCGAGACGCCGTCTTTCACCGTCTTAGGAGCGCCGTCGACCAAATCCTTGGCTTCTTTCAAGCCCAGGCTGGTGACTTCACGGACTGCCTTAATGACGTTGATCTTGTTGGCGCCGACTTCTTTCAGGACGACGCTGAATTCGGTCTTCTCTTCAGCCGGGGCCGCTGCCGCTGCGCCAGCTCCGCCGCCTGCCATCATCACCGGGGCCGCCGCTGCCGCCGACACGCCAAGCTTCTCTTCCAACCGTTTTACCAGCTGGGCTGCATCGAGCAACGACAATCCAACGATCTGTTCTTCCAACTGCTGTAAATCTGCCATTTCAGTTCTCCAGTATTTTCAAATTCTTGATGATCGTTCCGAAGAGACGTAGCTTGCTACATCTCTTTTTTCGTTATCCGCAAACCAGGTTTCCAGTGCGCTTTCATCTTTTCCGCCACGCCAGACAACGCGATGGAACCAGAAAGCGCAACCCATGGTTCAATGACTAAGATGGTTCTTCGCGAGCTTTGCGAACTTTGTGGTTAAAAGCTTTTTTAAATCCTAAATCACAAAGAACGCTAAGTTCACGAAGGAAATCTCTAAACGCCCGCGGGAGTCGCCTCTCCGCTGAACTTCTGCTTCTCCACACCCTGATTGATCACCACCGCAATGTCGCGTCCCACGGCGTTCATCACCGTGACCAAACGCTGTGCAGGCGCATTCATCAGGAACAGCAGCTTCGAGTAAATTTCTTCCTTCGAAGGCATGGTCGCGAGCGCCTCAATCTCTTTAATCGAGATCACGCGGCCTTCGACAACGCCAGCCTTGAAGGTAAACTCCGGGTTGTCCTTCGCGTATTTCGACAGCGCCTTCGCCAGCGCCACCGGGTCGCCCGCGGTATAGGCAATCGAAGTCACGCCCGACAGGTCCTTCAATGCGTCTTCAACCTTTGTCCCCTTTGCGGCGCGCTCAACCAGCGTGTTCTTCACCACCGCATACTTCGCGCCCGAACTTCGCAGCAGTTTGCGCAGTTCGTAATCCTGCGGCACCGTCAGCTTGGTGTAAGTGGTAACAATGACCGTTGAAACGTTCTGCAGGTCTTTGCCCAGCTTCTCAACTTGCTCGGTTTTTCTTGCTCGCGTAACCGCCATAATAATTTCCTCAATTCCTACTGGTTTAGGGACAGCCGCCCTCGGCTGTCCGCCGGCCGTCAGGCCGGTTAGGCCTTCGACGCCGTCTCAATCGCCGTGGTATCCAGTGCAATCCCGGGTCCCATGGTCGAACTCAAATACGCGCCCTTAATGTATTTGCCCTTGGCCACCGACGGCTTGGCTTTGATAACGCTCGAAATCAGCACAGTCGCATTCTCAACCAACTTCTCCGCCGGGAACGAAATCTTGCCCACCGGCACGTGCACCAGCGCGGTCTTGTCGGTACGGAACTCGACTTTTCCAGCTTTCACTTCCTGCACCGCTTTGGCCACATCGAAGGTCACGGTGCCAGTTTTCGGGTTTGGCATTAATCCCTTCGGTCCAAGAACTTTGCCCAGGCGTCCAACTGACTTCATCATGTCAGGCGTGGCGACGACCGCGTCAAAGTCGGTCCAATTTTCTTTGTTGATCTTTTCGACCATGTCCTCTCCGCCAACAATGTCCGCGCCCGCCTCTTGGGCCTCGCGCTGTTTGTCGCCGGATGCAATGACCAGAACTTTTTTTGATTTGCCGAGCCCGTGCGGAAGTACAACCGTGCCGCGCACCATCTGGTCGGCATGCTTGGGGTCGACGCCGAGACGCATGGTCACTTCGACTGTCTCGTCAAACTTCGCGTACTTCACTTTTTGCAGAAGAGGTACGGCATCGCTCAGCGGATAAGGCCGCTGCTCGATCGCCTTCCTCGACTTTTCAATATTTTTCCCTGCCTTTTTCATTTCTTCTCCGTCTCCCACCGATGATCGTTGCTCCGGTCAGCCGTAGTAATCGACAAAATCGATTGTGTAATTGTGTAATCGGGTAATTTGGTAAATAGAAGCTCGGCGCATGCGCCATTTGGTTTCAATTACTCAATTACAAAACTTCCCAATTACTCAATTTGTTCACCCAACTACTTCAATCCCCATCGACCGCGCGGTTCCGCGCACGCTCTTCACCGCCGCATCCACCGATGCCGCATTCAAGTCCGGCATCTTCTGTTTCGCGATGTCCTCAACCTGCTTCAGCGTCACCTTTCCCACTTTATCTTTGTTGGGCGCGCCCGATCCCTTGGCGATTCCCGCCGCCCGCTTCAACAAAATCGATGCCGGAGGAGTCTTGGTGATGAACGTGAACGAGCGGTCGTTATAAACCGAGACCACCACCGGAATGATCAGGCCTTCCAATTCTTTCTGGCTGGTGCGAGCGTTGAACTGCTTGCAAAATTCCATGATGTTGATCTGCGCTTGACCAAGTGCCGGACCAACCGGAGGCGCCGGCGTAGCCTTGCCCGCCGCAATCTGCAACTTCACTGAACCTGTAACTTTTTTCGCCATATTCCTTCCCTAACTTAACTCGCGTGGAAACGGGTGCCCTAACCCGTTCAGGCCGATCCTTCGGATCGGCAATGCTATCCCTGCTTCTCCACCTGCTTGAATTCCAGTTCCACCGGTGTTGAACGCCCGAAGATCGTGACCATCACCTTTACCGTCTCCCGATCTTCGTTCACGTCGTCGACCACGCCCGTAAATGTTGCGAACGGCCCTTCGCCGATCCGCACCGTCTCGCCCTTTTCGAATTTGACTTTGAGCTTCGGCCGGTCCTTCGACTCGCCTGCCTTATAAACAATGTGCTGCACTTCTTCTTCAGAAAGCGGCGTGGGCTGCTGGCCGGTGCCGACGAATCCCGTGACCCGTGGCGTTGACTTCACCACATGCCAGACGTGGTCGTCCATATCCATCTCAACCAGCACGTAGCCGGGATAGAACATGCGCTCCACGGTGTACTTCTTGCCACCGCGGACCTCAGTGACCGACTCAGTCGGGATCAGCACCTTGCCGATCTTCTCTTCGAGCCCGAATGCGCGCACCCGCGACTCCAGCGACTCTTTCACCTTGCGCTCAAATCCCGAATACGAGTGGATGATGTACCACTTCATGTTGGGATTGCGCGGCTGCTCGGCTACGGTCGTGCCGGCCTCTGCCGGCGTGCCCGCGTCCGTGTTTTCTTTGTTCGGTTCATCCTGCATAAATTCAGAATCCTTTGACCTTACTTCGCGAAAAAGCGAAACAGATAATCCACGCCACGTCCGATCACGTTATCGATGACCCAAAAATAGAGGCCGAATAAAAAAACCGCAATCAGTACTACGCTGGTCGTAGCCTGCACATCTTTGCGCGAAGGCGTTGTGACCTTGCGCATCTCCGTGCGCACATCGTTATAAAAAGACTTAGTACGCTCCGGCCAGGACTTAATCCCGGTCGCATTCTCTCGCGCCACTAATGCTGAATTCGCCATTTTCTAATTTCCTGTTTCTGCTAGTTACCGCAACCGGCCTCTGCTGCTTTCAATCTCTGGCAGGGGCGGAGGGATTCGAACCCCCAAGTTCGGTTTTGGAGACCGACAGTTTAACCGTTGAGCTTACGCCCCTGTTTTGCCATTGAATGATTGCAGATTTTAGATTGCAGATTAACCGAAGTGCGAAAATCTGAAATCTTCAATCTCAAATCATCAATCACTTTACTTCTTTATGCGGCGTATGCTTCCGGCACCGGGTACAGAACTTCTTCAGCTCCAGCCGGTCCGGCTTAGTTTTGCGGTTCTTCGTCGTCGAATAATTCCGCTCTTTGCAATCACCGCACTGCATTGTAATGATCTCTCGGGGCATAACAAAACAGCTCCTAGCTTCTAGCTTAAAAATCAACCTACCCGTGTGGCGCGGGCGCCCTCGCCCGCGAAACTCGACAGAGCTTCCGCTCTGCCTAGACGGCCGAGGGCGGCCGTCCCCACACAACCTCTCGCACAACCACCGCTACTGCACAATCTCCGAAATCGTGCCCGCGCCCACCGTGTGTCCACCTTCACGAATGGCAAAGCGCAAGCCTTTCTCCATCGCAACTGGAGTAATGAGCTCAATCACCAGCTGCACATTGTCGCCAGGCATCACCATCTCAGTCCCTGATGGCAACTCAGCCACTCCGGTCACGTCGGTCGTTCGCAAATAAAACTGCGGACGATATCCCTTGAAGAACGGCGTATGCCTTCCACCTTCTTCTTTGGTCAGAATGTAAACTTCCGCCTTGAACTTGGTGTGCGGGGTGATCGATCCGCCCTTGGCCAGCACCATGCCACGCTCGACGTCTTCTTTCGCAATGCCGCGAAGCAGAAGTCCAGCGTTGTCGCCCGCCATGCCTTCATCCAGCTGCTTCTTGAACATTTCGACGCCGGTGACAACCGTCTTGCGGGTATCGCGGAAGCCGACGATTTCAACTTCTTCGCCCACCTTCACCTTGCCGCGCTCGATTCTTCCCGTAACGACTGTTCCGCGACCCTGAATCGAAAAAATATCTTCGATCGGCATCAGGAACGGTTTGTCCAGTTCACGCTGCGGCTGCGGCACGCTCTTGTCGACCGCTTCCATCAACGCGTCCACCTGCTTCTCCCACTTGGCCTCGCCATTCAGCGCGCCCAGAGCGGAAAGCCGGACCACCGGAACATCGTCGCCCGGGAACTGATAGGTCTTCAACAATTCACGAACTTCGAGTTCAACCAGATCGAGCAGTTCAGGGTCATCCACCGCATCGCACTTGTTGAGCGCAACCACGATATAAGGCACGCCGACCTGACGCGCCAAGCAGCACGTGCTCGCGCGTCTGCGGCATCGGACCATCGGTCGCCGCCACAACCAGAATCGCGCCATCCATCTGCGCCGCGCCGGTAATCATGTTCTTGATGTAATCGGCGTGGCCCGGGCAATCGACGTGCGCGTAGTGCCGGTTCGCCGTCTCATACTCGACGTGCGCCGTGGCAATGGTTATGCCGCGTGCCTTTTCTTCCGGAGCGTTATCGATCGAATCAAACGACCGGAACTGGATCTTCGGGTTGTGCTTCGACAAAACTTTGGTGATCGCCGCCGTCAGCGTGGTCTTGCCATGATCAATATGACCGATGGTGCCAACGTTCACGTGCGGCTTATTGCGTTCAAATTTCTCTTTTGCCATTTCTCGTCCTCTAGCTCTTAGCAGTTAGCCTTTAGCTCTTAGCTCAAACCTAAAATCAAACTCGTGTGGCGCGGGCGCCCTCGCCCGCGAATTTGTTAGTAGTACTGATAAAGCTTCTGATACTTCGCCCTCAACTCCGGGCTAGCTTCCTCAATCTTCGAAAGATAAAACTCTTTCATCTGGGCCTGGTCGGTCAAAGTCAAAGCCGAATACAAATCCTTCGCCGATCCTGACAACGCTCCGACCTGTTCCAAGCACTCGCTTCGCCAGCACCGAATCAAAATCCCGAATCCGCAGGCCAGAGCTAGCCATCTTCTTCAGATACTTCTCAACATTCTCTGGAGCGAATGCCCGGCTGATCGCAGCCTTCAACTCGCCAAACTCTTTTTCTTTCTCGACTTTTATCGTTGCTTGTTCGAATGCCACAGCTCGCACACCCTTTTCGTATTTCTGGAGCGGGAGACGGGAATCGAACCCGCGACCAACAGCTTGGAAGGCTGTGACTCTACCACTGAGTTACTCCCGCGAAATCAGCTGTCAGCCATTAGCCTTCAGCTCTCAGCAAAACCTCAGCGGCTAAAGCCGCTCTTCTTTGCGACTCTAGCGGCACGGCTAAAGCCATGCCCTCCCACAAGAACCACAACCGCAATCTCTGGAGCCGATGATCAGGATTGAACTGATGACCTCTCCCTTACCAAGGGAGTGCTCTACCAACTGAGCTACATCGGCTTACAACAGCTGTCAGCCATCCGCCGTCAGCTCTCAGCTAAAACCCAAATCCTTCAATCGCCCTGACTCTCGCTACCTGGGTGCATCACATCTTTCCGCCGCACCCACGTCTTTACTGCGAACATCGCGAAGATCGCCAGCGTCACACCGCGCACCCTCTGATCCGGCAACGTAGCGAATGCCAATGCCGCCAATGCTACGTATGCTGCCAGCGCAATCACCAATCTTTTTGCCACAAACTCAACCTGCGTCCCGCGCAAAAATCTGGTGCACAGGGAAGGATTCGAACCTTCGTACCTCCGAGGAGGAGCAGATTTACAGTCTGCTGGCTTTAACCACTCACCCACCTGTGCAAGTTCAGCTCTTAGCCTTTAGCCGTTAGCTCTTAGCCAAACCGGTTTAGCTAAAGGCTAAGAGCTAATAGCTAAAAGCCTTTTCAGACACGCCGCAACCGTCGTTGCGATTACGCCTTGCCACTTGGGGATCAGAAAGTGCGCGTGAGAAATTACCCGCGCCAACAACTCTGGAAAAATTCCCTTATGGAGTGCCGATGGAAAAGCTGTCCGCCGCCTGCCCTGCTAATTCTGTCAATACTGGAGCTGGCGAAGGGATTTGAACCCCTGACCCTCTGATTACAAATCAGATGCTCTACCAGCTGAGCTACGCCAGCAGGTGAAAACCGAAGCCTGATTTTACTGAAAAGGCCTCGCTCTTCACACTAATCCCTGTTTCTTTAATGGGACAATTATAGAAGTTACCATAGCGGTAATTGAGGCGCAAGCGCGGGTCAGCGGTTCCAATTAGCAAATTACTCAATTACAAAATTACTCAATCTTTTTTCCCACCCACTGATCCACCCACTCATTCACCGTTTTGTACCAGAGCTGGGAATTCTGCGGCTTCAGCACCCAGTGGCCTTCGTCAGGAAAATACAGCATCTTCGACGGCACGCCCTCCCGCTGCAACGTCGTGAACAGGTCGAATCCCTGCGAGACATCCAGCCGGTAGTCGAGCTGGCTGTGAATCACCAGCGTCGGGGTCTTGAAATTCGTCGCGAACAAATGCGGAGACCACTTGCGGTACATCTCCCGGTTGGTGTATGGCGTGCCCTTGAACTCCCACTCGTTGAACCACAGCTCTTCGGTGTCGCCCCATGCCGACTCGGTGTTGAACATGCCGTCATGAGTCACAATGCACTTGAAGCGGTTGGTGTGGCCGAGAATCCAGTTGGCCATGTATCCGCCGTAGCTCGCACCCAGCGCGCACTCACGGTCTTTATCGATAAAGGGATAATGCTGCTCGGCATAGTCGAGGCCCTTCATCAGATCTTCAAACGGAGCTCCGCCCCAGTCGCCGTTGATCGCGTCAATAAATTTCTGCCCGTATCCGGGTGAGCCGTGAAAGTTGATGAACACAACCACGTATCCATTCGCGGCAAACAACTCGAAGTTCCAGCGATAGCTCCATTCGTCGCCCATTGGAACTTCCGGGCCGCCATGAATGATGAACTTCACCGGATATTTTTTGTTGGGATCGAAGTTCGGCGGCTTGATGAGCCAGCCTTGGACTTTGTCGCCGTGTGCGCCGGTGAACCAGAAGGTTTCGAGGGGGGACATGGAGACTTGGGATAGCGAGAGAGTCGTTGAGATGGGTAATTGCCCCCGTAACGGTGCGACTTACATTTTGGCTCTTCGTACCATGCCGATGAACCCCTTTCTCCAAATCTATCTTCAATGACAACACACGTTGGCCGATCAGGGACGGTCGGAGTCAGCTGACGTAAATTTCGATCGGAGCATGGATCGCTCATTTGGTGGACAAAAGTGTCTTTGATCCAGTTGGGCAATAGCGACATCGTCGTTATAGCCTCCGGCGACTTCGCCGGGCCAGTCCACCGCTCCAGGAAGTGCCTTTATCGATGATCTCAAATATCGGAGCTGTCTCCCTGAATTTCTCTGCAGTGAAATAGATGAAGCTTGGAGTCCGAGGCCCAAGCAATTGATTCGACCCAGCGATCGAAATTCTCCGTCGATTTCTCTTCTCGCCTCGTCTTCCGGTCATACAGCATCAGCCGCCAGCGGTCGCTCTCGTATCCCGGACGCTGCTGCGCGCGATAGGCGATGTACTTTCCATCCGGCGAATAGAGTGGGGTGTTATCGGCAGCCTTGTTCTCGGCAGTGATGTCCTTGGTCGCCGCAAGAACATCCTTGGACGTCGCATCCGCCGGAAGATTCACCGGCACGGTGAACAAATCATTGTTGGTTGAAGCGGCTGGCATCGCGTCGTGATTCGACGCGTAACAAATCTCCTGCCCATCCGGGGAGAAGGCATAGTCATCCTGCCCGCCGAGCGAAAACACCGGCGCATCGTAATTGCCTGGCGTGAGGTCGCGAGGAGCAGCAGAGCCCATGTGGGAACAGCCGCCCTCGGCTGTTCGGTCGAGCGTAGCTTGAATATCAGATTGCCCGGCTTCGCCAGGCTGGACGGCCGAGGCGGCTGTCCCCACACAACCACCGACTGAAACCACAAACAAATGCGTTCGCTTCCCTTCTTTGTACGCATTCCAATGCCGATACAAAAGATGCGTAAATATCAACGCCTTAACTTTTGAATTCTTCACTTCATCGAGCTTCTTAGCATTGCATTCAGCCTCAGCTTCAGGCGCTCCATCGCATTCCGGATACACATCCGACTCGAACAGAATGTTCTTTCCATCGGGGGACCACAATTCCCCACTCGCTTCGGTCGCAATATCCGTCAGCCGATGCTTCCCCGTCACCATTCCTTTGGCATCATCGAAATCCGCAATCCATACTTGCGATCCACTTTCCTTGGTTGAAACAAATGCAAACTGTTTCCCGTCCGGCGCCCAGCGCGGCCGGTCGGCATCCTGGTCTGAAATAATTTCCCTCTCTGCGCGTTTCCCTTGATCTGTCATCCCGAGCGACAGTCGAGGGACCTGCTTTTGCTTGCAGCGGCACCACCCAAACATGCGGCGTCTTGGTGTTCGCCTTCAAATCAACATCCACCGCCGCAAACAGCACCCATTTCCCATCCGGCGAAACCTCCGGTTCCTCGACGCGCTTGAGCGCCATCATGTCTTCAAAGGTGAACGGGTGTTTGCTTTGAGCAATGAGCGGCAGAGAAGAAAGGAAAATTGCCAAGGAGAAGAGACGAGCGCGCAAGACGACCTCCGGGAACAAGACCAGCTAGTTTAATCCACCCAGGGATTCACAAGTCGTATCCAGCAGCCTTCGAAATCGCCCGTATTGCGCGTGGCAAGGACTGCACCGTGGACATGGGCAATGGCGGCAATCTGAGCGTCAAATTCAGCTATGGGCCTTCCAGCCTTACGCCTGGATGACGCAATTTGTGCAAACTGACGCGCCGCAATCTCGTCGAACTCAAGGATACGACCTGCGAAATCCTGGCCAAACGTAGCCTCCGCCTCGGAGCTCAATCTGTCGCGTCTCTTGCCCTGAGGAAGAAGTTCCACGCCGTAAAAGATCTCTGCAATCGTGATCGTCGTAACAAAGAGGTCATCAGCAGTTCGCGTTTTCGCGATCCAGGCAAGCGTCGCCTCTGACGGAGAACTTGCCATCATTTCCGAGACAACATTCGTGTCGAGGATGGTCACGCAACCATCACCGAATGCCGGGATCGCGAATGGGACCGCGCGGCGGTATTTCTAGGTCAACTCCGCCCAGGGGCGCAAATCGGCGGCGAATAGCGTCAACAAGATCCTTACCTGTCTTAGGAGGTGTATTATTCTCACCCGATTTATTCAGTTCGATTCGCAGGATCTCGCGAGCCTCTTGCTCCATGGATCGGCCGTTCTGTGCGGCCCGCATTCTGAGCTTGCGCTTAGTCGTCTCCGGTAATTGACGAATGGTTATGCTGGCCATGCAATCAATGATATCACTGCAATCATTGATTGCAAAACCCGATTACGCTTGTGGCGCCTGGTCCACAATGGCCTCGTTAGCCGCATCCCAATACTGCTTTTTGCCGGACCAATAGGCTTCAGTTGCCATCATGCACGCTACGGAATGCGCAAATCCTGCCTCCACGGTGCAATGCGGCTGCTGACGGGAACGCAGGCACTCAAACCAGTTACTCATGTGCTCGAGCGACAGGTCGTCAATTGAGACAGGCGGCAGCTTGGTTTCGCCGGGCAGCAGTACGTATCTCGACGCGCGTTCTTTTTCGATATCCGGATTTTGTTCGTAGGTTCCTTTTTCTTCGACCAATTGATAGCGCGGGCTGCCTTCGTCGCCAATATTGGTGAGGGTGGCTTTCTTGCCCATGTAGCGGGTGAAGCCAGGCGAGTCATTGCCAAAGCTGGTTGAGTAGCTGACCAGAAAACCCTTCGGATATTCGAGCAGCGTCTGAAACGTATCGGCATTCTCTCGCCCGTCATGCCAGGCAAACACGCCGCCGTTCGACACTGCGGATCGCGGGAAGTTGTCATTCATGAACCAGTGGACCAGATCGATTGCGTGACTCATCCACTGATCGGGAATGCCGCTGGAGAATTCTTTGTACAGGCGGAATTCGCAATAAACCTGCGGATCAAATGGTCGATAGGGCTTGTTCAACAAAAATTTCCGCCAATCCGTATCTTGTTCGCGGATAAGCTTTGTAACATCGCGTCCGCGCCATCTCGGCCCGTGGTAGTTCCAAACAATCTCAACTTTGCTCACATCGCCGAGGACGCCGGTCTGGACCAAATCATGTGCGGCCCGGGGATAAGGCTCACTGCGATGCTGAGTGCCAACTTGCACGATCAACTTATTCTTCAGCACCGTGTCACGCGCAGCTTTCGCTTCCGACAGCACATTGCCCATCGGCTTTTCGACGTAAGCGTCTTTGCCGGCGTCGGCCGTCATTTTCAGCAACGGTGAGTGCGAATGATCAGGCGTAGAAAGAATCAGCGCGTCAATGTCCTTATCTTCCAGCACCTCCTCAATGTTTTTAAAAGCACGCGGCGCGCGATGGTAATACTTGGTATTAGTCGCAACCGCTTTATCGCGATTCAGGCTCCACAGGTCGCAGACGGCATTCATCTCCACGTTATGGCTGCTGGCGACTTTTGAAACGATCATGTCGAGTTCTGTGCCGCGGCCTCCAATTCCCACGTGGCAAAGCGCAATACGATCGTTCGCGCCCAGAATCTTTCCGTAAGACAGCGCAGTTTTCGCGAGCGCCGAACCTCCCGCTACAACTGCTGCGGTTTTAGACAAGAAAGTTCTGCGATTGATAGTGGATTCTGAGTTGGTCACAATTTCCTCCTTGCGAATGGCAAAATTAGCGGCTGTATTGGTTGCGTTTTTTCTCCGCGTGGCGGTCGAGTCCCAATTGAATCAGACGGCTGATGAGTTCCGAATATTCCAACCCCGAAGCTGCCCACAGTTTGGGATACATGCTGATCGAAGTGAATCCCGGCATGGTGTTGATCTCGTTCAAATAGATTTTGCGCGACTTTGGGTCCATCAGGAAATCGACTCGCGCCAAGACCCGAACAATCTACTGCGCGAAATCCTGCGATGGCAAGCTCCTGAACTGTCTTGGTTTCAGCTTTCGTCAGCTTTGCCGGAATAATTAACTGCGAGCCTTCATCCAGATATTTCGCAGAATAATCATAGAACTCCGCGCTGGGCACAATCTCTCCCGGCATGGACGCTTCAGGCTTATCATTCCCCAACACCGAACATTCGATCTCGCGAGCTTTATTCTTTTTCCCGCCCACACCTTCTTCGATCACAATCTTGCGATCGAACTTCGCCGCTTCATCGATGGCCGGCCCCAATTCCTTGCGGTCACGCGCCTTCGAAATTCCCACTGACGATCCCAGATTCGCCGGCTTCACAAACACCGGATATTTTAGCTTGCTCTCCACCAGCTTCCGCACTTTCTTCGGCGCGGACTCCCACTCGCTGCGCAGCACGGTCACGTGCTTCACAATCGCCAATCCACCCGCGCGAAACAAAGACTTCATAATGTCTTTATCCATGCCCGCGGCCGAGCCCAGCACGCCCGCGCCTACGTATGGAATGTCCGCTAACTCAAGCAGCCCCTGAATAGTCCCGTCCTCGCCGAACGTCCCGTGCAACACAGGAAAAATAATGTCGACATTAATTGCGCGATCGGAAGCGCGCCGGGCGGGCGTATCGCTCTGGAACGGAGTCATCGACGACTTGTGCGGCTCGGGCGGAAACACGACGGCTTCGCCATTCTGCAAAACCGCCGCAGAAGTCGTGGTCTCTGGATCGCCGGCTCTGAGTGCGGGGCGGGCGCCCTCGCCCGCCTTTCCGTGCAGCAATCGTTCCGCATCTGACGCAGTCAGCCAGCGGCCGTCTTTGGTGATCCCAATCGGCACAACTTCATATTTGCTGGGATCGATGGCCTTGAAAACCGACGCGGCCGAAAGCAGCGAAATTTCGTGCTCGCCGCTCCGTCCGCCAAACAGAATGCCCACCCGCAATTTTTTCATTATGAATTCAGTGTGGACGCCAATTCAGATTCTCGTCAAGACGGGCCGCCTCTGCCGTTAACCAAATTAGAGCGCGCGCCCCACTCTGACCTTTGCATCCGGAATCCCCGACTCTTTAAAGAACCAGCTGACTATCGTGTCGCGCCAGACAATCGCCTGCCCGGCCTGATATTCGAGCTTCTTCAGAACTTCCCCGTATCGCTGATCGTCGATTTCGCCGCGAAGCGATTCCCATTGGCCAACGAGGGCTGCCGCCTGCTCTGCGCCGTCATAGTGCGAATCGTAAATATGCTGAATCACCGTCTTGCCCGAGTGCAGAACATAGGTGTACGGCACGTGATGCATAAAGAGCAACAGCTCGTCGGGACAGGCTGCCAACGTTTCATATTTCTTTTGTACTTCGGGTGAGTACTGCCCGATGTATTTGGTTCCGGTTGTCACGGTGCGGTCCATCCCAACGCCGTGCGAATCTGCGCGAATCCACTGTCCCCAGCCGTTGCGTTCAGCAGAGTCGATGTTAGGTTCATAGTGCGACCCTAAGATGTCGGTGAGAGTTCCAACTCCCAGAGGCCCGGTGTAGCTTTCGTAAATGTGCCAGGAAGAGAGCAGCATTCCGGAGATCGTGGCGACTACTCGCAGATCATTTCCAAACGTCAATCGCGTCCATTCCCCTGAGATGTCCTTTGCGCCCGAGTTCGGATTCCACGCCAGCCGTCCGTACGCATAAAGATTCGCCATGGCCAGCGGATTACCAAGCCAGTTCTCATCCAGGCCGACGTTCACCACCGCATTGAATCCTCCGAGCGGACGGCGCCAGGTTTTGCCTTCGACAATTTCTTTCACCGGCGTCGCGCCGTCCACGTGCATGTCGAAATCAAGAACCTGCTTCCACATCTCCGCTAGAAAACACAGATGCCGCTGCTGCCCGGTGTACTCCTGCGTCACCTGCAGTTCAATGGCTTCATTGGTGTGCTGCATCGCGCCAAACAGCGGCGACACCGGCTCGCGCACCTGAAAATCAATTGGTCCATATTTAATTTGCAGCACGACGTTGTCGTCGAATTTTCCGTCCAGCGGATAGAAGTCATCATAAGCAGCTTTGGCGCGGTCGGCTTTCATATCGTGCCAGTCGAGATGATGGTTATAAACAAATGCCCGATACATCAGAACGCCACCGTGCGGATTTAGAGCGCGAGCGATTACATTCGCAGCATCGGCTGCAGTCCGTCCGTACTGCGACGGACCCGAGCGGCCTTCGGAGTCAGCTTTCACCACCAAGCCTGCGAAGTCGGGTATGCGCTGGTAAATCTCGTCGACCTTCTTTTTCCACCATACCGCGACGTCGCGGTCCAGCGGATCAAAAGTCTTCAGGCCGCCGACGGCTTCAGGACTGCTCAGGTCGACTGAGAGCGCAATCTTCACTCCCCACGGACGAAAGGCATCCGCGACCCGCGCAACTTGATGCAAAAAATCCGGATTTAGAATTCGCGGATCGGCGTTGACGTTATTGATTGCGCAAGCGTTAATGCCAATTGAAGCCAGCAGCCGTGCATAGTCGACGGCGCGAGTCAGATCGCTCTGGACCGCGCCATTGTCGAAGAAAATTGAGCGCCCCGCATATCCGCGCTCGATGCTGCCGTCGAGGTTGTCCCACTGGCTTGCCCAGCGAATGGGCGCCGATGGATTTTCGAAATCATCAAGGTCACCTACGTTTTGCCGTTGCGCCATCCGTGACAACAAAGCAAACGTTCCGTACAACACTCCGCGATCGCTTCCACCAACAATCAGCCAGTATTTTTTGTCGCCACGCTCCACCGTTCGCAGCCAGAAACCATCTGCGCCCAGGGAGCGGGATAGCCCGACTCCGCGAAAATGGCCGCCCACATCTTTCAGTGTTCCCAGTACAAACGCATTTTCAGTAGAAATATTGTGTTCAGCTTGCAGCCGTTTTCCCAACATGGATGCAATGCCGCGAACCAATTCGCCTTTGGCAGATTCGAGTACATCTGAATTGCCGATGGAAATCACGGTGTTAGGAATTGAGTCGTACCGAGAAGCTGTGTCGCGGCCGACCGACGCGTACCGCAGCCACCCCTCCGCGCCAGTTTCCGCGCGTAGCGTCGAAGCACTCGCCAAGGTGGTGAGTAAAACAATAACGGCGCGAAGCAAATTCATCCGGCGTTCAAGATACACTACTGATTACAGCCACTTCTTCATGCTCCGCCGTCCCCCAGGTCCGAAGCCGCATTTTCTTCTTGGCAACATGCCATTGGCCAGCCCCGATCCGCTTCCCATTTTTTCGTCCTGGGCCGCGGAGTTCGGCGACATCTTCTATTACCGGGCCGCATGGCTGCACGTTTACTTTCTGAACCATCCCGATCTCATCGAAGAAGTCCTCGTCCGGACCCCGCGTAACTTTTTAAAAGACCGCGTGGTTCGCAACAGCCGCTGGTTTTTCGGTGAGGGACTACTGACTAACGAAGGCGACTCATGGCTCCGTCAACGGCGGCTTTCAGCGCCGGCATTTCATCGCGAGCGCGTAAGCACATATGCAAACATCATGACGAGCTACGCCCAACAAACGCTGGCCAATTGGAAGGACGGCGAAACCCTCGACATTCATCAGGAGATGATGCGCCTCACACTTCAAATAGTCGTGCGCGCGCTCTTTAATGTGGAAGCGGAAGAGACCGCAGAAATTTCCTCGGCGTTGAATCTGATCATGAGTAACACTACCGGCGTCCGCATCTTGCTTCCCCCGATCGCCCGATACCTGCCAACTCCGCGAATGATCAGCTTCCGCCGTGCCGTCGCCCGCATGGACGACACGGTCTACGGCATCATCGCTCAACACCGGGCCAACAAAATCGATTCCGGCGATCTGCTGTCCATGCTGATCGCAGCTCGCGACGAAGACGGCAGCCATATGTCAGACCGGCAGCTTCGCGATGAAGTGCTCACGTTCCTAATTGCCGGTCATGAAACGACGGCTCTGACTTTAACCTGGACATGGCACTTGCTGGCGCAGCATCCTGAGGTCGAGAAAAATCTTCACGCTGAGCTCGATCGCCTGCTGCGTGGCCGCGGCCCTGAATTTTCTGATTTACCGGCGCTCACTTATACCGAACGGGTGATAAAAGAATCCATGCGACTCTACCCGCCGGCCTGGAGCCTGGCGCGCACGGTGATTGCAGATTTCGAGTTGCGCGGTTACCGCATTCCTGCCGGTTCGAACGTGGTAATGAGCCAGTGGATCATGCACCGCCATCCGGCCTATTTTCCGGAACCCGAAAAATTCGATCCCGACCGGTGGTCAACAGAAAGAGCGCAGAGGCTTCCTCGCTTCGCATACTTCCCTTTCGGTGGGGGCCCAAGGCAGTGCATCGGATCGTCTTTCGCGATGATGGAAGCGACTCTATTACTGGCAACCATTGCGCAAAGCTTCCGACTGATCGCCGTCCCGACGCATCCAGTGGTGCCGATCCCTAGCTTCACGCTGCGCCCCAAATACGGCGTGCGCATGACCCTCGAATCGCGGCCCTCGATGACCGGCTCCGATGCAACAAGTCTGCAGACACACACCATGGGCCACTGAGTTATTGCGGCCTGCTCGGCAGTTATGCAGTAAGCTCCTGTCTTGACGAACCAGTTTGCCTGTCCTTATCATTGATTCACACCAGTTGGCTCTTCGGAGCTGACCTTGGATTTCATGCAGAGTGGCTGAGGGACGAGCCCTAAGACGCCACGGCAACCGGATCGGGATCATATATCGCGACCGCCAGGTGCCAACTCTCGGCCCGGAAACGGGGGACATGAGATTCGGGATGCGAGAACTTATCAGCCATTCCTGAACCTCTTTTCCCATTCCCCGGGCGAAGAGGGTTTGTCGTTTTAGGGCAGATTTTCTTGGCGAACTTAGCGTGACCTTGGCGCACTTTGCGATTTAACGCTTTTGATCGCAAAGGTCGGTGAGGATTCGCAAAGGACGCAAAGAAACCTCGGCTCCTCGGATCGAGCGAGCCCATGCGATACGAATTGCGCTGTCGGGAGTGCCACAAGAGTTGGGGCAATGTCCCCAAATCGGTTTGCGAAGAGTGTTTTTCTCCTCTCGAAGTTTTCTACGACTACGATTCCATCCGCCACGACTTCACCCGCGAGAAGATCGCGCAAGGCCCAAACAACATTTGGCGCTACTCGGCACTTTTGCCTCTGCCTGAAGGTCATGAGCCCACGCTTCCAGTCGGCTTCACGCCTCTGATCAAAGCCTCCGGATTATCGCGGGCAATCGGCACAAAGAATCTATTCATCAAAAATGACGCCGTCTGCCTGCCGACCCTGAGCTTTAAAGACCGCGTCGTCGCCGTGGCTCTCGCCAACGCCCGCAGCTTTGGATTCGACACCGTCTCTTGCTCGTCTACCGGCAACTTGGCCAATGCCACCGCTGCACAGGCCGCGCGCAACGGACTGAAGTGCTGGATATTCATTCCATCCGATCTGGAGCAGGCCAAGGTTATCGGCACGCAAGTTTTTGGCGCGAGGGTAGTCCGCATCTCCGGCAGCTACGACCAGGTGAATCGCCTGTGTTCGCAAATTGCCGACGAGCACAACTGGGGCTTCGTCAATGTAAACCTGCGTCCGTACTATTCAGAAGGATCGAAAACGTTTGGTTACGAGATCGCCGAACAACTCGGCTGGCGGCTGCCCGACAATGTGGTCTGTCCGATGGCCGGCGGATCCCTCATCATCAAAATAAAAAAGGCCTTCGAGGAACTTATTCAGCTTGGCCTGGTCGAGCCCAAGCCGGTGAAGTATTTTGGCGCACAGGCGACTGGCTGCTCGCCAATTTCAACCGCGGTAAAACTCGGCAACACCGAGATCGAACCGCAGAAACCCTCGACTATCGCCAGGTCTCTCGCGATCGGCAACCCGGCCGACGGGCATTACGCCATCCAAACCATTACCGGAAGCGGCGGCTGGTCAGAAGACGTTTCCGATCCCGAGATCGTGAAATCGATTCAACTGCTAGCCGAGACCGAAGGCATCTTCACCGAAACCGCCGGCGGCGTCACTCTCGGCTGTGCGCGCAAGCTGTACAAGAGCGACCGTATTCTGCCGAACGAAACCACGGTTTTGTGCATCACCGGCAATGGCCTGAAGACCACCGATGTATTGACAGGTGAGTACGCGACGGAGCAACCAATTGCACCGAAGCTGGCAGAGTTCGAAAAGTTGCTCGGCCAGCAGATCGATGTGTCGGAAACAGTTGTGGCGTGAATTGGACTGCCCTGTTTTGATTTCTCTGCGAACTCTCGGGTTAGTTTTCTCAGCGAACTCTGCGGTTAAACGCTTTTTGGTTTTGAAGCAATCAACGTCAGCGTCCAAATTCACATCGCTCATCGCCGCATGTCGAGGCACTGCCAGAGTCATCCGTGCCGCTAATTCTGAAGGTGAAACATTCCCATAGCGATAAACCGAGTAATAATGGCCGCAAAGGTAGTCCCGATCGCAAAAAGCACCCAGCGGCTTCGTTGCCAAATTTCACGATAGCCCGACGCTTGGACAAAAACGTCAACCAAATAAGCCGCGCAATAAGCCACATTGGCGACAACCGCCAGCAAAAATACCAGAAGAACGAAATCCGCGGAGAGTATACCCTTTGAAGCTGGGTAACCCACTACAAAGTAAATAATCACAACCACGGCCAGCACCAGGTTGTAAATCACTCTGCGGGGCTCCCAGAAACGTATGGCGTCGGTAAACGATTCACGCATCGTCATGGAACCCATGACCGGGAATTCTATCTACACCTGATTCTTTGGTAAATGAATAAATCGTAAATGCCGACAACGCAGTCAACCTTGCTATAATCCCGCAAGGTTCTAGCCTGCATGAAACTACGCATTGCGCTCGCAGTATTACTTTCTGTCTTCACTCTCTCCTGCGGAAAAAAAACTCCCAGCCTCAACCTGTTGGTGTGGGAAGGCTACGCTGATCCATCATTCGTAAAAGCCTTCGAAGAGCAGAACCACTGCAAAGTTTCCGCTTCCTATATGGGATCGAGCGACGAACTGGTGGCCAAACTGCGCGGCGGCAGCGCCGGAAACTATGACGTCATTTCCCCATCGAGCGATGTTGCGACCATGATCTCGCAGGCTGAACTTGGTTGCGCCCCTGGACCTCTCAAAGCTTCCGAGTTATCAGCAACTGTCTGCGAAATTGCGCGACATGCCGCTGGTCAAAGCCAACGGAAACGTTTACGGCGTACCTTTCATGTGGGGGCCGAACCCGCTGATTTATGACAGCAGCGCGTTCCCCACCGCTCCTGACAGCTGGGCTTCCTTGTGGAATCCTAAGCTCCAAAACAAAATTTCTGTCTGGGACGACCTTTCGACCGTGTACATGGCCGCGCAAGTTCTTGGATATGACAAACCCGACCCCAGCCATCTCTACAATTTGAGCGATCAGGAACTCGACGCCGTCAAGAACAAACTGCTTGCGCTCAAACCGAATATCCGCAAGCTATGGTCAACGGGCGGCGAACTCACAAACCTTTTCGAGAACCACGAAGTCGTTGCCGCCATGGGCTGGCCGCTGATGACCAATCAACTTCGCGCCGCTAAATTTCCCGTCGGCGAGACCATTCCCAAAGAAAACACCACTGGCTGGATCGACCACCTGATGATCACCGCCGGAAGCGACAACAAAGACCTCGCATACAAATTTCTCGAGTACATGATCGAGGCGCACACCCAGAAGAAAGTCGCCGACGTGACCGGCTATGCGCCTGCGAATGCGCAGGCGGCACAGTTCATGAGTCCGGAACAGCAAAAGAGTCTTCACCTGGACAATGTTGACGAATATCAAAAGCGAATCTATTTCTGGCAAAACGTCCCGCGCCGCGCCCAGTACAACGAAATCTGGAACGAAGTAAAAGCCGCGCAGTAGAGCGACCGTGTGGCGCGACACTCTTGTCCGCGGCTTTTGATTACTCATTCAATCGAACGCACTCGCAGTAAACTTCATCGGCATGAATAATCCGCAAAGATCTGAAGCTGTTCCGCCATTGAAGCCGAGTGCGCCTTCGCCCGTGCCATCCTCGACCCCATCTCTCCTAAGCGTCCGCAACGTCGCGAAGACGTTTGGTAAGCACACCGTCCTGCGCGACATTTCACTCGAAGTCGCCGCCGGCGAATTCTTAACCATCCTCGGCGAAAGCGGTTCGGGCAAAACCACGCTGCTGAGGATCATCGCCGGGTTCGAACATCCGACTTCGGGCGAAGTGTGGATGAATAGCGAACGTCTCGACCTTCTTCCTCCCTACAAACGCCGCGTGAATACGGTTTTTCAAAGCTACGCATTGTTCCCGCATTTAACAGTTGAAGAAAACGTCGCCTACGGTCCACGCGTGGCCGGTGTTTCTTCGTCAAACATTCAGCCGCGGGTTGAAGAGGCACTCGCCAAAGTTCGAATGCAGGCCTTCGCGAAGTACAAGCCGTCAAAGATCAGCGGTGGCCAACAACAGCGCGTCGCTCTTGCCCGGGCACTGGTAAACCGCCCGCAATTGCTGTTACTCGACGAACCGCTTTCTGCGCTCGACGCCAATCTCCGCCGCCAGATGCAGATGGAACTGAAAGCCCTGCAACGCGAAGTCGGAATCACTTTCATTTTCGTCACCCATGATCAGGAAGAAGCCATGGTCATGTCGGACCGTATTGCCCTGCTGCGCTTCGGCCAGCTCGAGCAGGTTGCTCCGCCTGACGAGATCTACACCCGCCCGGCAACTTCCTATAGCGCCCAGTTCATCGGACACACAAATTTGTTGCCAGCAGAAGTGAAAGGCGGTACTGCGAACAGCGGTTCTCTGTCCTGGCCTACTGCGGCCCCGGATGGAAGCGGCTTGTTCTCACTTCGGCCCGAATGCATTAGACCCGCAGGAGCTAAACCAAGTTCAGTCAAATTCCGAGCGCGAGTTACCGACCACTCGTTTCACGGCGCCAGCGAACTCGTTCACGCAAGAACTGCCGACGGCCAGCCGCTCACGGTGAGAAGTTCGCAACGCGGACTGCTTCGAGGCGAAATCGAACTCGAATTCGATCCGGAAGATGCCGTCCCCGTACGCGAGTCGGAAAAATAAAATGTTTTCCCGTGCTTACAAATTCGCCGTCACCTTGCCACCGCTGCTCTGGGTCACTGTATTTCTCCTGGTGCCCTACGCCTTGATGTTCGCGTATAGTTTCTGGTCGGTCTCACCCGCGCAGACAATCATTCACTCCTGGAACCTTTCAAATTACCGCGACTTGCTCGCGCATGATGTCTATCGTCAAACGTTACTGCGCTCGGCCTGGATAGCGGCCCGCGTGACGATTTTCTCGCTTTGCCTCGGATATCCCGTCGCCTACTTGCTCAGCTTTCATGCCGGCACAAAAAAGAACTTGCTCTATCAACTGGTGATCATTCCGCTATGGGTCAGTTATTTAGTTCGCGCATACGCATGGAAGACGATTCTCGGGACTGACGGCGTGCTCAACACATCGCTGCAGTATCTGCATTTGACCAGCCATCCCTTGCAGTTCTTGCTGTATAGCCCATTTGCGGTAGTTCTGACTTTGACCCATATCTACACTCCATTCACTTTTCTTCCCGTCTATGCCGCCATGGAGCATATTCCGCGCAATCTGGTCGAAGCCTCGCATGATCTGGGAGCCTCTCGCTTGCAGACTTTTTGGCGGGTGATTCTCCCCTTGTCGGTCCCGGGAGTGCTGGCCGGCGCGACCTTCGCGTTCGTGCTCAGCTTTGGTGATTTCCTGGCCCCGCTTCTTCTCGGCGGACCAAGCGGCATCATGATCTCGAATGTCGTGGTAAGCCTTTTTGGCGCTGCCTACAACTGGCCGCTGGGCGCAGCGATTTCATTCTGCATGCTGGCGCTGGTAGTCGGATTATTGTGGCTTTCGGAAAAACTGGAGCGACGGTGGGCTTTATCATGAAGCGTGATTCCTACGAAACGAGCCCGCGCTGGCTCGCGTTCTATGCCGCAGTTGTGTTCGCTTTTCTTTATCTGCCAATCATCGTGCTGGTGGTCTATTCCTTCAATGGACAAGGCGTTGGCGGCTTCCCGCCGCGCGATCTCACCCTGAATTGGTACCGAATGCTTTTCCAGGACGACGCCATCTGGTCATCGGTGCTGAACAGTGTCATCGTCGCGCTGGCCTCAGTTCTCATCGCGCTCGCTCTCGGAATCCCCGCCGGCCTCGCCCTTGATCGCGCGAGTTTTCCAGGTAAAGGGATTTTTCGCCGCCTGGTGCTGCTCCCGCTCGTCCTTCCCGGAATTATCACCGGACTTTCGCTGCTCATGCTATTTCGCGAAGCCGATCTAAAGCTCAGTCTCATAACCGTAATTCTCGGCCACGGCACCGCGCTCATCTCTGTGGCTACCACTGAGGTGTTCGCCGGATTGCAAAAGCTTGACCGCGCTCAGGAAGAGGCTTCGCTCGATCTTGGCGCGAATTACTTGCAGACCTTCTTGCGGGTGACCCTGCCCAATCTCAAGCTTTCGATCATCGGCGCCGCGCTGCTGATCTTCACCTTGTCGATGGATGAAATCGCAGTGAGTTTCTTCTTGATCGGTCGCGACAACACTTTGCCACTCGAAATCTGGGGACGGCTACGCCGCGGTATCACCCCAGAAATTAACGCGGTCTCAACCATCATCTTCGCGTTTTCGTTGTGCGCAATTGTCCTTTGGTACCGCTTGAGCATGCGAGTCCAAGGAGATCCCGGGCTGGCGGAAGCTCTGCCATTGAAAAACGCCGAATAACGCTGCGGGAGGCCGTTTGCACTTTGGAGGCGCTTTCGATATTATGTAACTAACCAGTTAGTTAAATATGACCACGGCGCGCACAATTCGTCTCGGCACCCGCGGCAAACCAGAAGAAAGCCGCGCCGCGATTCTCAAAGCCGCGGTGATTGAGTTCGCCCGCGAAGGCGTGGCCGGTGCCCGCACCGATGCCATCGCACGTTCCGCCGGAGTGAACAAGGCCCTGCTCTATTACTACTTTAAAGATAAGGAAGCGCTGTACGACGCGGTGCTCAACCACGTTTTCAGTGGCGCTCGCGAGGCAGTTCAAAATGCGCTTAAGCAGCCTCTGCCCCCGCGCGAGCGTTTGGTGGGTTATGTCCGCGCGCATTTCGATTACATCGCGACCCACTCGCCGTATCACCGCATCGTGAACGCCGAATTCCTGCGCGCCGGACGCGATCCTGCTCGCATGCAGCGGGTGGCGCAGCAGTACTTCCGTCCCATCTTCTCGGCAGTTGCGGCTTTGCTGAAAGAAGGCTCAGAGAGCGGAGACTTTCGGTCAGTTGATCCGCTTCACTTTATCCCTTCAATGATTTCGGTGATCGTTTTTTATTTCACGACCGCGCCGGTCATGTCGGCGCTCACGGGTTTTGATCCTATGTCTCCCGAGCGCCTGACTGAACGCCGCGCCGCCGTAATTGACTTCATCTCCGCTGCATTATTTACGCGGACCAAAGGAGTGCGCAAATGAACGCGCGAAATAAAGTTCTGATTTTGCTCACCATCATTTTCGCGATTTCGCTCGGATACTACCTGCTGTCAACTCCGCGTGGCTCCGACCTCGACTTGACGGGTACGGTCGATGCCAATCAGGTCATCGTGAGTCCTCAGGTCCAGGGAAGGATCGCGAAGCTTCTGGTGGACGAAGGCACACAAGTCAAGCAAGGCGATCTGATCGCTGTACTTGATCCTTCAGAGCTGGAAGCGCAAGCGCGTGCTGCCGCAGCCATGATCGACAGCCTGCGTTCCCAGGTTGCCGCCACCCAAGCCACCAGCGTCGCCACCAAAGGTTCGACCACCAGCAGCGTCGCTAACGCCCAGGCGCAACTTGAATCTGCACGCGCACAGCTTTTGCAGGCCGAAGCAACTTTGCAACGTGTCGAGAGCGATAGTCGCCGCACAGTCGAATTGGCAAAGCAAGGCGTGTCATCAGACCAAGAGCGGGTCCAGGCCGAAGCTAATCTGAAAGCGCAGCAGGCCACGGTTGCTTCTCTGCAGCAGCAAGTCACGGCCGCTCAAGCGGGACTGGATTCCGCAATCGCGAACACACACCAGGCAAGTGCCGCGCAGAGCACGGTCGCGTCCACCCGCGGCCAGCTTTTGAATTCGGAGGCGCAACTGAAAGAAGCTGAGGTCCGGCTTGGCTACACAAAAATTTATGCGCCGGTGACCGGGACCGTATCCGTGCGCGCCGCACGTGAAGGCGAATATCTCAATCCCGGCCAGCCGATTGTGACCCTCGTCGATTTCACCGACACCTGGGTGCGCGCAGCGGTCCCGGAAACCAATGCCGATCACATCGGCATCGGCGACACTCTTCGGATTCGACTGCCCGGAGGAACTGTGACTTCCGGAAAAGTTTTCTTTAAATCCGCTG
This sequence comes from uncultured Acidobacteriota bacterium, assembly GCA_963703465.1. Taxonomy (GTDB): domain Bacteria; phylum Acidobacteriota; class Terriglobia; order Terriglobales; family Acidobacteriaceae; genus Gp1-AA145. The sequence continues at coordinate 203,183 of CAVPEQ010000006.1, read as the reverse complement.
AGGCCGACTTTGCCACCCAGCGGGACGTGAGCCGCAGTAAGCGCGATATCAAAACTATCGTTCTGAAAGTCCGTCTGGATAATCCCAAGGCGGCTTACGTGCCAGGAATGACTGCCGACGTCCTGGTCTCGCCGGCGCAGTTGCGCGGAACTCCTTCGTCAAACACGGCCGCAGCTTCGGGAGCGCGGCCATGATGGTGAGCTCGAAGGTTCGATCGACTCCGACGCGCGAATTCCACGCATGGTGAATCGTGAATGCCATCGAAGTGGAGCACATTGTCAAGAAGTACGGCGACTTCACTGCGGTGGATGACGTCACCTTCTCAGTCAAAGAAGAGGAAATTTTCGGCCTGCTCGGACCGAATGGCGCCGGAAAGTCCACCCTGATCCGTATGATGACCACGCTGATCCCGATCACCTCCGGTCACGCTCGCATCGCCGGACACGACGTGGCCACCGACCCCGACGACGCCCGCCGCGCCATCGGCGTCATTCCGCAGGCCCTGACCAGCGACATCGACCTGACCGTTGAAGAGAATCTCAGCATCTACGCCAAGCTCTACGACGTGCCCGCGGCCAAGCGCAGGCAGAATATCGACGAACTTCTGCAGTTGGTCGATCTCACTAAATGGCGCAATGCGCAGACGAAAACACTTTCCGGCGGAATGCGGCGCCGCCTCGAAATTGCGCGCGGCCTGGTGCACAGCCCCAAAATCTTTTTTCTCGACGAACCGACCACCGGTCTCGACCCCGTCTCACGCGTCGCTGTCTGGGAGATGCTGACCAATATCAAGAGCCAACGCCAGCTCACCATTCTTATCACGACTCATTACATGGACGAAGCGGACCGCCTTTGCGATCGCATAGCAATCGTCGATCATGGCAAGCTGGTCGCGCTCGATACACCGCCGGCGCTCAAGGCCAGCGTTCCTGGATCGAACGTGATCGAGGCACAATTCGAAAACGCTCCTGCCGATTGGGAGCAGCAGTTGCATAAATTGACCGCAGTCACTTCCGTGCAGCACGAAGGCGCGGGCATGTATCGCATTCTGACTGGCGATGGCTCACGCACCACTACTGAACTGGTGGAGGCGGCGGTGCATGCCAGCGTGAAAATCAAATCGCTCTCGGTCCAGAACACAACCCTCGATGACGTCTTCGTCCACTACACCGGACGGCAGCTGCGCGACGAACTCGTCAAAGCTCACGCTTTCACCATGCCGTCCAGACCGGGGATGCAGCCATGAACCGAATGATGGCAATTGTCGAGCGCGAAATGCGCAAGTTTTTTCGCTCACCGGCGCTCATGCTGGTGGCGATGGTGTTTCCTCTGGTTCAGTTGATTGTTCTGGGCAACGCCTTCGGAGGGAAAATTCGCGACGCCAAGCTCGGCCTGGTCGATGAAGACGGCGGCACTCAGGCCCTCAAGATTCGCGAGGCCTTCGATTCAGTGCACGCCAACATGCGAACCTTCGAGCCGGTCTATTACTCCGACGAAAAGAAGGCCGTCGAAGATGTTCGTAACGGTAAAATTCAGGGCGCGGTGATTATTCCGCCGCAGTATTCTCGACGGGTTTATGAACAGGACGGTCCGAAGGTTGGCTTGGTCGTGGACAACAGCGACAACTTCATGACTGCGACTCTCGAAGACGAGATGAGCGGCATTACTACCGCGCTCAATACTCCCACAGTCGAGCCGCGCATTCTGCAGCAGACGGTTCTGCAGATCGTCGAGCTGTATCCCTATATCGAGTACATGAAATATCTTTTGCCAGGATCGATCGCGCTGGCCATGTTCGTCTCGGTGATGATCGGCGGCGGCATGCTGTACATCGACGACAAGGCCCGCGGCGTGCATGAGGGATATCTGGTCACGCCCATCACAAAAGCCGAGCTTGTGTTGGGACTCAATGCCGCAGGGGCAATCAAAGCCGTAATGACCGGAGTTGTGATCACGCTCATCGGATCGCTGCTGGCCGGTGTGGGAACTATTTTCCGGCCCGGAACCATGCTCGGCCTCGCGGTGATGATTTTCCTGACATCATTGGCTTTCAACACCATGATGTTTTTACTGATGGTGCGAGTCGAAGACCCGCTAGTGCCGCGTGCGATCTTCGGCATCCTCAATACTTTGCTATTTTTCCCCAGTGGCGCGGTTTACCCCATTCAGGCCTTCCCGCGCTGGCTGCGGGTCATCGCCAGCGTCGACCCGTTTACTTTTGCGGTGCACGGTTTCAAATCGCTGCTGTTGAAAGAAACCGGCCTGTTAGCGATCTGGCCGGACTTGGTTTATCTATCGGTGTTCGCGATCGTCACATTCTCGATTGCCGTGCCATTGTTCAAGCGAACACTGTAAAGACAGTCATTGACCCGTGTGGAAACAACAGGCCATGTGGGAACGGGCGCCCTCGCCCGTTCGGCCAAGTTTGCAGGTCGGCAGTTGGAACTTTTTCTTCTCCCCCGGATTCCATTATGCTTAGGTGATGACGCTAATGGACGCAAAGCACTACGATGAGGCGCCTGCCCGCCGTCGCAGAAAGCAGATCATCGTGGGCATTGTCGCCGCGCTCATACTGATCTGGGTCGCCTATCATCTTCGCAACTACCCGGAGCGCCACACAGCCGGCAAATTCTTTGCCGCCCTCGAACACCAGAACCTCGAGGACGCGTACGGGATCTGGTTCAGAGACGCAGATTGGAAGCAGCATCCAACGAAATACTCCAGCTATACCTTCGCCGAGTTCAGTCGGGATTGGGGTCCGGCGAGCGAATGGGGCACGATTAAGAATTACTCGATCGATTGCTCCTATTCGAGCGGCAACGGAGTCATCGTGCAAGCCACGGTCAATCACCGAAGCCAGCACGCCTACGTGTGGGCCGACAAATCAGACAAGACTCTGCACTTCTCACCGAATGAAATTGATTGCGGCAACTGGTTCGGCTGGGTGACAGAATAAAAGTGAACGTGGAGAGACGGGGCCCTCGCCCGTCCTTTGAATGCTAATCCCATCACGCGTGCCACTCTCGCCATCCTCTGTGGCTTAACTCTGTGTTCTCTGTGGTTAAATTCAAAAGCTTGAACCACAGAGAACACAGAGTTACACAGAGGAAAGCCACAGAGCGGAGCGTTTAGGACGTAACAGCGCTCGTGGATAAATATTCCATCGTCTTCTGAAACGACGGCTCATCCTCAACATTCAAGCACTTCTTCGAACGATCGATCTGCCGCATCAAGCCGCACAACACTTTTCCTGGACCGACTTCTATAAATGTCTGAACTCCGCGAGCAATCAGTGATTGCATCGAGTCACTCCACTTAACTGATCCGGTCACCTGCCGGATCAGCGCTTCTCGGGCGCTCTTCGCATCTTCGACTGGCTTGGCGTACACATTACATACCACCGGAATTTTCGGCGCGGCAAATTGCAACTCCTCCAAATCGACCGCGAGTCTCTCCTGAGCCGGCTTCATCAGCGAACAATGGAAGGGTGCGCTGACGGAAAGCAGTATCGCTCGCTTTGCACCGCGCTCCTGTGCCAATTTCACCGCCCGCTCAACTGCCGCGGCGTGCCCCGAAATCACAATCTGGTCAGGCGAATTGATATTTGCAGGCTCGCATACTTCACCTTGCGCGGCATCTCCGCAGACTGCGCCTACTGCATCCAGATTCATTCCGAGAATCGCCGCCATCGCACCCGTGCCCACCGGCACCGCTTCCTGCATGTACTTTCCGCGATTGCGAACCGTCCGCACCGCATCCGCAAAGCTGATCGTCCCCGCGGCCACATGCGCGGAGTATTCTCCCAGGCTGTGCCCTGCCACAAATCCCGCCTTGATTCGCTTTTCTTCGAGCACCCGCCAAGCCGCCACCGAGACAGCCAGAATCGCGGGCTGCGTATTTTCCGTCAGCCGCAATTGATCTTCCGGCCCTTCGAAGCAAAGCTGCGAAAGTTTCTTTCCCAGCGCCTCGTCGGCTTCTTCGAATGTCCGGCGCGCGACCGGAAAGCGCTCGAACAAATCTTTGCCCATCCCGAGGGTTTGCGATCCCTGCCCCGGAAAAAGAAATGCTATCGCTGCAATATTCATCAGTCTTAACTCACTTTTGATTTTGGAAAAAGGCGGAGAGCTCAATCATCCACTTTGACTTCTTCGATCGCCTCTTCGGGATGCAGTGCAGCCATCTCTTTCTGAATGTGCGCGGTAATATCGCGCTCTGCAAAGTCATTGGCGACACGCACCGCATTCTTGATGGCATTGGCATTTGATGAACCGTGGGTGATGAAGCACGCACCTCGAATCCCGAGCAGCGGCGCGCCGCCATACTCGGTATGGTCGAGCCGCTTTTTGAAATCATGAAACGCGCTGCGGGAAAGCAGATATCCAACCTGACGCGTAATGGTTGCCGCCAGCGTCTCTTTCAATGTCGAACGCACCAGGTTGGCCACGCCCTCGGAAGTCTTGAGCGCCACATTGCCGACAAACCCATCTGACACGATGACATCGACCTTCCCGTTGTAGATGTCGCGGCCCTCAACGTTCCCCACAAAATTAATCGGCAGCTGCTTGATCAACGGGTAAGCCTCACGCGTGAGCTCGTTGCCCTTGCCTTCTTCTTCGCCGATCGAGAGCAAACCTACCCGCGGCCTTGCCGTCCCGAACATACTGCGAAAATAGATTTCGCCCATCATGGCGAATTGTTCCAGGTTGTGCGGCTTGCAATCGACATTGGCGCCGACATCGAGCAAAGTAGAAACTGTACCCACCGCCGTCGGAATAATCGCAACCAGCGCCGGACGGTCAACTCCCGGTAATCCGCCCAGCACCATTTTCGCCGTCGCCATAGCAGCGCCGGTATTTCCGGCGCTGATGAAAGCAGCCGCTTTCCTCTCGCGCACCAACCGCGATCCAACGCGCATGGTCGAGTCGCGCTTCGCGCGCACCGCCTGCACTGCCTTGTCTTCCATGGTGATGACTTCGCTGGCGTGGACTACGGTAATAGGAAGCGAGCGGGAAAAAGGATGGCGGGACAGTTCGGCCTGCAGAGTTTCTTCGGGTCCGACTAAGGCGACGTGAATACCAAAGCGGCGCGAAGCCTGGATTGCACCTTCAATCTCAGGCTTGGGGGCGCGGTCCGAACCCATTGCGTCCAAAGCGATGACGCGATGCATGCAGTGTTATCTGGATTCCTCTACTTCCAGTACCTCGCGACCCTTATAGTAACCGCACTTGGGGCAAGCGCGATGAGGTAATTTGCGCTCGTGACAATTCGGGCATTCCGAAAGTGACTGGGTGGTCAGCGAGTCATGGGCGCGTCGTGTGCTGGTGCGCCGTTTTGAGTGCCGCCGTTTTGGATTAGGCATGAAAATTCCTTTCGTGAAGAAGCGGTGAGCTGTGAGCAACGAGCTAAACCATGCTCTCGGTTGCTTATCGCTCAGAGCTCATCGCTCGCTAGCTTTTCAATTTCTCTCTAATATCTTTCAACGCCGACCAGCGCGGGTCTTCGAGCGGCTCAGCGCAATTACATTGTTGCTGGTTCAGATTGCCGCCGCAATGTGGACACAGCCCCTTGCAATCGTCCTTGCAGACTTCCCTCAGAGGCAGCGCCAGCAGGACCTGCTCGCGCAGAACGTCCTCCAGCAGCAGCCCTTCCCCCTGATAATAACCGACTTCCGCTTCGGCCGCGGTCACCGAGAGCTCCGAGCGTCCAGCGTCCGCGCTGCCCTGTGGCCGGTACAACAAATCAAATTGTTTGCTGACATTACGGCTGAGCGGCTCCAGGCACCGTGCGCAAGCCATCTCTACTTGAGTTGAGAAATTGCCGGCCAGCCGTATGTCATTGATCAGCTGATGTTTGCCGTGATGCTCCCTGACCAACTGAGCCCGCCCGGCAGCTTTTAAATCCGCGGTCAAACGAACGTCGGGGCCAAAATCAATAGCTCCGGGCGCAATCTCTTCGTCGAAATCGACAGGGTGAGCTTCTAACTCACGAACTTCGATTAACAAGGGAACCTCCGCTGCCCCCTCCGAACTTGATACCGCGCAGGCCGCGGAAGCACATCTAGGGCGTGTAACTCACCAAGGGAGCTAAAGTTAAGAATAAAAGCCAACGTTCGGAGTGTCAAGAAACCGAACGCCACATCTCACGTACCCTCAGCTTCGGTCACGGAAGAAATCAGTCAGATCCTCCGCAACCGCCGCTGGTTGCTCAGCCGGAGCGAAGTGCCCGCCGCGTGGAAAAACTGTCCAGCGCTGGATGTTGTAGACGCGTTCCAGATACGAGCGTGGCGGCTCGCCCTCCGGCATCGTCTGGTGCGCAAATACGCCAAACGCCGTCGGCGTACTGACGTAGGCTTTGTCGACAGGGTGCCAGCGATTGTCCCAATAGTCGCGCATCGACGAGGTAATGGTCTGGGTGATCCAATACAGTGTGAACGTGGCGCAGAGGAACTCGTCGGAAGGCGTCACGTCGCTCCATGAGTACCACTTCTCGCCTAGGTATGCGGCCAACCCTGCCGGCGAGTCATTAAGTCCATAGCTAACCGTCTGAGGCTTGGTGGACTGGATCGCGCTGTAGCCTCGCTCCGTCGCCTCCCACGCCCGGTTCACCGCAAGGTAAGAACGCTCAACATCGGACAACTCCCCGTCATCCACGCTCGGCGTAAGGTCTGACTCCAATGTAGTGAGATGGATTCCAATTACCGACTCCGGATGGTCTAAACCAAGAATCGTCGTCACCCCAGCACCGAAATCATAACCACCAGCACCGTAGCGGGAATACCCGAGTTCAGACATCAGCCTATGCCAGCGCTCTGCGACAAATCGATAGTTGATACCTACCTTCGGTGGCCGTGCAGAAAATCCATAGCCGGGCAATGAGGGAACGACCACATCGAAGTTCTCAAGCGTCGGCAGCATGTCCATGAAATCGAGGAAACTGCTTGGCCAGCCGTGCGTAAGGATGATCGGTATACCCCTGCCGGATGCCGCGCGCTGATAGACGAAGTGGATTCCTTCCCACATAAAGTGATTGAGAGTGTTAAGCCTACGCTCCCATGCGCGCCAATCGAACTCTTCGGCCCAGTAGGACACGACGCGCTTCAACCATTCCAACTCGGTGCCCTGCTTCCACTCTATGCCGGGGATCTGGTCGGGCCACCTCGCTTGGCGCAAGCGTGCCCGCAGATCCTCGATCACATCGGGTGCGACATGAATCCTAAATGGCTCCATTCCAACGACTCCTTACTTGTCTCCGGTTGGAATGATCCCGGCATTTTCAACCATGAGAATAACGGTGCGCTTCGGAGCTCGTGTCCTATGCATAATGCCCTTCGACACCACAAACCCCTGCCGGGGGAAAAGCTCAACCGTTTTCGCTTCCAAGTCGATCAGCAAGTTGCCCTCAATCACATAAAAGAATTCGTCGTCATTGTCATGCTTATGCCAGTGGTACTCTCCCTCCACCACTCCCAGTCGGATGACCGAATCGTTGACCTGGCAGAGCGTCTGGTTGTACCACTTGTGAGGGGCGGCATCAGCCACGGCTCTCTCGTCGATGATTTCCAGATGTTTATGCAGCACATTAAGGCGAGTATCATACGGAAATTGGGCGGCGGTGCTCATTCTTTATCTCCTTTTTTGTTTACACGCGCTGTGAGATCGTGCGCTTTATGGCCCTGATAACCGGCTCATTACGTTTGTAAAATGTCCACTTCTTGGTTCGCTTGCTGGTAACAAAACCGGCTCGCGACAAAATTTTTAAATGCTCAGTGACCGCGGGCTGGCTGACGCGCAACTTGCGTGCAATGAGGAGGCCACAAACTCCGTCTTTAACCAGATCTCCGTCGCGCTGTGGCGGGAAGTGCTTTTCCGGATTCCTCAACCACTCAAGAATTTGGAGCCGTCGATCATTTCCGAGCGCCTGGATAGCTTGCGTGAATGTCATTTAATCAATTAGCCAAGTGATTAATTAAATATATTAAAGTACCGGCAAAGCCGCAAGCGAAACCGGTTATCAGCGGGACTGGTTCGTATCCTCGCCACAGTCAGATGATCATTTTTCAGACCTCAAACGAGCGCCTGAGTTATCCTCAAGAAAACTCCATGCCTGAGCTCCAGGAAATCCAAACTTCACAAGCGACGAGATCGCATCGCGTATTGGCTCGGATGGATTCGTTTTTCGATCAACACCGAACCCTGAGCATCCTCGCTTTACTCGCCTTTGGCTTTCTGGTTCGCATCTGGCATGCCAGCGGCACATTCCTCAACTCTGACGAAGTCATGCACTTCGCGGCAGCCAATCATTCCTCATGGCTCGAGACTTACAAAGTCAGCCTCGCCATCTCCCATCCACCGCTGCTGATCTTCGTTATGCACGTCTGGCGTGTGCTCGGAACCTCTGAGCTGATGCTGCGCATGCCCTCGATCCTCGCGGGCATGGCGTTCTGCTGGTTCACCTTTCGCTGGGCGGAAATGTTGTTCGAAAAATCCGCCGCGTGGACGATGTTCGCTTTCGTTCTGTTTCTTCCCTCGACCATCGAGCTCTCGACCGAGATTCGCCAATACGCTCTGTTCCTGGCATTTGCCATGGGCTCGGCTTATTTGTTCGAGCGCGCCTTGGCCGAGAACTCTGTTAGTGCGATGCTGCTTTCCGGCTTGTCCCTCACCCTCGCCATCGGATCGCATTTTTCGGCATTCCTGTTTGCGCCGGCCCTAGGGATTTACGCAATCTGGAGAATGTGGGCCAAGCATCCATCCGTGGCCGTGATCTCCGCTTGGATCGCCGGTCAACTCGTAGCACTTGGTCTGTGCGCTTTCCTTTATCTCACCCAGATCCGTCAGCTCAGCCGGTACTTTGGCGGCCAAGACGCCACCCAGGGCTGGATGGGCAATGCATACCTCAGTCATTCATATTTCATCCCCGGCAAAGTGAACCCGCTGGTGTTTGTCATCGGCCGAACGATTGGAGTTTTTCAGTACCTCTTTCGCCAGCTCGCGGTTGGTGATCTTGCTTTTATTGTTTTTATTGCTGGAGTGGCGCTTATTCTTCGCGGCCGGTCAGCGTCGGGTCGCGTGAACTCGCGCCCGCTAGGCGTCTTCTTGATGCTGCCCTTCGCCATCAACTGCGCGGCAGCTCTCATACGCGCCTATCCCTATGGAGGGACGCGTCACTCCAGCCTTCTCATTCCCTTCGGACTTGCCGCTGTTTGCGTAGCGTTGGCTCAACTTTTGAAGCGAAAGGTTTTCGCTGGCATCGTTGCCGCCCTGCTTATCTCACTCGTCTGCCATCTCTCCACCGCGAAAGAATTGCCATATGTTGCGCCTGACGCTCAACGCTCGGAGCACATGCAGGCGGCGATAGCATTCATTCATCAAATTCCCGCAGGAGAACCCATCTTTGCCGATGTGCAGACCAATCTGCTGCTCGGCCATTATTTATGCAACCAGCAGCCGATCATCTCGGACCGATCAATTCCGGGATTCGTCAGCTACGAATGCGGCGAACATCGCGTGATCGCCAGCACCACGAAGTATATTTTTACCGCGAGAAGTTTTTATGACCAATGGCAGGAGATGGTGAGCCGATATCATCTGCCTAAGGGATCGCAAGTATGGATGGCGCAAATGGGGTGGTACACCTATGTCGAATACGAACTGGAGAACTTCCCGCAATTTCACATAACGCCGCACGACTTCGGTCCGCAGATACAAATATTTAATTTGACGGTCGGCCAGAACATGCCTGACCGCCAGCAACTGCCGACGGCATGAAATTAATTAAAACCATCGACGAAATGCGCGAGCTACGCAAAACGACGCGCAAGAGCGGACAGCGCCTGGGATTAGTGCCGACCATGGGCGCACTTCATGAAGGGCATCTGTCGCTGGTGCGCGCCGCACGCGAAAAATGCGATGTCGTCGCGGTGTCGATTTTCGTGAACCCAACCCAATTCGGGGCCAAAGAAGATTTCGCTAAGTATCCCCGCAGCCTGGAAAACGATTCCAAAATGCTCGACCGACAGCGAGTGGATGTGGTTTTTTCGCCTTCAGTCGAAGACATTTATCCAGCAGGCACGACCACTTGGGTAATCGTCGAAGACATGAGCAACCGGCTTTGCGGCAAGTCACGCCCCGGACATTTCCGCGGCGTGACGACCATCGTCGCGAAGTTGTTCAACGTCATCGAACCCGACGTGGCGTTCTTCGGCCAGAAAGATGCGGCGCAAGTCGCCATCATCCGCCACATGGTGCGCGATCTGAACATGCCGATTGAAATCGAGGTAGGCGCAATTGTCCGCGAACCTGACGGCCTGGCTTTAAGTTCTCGCAACGCTTATCTTGATCCACAAGAACGCAAGTCCGCGCTCATCCTGTATCACTCACTACAGAGGGCGCAGAAATTATTCGAAAACGGCGAGCGCGACTCCGCAAAGCTCATCGCCGCCGGCAAAGAAGAGTTCTTGAGGGAGCCAAAGGCCCGGCTGGATTATTTTGAGATTGTTGACCCCGACTCCCTGGAGTCGTTCCCAACCATCTCGAAACATGCGTTGATTGCGGTGGCCGCTGTTATCGGCAACACCCGCCTAATCGACAATCTCGTCCTCGATCCCATTCATTGACATGCCGATCGTGCTCGCATCAGCTTCGCCACGCCGTCAGGAACTTTTGAAAGCTGCCGGCGTCGAATTTGTAGTCCGGCCCGCGAACATTCCCGAAATCCGCAGAGCCGGGGAGAGCGCAAGACTTTTCGCAGAAAGGATGGCCCGCGAGAAGGCACGTGCAATCTTTACAGAAAAGAAGGACGAATACATTCTCGGTGCCGATACGGTAGTGACAGTTGAAGCAGCGGAAGGTGGGGTAGCCTCAGGTGGGGCGACGAGCGTCTCGCCCGTCGATACTGATCTCGTGCTTGGAAAGCCCGAAGATCACGAAGACGCAGCCGGAATGCTCGAACTCCTCTCCGGCCGCAAGCACCAAGTCATTACCGGTGTTTGCCTTATAGGAAGGGACTTTGAAGACGTGCGTTCCGAAACCACGGCGGTTCATTTTTCCGCTCTCAGCGATGCCGACATTCGCAGCTACATCGCGACCGCCGAACCAATGGACAAAGCAGGTGCCTACGCCATTCAAGGCGCAGCCTCCCGCTGGATTTCAAAGATTGAAGGTGATTACTCGAACGTGGTGGGACTACCCATCGCGCTGGTTCTGCAAATGCTGCGCGAGCACCGAGTGATCGAAAACTAAACCCGTTTCTGCAACTCGTCCCGGTTCTCTGAAGGCGGCGCAGGCGTAGGAGTAACAGTATTGGTCGGTGCCGGAGTGGCGGTGCCGTCTTTCATCGACGACTTAAAATTGCGAATGCCTTCGCCGAGCCCCTTGCCCAGCCCAGCCAATTTGCTGGGGCCAAAAATAAGGAGAGCAATCCCAAAAATCAGGAGCAGGTGCAGCGGTTGAAACAAGCCCTCCATAAATCCTCCGAAGGCCAGGATGGCCCTGTGGAAATTCTAGGCCACTAAACCCCGCTAGTCAAAGTAAAGCGTCAAATTCGCGCAATCAAGGCCGCTAAGAGTGCAGCCCGTTCCGGCAACTCTGAAATGACAACCGATTCGTGCTCCGCATGCGCGCCTTCGCCGACGCCTCCCAAACCATCCAGCGTTGGAATTCCTAGCGCCGCCGTGAAGTTTCCGTCTGATCCCCCGCCCACAGCGGCCTCTTCCAACTTCCAGCCAAGTTCGTTCGCAACAGCGCTAGCTTTGTCGTACAAAGCCGCCACTCCCGCGCTTCGCTCCATCGGTGGGCGATTCATGCCTCCGGAGATCGTGATCTGGCAATTTCGGTTGAACGCCTTCAGAGATCGCAACCTGTTGTCGATCTCAATCCCGTCTCCCATTCGCGAAACCCGAACATCGATAATGGCGGTAGCCTCTGCGGCGACCACATTCGCCCGCGTCCCGCCACTAATCTTTCCGACATTTACCGTTATTCCACGCCTTAGGTCCACAAGTTGCGAAATTTGCCAAACCTGTTTTGCCAGCTCGACAATTGCGCTCTGACCTTTCTCGAAATCCAGGCCTGAGTGCGCCGCTTTGCCGGTTACCTTCAACGTGTACTCGCAGATTCCTTTACGCGCCGTTTTCACCGCCAAGCCCTGCGCTGGCTCGAGCACAAGCACAGCCGAAGATTTCCGAGCGCGCGCTTCCGTAATTGCCCGTGAAGACGCACTGCCAACTTCCTCATCAGACACAAGCAAAATTGTCACCGGACGCGGCAGTTTCCCGGCGTTCCACTTCAGAATGGCTTCAATCGAATGCAGCGCCAGCGCGATGCCTGACTTCATGTCGAGGACGCCCGGCCCGTACAATCGACCCTTTGCAACGCGGCACCGCATTTTCGAAATTGCTCCGATCGGATAAACCGTATCCATATGCCCCAACAAAAGGACCGGTTTCTGATTAAGAGGCCCGCGTCCCTTGAACTCCACCTGCAAATGGTTGCCGAATTTTTCTGCCGGATGCACAAGAACCCGCCCGCCCAGTTCTGCAAACCTGGAGGCCAGAACCGTGCCCAGGCGGTCTACCGACTGCTTGACATCGCTTGGCGATTCAATCTCGACCAACTGGCGAATGGTTTTTATGATCTTGGGCTGCTGTTTTTTAAAATAACGCAGCTGCTCGCTGACACCTGGAACGCTCATCTTCTCCTGCCGATTCCCGTATGACTGCTGATCCGTTTATGAGGATGCGATAAAGTATAATCGTCGATCCCGGCAAATCATGACCGACGCATCTCACAATGCAACCGAAGCTCCCGCGGCCGAGCACACCACGCTCGACATTCACGACATCATGCGGATTCTGCCGCACCGCTATCCATTTCTGTTGATTGATCGCGTGATTGATTTGGTGCGCATGAAGCGCATTGTGGCAATCAAAAATGTCACCATCAACGAGCCTTTCTTCGCCGGCCACTTTCCCAACATGCCGATCATGCCGGGAGTGCTGATCGTGGAAGCCGTAGCCCAGGCCGGCGGAGCGCTGCTACTGACCGAAATCCCCGACCGCGAGCACAAGCTGATGGTCTTCACCGGAATCGAAAAGGCGCGCTTCCGCCGACCGGTAGTTCCCGGCGATCAGTTGCGAATCGAAGTTGAAGTGAAGGCCTGGCGCGGCGACGCCGTCCGCATGCAGGGCATCGCTTATGTGGAGGACAAAAAAGTTGCCGAAGCCATCGTCACCTGCCGCCTGGTGGATCGCGAGCGTGGTCGCAGCGCGCAACCAGAAAGCGACGATACCGCGCCGGAATGACGATGCTCCAGCCGCGAAGCGGCGGGATGTGAAAGCCCGGCGCGTAATTGCCGGGAGAACAGCAACGTAAGACCGAGTCCCGACAGGGACGGCCCTTAGCCAACCATGCGAGCCCATCCCACCGCCATTGTCGACCCCGCCGCGAAAATTCACTCATCCTGCAAAATCGGCCCCTACTGCACCATCGGCGCAAACGTAGAAATGGGTGAAAACTGCGAACTGATCTCGCACGTCGCCATCGATGGTCCAACGAAAATCGGCGCCCATAATCACTTCTTTCCCTTTTCATCCATCGGACTCGCGCCGCAGGATATCAGCTACAACGGCGAACCCACGCGCCTCGAAATCGGCGACCACAACCTCATTCGCGAGTTCGTCACCATCAATCGCGGCACCGTCAAAGGCGGAGGCCTCACCCGCGTCGGCAGTCACAACCTCCTCATGGCCTACACCCACATCGCTCACGATTGCGCCATCGGCGATCACGTAATCATGGCCAACGCCGCCACCCTGGGCGGCCATGTCATCGTCGAGGATTGGGCCACGGTCGGCGCGTTGTGCCCGGTGCACCACTTCGTGCGCATCGGCACTCACGCTTTCATCGGGGGCGGGACGACGATCACGCGCGACGTCCTTCCCTTCTCGAAAACCGCCGCCGAACGTGGCACCCGTGCTTACGGACTGAACGCCGTCGGCCTCGAACGCCGTGGCTTCAGCAAAGACCGCATTGGCAAGATTCACCACGCATATAAAGTTTTGCTGGCGTCGAAACTGAACACCTCGCAGGCGCTGGAGAAGTTGAAGTCCGAATCAGATTGCGGCGAAGATGTGGAGATGCTGATCCGGTTTATTGAGGCGAGCGAGCGCGGAGTGATTAAGTAAGCTGGCAGGTCTTCTGCGTCCGAAATTGAGTCTGCTGGCCTTTTCCGTTTTGGACCGGTGAATTACTCGCCCTCGATTGCGAAGAGGAATACACGTCTTCTTGCGTCAGTCTAGGTGCTCTGCTAGGCTCGGATTGTGACTGAACTGCTGGAAAATGCTTTGCGCAAAGTGGCTACTCTTCCTCAGGAGGAGCAGGACGCGATCGCCTCGCAGATTCTCGAAACTATCGAAGACGAGACCGCCTGGAAGGAAAAGTTGGCGCGCACGAAAGACAAGCTGCGACGTCTTGCTGGTGAAGCCCAGCGCGAACACCAGCGTGGCGAGACTCGTCCAATTGATGAAATCTTGTGATCGAATCGCGGGTTACGCGTTCGTTCCGCACCGCTTTTGACTCTCTGCCTGATGAGATTCAGGACCGGGCTCGCCGGGCTTATCACCTTTTCCGCGACCACCCTGAGCACCCGAGCTTGCGATTCAAGAAGGTTGCCCAATTGGAAAACGTCTATTCAGTCCGCATCGGTCTGGGCTACCGAGCCTTGGGTGTTCTTGAAGGCTCGACGGTGATTTGGTTTTGGATTGGCTCGCATGCGGATTACGATCGCATGATTTGAGTTCATCGGACGGGTGGTCAAGGCTTTTGACCTCGCTCGCGCCATCAACAAAATGGGTGCCCACTCTTTCACGTACTTTGCGAAAGAGCCTGCCCTGAGCGCAGTTGAAAGGGTGGGAGGCAGAGTGCTTGATCAGATCAAATCCAAAGATAGAGGTCCGAGGTTCCCACCCTTGCAAAGAACGCAAGAGTGGGGCACCCTCAGTCGTGGTGGTTCTAGCAAGCACGGGCGAGGACGCCCGTAGCTCCACATCATGGCTGCAAAGCGAAAACTCGGCCTCATCGCTGGCAACGGACGCTTCCCGTTCCTCGTGCTCGATGCTGCGCGCGCGCAAGGCTATGACGTCGTTGTCGCTGCTATTAAAGAAGAAACTTCCCCTGATATCGAATCGCATGGCGCATCAGCGCTGCATTGGCTTTCACTAGGAGAACTCTCCAAGCTGATCGAAACTTTTCAGCGCGCAGGCGTCACTCGCGCCGTCATGGCCGGACAGGTCAAGCACAAGCAGATTTTTTCGAGCATTCGCCCCGACTGGCGCCTGGCGAAACTTTTGCTGTCGCTGACCACCCGCAACACCGACTCCTTGCTAGGCGCCGTCGCCAGAGTTCTCGCCGACGAAGGCATAACCCTCGAGAGTTCCACGTCACTTCTCGAACCGCTGCTGGCGAAACCCGGCGTGCTCACCAAACGTGCTCCGTCCGAACAAGAAACAAAAAATATCGAGTACGGACGCGCCGTCGCCCGCGGCCTGGCGCAATACGACATCGGCCAGACCGTCGTAGTCGCCGAAAGCGCATGTGTCGCCGTCGAAGCCATGGAAGGGACAGACGCAACCATCGAGCGCGCTGGCCAGATTATGGCCACTTTCGCGGGCGAGGGCGCCCGCGCCACACTCGATCGCAGCTTGACGGTGGTGAAAGTCGCCAAGCCTAAACAAGACATGCGCTTCGACGTTCCTGTAGTCGGCGTGAAGACAATCGAGGTCATGCGCAAAGCCGGCGCAACCTGCCTTGCGCTCGACGCAGGTAAGTGCCTGCTGATCGACGGCGACGCAGTGCTTACCGCAGCCGATGCCGCGAGGATCACGATTGCAGCGGAATAGCTCGTGTGGGTCGGACACTCTGTCCGACCTGCCTGCAGCAAATATGCAGCCGAGCTTTTCTTCCACGGTTTAGGCCCGAAAACCAACACCAAAATCAAAAGCGTCGGACACGTTCAAGTGCAATTCGTTGAGACATGGAAGGTGCCCGTGTGGGCTTTGCTCGTGTGGGTCGGACACTCCTGTCCGACGCCTTTGACTTTGATTTTTATACATTGCACAACCCGTTTGTCTGTGATGGGTGAACATCTGGCTTGTGATACTCCCTGGCAGGTCGGACAAGAGTGTCCGACCCACACGGGCTGATTAGTTACAATCTCTCTGCGCACACAAAAAACCTATGCCTGAGATTGAACTGATCGCTGACCAGCTGAACCGCGCCTTCGACGGCGAAGCCTGGCATGGCCCCGCGCTGATGGAAGTTCTGGATGGCATCGACGCCAAAACAGCTGCCGCGCATCCCATTCCTGAAGCTCACAGCATTTGGGAATTGGTGCTGCACCTGACCACGTGGGAACGCGTGATCGTGCGCCGGATACACGGTGAGGCGCTCATGCCCTGTGACGATGAAAACTTTCCCACCGTTCAGCAGCCTACAGACGCCCCGTGGCGTGATGCCGTAAAAAGTTTACGCAGCACCCATGAAGCACTGATCCAGCTCGTTTCCGCCATGAACGAATCGCGATTAAATGATAGCGTTCCCGGCAAAGATTATGATCTACGTTTCATGCTGACCGGAGCAGTGCAACATGCGGCGTATCACGGCGGTCAGATCGCACTGCTGAAGAAAGCGCAGAAGTAACGAATGCAGAAGGAAGAAGTCAGAATGCAGAAGGATTTGAGATTTTAGATCGCAGATTCGAAAACCCGATTGCAGATTTGAGATTTTAGATTGCAGATTTAAAAACGATGGCCCCGGTGCTGCGTCGTTGTGCAACCTAAAATCTGAAATCTTCAATCTGAAATCGATTCCGGAGCCCTACTGCCCACCCCAAATCCCATCCCCGTCGCTGTTGTCGGTGTAGGCGCATTCGGACGCAATCACGCCCGCGTCTACCACCAACTCTCCCGCGAACTGAACATCGTTGAACTGGTGGGAGTGGTCGACGAAAATCCCGCACGCGCCGACGCGGTCGCAAAAGAATTCGGATGTCGCGCCTTTGGTTCGATCGGGCAGTTAGTGAGCACGGGGATCGACGTCCAAGCCGCCTCCGTGGCCGTCCCCACAATTCATCATCTCGCAGCAGCGGGCCAGCTTATGCAGGCGGGCATCGATGTTCTGATCGAAAAGCCGCTGGCATCATCTCTCGCCGAAGCCGACGAGTTAATCGCCACTGCCAAAAAATCTCGCCGCATTGCGCAAGTCGGTCACCTGGAGCGATTCAATCCAGCTGTCCGCGCCACACTGCCCTTGGTCACGCGGCCCATGTTTTTTGAAATTCACCGGCTCAGTGTCTTCACTCCCCGCTCTCTCGACGTCGACGTCGTGCTCGACCTCATGATTCACGATCTCGACGCGGTGCTCTCTTTCGTCAATTCGCCGATCCGCGAGATTCGTGCTGCTGGCCTGCCTATCCTGTCGAACAAGGTCGACATCGCCAATGCGCGCATCGAGTTTGAATCCGGCTGCATTGCCAACTTTACCGCCAGCCGGGTCTCCACCGAGCGGGTCCGGAAGCTGCGCTTTTTCCAGCCCCGGCAATATATTTCCCTCGATTACGGCCGCCAGGACGTGCTGGTGTTCAGCGTTGGCGGCAACGAGGGCGTCCCTTCGGCGAATCCCGAAATTAAAATTTCCAAACCTGAAATCACTCCCGAAGAGCCGCTGCACGCAGAAATTCAAGCGTTTCTGCACTCGGTGCACACTCGCGAGCAGCCCATCGTTCCCCTCGAAGACGGTCGTCGCGCTCTGGCCGTCGCCCTCGAAGTCCTTGAACAGATTGAGTCTCACCACGGTCGGCTAAACCTCGCCGGGTGAGCCGCATAACTTGGGTCATGGCCCTTTACACTTTTTGACAGCTTGCCGCCCCGATGCCAGCTAACCTTAGAGGGTGCTTCCGTCGTAAGTACCTGTACCGTCAGAATTTCTACAACCGGCGGAAAAGATGAGAAAATAGACACTAACCCGCATCAGATTATTTAGTTAATGGCTTTGACCCAAATTCCGTCTTTGCAGGAACCGCCTCCAGCCCCGCCACCAACCGGGCCTGATCCTGCGCAACTGGAACTTTATGGCGCCGAGCAGTGGGAGTCCGCCTACAGCCACATGCACGACTTCCCGACCCTGCTCATCCAGGCGCAGGACGATCTCTCGCGTTCGCGAAAGCGCGAGGCTTTTTGGATGTCGCTGTTCGCGCACGCCGTGCTTTTGCTACTGATTCTTCACCCGCCGGATTTTGCCAAGTATTGGTTCAAGCGCTCGATGATGATCGTGAAACCGATTAATAACGACCGGCACCTGACATTCGTCGATGCTGCACCGGACAACCTGAAAGTAAAGCGTCCGAACACTGACAAGATTTCAGATAAGAACCGCATCGCCTCCAGTAAGCAACCGCAGCTCGATCGCAAGCAGTTGAAAAAGATTCTCGACACCACTCGCGCGGGACGCCCCGGTCCAACGGCACCCCCAGTCCAACAGCAGCCTCAGCCGCAAGCCATGGCGCAAGGCGCGCCACCCCAGGAACAACCGGCTCAACAGCAGCCACC
Organism: uncultured Acidobacteriota bacterium; assembly: GCA_963703465.1. GTDB lineage: Bacteria > Acidobacteriota > Terriglobia > Terriglobales > Acidobacteriaceae > Gp1-AA145. Next base: position 184,582 of record CAVPEQ010000006.1, on the reverse strand, counting down.
TCCGCCTGCGAACCAGATGGCGAAATTGCAGCCGCCTCCAGTCAGTCCGAAGGCAATATTCAAGACCGGGCCAATGTCGGCCAGCCGCGCCATTGAGCAGGCGGCGAACGCTGCCGCGGCAACTCGTGGTAAATACGCCGGCGACGAAGGCGACCTCGGATTAGGCCAGCGCCAACCAAACGCCCGCATGGGTCCTGAAATCCTCAGCGACACCATGGGCGTCGATTTCGGCCCTTATCTGGAAATCGTTAAGCGCCAGGTAAAAAAGAACTGGTATAGCCTGATTCCGGAATCTGTATTGTTCAAGAAAGGCGAGGTATCAATCCAGTTTTCAATTCTGAAAGACGGCCAGGTTGCAGGCATGCACTACGTCACTGGCTCGGGCGATGTCTCGCTCGATCGTGCTGCTTATGGCGGGATCTCGGCTTCCACTCCCTTCCCGCCACTGCCAACGGAGTTTACCGGGCCGAATCTCACGTTGCGTTTCGATTTCTTCTATAACCTGAACACCGACGGCACCGAGCTTCCGTAGCTTTCTTCGCTACCGCTTTGATTTTTTCCGAGGCTCACTTGCGGAAGGACTGACTTGTTTGGGCGCTTCATTTGCCGCAGGACCGACTTGCTTCGGCGCTTCCGCGACAATTTTTCGCAATAGTTCAGTTGGCAAGATCGCGGTGAGAATAGTTCGATCGCTTTTTTGCTCGACCTTCAGACTGTCGAGCGCTTTCTTCACGTCTGGATCAGGGGTCTGCCCGGCTACCGAAATTTCTGCCGAGTGGAAAATTGAGAGGAAGGCACCCACCTGGGTGGTAAGTTGCTTTGCCTCTTGCTCATCCCGCGTGAACGCCTCGGCGCGAAAATGTACTGCCCGCAAATATCGGACCGACGCAACGACCGTCGCTGGACTGGTAATGGGCAGCGATAAGTCAGCGGACGATTGCGCGCCCTGCGGATTCAATCGAAAAATTCCCCATACTAAACTTGCAATGGGCACCCGCTTATAAAACTGCCGCAATAACGCTGGGCCGCCAAACGGCGACGCCAGTTTTCGCGACCGGTCGATAATTCCGCGAATTACTCCGGCATCGGGATGGTTCGAAGCTGCGACCGTGTCCGCGCCCAAGATGGCGACTCGCAGCGTCCGGCCCTGCAATGGAATGTTGTAAATGTCGACCGACTTATAAGAATCGACCGAACGGGTCAGCACATTCAGGTAATCGCGCAAGCGGTCGCCGTCGATCTTACCAATAAAAACTTCAGAGTAACGGGTCTCGCCAGCAGTCAATGGGCCGGCGTAATGAATGGCCAGCGCCGCCTCCTGCAAATCGCGTTCAAACTGGAAGCCTGTGGCCCGAATAAATGTCTCATATTCGGCGTCGTGTGGCACTTCTGGAATGTGGGTGGCAATTTCCGCCCGCCGCATCCATTTCAAATCGATGTATAGGAATGCGTCGGCTCCCGGTAAAAGGCGCGCAGGCTCCGGCGGCGCATGCTTCCGCAGTTGCACGATCAGAGCTACGGAGGCGACAAAAATCAGAAACCCGAGCAGTACGGGAACCGCACGCTTGATCCGCATGGGAGATGAGAGGGATGATATCAAAGTACGTCGAGTGAGTTATGCTTTGTACCGCAATGAAGGCAGGAATCCGCGAGTGAAAGTTGCCCTTAAAACAATGGTGATCCTCTGGGCTGTGGCGGTAGTTGCCAGCTTTGGGGGGCTTGTCTATATAACTCCGTCTTACGGCATGGACGACGCTTTTTCCCAAGCCTTGCATGAGCGACCAGACCCAGGCCTGCAGCATTGGTTCCACTGGCTTGAATTGTCTTTTGCTATTGGCCTGACAATGACATTCTGGTTGTGGCGCGTTTACAGAAATCAATACGGGAGATTCTGGAGCGGCAAAGCTGCACCCCCTTCTTCGCGTTGACAATACGCCATTTCCTAGTCTATCTTTAAGGCTTTGGTAGTTCTGCGGTTGCCCGCCTGATAGCCCTGCGCCTTCGGCGCTTGCAGAGAGTGGGTACTCAGCGTTTTTCTTTCAGTTTTCATTTTTTTATCTGGGAGATCAGAATGTCAACGTATTTCCCCAAAGCGGGGGAAATTGCGCGCAAATGGTATGTCGTCGATGCCTCGGGCCTCGCACTCGGCCGGGTAGCGTCGCAAGTGGCGCGCATTTTAATGGGCAAAGAGAATCCGCAATATACGCCCTTTCTCGATACCGGAGATCACGTGGTCGTGATCAACGCCGAGAAGGTAAAGATGACAGGCATGAAGGCCGATCAGAAGGTCTACCATCGTTACACTGGCTATCCCGGCGGCCTTCGCAGTGAGGAATTTCGCAAGCGTACGGTGCGTAAGCCCGAACTCATTATTGAAGACGCTGTGCGGCGCATGCTTCCTAAGAACAAGCTGGGAACGCACATGTTCACCAAGCTGAAAGTTTATAAGGGCGACAAACATCCGCACCAGGCGCAGAAACCGGAAGAAAAGGCGCTGGCGTAAAGCAGCTTCTTAGCTATTAGCTCTTGGCTCTTAGCTAAAGCAAAATCGATTTCGAGGAAAGGTACAGAGTTGGCCTTGGCACGAAAAAGCTAAGAGCTGACAGCTAAAAGCTAATGGCTGAACTAGTTCAATATTACGGTACGGGACGGCGCAAGACCGCTGTGGCCCGCGTTTTCTTGCGTCCAGGCAGTGGCGACTTCAAAGTCAATGGACGTCCCTTCGATGAATATTTTGTGACCGATTCGCAGCGTTCGGCGGCCAAGCAATCTTTGCTGTCGACCGAGTCGTCGGCGAACTTTAACGTGATCGCCAATGTTTCCGGCGGCGGCGTAAACGGCCAGGCCGATGCCGTAAAGCTCGGCATCGCCCGCGCGCTCATGTTGTTCAACGCTGAGCTGCGCAAGAAGTTGAAGTCCGAAGGATTGGTCAGCCGCGATTCGCGCGGCAAAGAGCGTAAGAAGTACGGGCAGAAGGGCGCCCGCAAGCGCTTCCAATTTTCAAAGCGGTGAGTTCCGAGCGGCGAGCTTTGAGCTTGCCATTCTTGCTCGCAGCTCATCACTCGTAGCTCGAAGCTGTTTTTAATTTTCCCGTGCTGCGGTGCGGGGACGGGAAAGCAATCCCAAGTTCGCACTTTGAACGAAGGATGCAGACTTAAAAAGGAGGTTTTTTGGCCAACATCACCATGAAGGAGCTGCTCGAAGCGGGTGTTCACTTCGGGCATCAAACGAAGCGCTGGAACCCCAGGATGAAGGAGTTCATCTTCGGCGAGCGCAATGGAATTTACATCATCGATCTGCAGAAGACGCTCAAGATGTTCAAAGAGGCGTCGAAATTTGTAGCCGACTTGAGCGCCGAGGGCCGCACCATTTTATTCGTCGGAACCAAGCGCCAGGCGCAGGACGCAATCGCCGAAGAGGCGAAGCGCGCCGGAAGTTTTTATGTGAACCAGCGCTGGCTGGGCGGACTGCTCACCAACTGGGTGACCGTGCAAAAGTCCGTGAAGCGACTCAAAGAACTCGACGAAATGGCCACGGATGGCCGTTACGAGCTGCTCCCCAAGAAAGAAGTTATCAAGCTTGAACGCGAGCGCAAACATCTGGAAGCGAACCTCGCCGGCATTAAGAATCTGAGCAAGCTGCCTGACGCTCTGTTCGTCATCGATTCGAATAAAGAGCAGATCGCGGTGCGCGAAGCCCGCAAGCTCGGCATTCCGGTGGTTGCGGTTGTCGATACCAACTGCGATCCAACCGAAGTTGATTACGTGATCCCCGGCAATGATGACGCGCTGCGTGCGATCCGTCTGTTCGCTTCGAAGATTGCCGATTCGGTTGTAGAAGGCTCACAGCTGCTGAATGACAAGCAGACCGCCGATCTCGCCGCTGGCGTCGAAGCTCAGTCCGAGGCCGCTGCTACCGAAGAACCAGCCGAGGGCGGTGCAGAGGTCGGAACCGGCGCCTCGATGTCGGCTGATTTCGGCGACGAGGGCACTGAAGAAATCAGCATGGAAGAAGTGCTTGGCCCTGGAACACGCAAGAAGGCTGCTGCTGCCGAGGCCCCGGCCGAGACCCCCGAAGTCGAGCATCAAACGTTCTAAGCCGTCAGCTCTCAGCCATCGGCTTTCAGCAAGACCAGGAATGGCACGAGCTTAATCGTGCCAAATGAGAGAACCAAAATAACCGGGGCTTTAGCCCCTGACGAATCAGGCCCGCGCGAGGCGCGGGTTAATTTTTGTAAAATGATAAAGGAATCATCTTCGATTATGGCAACCACTGGTAGTCCTGAACCAAACGACAACAAGCAGCCGAACATCTCCGCGGCCAAGGTCAAAGAACTTCGCGACCTTACCGGCGCACCCATGATGGATTGCAAAAAGGCCCTCACTGAGGCCAATGGCGATGCCGAAAAGGCCGTCGTGATTCTCCGTAAGCGCGGCGCGGCAGTTGCGCAAAAAAAGGCCACCCGCGTTACCAGCGAGGGCTCGGTCGCGCAATACATACACGCCGGGGGCAAGATCGGCGTGCTGGTCGAAATCAATTGCGAGAGCGATTTCGTCGCCCGCACCGATGACTTCAAGCGCCTGATCAGCGAGATCGCCATGCACATCGCGGCCAGCGACCCAAAGTTCATTCGCAAAGAGGACGTCACCGCCGCCGACTTCGAGCGCGAAAAAGATATTTATCGCGCCCAGACAGCAGCCATGGGTAAGCCTCCGCAGGTGGTCGAGAAAATCGTCGAAGGCAAAATGGCCAAGTTCTACGAGGAAGTTTGCCTTTACGAGCAGCCCTACATCCGCGACCAGGCAATTTCGATCTCGCAGCTGATCAATACCGCCATCGGCAAGCTGGGTGAGAACATCTCAGTTCGGCGCTTCGCTCGTTTTAAAGTCGGCGACGCGGGCGAGACCATCGCGGTCTCAAAACCAGAGCAAAAGCCTGAGTAAATAAGAGGCACCGCAAGGTGCCTCTTTCATTCTGTAGAGACGTTGGTCGCTACGTCTAACGGCCAACACGCCAGCAATTGCCGCTTTACGAAAATGAGTGCAAGCGTTGGTATTATTAAAGCATGCCTGAGCCGATTTTCAAACGCGTCCTGTTGAAACTTTCCGGCGAGGCCCTCGCCGCCAATCAGGGTTTCGGAGTCGATCCCACCCGCATTCACGAGATCGCCGCTGAACTCGGCGAGGTTCACGAGCTAGGCGTGCAGATTGCCATCGTAGTAGGCGGCGGGAATTTCTTTCGCGGCGTGGCCGAACAGGCCCGCAACATGGACCGCGTGTCCGCTGACCACATGGGCATGCTGGCCACAGTCATTAACGCGCTAGCGCTGCAGGACGCCCTCGAAAAACAAAACATCTACACCCGCGTCCAGACCGCTCTCGAAATGAACCAAGTAGCCGAGCCCTTCATTCGCCGCCGCGCCATGCGCCATCTCGAAAAACGCCGCATCGTGATCTTCGCCGGCGGCACTGGCAATCCTTATTTCTCGACCGACACCGCCGCCTCGCTTCGCGCTATGGAAATCAAAGCCGACGCCATTCTCAAAGCCACCAAGGTCGACGGCATCTACGACGCCGATCCCATGATCGTGAAAGACGCGACCAAATTCACCCAGATCACCTACATGGAAGTCCTGAAGCGCGGCCTCAAAGTCATGGACTCGACAGCCATCTCTCTCTGCAAAGACAACAATCTTCCCATCATCATTTTCAATCTGAACCAGCGTGGGAATATTGCGAAGGTCGTGACTGGGGAAAAGATCGGGTCACTAGTTAGCGCGTAGAAGACCTTTTGGCCTTTAGCTCAACCTCAAGGGCTACAATTACGACAGCGGACCCACCGCGGCAGCTCTTCGAAACGCCAGCACAATCGGTTCAGCTAAAATCTAGGAGCTAACAGCTAAAAGCTGCTTTCTAATTCACCCACCCCGACTTGGATCCGCCATTTTTCTTGTCGTCTTCGGGGGGAATGTAATTGCCGTGCTCGTCGAAGGTGACGGTGCGGTTGTGGTCGCGCATATAGACTTCGAATTTGCGCGCGGCACGCCGGCGCTTCCAGCGGTAATAGGAGTTGCGGAGAGCAAAGTAGCGTTCGGAAATCTGCAGCGTGCTTCGCCGCGTCAGGAACAGCGAATACCAGACATATCCAGCGCCTAAGCCCAGCAGCAAAACAAAATCAAACAGATCGAAATGGTGGAGCAGTAAATACGCTGTCTCAATCCCGCCGGTGAAAAGAACAATCCACTTCACCGGAATCTGTATCGGAATTGGAAACAGCATGATCGGCGCGCTGCGATTGAACAGGTAAAACACCATCAATATCGCATTTACTGCCGCTCCACACCCGAATGCCGCCCCTTGCGCGATCACGCCCGTAAGCGACAATGCGAAACCCGCCACTGCAGACAGAATTGCGGTGCCAAAGAACAAGCCGTAGAACCGCGTGAATCCGACCTGGTCTTCGACGGCCCCGCCCAGGAAATAGATCCCTAACAACGACAAGACGAAGTCGAGCGGATCAACATACACGAATATGTATGTGACAAATTGCCACAGGAGCCCATGGTGAATTCCACTGGGACTGAGAGCCCCGAGCGCGATTAGTGATTGTCCCGTGCCCGGCGCAAACGAGAGCAAGAGCAGGATCACCACATAAATCGCCGCACTCGCCAGAATGATCTGCCGCACCGCCCCGCGAAACGGCGGAAAACCCATTACGGAATTGAAGCTTCTAGGCATATTCGCATCTACGACAAACGCGTAACCTTTATGCTAGCAGCAGCTACCGCTCCGGCACAGGCACGATGGGCTGACTTTTGTGTCCCGCCTCATCGATCGATTCGACCGCGAAGATCACATTATCCTTCGACACCGGCAGAGTCACCCGCGTGTCTTTTCCTACTGACTGCGAATGCTCCCAATCCGGCGCGCTCGTCGCCCGCCACAGCACTTCATAACCAGTGGCCCGTCCATCAGCCGGAGGATCCCAGACCAGCGTCGAATCATTAACCAACTCCTTGGTTTCAATTCGGACCTTTTGCGGAGGCAAAGGCGCCGACGCCAGTTCTGCCAGCGTGGCGGCATTCAACCGCGCCACGTTAGCCACGTAGTCGTAATCCACATATTTCGGCAAGTCACCATATTCGATTCCGTTTTCGGTGCGCACGTTCTGGTGCTGGCGGCTAAAATTTTCGCGATATTCGGTGAAGCGAACCGCCGGGAATCCTTCTTCGTTAAACGAAATATGATCTCCACCCCGCAGAAAACGATCGCGGCGGAACTCGAGCAACGGAGAGACTTCGGTCTGATATGCCTTGGCCGTCTGAACAACGTAACGCGCCAGTTCGCGTGAAAACGAATCGCTTTCCCCGCCCAGCGCGCCGATCATTCGCAGTTGCGCTTCCGTCTCTCCATCCGGAATACTTTCGGAAAAGACCCGCACCACTTTAGGATTCTGACCCGCGCTCTTGTCTCCGCCGACAATGTCATTGTTCAGCGCGGCCTCAATGTCCCAGCCTTGTGACTTCGCATATTCGGCAAAATGCTTGCTGCCGTAAAGACCCTGCTCCTCACCCGCAACCGCCAGAAAAATAATCGTTCCCGGAAGTTTCAGTTTGCTCAAAACCCGCGCACACTCCAGGCTCACACTCGTCCCGCTGCCATCGTCATTTGCGCCGGGCGCCGCATCCGTCACATTTTCGTTGCTGCTGTTTCTCGAGTCGTAATGGCCAGTGACCAGCACAATCCGCTTCACGTCCTCAGGGTTATTCCCTTTCAGAACGGCGTACACATTCGTGATCACGGTGGGCGTTGCCACTCGGTCGCTGACCGGTTGCGTAAAGCTGTCAATCTTCACCTCCAGGCATCCGCCGCAATCGCGTGAATAACGCTCGAACTCGCTCTTGATCCACTCCCGGGCCGCGCCGACTCCCTCCTTCGCCGTAATTGACGCGGCATCCTGCGCCGAAATCGTACTGCGGGTCTTAAAGCTCACCAGCTTTTCGATATCAGCCTGCACCCGTTGCGCTGAAATTTCCTTCAGCGCGGCCCGGATCTTGAGGTCTGCACTTTGCGAACTCAGTTCGTGAAACTGTTGCGCCGGAGCCTGCAGGACAATCAAATTCACAATTACCAAACCGATTGTTACCGGAATTGACGCGAAACCTTTTCTAGCCATCAATCTGCTCTCCTCGTTTTCTATTATTCACCTTCCCAGGCAATTGCTTTTCCACAATTCAAGACCGACAAATCTTAACCACAGAGGACACAGAGTTTCACGGAGGGAACGCCACAGAGGTAAGCCGCCAAATTTCTACCATTGGATTCCCGATTTGAAGCTGTTTCGCGCAAAAATGTTCATTTGCCCTTGTGCTGCCGAGCGCAAGGATGTTTATGTTCTGGCATGAACCAATATTGGAAAGCCTGGATCTGCATTTTATTACTGCACGGCGTCGCCATTGCCGCCTCCAAGCCACACGCGATCTCACTTGGCCATTGGATCTCAGTCTCGATCCAAACCGAAGGCAGTGAAGAACCGTCTACAGCCATTAAGATTCGGCCTTTGTACGTTGATGGCCGCACCAAAGAATTCACCATCGGCGGGGCCCACGACGTGACCGAACGGTTATTCGTGGTGCAGCGAATTTATCGAGTGAACGATTCTTTACCGCAACAACCCGGTCCTACTCAATGGCAATGGCAGCGGGGAAATTGGCTGCTGGTAGATCGCGCGAGCGGCAAAATTCAGCAGCTAGTGCTGGCCGAGTTCGATCCCGATTCGTCGGAGGTGAACTGGTTTCGCGATTACGCCGCCTTTTGCGGTCTCTCCGACGACGGGCAGAAACTCTTCGCGGTAATCATGCAGATCGGCCGTCGCAAGCCGCTTCTGAAGAAATCTGTTGGCGACAAGGACTCGAGCCCAACATGCGCCCAACCCACCTGGGAGCGCAACCCGATCCGCGTAAGCTTCGCACTCACGTCCGATCATAAGCTCACTTTTGCTGTGAAAAGCCGCGCGGTTGATGCGATCACGCAAGACGAAAGCGAGGGCGGCGAGTGAAGCTAGGCGTGCAGCACTGATTTTCTAACCACAAAGAATACTCCCAGCAAGACCACACCGCCCACCAGGAACACCAAATTCCGCCAGGAACTTCTTTCCTCCGGCGGGGACGTCAGGTGCCTCGCCATCACTGCTCCCAAGATCAATCCGCAAAGCAGTCCACCGATATGTGCAGAATTATCGATCGCCGGAACCACTGCGCCAAAAAACAGGTTGTAAGCGGCAAACACAACCAAACTTCTGAGTGTCGATTTCAGCGCCTGCGGGGGAACCGGTAAGTGTCCTAAATAGAGCGCCGCTATTAACGCGCCCGCCATTCCGAAAATTGCCCCCGAGGCCCCGGCGCCGAAGCGATTCGGATGCAGTCCCAGGCTGGCAAGGCTGCCGGCAATTCCGCAAAACGTATACGTCAGAAAATAAGTCCAGCGGTCAAAGATACGTTCCGCCAAAACGCCGAGACTCCACAGGCACCACATATTGAGCGCGATATGAACGATCCCAATGTGAACATAATTTGAAGTCCACATGCGCCAGGGCTGGTTCACCAAAGTCTGGACGCCGGTGTTGGCTCCCCATCTCACCAAGTCAGAAATCTGCGGCGCCGTCGGCGAGACCCCGGAAATTACCATGCCCGCGAACACTAGCACATTCGCGGCGATAATCGCCGAAGTCACCGGCGCTACTTTAATCAGCGATGGCCGGTTGGCACGAGCCTGCTCCTGAGCGCGAATGTACTCTCGCGCCCGGCACTCCGGGCAAACATTGTCGGGATGCCCTCCGGGCTGCAGCTCCCGGTCGCAACTTACGCAACTGCTCATTCAGGAACTATATACGACCAGCGAACGGGAGCTTTGAATCGATCGAACCCAATTAGTGACGATCGCGATCGTGATCGCGGTCATGGTCATGATTATGCCGCCAGTCCCAATACCGCTTCTGATCTTCCTTCGATAAGTGGCGATAGTCGCGGTGGTCATCCCTATGATTTTCGACCACCCATTGGTTGTAATAGACCCTCTCGCCGTTGTTCCAGCGATGATAGTCGCCATGATCGGCATCGTAATAGCGGTGCGCACAACCTACAGTAAACAATGTCATTGCAACGACCGCGGTCGCGGCAAAACCTCCGGTCCAACCGAACCTAGAAGCCATGTTTCCTCCTTGAGGGTTAAACACGAGTGACCGCGATTGGTTGCTATGCCGCAACTCTGCGTTGCCTACCTATGTTTATGAAAGTTTTCCGGCCAAGCCTTGCCGGTTTGGTTGGGCAAAACCTGCCTTGGTGCAACTCCTGCCCAGTCCACTGCGCTCGTAAATTCCTTGTTCGCGCCAATGTCTGCGCACAAGTTGATTGGCCGAGTGGTTGCTTTCACCAGTGGGACGTACCGCAACAAGAGTGGGCGAGTGGTTCTGATAAAGACTCTTCGCAACGCGCCGACAAAAAACTCTTGACCGGACAATTTGATCGAAGGAGATGGCTATGTCAGTCGCAGGCATTTCCAGCAGTTTGTTTCATTACAATCCGCAGAACACGCAAAACAACTTGCAGAATTTCCAAAAAGAATTCCAACAGCTCGGTCAGGACTTGCAGTCCGGCAATTTGACGGCCGCCCAAGCTGATTTTGCAACCTTACAGCAGGATGCTCCGCAAGCAACGTCCGTGGCATCCTCACAAAACAGCAGCCCGATCGCCCAGGCCTTCAGTCAACTCGCGAAAGATCTCCAGTCTGGTAACATCTCGGCTGCCCAGCAGGATTTTTCGACGATACAACAGGATTTTCAGAATCACGCCCCACAACCGCATCACCATCACCACGGCGGCGGTGTAGGCGGCGGAATCAGTCAGTTGCGGAACCAGCTAGGCCAGGACTTGCAATCCGGCAACCTGACCTCGGCCCAGCAGGCATACCGCACATTGGCCCAGGATTTCCAGCAATACAGTCCGAGCAACGGACCGCAGCCGCAATCCCCGCTGGTCCCGTTGTCGACCGATGTGTCGGTGAGCGCTTAGGCGGGAATTGCGCGAGCTTAGGCAGCCGTGGGCAGCTCTCCCCACAAATGCAGTCCCCACAAATTTAGACGCTAAATAAATAGGGCCGTGTTCAATAAGAACGCGGCCATTTTGCTGGCTATCAAGTGGTTATAAGTTGATCGAGATCAGAGCCTGTGGGCTTGCGCCGCAGGCTCTCTGGCTTGAAGATTTTTCGCCTGAATGTCTCCTTGGCTAGCTTCTCGATCAGTTTGCACGGGAGTTTCGGTCCAGTTCCTGCTGCAGTTGGGCCGCCGGGCTGAGGGTGACGGTGTCAGTCGAGGCAGGTTGAGACTTGGCCTGCGTCGGCGTTCGTTGTGCCGCTCCCGACGCTTGGTCCGCAGCTGGGGTTGAGTTTACATGCGTGGTCGCTGAAAGCATGGTGAACCTCCAAGGTTTTTCTTCGGCGGTTGAGGGCGTCGACTTTAGCTCGGGCCTCTGCTTTTGACACCATCGGGCTTGAAATTGCACGCCAAAACTGCTCGAGCTTCTGCACGCGGAGACCAAGATTTCCGCTACCCGCATGTGCAAAACTTTTTGGATTGTTAAAGCTCTGTAATTTCAATGGTTACCAAAGGCCGCGTGTCAATTTACTTGTAATCAATGGATGGGCAGCAACTTGCAGGGCTCTGGCACCTTAGTGCTATTCGACCGAGTGGTCGGTTTTAGATGGTTTCTCCAAAGAACCAAAATGTTCCACAATCTTTCCACAGGACTTGTCTTGGTCGTAAATCCGTGAAAAAACCGCGCCATTAGAAAGGTATCGCCGCAGTATCTAACCCTCATCTACGTCCGGCCCAACCCCATCCGCCCGGGACTCAAATCGCGTCGAACTTTTTAAAAATGCAAGCTTGACCGTCCCGGTCGGGCCATTACGCTGCTTCCGGATGATCAACTCGGCTATACCATCGAGTTCCGCATCGTCCGGCTTGTAAACCTCTTCACGAAAGATAAAAGCCACGACATCGGCATCCTGCTCAATCGATCCCGACTCGCGCAGGTCAGCCAGCTGCGGGCGATGGTCTCCGGCTCCCCGGCTTTCCGGTGCGCGGCTAAGCTGTGACAGGGCCACCACCGGCACAGCCAATTCTTTCGCCAGCCCCTTTAAGCCTCTCGATATTGCCGACACTTCCTGGGTACGGTTTTCATAGCGCTTGCCTCCGCCGGACATTAGCTGCAGATAGTCCACCACGATCAGATCCAAAGATCCCTTTGATTGCAACAGCCGCCGCGCTTTGGCCCGCATCTCGCTGATAGTAATGCCCGGCGTATCATCGATGAAGATCGGCGCCTCGGCCAATTGCTCAATCGCGCGCGTGATTTTCCGCATGTCGTCCTGCCAAAGCGAGCCGGTGCGGAATTTGTGTGCGTCAACCCGCGCCACCGAGCACAACATGCGTTGCAGGAGTGCCTCCTTGGACATTTCCAGCGAGAAAACTGCCACGGTCTTCCGATCTTCAATGGCGACGTTCTCCGCAATGTTCATGGCGAATGAAGTTTTGCCCATCGAAGGCCGGGCAGCGATGATAATCAAATCCGACTTTTGGAACCCGCTCGTCTTCTCATCCAGATCGACGTAGTGGGTTTCAAGCCCCGTGATCCGGCTGCCGCGCTGCAGGAAAGCGTCCACCGAGCCGAACGATTCACGGATGATCTCCTGCACTCCCATGAAGCCGCGTCCAATGCGTTTTTCCGAGAGCTGGAAGATCTGCGCTTCGGTGTCGTTCAGGATTTCTTCCGCGGCGTCACCCGGCTCGGAAGCGCGCGCGATGGCGGCCGTGGCAGTATGAATCAGCGAGCGCAACAGCGACTTGTCGCGCACGATCTTAATGTAATTCTCTATGCTCGGCCGGTCAGGGACGCCGTCGAGCAGTCCGGAAATGTAAGCCGCGCCGCCAATGGTTTCAAGTTCGCTATTACGCGAGAGCTCTTCGCACAATGTGATCAAATCAATCGAGTGCGAAGCCTCGGACAAATCAATCATCCGGGAGTAAATTCGCCGGTGCGAATCCAGCAGAAAATCTTCCGGCTTCAGATGCTCGGCGGCCTGGTTATAAGCCAGGTTGTCGAGCAGGATCGCGCCGAGGATGGAACGCTCGGCCTCAATATTTGCGGGCAGCGCCTGTTGCGAGATGTAATCCGTGGTCGCCAATTAAATTTTGCCGGTAATTTTCAGGAGAATTTCTGTCCAGCGCGAAGGTGATACTACGCGCATGAAGCTTGTGGATGATCGGAACTTACTTTGGAAAACAAACCAGAAATTATTTTCCTGCGGACTCACGTTTGCACCTGCTGTCCGATTCTGCACCGGTCGTGTGCGTCGGACACTCTTGTCCGACCTCTCATCTTCTGCCGGGAACTCGGCCCTCCATCCGCACTCGACACGTGGGGACAGCCGCCCTCGGCTGTTCCAAAGTATAGGCCGAATAAAAAGCGAAGACCAACGCTATTTGACCCGGATCTTTTACTCAGGAGGTGCCACGACCGAGTTCAAAAGCCTCACCACAGAGAGCACAGAGGCTCACAGAGCAAAGCCACAGAGGAATGCGCTGATAGTTCTGGCCTTAATTGTTCCTCTGTGGAATCTCCTCTGTGTAACTCTGTGGTTGATTTTTTCAGGACACGCGAGGATTCGAAGCAAAAAAATAATGCGGTCCGGGCCAGCCACCCGAACCGCATGTTGCCGCATGAATTTCACGCTTACCCTTTGACACCGCAAAGGGCTGCCTAGTCCGCGCCCTGGGCCAGCTTCGTCCAGCAGGCCGCATGACGGCAAGCCGTTCGAATCAGACCCTGAACTCCAGAGCGCATGCACACCCGAAGGTGCACCGCGTCTGATCGCGTCCACCGGTCGCAGTCTCGCTAGGCGAGACCGTTCTCTGAGGAGGCCGCAACGCCCTGGGTACCCACCGCGCTTTCACGCGTCGGGAACCACTCGATAGCATATCCTTTCGGCTTTCCGTCAGCTCAGGCTTTGCAGCTTGCTCCGACTTCGGCCCTTTGGAAAACTACCGCAGAACCTGCTTTCGCGATCACTGGCAGCGTTTCGTTCACGCCTGCAGTGATTGCACTTTCTCGCATCTGCTCACGTTGAGCAATCAGAATTCGCGGCAGTGCTGTGCGAAAACTGTGGAGTGTGGAAATTCCTTGTGGAAGATGGCGGAAAACCCGTCAGAAATTCCGGAAGCCTCATCTTTCAACCTAGCTCGCCGCGCGTTGCTGTAAACGTGTGACACGCCCCGACAATTCAGTTTGCGGGTGTAATCGCCGGTTTTTGACAGCTAATAGCTTGCGCAATGACAGAAAGCCTCATATGATCCGCTGAGTAGCGTGGCCTCCACACTTTTTATTCGCATATCGCGAGATTGCTGTGGAGGCAACCGGCGCTCGAGAAAAGCTGGCGTGAGAACGGCTGCGTCAAGGATTCATCTGGAAACTGGACAGTACCGACGACCTGATGTGGCGTTCGCTGCCGCGCGGTGAAGATCGCTAGTTCCACATTCCGGTCTTTGCTTGAGGGGCCTGCTCCCGTGCCCGTGGGGTTACGGAAATAGACCTGAAGGATTGGGGAGCAAAGTTCGGCAGTCCCGCAATTTTCGTATCGTTGGTCGAGTGGGCAGACCGCATCATCACCGAATAGCGCCGCACAGAAACCGGCGTAATGGTGAAACATCGCCATCCCACTGATGGTCACTCGCTCAACGTAACGCCCGATCGGGATCACTTCAATTCGAATGAATCGAGGAACGATTGGACGGCAGAGCGATCCTGACCCTGAATTGTCATGCCATCGATCGCGTAAATCCGATTGTTGCCCTGCCGTAGGCCATCTTGGCCCGGCGACGCTTTCACTTCCGGCGTTGTGCAACGCTGGGCAAAGGCGGCCCCTTAGCGCGATCTTTGTCGGCTGGTTCGCCTGGTTCTCGCGGTGGTTCTTTCCTGGCCGAACGGCTTGAGTTCTTGTCCTCCGCCTTGAACGGCATGCCATCGTTATCGTGTAGAACAACGTTTAGAAGTGAACTGTGGACGCGTAAATTGTCTCCAGAGTCATAATTGATGAACCCAAATTTCCGGAATCGATTCATGAAGAAGCTGACCCGCGAGCGTGTCGTCCCCACCATAGCAGCGAGCGTCTCCTGACTCAGTCTTGGGATCGACATTTCGGACACTCCTTTAGCGCCAAATTGCGCCATCAATAGAAGAACTCGTGCTAAGCGCTTTTCGCTGGAATTAAACAGCTGATCGACCAAATCATCCTGATAGCGGATGTTCCGTCTGAGCAAATATTTGACAAATAGTGCCGATAATTTTGGTTCCCGGCCCATCGCAAGCAGCATGGCCTTCTTTTCGACATGCAGAAGCACACAATCTGTTATTGCGATGGCGGACGACATACGTCTGAGCTTACCCGCAAGGCCGCCTTCTCCGAAGAAATCGCCTTCGCTCAAAATACCAAGGGTTGCTTCTTTGCCGCTTTCCGACACGACACTGAGCTGCACCTTCCCCTTTTGGATAAAAAACAGTCCATCGGTAAGGTCGTCTTGAGCAAATATCGTGCTCTTCTTTTCAAACGACACCAGCTCCCTACCCTTCCCAATGGTTGAAAGAAAGGTGTGAGGATTGAAATCAAGTTTTTCCTTTACAGTCGTGATCTGGTTTAGCAAAAGGCCGTCCTAACTGGAAATTTCGCCACTACCAATTATGCAAGGCAGGAATGGGCGCTGGCTGGTCTGTAATGCTCACAAGGCCTTACAACAAGGCCCAACTCGTATGAGTCAGGCCGAAGTATGCGAGCCGCCAGAAGATGAGAAAAAGACGGGCGGGGGCACCCGTCTCTACATACTTTGTGATTTAAATTTGCTAGTTTATCCCGCTACTTGCCTTCGTAGCTGACTCGCCAAATCGAGCCGGTTCCGTCATCGCTCACCAGCAGCGATCCATCTTTCGCGACCGCAATTCCAACCGGGCGACCCCACACATTTCCGTCTGCAGTGACGAAGCCGGTGAGGAACTCCTCGTATTCACCTGAGGCCTTTCCCTGCCCGTGCAAAGGAACACGCACGACCATGTAACCGGTGCGCGGATTGCGGTTCCACGAGCCATGCAGCGCGAGGAACATGTCTCCCTTGTACTCAGCAGGAAACTGATCACCATCGTAAAAAGCGAAACACAATGGCGCGCTGTGCGGCTGGATGAGCACGTCGGGGGTGATCATCTTGGCCTTCAGATCGGGATGGCTGTCCGGCAAGCGGGGATCGTGATTGCCACCCATGTAATACCAGGGCCAGCCGTAAAAGCCGCCGTCTTGAACGTGCGTAGTGTAGTCGGGAACAAGATTGTCGCCGAGCGCGTCGCGTTCGTTGGTGGCAGTCCAAAGTTCGCCGGTCTTGGGATTCACCGCCAACCCGACGGGATTGCGAATGCCGGATGCGAAGACGCGCAACCCAGAGCCGTCAGGATTGTATTCAAGAACATTCGCCCGATGGAATTCGGTTTTGTGCGTGTCCGGGTCGTCGATATTCGAACCTGATCCCACCGACACAAACATTTTCTTGCCATCGGGCGAGAATGCCACGTCGCGCGTTGAATGTCCGTGGGCATGAGCTGCACCCGGAAAAATCTCAGCCACGATGGTCTGCGGCTGACCAGTCGCCTGGAGGTCGCCATTGTGATACGCAAAACGCTTCACCGAATCGGTATCGCCGATGTAAACCCATTGCGGATCCTGTCCCGGCGGGTAGAATGCAATTCCAAACGGTTGTTTCAGACCTGAAGCAAAGGTTGATTTCTGCTCCGGCTTTCCGTCTTTGACGCCGCGAAAAACCGTGATTTCGCCTTTCGAAGTCTCGGCCACGAAAATATCGCCGTTGGGTGCGGTCAGCATCTTGCGGGGCTCGTCCAGGCCGGTAACATAGATATCGACTTTGAATCCAGGGAGAGTTTTGGGAAGCGCGCCCTCCGGACGCGCCGCAGGCACGGGTTCATTGTTCGCGGATTTTGTCGCAAATGGCTTCGGCAAATCGCTGGTCGTGATCTTATGAACTTTGCCAGGACTCTCAGCGCTATAGTCGTAAAAAGGAGAAGAGTTCGCCTGCGCGAACAGGGCCACATTGAAAACCATGACGGTGAGAACTAAGCAGAATACTGTGAAGAACAGCATGCCAAGTCGTTTCATATGCACCTTGCCAATCATTTTTAATCTAGACCAGTAAAGGATGATGCGATTAATTTCCAGGTTGCAGAAGATACTTGAATACTACTGAAAATTAAGCGGCGGGACTGGGCAATCCGCCGGGCGCCAAAGGCATGGATCGCAAGCGAACTCCCGCTGCGTCAAAGATCGCATTCGCAACCGCTGGCGCAATGCCCGTCAGCGGTGTCTCTCCAGCACCCATCGAACGCTGATCCTTGCGGTCGACCAGCACGACCTCGATGTGCGGAAGATCACTGAACCGGGGAACCCGATATTCCGCTAGATGTGGATTCACAATTCGCCCATTCTCAAAACGGACGGCCTCAAATAGAGCACCACCCAGGCCCTGCATAATCGCGCCGGCGATTTGATTTTTCAGGCCCTGCGGATTCACCACCGCTCCACAATCGAAAGCCTGGACTACGCGTACAACTTTGACTCCGCCGCGCTCCACCGAAACTTCGGCGCAGGTCGCAATATAACCGCCTTTCTCGAATCCCCCGCCAATGCCGACCCCGGTCCCGCGCGAGTTCTTCTGTTTTCCCCAGCCGAATTTTTCTGCCGCCGCCTCAAATACTGCTCGCAGGCGATCATTGTTTAAATTATTCAGCCGGAATTCGAGAGGATCAATCCGCAGTTCGTGCGCCAGTTCGTCCATATGAGACTCGCGGGCAAAATGATTCGCCGCCGCCGCCAACGATCGATACGATCCTTGCCGCAGGGGAGCGTCAGATGGATGAAAGGTGATGCGCTGGTGGGCGATTTCATAAGGCGTGCGCATTGCCGCAGGACCGGAGTTGTAGTTATCGAATTCCCAGAAGACAAGAGTGCCGTCGGCCTTGGCTCCGCTGCTCACATCAATGACGCCCGCGGGACGAAAGTATGCCCAGGTAAATTCTTCCTCGCGCGACCAGATCAGCTTCACCGGTTTTCCGGCAGCTTTCGCCAGTCTCGCTGCTTCGACAGCCGCTTCGCCGGTGTGCTTGCCTCCATATGCCGAGCCGGTGTCAGGCACAATTACCCGCACGCTTTCGGGCGAAACACGAAAAGCCTGCACAAGTTCTTCGCTGACAGCAAATGGGCGCTGAGTACCCGTCCACACCGTCAACTTGCCATCTTTCCATTCGGCTACAGCGGCCCTCGGTTCGAGCGGAGTGTGCGCGATATATGAGACCGTATAAGTTTGCTTCAGTGTCTTCGCAGCTTGGCCACGCGATTGCTCAACCGATCCCAGCTCATATTTCTCTGTGTCGTCGCTTTTATCCGACGCAGGTTTTCTCAACTGCTCGAAAAGCTCGCGGTCTGAAAGCTGCGGCGGGGCATCCCACTGAGCGCGGATTGCCTGAGCAGCACGATCAGCAGTCATCACATCGGCGGCAGACACGCCGATGAAGTCACCATCGTGGACCACGATTACACCCGGAATCTTCTCCGCCTGCGAGGTATCACATGAAATTAATTTTGCATGGAAGGCAGTGGGACGCACAATTTTCCCGTGCAGCATTCCCGGAAGTTTGATGTCTGACGTGTATTCATGCGCACCGGTCACGAAATCGCGACCGTTTGTCTTCGGCGCAGAGGTTCCGGCGAGCTCCCAATCCTTGGCCGGAGTAAGTTCCGGATCATCCGCAATAATCTTCGACAACTTCTGACCATGCACCAGTTCCGCGTAGGTGATCGAGCGATTAGGGTTAGAATCGCGGATCTTTCCATCCTGGGCTGACAGACCCGCCGCATCGGCTGACCAGCGTTCGGCGGCCATTTGAATCAAAACCGCGCGGGCACTCGCGGAAACTTTTCGCAGCTGCATGCCCATCTGCGGAGTCGTGCGGCTGCCGAATGTGCCCATGTCATACGGCGTCAGCTCGGTATCGCCCATGATCAGCCGCACCGACGCGAGCGGCACCCGAAGCTCTTCCGCAACCTGTTGCGCGAGTGACGTGCGAACGTTCTGTCCGACCTCCACCTTTCCGGTGAACGCGGTAACCTCGCCGTTTTCGCTGATGTGCAACCAGGAATCGAGCGTCTTGGGCAATTCGTGATCGTGATGGACGGTTGCGCCTGATTCCTGCGCGATCGCATGGCGAGCGGCGACGCAGACCAGCAAGCCCCCGCCCAGCACTTTAAAAAACCCGCGGCGATCAAAATTAAAACTGTGTGGCACGCGCGAAACCGAATCGTGCTGCTGAAGTTCTGAGTCTTGCCCTTCTGGTTCGTGAAGTTCACACCTGGCAACGTCCGTAGCGTAACCAGAATCACGCATTTTTTGGACTCCTGAGAGTCGCTGCCCGGCGCACAGCCTCGACGATTCTTGCGTACGCGCCGCACCGGCAAATATTGCCTTCCATGTGGCTGATAATCTGCTCTTCGCTGGGATGAGGCGTACGCTCAAGCAACGCAGCCGCGGAAACAATCATGCCTGGAGTGCAATAGGCGCACTGGAACGCTTCGACATCCAGAAAAGCCTGCTGGACCGGATGCAAGCGGTCTCCGCGGCTCAGGCCTTCTATGGTTGTGATTTTCTTTCGCGCCGCTGAGGAGATAGGCAATCGGCAGGAACGCTCGGGAGCGCCGTCGACCAACACGGTACAAGCGCCGCACTGGCCTTCGCCACAACCGTACTTCGTGCCGGTCAGGCCTAGGTCGTCGCGCAAAACGTAGAGCAACGGCTTCTCCGGCTCAACATCCGCGTGCTGCTCGGTGCCATTAACGAGAAGAGTGAAAGCCATTTCGCCTGCGCATCAAGCGCGCAACCCAAAATTATAGATGCACTTCAACTTACGTTTATTCCGGGATAGGAGTCAACAACGGCAAAGCTAGCCCACCCTTCGGGCTTGTCGAAGAGTGGGAACTCCGAACTTGATTCAGGCCGCACTTTCGTCTTCGTCCGGGGCAGGTATTGACGACGGAGGATCACTTGCTGGAAAGCTGTCTTCAATGGTTTTGTCTAGGCTTTCCTCTTCCTCCTGTGTCGGTGGGTTTATTCCCGGCTGCGGTTGTTCTGCGCCTTTGGGATCTAGATGCGGAAGCTTCGGCATAATCACGTCCCTTCTCAGTGTAAAGTTCGCTTTCTAAGATGAGAGAAAAACGCACTGCGTGATCCGAAAAGGTGGCTTAATCAGCGGAGGCAGCCCTAGCCCTTTGCTTCTGTGCTTGGCGCCGAAGCAGGGGCAGTGGTCGCAGCGGGCGATTCTGGGGTTTCCCTCATGCTGTCCTTCAGCGCACGGAAGCCTTCGCCAATCCCCTTCCCCAGCTCCGGCAACTTCTTTGGCCCAAAAATGATCAAGGCAATCAAGAAAATCACCAGCAAATGCATGGGTTGGAACAGGCCTTCCATAAGGAAACCTCCGCTAAGTCTGATACAGCTAAGACGTTACTGAACGGCGACAGTCCCGTCAAATGGAACGCCTGGTTCGAGTTCCCATCACTGTCTGTACCTTTTCCCGCAATGGCTATTACCTCCGTGACCTAGCCCAGATTACCGTCAGCTTCTATCTTCCTGACAGCGTATAAGTTCCGGCACACACCAGCCGGCCTTCGGAGCTCCAGTGCGCAGCAAAATACTCGTTGTTTTCAGCCTGATCGTCGCCGCAGCCCCTTCGTCCTTCGCGAACAACGCGGCGGTAAACTGCGCGCACTTGCTAGGCTGGCTAGCCGGCGACGCATCCACTTACAGTTTGACGAAGGCAGTTAAGGA
This sequence comes from uncultured Acidobacteriota bacterium, assembly GCA_963703465.1. Classification (GTDB taxonomy): domain Bacteria; phylum Acidobacteriota; class Terriglobia; order Terriglobales; family Acidobacteriaceae; genus Gp1-AA145. The sequence continues at coordinate 163,606 of CAVPEQ010000006.1, read as the reverse complement.
ACGCGGCGCGGCCATAACGCTCACCCCTGGCGTTGAAGCTGAACTTCGCGGTGCCGGCGCCACTAAAGATTTGCTATCTGAGCTGCGTCGTTCTCCACAGGCTGCCGCGAACGATGCTTGCCCCGCATCCCTTGCTGAGGCCGCCACAGCCGCCCATCACAAACAATTCGATGTAGCTGAATCGATCATCGCCGGCGCGCTGGAAAGCGATCCTCACAACAGCGCCTTGCATTTTGCGTTGGGATATATCGCCCAGCAGCGCGGACACTGGGACGAAGCATTTGATGAGTACAGCACCTCTAAAGAATCAGATCCAAATTTTTCCGAGGTCCACAATCGGTTGGCGTTAGTTTTTTATCAAGACGACGACGGTGACGACGCCATCGGCGAGGCCCGCACCGCGCTCAGCATGGATTTCGACGACGCCGAAGCCTATCGCATGCTGGCGCTTGGTCAATATTCCAACGAGCAGTACGGTCCGGCGATGAATGCCTTCAAAGAAGCGCTGTCCCGCGATCCTAACAACGCAGACATCTATTACGAAATGGGACTGGTTGCGCGTGACGGGGGCGCTCCCGATGCTGCAGTCAAACTTTTCCGCAGGTCGCTGCAATTCAGCCCAAATCTCTGGCAGGCCCACAGCAGCCTGGGAGCCGCACTCGGTAAAGACAAACACTTCGACGAAGGTATTGCCGAGCTCAATAAAGCGAAAGCGCTCGCGCCCTCTGAGCCCTCAATCCGTGAAAACCTGGCCAGCATTTATTTCGCGAAGGGCGAGTACGACACCGCGATCGCCGAGTATCACGAGCTGTTTCGCATGAATCCTTCATGGAAGCACGGGCATGAGTCGCTCGCCCGTGCTTACATGGCGAAAAACGAATACACTCCGGCGATTGCGGAGCTCAAGTTGGCCGTCGAGCAGAACCCGAACAGCGCGCCCGAACACCGTGCCCTGGGACAATTGCTTTTGGCCGCAGATCATCAGTCGGAAGCCATTCACGAGCTTCGCGCGTCGGTTGAACTCGACCCCGATTCTGCGACGTCTCACTATTTCCTGGGCACGGGATTGCTGGAAGTGAACCAGCTTCCTGCCGCGCTCACCGAATTCCGCGAAGCGGTTCGCCTGGAGCCGTCGGCGGAGCACCACTACGCGCTGGCCGCTTGCCTCATGAATATGGGACAGGACCGCGAGGCATTGGCGGAAATACAAACTGCCACCCGCCTCGATCCTGCGAAGCAGCTTTATCACGCGCGCGAAGAAGAACTGATGCGCTTAATGCGATCGGGAAATCCGCAGTAAGTAGGACAGGGCCCTTTATGAGCAGCTTAAATTCGGCAAAGGATTCGGGGACTGGAGCGGGTACGGCAGCAGCTCCGGCGCGGCAGGTTGATCAGTTCAAGACCGGCGGTTTCGGACCCAAGCCCACCGGATACGGATTGCCTTGCGCCAATTGCAAAACTTATTTCGCGGCCGATCTCCCCGCGTGCCCGGTGTGCAAAGGCAAGCAGCGAGTTTCCGCCGCCGAGCCGCTGACCACCGTGACTCCGGCCGAACAACTACCTGATCCCAAGCAACTCGAAGAAGAGCGCGAACGCTTTCTTCGTGACTTCAATTCGCAAGTGGTCGCAAATCCTTTGCCTCCGGATTCGCCGACTCCAGCGATGCATTGTGACCGTCACGAGAAGCACCCCAATTCGCCTGCCGCGGCAAACATCTGCCAGAGCTGTTACGACGACCTGCAGGAGCGCGTAGACGTGCTCGAAGCGGCCATGCATATGGATATTCGCGAGGCTGCGCAGATTGTCTACGACGCCGTCTGGGCCGACACCTCCGATCCGAGCAAAACTTATCAGAACGCCGCGCAAGCCCTCTTGATTGAATTGCGCCGCCGCTCGGCCATCACCCAGGTCTTCGGGCAGTTACAGCCGCCGATTAATTAACGCTGCTAGTGTGTCGCGGACCGAGCGGTGTCAGCGTTTTGGCGGAAATTTGTCCATTGCAAAAACTCCAACGCCTTCCTTAACGGTGACCAGCTGATTAATCGCAATATCCTTCACAGTGTCCACCTGCCCGCTGGGCCAGCGAACCTCGAGCAAATCTACTCTGTGCGCTTTCCCGAGCCCGAAGTGAACACGCAAATCGCTTTGCGAAAAGTAGCCGCCGCCGCTGCGGACTTCATCGATCTGACGATGAGGTTTGCCCTCGCTGGGAAATGTTGCGATGCAACTCACGCGCGCGCCGATTCCGCTGCGGTTTGATTTTGTACCGATCAGTTTCACCTTAATCCAGTTGTTTCCCGAGGTGGAATCGCAACGCAATAACTGTGGCAGGCCATTAACCGTATTCACCACGACGTCGATGTCACCATCATTATCGAAATCACCAAACGCGCATCCGCGTCCTGCCACCGCTGCGATAATTCCAGGCCCGGCGCTATCGGTAACTTCCTCGAAGCGGCCATCCCGCAGATTGCGATAGAGCAGCTTGTGCTGCGCATATCCGGCTTCGGTTTTGAGTTGCTCGACCTCGGGATAGACATGGCCATTGCAAATCAAAATGTCAGCCCAGCCGTCGTTGTCGAAGTCGAAAAATCCGCATCCCCACCCTAGATACTGCGTGTGCGCACCGAGCCCAGCGGCGAAGGTTGTGTCCTCAAAATTTCCCGCGCCCACATTGTGATAAAGCGATGGTGTATCGCCGGCAAAATTTGTTTTCACGATGTCGAGATTGCCGTCTAAATCGTAATCCGCTGCCGAGACGCCCATGCCTGCTTGCGGCTTGCCGTCAGGGCTGAGGGCGCATCCTGCCTCGATCGCGATATCTTCGAACTTGCCGTCCTTCTTGTTGTGATAAAGCGCGCTAGGCGCAGAATCGTTGGCCACATAAATATCAGGCCAGCCGTCATTATCAAAATCCGCGGTGAGGACGCCGAGGCCGTATGTGCCATTCGCACTTAAAATCCCGCTGGATTCCGACACGTCCGTAAAGGTGCCGTCGCCGTTGTTGTGAAACAAAATATTTTTGCCACCCTTTAATCCCGGCGGTCCGCAGGCAACCATCACTCCCTTGTAGAGGCATGGGCCTGATTCCGGCACCGGCGCGGTCGCGAGATCCAGATCAATGTAGTTGGCGACAAACAAGTCCAATTTGCCATCGCGGTCGTAATCGACAAACGCGCACCCGGTGTTCCAGCGTTTTCCATTGCCGCCTACGCCAGCCTTATCCGTGACATCGGTAAATGTACCGTCGCCGTTATTGTGATAGAGAACGTTTTTGCCGAAGTAGCTGACGAACAGGTCATCGTGCCCGTCATTGTCGTAGTCGCCGACGCAAACCCCTTGCCCCCAGCCGTGATGGACAAGTCCCGCCTTCGCGGTCACGTCGGTAAAAGTTCCGTCGCGATTATTTTTGAAGAGATGCGACGTCGGCTCCTCGCCGGATGGGAAGCCTTCCAGCCGCCAACCATTCACCAGAAAAATATCCAGCCAGCCGTCGTTGTCGTAGTCGTAAAATGCAACGCCGCAGCCTGTGGTTTCGAGCAGATATTTGTTTTTGTGCTCGCCGCCATAGATCGTCTTCGCGTTGAGGCCGGAGGCGCCTCCTACGTCAACGAACGTTGCACCGATCGAGTTATTAGATTTTGTGGTAATTTCCGCTTCGGCCAGCAACTGCCGCCCTGGTAGCGCCAGCCCGAGTACATCACTCAAAGAGAGTACCAGCGCGGAGCGGCTAAGGGACTGGAGAAACGTCCGGCGTGAAGAAGACAAAAGAGAGATACCTTCCCGGGTTTGGCGCTTGCTACAATCCGCCGCTACTTTTATAGTGAACGGCTTCCCGATTCGCAAGTTTGCGACGCGGTCTGACCTATGCAGAAGATTCAGTTTTGCCAGCGTCCCAATATTTCTTGGTGCGCCTTCATCCTACTCATGATCGCTTCTATTCCGTGCGCCGCTCAGTCTCACGATCTTCAACTATCCCGCACCGACCGGCCGTGGGAATTTTTCTCCGCCACCGGAACCCGCGCCGGACTTTTCGGCAACGAAAGCGGCGATCTGGAGGCCTGGGTTTATCCGCTTAAGATTTTTCGTAACTTCCACCTGCATTTTTTGACCGAAGGCCGCAGTCTGCCTGCGGAATCGCTGGTACGCACGGTGAGCGTACGACCTGAGGCCAGCGAAATTATCTACTCCGGCGACACGTTCTCGGTGAAAGAAACCTTGTTTGTGCCAGTGCATGAAACCGGCGCCGTGATCACATTCGAAGTTGAGACCGCACATCCCCTGGAGATCGAAGCCGTGTTCCAGCGCGACTTTCAGCTGGAGTGGCCGGCGGCTCTTGGGGGCACCTACATTGCCTGGGACGAAAACCTGCGCGCGTTCTACCTGGGCGAAGAGAAAAAAAAGTACTCAGCCTTGGTAGGCTCGCCTACCGCCGGTTTAACCAGCTTGGAATATCAGACAAACTATTCCTCATCGGAGGAGAGCGCCATCCGGCTGGGAGCAACCGCCAAGGGGAGAGAGACCAAGATCATCGCGGTAGCAGCTTCAGTAAATGGTCGAGCCGACGCCGAGAGCACTTACAAACATCTGCTGAGCGATTATGCCGCTCTTGAAACAGACTCTGCCAAATACTATGCCGACTACCTCGCGCGCACCGTCAGCGTTGAAGTGCCTGACGCTCAACTGCAGCAAGCTTATGACTGGGCACGCATCAGCGTCGTTCAGGGACTGGTGACCAATCCCTATCTCGGCACCGGGTTGGTCGCGGGATATCGTACTTCGGGAACCAGCCAGCGGCCGGGGTTTGCCTGGTTTTTCGGGCGCGATTCTTTCTGGACTGCTCAGGCGCTCGACGCCGAAGGTGATTTCGCGACTACGCGCACCGCGCTCGAGTTCATTTCTAAATTTCAACGTGCCGACGGGAAAATTCCGCACGAAATTTCTCAGAGTGCGAATTTCGTGAACTGGTTCACTGATTTTCCCTACGCCTACGCGTCAGCAGATGCGACCCCGCTCTACATCATTGCCGCCAACGATTACGTCACCGAAAGCGGAGACGTAGCATTCGTCCGTGAAAAGTGGGACAGCTTGTGGAAGGCCTATCAATTCCTGCGCTCGACTTACGACCCGCAAGGCCTGCCGCAGAATTTCGGCTTCGGCCATGGCTGGGTGGAAGGCGGGCCGCTGCTTCCGGTGAAAACCGAACTCTATCAGAGTGGGCTCGGCGCACAAGCGTTATCGGCACTGTCGAATCTTGCGCACATAGCCGGTAAGGATGATGTGAGCAAACAAATAGCAGATGATTTCGCGCGCCAAAAACAACTGCTGAATCAGGCATTCTGGTCGCAGGAGTCCGGCACCTATGCTTTTGCACTCGACAAAAATAATCAGAAAGTGATTGAGCCGAGCGTGCTGGCCACGGTGCCAATGTGGTTCGGACTTCTTGATGAACAAAAAGCCGAGTCAATGATCGATAAACTTGCCGGTCCTGACCACGAAACCGATTGGGGCATGCGAATTATTTCTAATCGCGCGTCGCGCTATGATGCCGGCGGATATCACTACGGCTCAGTATGGCCTCTGTTCACGGGATGGGCGTCGGTCGGCGAATACCGCTACCACCGGGCATTTCCAGCGTATTCGAATCTTCGAGCCAATGCCTTGCTCGCGCTGGACGGTTCGTTGGGACACGTCGCCGAGGTGCTTTCGGGCGATTACTACCAGCCGCTCTCAACCAATTCCCCGCACCAGATCTGGTCGGCAGCCATGGTTATCAGCCCGCTGCTTGCGTGGTCTTTTTGGATTGCAGACCGACGCAGCCCAACACAAAGTTGTTTTCGCTCCGCATGTTCCAGCAGACTGGGCATCGTTCGCGATTCACAAAGTCCGCGCAGGAAGCGCTATCCTCGATTTCGCGTACGGCAGAACTTCCGATTCGATCAGCTTGTCGATCGACAGCAGCGCTGACGTATCTTTTGAGTTTTCGCCTGCCATCAGCCCGAGAGCACGGATCATCGCCGCGGAACTAAATGGCAATCGCGTCCTGTTCCAAACTTCTAAAAGCGATGTCGACCAGCATGTCGCGGTACGAGCAAAAATTCTGAAGGGCAAGAGCACTCTTCGCATCCGGATGAAGAACGATTTCGGAATCAGCTACCACAGTTCCCTGCCGGCGCTGGGAACTTCGAGCGTGGGGCTTCGCCTGATTTCGGATTTGTGGTCAGCGTCAGCCGACTCGGAATCATTGGATTTTGCAGGCGCAGCAGGATTGAGCTACGAATTGGGAGTTTGGAATTCAGACGAGGCTTTGTCCGTCGACGGCGCGACCATGAAGAATGGAAAACTTCTGGTACATATTCCCGCAAGTTCATCCGCTAATTATCCGCATCAGAAAGTCGTGATTCACTTCGCCGCGGCGCGATAGCGACTCAGGGCTAAAGCCCGATGATTTCTGGCTATGACGGCATGGCTGAAGCCGTGCCCATCCTGGACTTGCCAGCTTTAAAACAGTTCCGGGCACGAATATTTTGCCGCCTGTCGAATGCCTCATTTTGGCGGATGCGTCATCTCCATTGCCCAAATCGCGGCCGGGCGCATATACATCGACGCGCGATAGTGCCCGGACTTGTCCCACGCCTCAGGCGTACGGAACCAATAGCCTTCGGTGTCGTAAGTGGTGTGGTACACGCCCCATGCGGTTTTGTAAGCCTCATCTTTCAATCCCTCGGTCAGCATAAGTGCAGCGGCGCCAAAAGTCGTTCCCGTCCAGACTTCCTGCACTTGCTCATTGGTCGTGACTAGAGATCCGTCGGGAGCCATCCCATTGACCGCGCCCAGATTGCCGTCTTCGAATTTCATCACGTTGAAGTCGTAAATTTTTTTGACGGCTTTCACCTGCATGTCCCGCGGGACCAGATCGCCGAGGCCGGTGATGTTGGCATACCACTGGCCGGCTAGCTGGTCGGCCTGGATATCGTCGCGATATTCACTCTGGGTGTCGTAGCGGAAATATTCACCGGTCCAAAGTTTATCGATGTAAGTCTTCTGCCCTTTGGTAAACCAGTCGTGATATTTCGTCGCCGCCGTGTTGTTGCCTAAAACCTTCCCGATTTCCTCGGCCGCGCGGAGAGCTGCCAGCCATAATCCACCGCAGTATGCACTATCGCCCTGCACGATCCATTCGTCATAGGTTTGGTCGGGATAATTGTCGCCTTGCGGCAATCCGTCTCCTGTTCGATCGTATTGGCGGAGATGCTCCAGCGCCTCCTCCACTGCGGGCCAGGTGTAACGCAGGAATGCAGTGTCTTTCTTGCCGGTAAAAATGTAATCGCGATAAATCATCAGCACGAATTTGCTGTTCAAGTCTTTCCAGTCGTTGGTGTTCTGCCAGCTGAATGCGTTCGGCAGCTTGAAAGGATCTTCCTCGGGAACACCCAGGTCATGCGGCACAGCGCCTTTGGCCTTGCGCAGGCGCAGTTGCAGCGACTGTGTCTGCTGCGACTTCCAAATCCATATGTACTTGTCGGTCAGGTCTTGCGGCACCGTGTCCGCGAACAGCTTTAATTCCTGCTTGTCCAGGTCAGGCCAGAATTTGATCAGCGGCATCGATCCGTAAAACCGCACATCGAGCGTTCCATAGTAGGGATAGTCGAAACACTCCATGAAGGCGAAGTCTTCGGGAGTTTTCGCCGTGGCCCCGACCGGCCTGCCCCAGAACGAACCGCCATCGGTAAGGATATAAAGTTCATTGAAAAGCTCTCCGCGATACCACAGTGGCTTGCTCTCATCATTTACGTAGGGAGCTTGCCAGGCATCGATTTCGTTGCTCCAGCGCATGGCGCCCTGCAATCCGTCTTTGGCGATCTTCCAGGCGTTCGTCCCGGTGGTTCCATAAAAATTGGTGTAATGCCGATACCACTTGCGCCCTGCGCCGAATTCCACGACCGGCATGTCCCATGCAATGGTCATCGGCACGACACGCTTTTCTCCCGGCTGCAAAGTGAAGCGCACGGCAATCGCTGCCGCCAACGGCTCGCCGCTACTAACCCACGTCTGATTGTCGTTGCTCAGGCGTCCGTCTTTCGAAAACGGTTCCCATACCTGCTCGCCGCCCTCAGGGGAAAACGTCGTTTGATAGGTGATGTCGACGCCGGGAGATTGCACTGAGGCAATCGCCCATTGCCCATCCCAATCCGCGTCAGAATTCTTTGGGCGCACCCGATCGAAAACGATTCCCTTAACGTGCCCACCGACCGCACTCTCGTCTACAAAGCGGTTGTGATTTCCGGTATTGATGGCGGCATTCATGTCGTGGCGAAAATCGCGGAACCAGCCCTGCATATTCGTCCACGAAAGCAATACGGAAACCGTCACCGGCTTGTCAGTAGGGTTCTCAGCGTGCCAGCGATAAACCGCCACTGGATAGCTGCTCTCGCGGTAATTGTTGGGCAGCACGGGAGAGAATTGTTCGAGCACCACGTGGGCGGGGAATTTTTCCCATTTGTAGTCGTACCAGGATTTGGGATAGAGCGCGTAGTAATCGCCCGCTCCCACTGGATAGTCCCACGTCCACGATTTCAGTTCACCTCTTTCCGGATGTCCCGCAGTCAACACCTGCGCAACGCTGTCCCCGCCCTCGGATTTCTGATACATGGCAAACTGGTTTGCCCAAACCGTTTGGTATTTATGAACGCCGCCCTTGATGTGCCAGCGAGCAAAATCTCCTCGATAAGTCCGCGAAAATGTGCCGGAGCCGAAGCCGCCCACCGGCGCGCCCTGCCAGTAGCCATCATCGATCATACTTCCGGGATCCAGTGCCGGCTTTCGTCCGCCGGCATTTTCCAGAGGTTGCCCGATGCCGCGCTTCCAGGCTGCTTTGGGGATGTTGTCGCCAGCAAAAATCGGAGGTTGGAAAACCACCAGACAAGAAAACAACAATCCTGCGAACACCAGACGCGCTGAAATTTTCACCCGATCCTCCGATACACTCATTCCGAGTTTAGCGAGAAAAACGATATTCTATATTCGCAATATCAGAATACAAGTTCGACCCTGGGCACGTCGTCGAATTTCGCAGCGACGGTATACAGACGAACGGCGGCGATTCTGGTAATAATTCGATACGGCAGTTTGCCCTCAGTTGTTCCAGGCACAGGCAATATAATCGGTTTATCCATCGTGATTCGAACCATCCTGTTGCTGCTCATTTTCACCGGTCACCTCGGGGCCCAATTGCCGCAGTTCAAAGAGGTATCGCGCGCAGCCGGCCTGACCGTTCCTCACATTTCTACTCCTGATAAGCAATACATCGTTGAATCCATGAGCGGCGGGGTGGGGCTGATCGACTGCGACAACGATGGCAAGCTCGACATCATCGTGGCGAACGGATCTACCATCGATCACTTTCGCCAGGGCGGCGATCCCATGATCACGCTCTACCATCAGGATGCAGATTTCAAATTTTCTAACATCACGCAAGCCGCCGGACTCACCCGTAAAGGCTGGGGAATGGGCATTGCGGTGGCCGATTATGACAACGACGGTCTGCCCGATATTTACGTAACCGGATACGGCGGCAACGTGCTGTATCACAATCTGGGCAACTGCAAATTCGAAGACGTGACCGACAAAGCCGGGGTCGCGGCGGAAGGTTTCAGCACCGGTGCGGCCTGGGCTGATTATGACCGCGACGGGCGCGTAGATCTATTTGTGTCTCGCTACGTGCATTTCGACATCAACAAACTCCCGACCTTTGGCAGCGACGAGAAGACCTGCCGCTTCAAGGGAATCCGCGTCCAGTGCGGGCCCTGGGGGATGCAGGGCGAGAGCGATCTACTGTTTCACAATCGCGGCGACGGGACATTCGAGGAAGTTTCCAAGAAAGCCGGAGTTGACGACCCCGACCGCTATTACGGACTCGGCGTTGAATGGGGCGATTATGACGATGACGGGTGGCCTGATCTCTACGTGGCCAATGATTCCGGTCCGAATTATCTCTACCACAACAAACACGACGGGACGTTTGAAGACGTCAGCATGTTGGCCGGTATCGCGGTCAGCGGCGATGGACTGCAGCAAGGCTCGATGGGCGTCGATTGGGGCGATTACCTGCGCGACGGCCGCATGGGAATGTTCGTCACGAATTTCACCGAACAGCCTGACACGCTCTATCGCAACATGGGCAAAGGCGAATACAGCGACGTCACCTGGCCTGCAAAACTGGCACAGCCGACATATACGAATGTGGGATGGGGAACGGGCTTTGTCGACTTCACGAACTCGGGACGGCTGGATATTTTTATTGCTAACGGGCACGTCTATCCGCAGATGGACCAGATCGCCGGAGCCGCGCGCTACGCGGAGCCTATGCAGCTGTTCCACAATAAGGGCGATGGAACTTTTGACGACATTTCGAGTGTGCTGGCGGGAGTTCCTGGCGCTTCCCGCCGCGGCGCGGCATTCGCTGATCTGAAGAATGACGGTAATATCGACGTCGTATTGCTCGACATGGACGGGCCGCCGCAGCTTCTTTTGAATGTAACCTCCAACCACAACCATCGCGTGCTGTTCAAGCTGGCGGGTGTTAAGAGCAACAAAATGGCGGTTGGAGCTAAGGTCGCCGTGACCACGGGCAAAATTGTCCAAACCAGCGAGGTACGCGCTGGCGGCAGTTATTTATCGAGCAATGACCCGCGTCTGCACTTCGGACTCGGCGCTGATGCTCGAATGTCGCAGATAGAAATTCGGTGGCCAATGGGCGAAAAAGAAGTCCTGAAAGACCTCTCCGCGGATTTCATTTACACCGTGACTGAAGGCAAGGGCATCACTGATAAGCAGGCACTGTCGCCCGTGGAATAGTGCTAACTGCGCTTATCACTCCGCGACATTACAAAGTTCGCCCGCCGCCTCGCCTCAAGAGCAAAAAATCCTAATCGCGCTCTCATCCCGTCCAGCCGGACCAGCCGGCCTGAGTTAACAGCCTCTTTTGCAGTGACGCGGCCCAGTATCTGGTCGCAGCGGATCTCTCCATCGGTATCAACTCCCGCGTCTCCCCTAGTGACGAAGCACTGGCCACGCTTGCGAATAATTCTATGCGCCTTGAATTCCGCGCCCATCCTAAGCAAAATAATGTCTCCGATCCGCAGCATGTCACGATTCACAGGCTTAACGTGCACAATCTCCCCGTCTTGGATTGTAGGCAGCATGCTTTTGCCAACGGCCTGGAAGCGTAGTCCGTAGCCGCCAGCGATCAGCTCGCTTGTCAGCAAATGAAACGCTGAAGAATGGGCGCGGTCACTGATCATGATTCGCATTCCTCGAGCGCCGCTGCCACAGAGCTGGAGTCCGGCAGAAATTCGAATTCATAACACGGGGCAGCCTCAAGTGCGCATTTGATGAACTCGATTGACCTCTCGACCCCTTTAATGCTGTGAAAGGGCGGGAACGAGCGAGCGAAGACTTCTCCAACCGCCCGCGCCTGCGGTAGCTGGGAAAAACTATTTTCCGTCCCGTGCCGTAAGATGTGAATTCGATCAAGCCTTATCTTTGCAGGAGATGCAAACGCTGCTTCACCGTGCCACGGAGTTCCATACATCCATAGTTCACCGTCGTGTAATCGCAGAATAATGCGGTCATCACTCAAGATTTCCGGCGCCCGGCATGTTTCCCACAGTCGCGCAGTCGTACTTTTGCCCGCTCCCGAATGCCCCAGGAATAAGTGACCGCCAGTATCACGATCGATCAGGCCGCAACCATGGACCTCGATGCCGAGACCATGGTGCGCAAGATAATTCGTGATCAGCAGTTCGCATGCCGGGTATTCGAGGGGAGTTATTCTTCCGCAGCGCTCGCTCGCGGCGCGGCTCAAAATCATTTCTGTACGGCTGAAGTCATAGGAAGCGCGTGCCCGCTTGTAAAGGCTATGCCCGAGGAGCGGGCTGGAAAAGTCAAAAACCAATTCATCGCCGGCATCCCAGACCCGCCAGATCGCACCCGATTCGAAAGCTTCGTCAGATTCCCGTCGGGATAAATCATCGACCCAGCGAACGCCGATCTGGATATCAACTTTTTCATTCGCGTCGGCGTCGGATCGAAATGCCAGCAGTTCAGTTTCGCCATGCACGTCATCCCACGAAACGCCGCGGAGTTCGAGAGAGACGCCGCCGAAGCGAAATTTTTGGCAAGCTGGATATGCAGGAAAAGAACCTACGTCCGCCGGCAACGAAGCCGCGCGGCCAGGCTCTGCAAAAAAGCTATGAACCGATTCCATGGCAGTTACCGCCCGGCTGATGACAGGAACTGAACTGACCAGCTGAACTCATGCTCTTACAGAATCCTAAGACGGCCTCCTCCGGGCGAAGCTTGATGGCAGTCACCTGGGGCGGAGCGTATTGTTTTTTCTCGGGCGCCGTATCTGTATCCATGGTGAACCTTATCTCAGTGAAACGAGCCGCATCCGCCGCCGCAACTGGCATTGGCGTTGGAGTTATTTAAGACGGGCAGAATCTCATGTGGCGTGGACCAGTCATCCGGATTAACTTCCAGCGAGGTTATTCTGCGTGCCGACTCGGTCACGGCTGCATAGCGTTCTCCCCCTACGCAAAATTCGCATTCTCCATGCGCAGGAACATCAAACCTCGCAGTCATTGCCCGCAGGTGTGCGACCTCGCACAAAAAATCCACGGGAGATTCCGGGTCGCCGTTTTCAAGTTCTCCGTTCGCCGGGCACATACCGCAGGCACTGCGAATTCGGCAATTCCTGCATTTTGAAATTTTCTGGACTTTGCGTTGCCGAACCTTTAGCAAAAACTGCTCCCATCCCTCGCGGATATTTCCAGCGCGAACATCGTAGGTGTCCCGGTGGGAAAGTACGCAGATACTCATCCTGCCCGTCGGATCCAGGGCAAATGCCGTAACTCCGCCGCCACAGGAATAAACCGTGTCACTTAGTGCACAAGAAGAAGTTATCGATGCCGCCAGGCCTTTCTTATGCTCTGCGGCAATCTTCGGCCAGTGCAATTCTAGGGCTACTACTTCCTCGGGCGATAGGCGCACCGCTAGCGGGGCAGAGGAGCAGTCGATCCTTGGGTTAATAATTCCATCAAATTTGAATTCCACCCCGAGTTCCTGCTCCGCAAAACGTTTCATTCCCGCGACCTCGTGCCGGTTCACCGAGGTTGCGACCGTCTTCAGCTTTAAGGGCAGCCCGCGCTCGAGCAGCAGACCAATTCCTCGCATGCAGCGGTCGTAGCTCCCCGGCAGCTGGGTCAGTTTTTCGTAGGTTTCGCGGGTGCGCCCGTAGAGCGTGATCTCCATTTCGAAAGGCGGAAACTGGCGCAGGTGATCAGCGATCTTTTCGTTGATCAAAATTCCATTAGTGAAAAGCGTGATCAGAAATCCTTTGCGGTTGGCAAAATCATAGATCTCCAAAAAATCTTTGCGCGCGAAAATTTCACCGCCGGTAAACAGCAGCCAGATCACTCCCATATCGGCGAGTTCGGTCAGGATCGCAAAATATTCTTCTTTGGTCAGCTCCTGATTGCGCGCAGCCAAGTCGCCCATAGCCAGATTGTTATAGCAGTGCTGGCAATTTAACGGGCATCTGCGGGTGACTTCCAGAGAGACTTCGAGCGGGGTGCGCTTATTCCCGAAATGCTTATGCAGTGTGAGGCTGAATTCGCCGTATGAGGCTGTGTTCATGAGCTTGCAGCCACTCCGACTTCCGTGACCAACCCCACCGACTCCATTTCGACTAGAAAAACTTCCAGGTCGCGTTCAATCTGTTTGCTTTCAGCTTCGAATTCGCGCGCAAGCAACTGAACAATCTCGCCTTTGCTGCGAGGACGCGAAATCGCCTCCCAGATCGTGGTCGCAACCGGATTCAAGCTGTAAATGGAAGCCAGATCGCCGATCCCCTTGCTGATCGGTACGATTAAAGTTTCCCCGGCAATAACACGGGACACAACTGCGTCCGAGCGGACGTACAGCTCCATTGTCCCCCTCCAAACACCCAAGTCTCAATCTGATTCTGAGACGATTGACTTCACCCTAGCAGAGGAATATCTACGCGATGTTGGCAAGATGGGTTCCGTTGCGACAATGCCACCTATCGGAACCGAGGTTGAGAATGTGGAGCTAGAATCCGGGAGCTTTCTCCATGCCCGGCTGGCAATTTCCGTCAGTTGGCTGGGGCGGCAGCACTGGAGGGGTAAGCAACGGAGGCGCTCCTGAAAAATCGAAGAACTCCATCATGTCATCCGCATTAGCGTCGCGCAAAGTGAGTGGGGCTACGTTAAATCGGTCTTCAATCAGGCGAAGAATGGACGTGTAGTCGCGGGTGGTGTGCGAAACAAAACTAGGTCGCGCCCAAGGTGAGAAGACTATCAGGGGCACGCGAAATCCAGTTTGGTTGAACGCACCTGGCTTGTCTGTCGATTTCAACTTCGGTGCCAAGGAATCCGGAAGAATTTCCCGCGAGGGCAGTACATGCTCGTACAGCCCGCCGCCTTCGTCATACGCCAGGATGAACGCACTGTCTTGCCACGACGGGCTGCTAATCAGGGGGTTGATAATATTCGAAACGTCCGCGGCTCCTGCCTGGATATTCGCCCCCGGGTGTTCGTCGCGGCTAGATTGTGACGCCCGCTCGATAAAAATGACCGAAGGCAAAGTGCTGTCGTTCGACACGTCGCTGGCCCAGTTTGCGATCGGCACCACCTTTGCCGCATCGGTTTTGTAAATCGAAAACTCCTGAATCAACACCGATGACAGGGCGTCCTGATAGTAATAGCGCCAGCTCACGCCCGCCTGGTCGAGATGCGCAAAAATGGTGGGTTGAGTAAATCCCCCAGAAGGCGGAGTGGGGGGAAAGGCATTGCCAAACGAAGTTCCAGTAAACAAATAAAACCGGTTCGGCACCGTGTTAGTCAGTGCCGGGGAAAAAAATCGGTCGCTGGTGGCAAACCTGGCTGCAGCTTCGTAATAGTAGGGCAGATCGCTCTGATCGTAATACCCCATGGCTCGCGTCCCTGTAGGATCGATGGTCGAAGGCACCGACGTTGATGTACGCATGAACCCATCCATCAGTCCTCCATTCACATCTACATGCGCCTCGGTCCATGCCGGACTAAGGTTTTCAGTGCATACCGTCTGCTGGTGAAAAGGCTTCACCGGCTGGCCTTGCGTATTGAGCAATGTAGTGCTCAGGTTCAGACCATCCACATCGTTTGCCAAGCCTTCGGAAGCTTTGTAAGGACCCAGCATCCCAAAGTAGCTGTCGAACGAGCGGTTTTCCTGCAACATGACGATGATGTGGTTCAGGTTCATTAAGCCATTTGCGGCCGCTGTCACCGTGATATTGAATCTCTGTTTGAATAAAGCTCCAGTGCTGTCCTGAGCTTGAACGGCGACTGCGTGCGTACCCAGTGTCAGGTTATTTACGTACAAATCGAGCATCGCCGAGTTTGAAATTCCGCCTTTGCCAACGCCGTCAATAAACAGCGTCATGGATTTCACTGGATTGGTGTCAGTTGCTGCGGCAACTACATGAAACGGCTGGCTAACGACTGATCCGCTTACCAGCGAGCAGATGGTCACCGTTTGATTGGTAGCGTTCAAAGCGCAAGGCGGCTGCATCGCCACCGGAACATTGCTTTTGAACGTGGCGTGGGTCGAGTCCCACCCTTGAACCGTGATCAGGTGATATCCAACCGGAAGACTTACAAACGTGTTCACGGTTGAAGCATTCACCTGATAAACAAGTTTGTTGTCGACATAGATCTGCATAGCCGTGACTGAGTTCGAGTCGGTGCTTCCGGCGATGACGTTCACCTGGCTTTGCACCAGCGCATTAGGCGTGGGGGTGCATACGGTTACCGACGGATTACTCTGGCTCAACGAACACGGAGCAGCCGCGGCGGCAGAAATATCTATCGCGATTAGCAACAAGGCACAGATCAGTAGCCGAGACAAAAGGGATCGCATTTTAGCTCCGGCCAGAGAAGGATGAAAGCGAGGCCAAGGCGTCATTTAAGAGAGCTGATTTGAAGTGCCGGGTTGCTCGCCTATGATCGATTTAACAGGATAGGCTTCTCAGTGATTTCTTCACAACCAGCCACCAGCAAGGAGTTTGACGGGAACCTCAGCATCAACCTTGTTCCTGTTTGAGATTCTTCTATACTGCCCGAGTGCGCTTAGCAGCTCCAGTAACTGTCATCGTTCTTCTGAGTTCCTTTTTATGCGCCGAGAGTCAACCGTCGCTTACGGTTGTGCGCTGGGCCGAAAACACGCCGAACTGCAGTGTTCGTCAGGGAGACGATGGACGCACATATTACCAGCTATCCTCGTCCAATTACGAAATTACACTGGCGGTCGATCCCAAGGAACTGGAAAAAATACCGCACCGCGCCACCCCGATGCTGACGGTTTCCCTAAGTTTTACTTACAAAGGCAGCAGCCAGTTTGAAATTCACCAACGCCGATTCGCATTGGAATTTTCGGAACATCACCAGGTGATAAAGACATCATTGGATCCCAACGACATCGTTCAGCATTTACAAGCGGACGTGGACAGCGTTACCGACCAGGTCGAGCGCCATGAAGTACGCAAACATCCTGAGCAAAAGGAGCAGAAAGAAGCGGAACTGCAAGCCCGGCTGAAGGACTATACCGAAATGATGGATTTCGTAAGTACTCAGTCGTTGCGCCATGCCGTATTGGGCCCCGCAAAACCTACAATTACGGGCTGGGTATTCTTCAGCATCAAAGATCGTTGGATCGGCCCCTGGCGAAAACCAGAGCACTTCATTTTACGCCTGCCGGTAGCGAACCTTGTGGTTGAGTTCCCCTTCTCCCTGCCTCCTCAAAGCGGCGCAATCGAACTGCGGCGCAGGTCTCCAGAACCCTCCCAATAGCTATTTTCTCCCTGCAGGTGGGCACAAGGTTACCAAGTAACCCTGGTCACTTCCAGATCTAGTTACTGATGTAATCGCCATGGGACTGATTCCATGCTGACTGTAGCCGTGGAGAATTCTAAGATTCAGCTACGTGTGAGCACTCTCCACCAAAGCCTGGGCCGCTATCTTATTGAAGCCGAAATTGGTCGTGGCGCCATGGGCGTAGTGTATCGCGCCTATGACCCTCAAATCGGACGTCAAGTCGCGATTAAAACCATTTCGCTGACCGGTCAGGAATTCGCAGACGAACAGGAATATCGCGCACGATTCCTGCGTGAGGTCCGAGCCGCGGGACGACTCTCGCATCCTGGTGTTGTGACGATTTTCGACGCGGGCCAAGACCCCGAAACGCAAGAACCTTATCTGGTGATGGAGTATGTCACCGGCGAACCTCTTAGTAGGTTGCTGGGCCGCAATCGCAAGTTAAGCCTGCCGCTGGCGCTGCAGTACGCGCAAGAGATCGCAGAAGCGCTCGATTACGCTCACAATCAAGGCGTAGTGCACCGCGACATTAAGCCCTCAAATATTCTGATTACCGAAGACGGCCATGCCAAGATCGCAGACTTCGGCGTTGCCTGGCTTCGTCACGAAATCACTCAGGTTGGTGAGGTTGTGGGCAGCCCTGCCTACATGGCGCCGGAGCAGATGAGCGGTAAACAGGGTGATGCCCGTTCTGATCTGTTCTCACTTGGTGTAGTGCTTTACAGCATGATCACGGGATTCCGTCCATTTCAGGGTAATAGTGCCAAAACAGTCGTTTTCAAGGTCATGAATATTGAGCCGGTTCCGGTCACCAGTTTTCAAACCGAGGTATCGCCGGAGCTGGATGCCATTGTTTCGCGTGCAATTGCGAAAGATCCTGAAGATCGCTATCCCAGCGGCGCCGCTTTGGCTCGCGCGATTCAGCAATTTCGCGAGTTCGGCTCGGTTGCGACGGATAGCGCATCCTTTATGACTCCGTCGTTGCACGGCGATGCGCCGCAGGGGCGAAGAAAAGCCGCATCGCTTGCGAAACCGTACATGCGGTACTCGCTGCCGGCAGCGATTCTTTTGGTCGTGATCGCTGGTTTGCTTTTTGTCTGGAGAATGACAAAAGTGCGCAACGTTCCTCTTCCCGCAGATGTCATAGCGGAACTGCGCTCGCACCCCATTCGTCCGCATCCGCTGGCTGCAGCTCAAACCCACATACGCGCAGTACTAGAAAAAATGACGCCGCGGAGAACGCCTGTACACGCCAAAAGCGCGCAGGCACCCCCGCCCGCACCGGTCGCGTCTGCGAAAGTGCAAGTGGAAATCCAGCACCATTTCAACGCCGCCAAAGCTTCTCTCTGGTTAGACGACAAACTGATTTCCGATCAGAACCTGCGCGGGAACGATCAAAAACATTCGTTGTTGCGCACGGTAGAAATTAACCAGGTGACGAGTTTCCAGTTCTCCGCGGGTAAACACTCACTTCAAATTCGTGTTCTCTCTCCCAGCAATAATTATGACCAGATCGAAACTTTGGACGTCGATCTGGCTCCCAACTCGGAGCGCGTGCTTTCCGTCAACTGCAGCAAACGCAAAATGCTGGTGATCTTGCAATAAAAAAGCAGCCCTTGCGGGCTGCTTCATTTTTCCGCTCCCAGGAAAAACTAGAACCGGATTTGCGGTCCGAAGGTCACTCTCAGGTTGTTATAGGTTCCATTGTTCAAGTAGACCTCGTCACCAGCTTCGAGGCGAAGTCCGAACGGCCCCCAAAATCCCTCGAATCCAGCGCCAGGATACATTGCGAAATGTGTACCTCCGCCGCCGACGCCAGAGATCGCGTTGCCCACGGTGCCTGGGGTTACCGCAGCTCCGGTCGTGGTGAAGTTAATGAAACCAACTTTACCGGTTACGAAAAACTTGAAGGGTCCCGGAGTTTCAAACTTGGGTCCAAACAAGCCGGTTAAAGGCCGCAGGCGTGTTGTCGTGAAACTGGTGCTGCCCCCGACACAATTGTTGCAAATGGTAGTGAAGTTGCGTTCGAAGTCATAATTCATTTCACCTTCAAGCGCTACATGGTGACTAACGTGAAAACCAGCACGCGCACCAAAACCAACAAAATTCGTTGTGCTTGCTCCCGGCGAGAAGCGCATATAGTCCGCAAAAATTCCCACGCTGCCGTGGTCATAATCGGACCCACCCTCCTGCGCCGCGAGCCATGAAGGTGCTGCGATCAGCAGCCCTAACATTGCTAACCACATGATCTTTTTCATTGTTACCTTCTCCTTAACAAAAATTAGAATTAGTTCTGCTCGCACCTCTCCCCAGCTTCCGAACAGGGCAGCAGGTCAATGGTAGGATGCAGGGCATCTGGGGCTGGTTGGGTTTTTCGGCTACAGCCTTACCCTAGGTTGTTAAGGGTATTGCGCTTTAAGGTTGTCTGCGGTAGGCCCAGACAGAGTAGCCGGAACAGGCACTTCGCCGCTCTAACCAGGAATACCCGCCGGGTTCCTATTGTTGGACCGGAGTCGAATTGTTTGCCGGTTCCGTCTGCCCCTTGGGCAGGATCGAGACCACGATGTACTCGCGTTCTTTGTCATCCATGTCCTCAACCCGAAGCAGCATCTTGTCTTTTTCCAAACGAAACTCGGCCTTCTCGCCGATTGGCAGCAACGCCGGATGTTTGTCGTCTTTGGGGCGAACGGTGTACACAAGACTGCTGGTTTCCAACGTGTATTGCTGACAGAGAAGCTCGTGCGTCTTCATGTGAGCAGAGTCTGTTCCAATCATCTCGCCTGCGAAACTTTTCCCGTTCTTCTCGTCGGTTCCGCACTTTACAGACTCCATTCTTATCAGTCTGCCGCTTTGATAGTGCTTCGGTTCTTTAGCCTGAACCATCGTGACCAGCAAAATCACAGCCAATAAATATTTCAAGCGCATAGTCAACCTCCTTGCTGGAATTTCGGACCAGGCAGTATTCTGCATGCGTTCGGAATGAGCAAGAAGATCGCCGGCGTACAATTCCCTTACGTAATCCGGAAATCCCTGTAGCCGCTGATGATCCCAAAGAGAATGCAGAACCTCCGCATCTCTGATATCTTCCTGCAGACGGATTTCGCGAATGGGACAAACTGTCGCCGACGCCCTACCTCAACATTCTGATACCAGTTTCTTCGGCCATCCTCGTGGTCTAGCCACACTTTTCTTTACCGAAATGTGGGAACGCTATAGCTATTACGGAACTCGAGCTCTGCTCATCCTTTACATGACCGCGGGAGTCCAAGCCGGAGGGCTTAATTTCTCGGTGATGAAATCGGGCGCGATTTACGGTTTTTATACATCGATGGTTTACTTGCTCAGTCTGCCGGGCGGATGGGTGGCAGATCGTTTACTCGGACAACAGCGTGCGGTGCTTCTTGGAGGCATACTGATCGCCGGCGGAAATTTCTGTTTGGCCTCGCCAACACTGGCGGCGTTCTATGGCGGGTTGGCTCTGCTTATTGTTGGCACCGGTCTGCTAAAGCCAAACGTCAGCACCATCGTCGGGCAACTTTATAGCCGGGGCGACAAGCGCCGCGACGCTGGTTTTTCCATTTTTTACATCGGTATTAACCTCGGAGCATTTTCGCCTTTAATCGTGGGCTGGGCAGGTGAAAAGGTAAATTGGCGACTCGGTTTCGCAACTTCCGGAGTTGGAATGTTGATCGGCGTCATTCAATACTTGATCACTAATAAACACCTTGGCGAGGCCGGGCGTCATCCCATGCGGTCGGAAAATCCTGAAAAAGATCGCAGTCAAAAACGTAATCTCGGTTTGGCCGCGGGCGGGGCGCTGCTCTCCTTCGTCGTTTTGATGGCGCTCAATTCCGCTGGAACCATTCACATCAATGCTGAATCGGTCTCCGATGCCTTGGGGTGGTTCCTGCTGGCCGTTTCAATTGCCGTTTTCTCGTGGATGATCTTCGGCAAAGGATGGTCCGCCGAAGAACGGAAACGCGCCGCAGCAATCTTCGTGCTATTCGTCGCATCCTGCATTTTTTGGGGAGCCTATGAGCAGGCCGGATCATCCCTTAACTTATTCGCCCAACGGAATACCGACCGACATGTGCTGGGTTATGAATTTCCGGCTAGCTGGTTTCAGTGGGTGCAGCCTCTTTTCGTTATTATTCTGGCGCCGCTCTTTGCCTGGCTGTGGCTTCGCCTGGGAAAACGCGAGCCTTCCAGCCCTTCCAAATTTTCCGTCGGTTTGCTGTTTGTGGGATTGAGTTTTCTGGTGTTGGTTCCACCGGCGACCCGCGTGGGAGTGTCACCCAACTGGTTGAACTTTTGCTACTTTCTCAGCGTGGTCGGAGAAATGTGCCTGAGCCCGGTTGGCCTAAGCGCCATGACCAAGCTCGCGCCGGCGCGTGCCGCCGGGTTCGTGATGGGGGTCTGGTTCCTGTCCCTCAGCATTGGCGACTGGCTGGCTGGCCGCGCGGGTTCCCTTTTTGAATCCATGCCTTTGGCGAAACTGTTTGGTCTGAGCGGAATTGTTCCCATTGTGGCGGCGGTAATCCTGGCATTGTTGATCAAGCCGACCAAGCGCCTGATGTCCGGCGTCTCATAAGCTTCCCTATCCGAAAATGATCCAATTTGCATTAAATTGGCGCAGTTGACCCAACCTCCGGTACCCTTTAGGGTGCGGACTAGGGTAACTTTAGACCCCACGGCAACCGCGGCAACCAGTACAACGAAAAGAACTTTATGCCGCATCACATCTATTGCGGCCGGAAGAAAGTGATTTGACGGACGCGAAACGACCACAGCGCAATAAGCTCGTAGAGCCGGAAGCCATCGAACGGGCGAAGCAGGGGGATGCAGAAGCCTTCGAGTTTCTGTACAACCTGCATAAACGCCGTGTGTATTCGCTGTGTTTGCGTATGACCGGGAATACCGCTTCGGCGGAGGACCTGACGCAGGAAGCTTTTCTGCAGTTGTTCCGCAAAATCAGCACGTTTCGCGGAGAATCGGCGTTTTCGACCTGGTTGCACCGGATGGCGGTAAACGTCGTCCTGATGCAATTGCGCAAGAAGAACTTGCCGGTGGTACCGATCGATGAGACCACCGAGGGTGAGGACGAGGGCACCATCCGGAAGGAGCTGGGCGCGGCCGACTCGCGTCTGGCAGGCTCAATTGACCGCCTGCATTTGCAAAGAGCGGTTGACGAGCTACCTCCGGGTTATCGTACGATCTTTGTACTGCACGATGTAGAGGGCTACGAGCACAACGAAATCGCCGCGATGATCGGCTGCTCGATTGGCAACAGCAAGTCGCAGTTGCATAAGGCACGCATAAAGTTACGTGATCTGCTTCGCGTAAACAGAGCTGAAAAGGTTGCAAAGCGCTCATGAAGAAGCGCATGGTTCGGGGAGAGGCTGTATGAATTGCCTGCAGTTTGAAAGCGCCCTGTCGGATTACCTGGAAGGCGACGGCACGTCTGAGCAGCGGGCGCATTTGAATTCGTGCTCCGCATGTTCCGATTTATTGGCGGACTTAAGCCTGATTTCTGCCGAAGCATCCTCGCTGCGGGAGTTGGATGAACCTAGCGTCAGAATTTGGAACTCACTAGAGGTACAGTTACGGAAGGAAGGGTTGATCAAGCAGCCACCGCGCCCTTCGCAGCCTGATTTCTTTCATCGTTGGCGTACGGCGTGGTTGGTCCCGGTGGCCGCAGCTTTGTTGATTGCTGCGGGAATCAAGCTTTATCATCCGGCAAAAATTGGCGACAACCAGCCAGTGGCAAAAGTTACTATGCCTCGCGTTCCCGCTTCCCCGGTGGTCTCCGCTGAAGACAAAGCCATTTTGACTACGGTTGCGGCGCGGCCTCCCGCGCAAGTAGCTGCCTACCGCAACGATCTGGCCCAGGCCAACTCATTTATTCGCGACGCCCAGGAAGCAGTCCGGAACGATCCGAACGATATTTATTCCCAGCAGCTATTGATGAATGCTTACGAGCAAAAGCAAATGGTATATCGTCTGGCTGTGGACCAGAACAATGAAGACGAGCAGTAGTGGGGAGAGAATTATGTCGTTGGGAAAATGTGCCGCCACCGCCGGAATCGTATTGATGCTCGTGGGTGTGTCGCTCTGCGCCGAAAACGTCCGCAAGGACCTGCATTTCAAAGTCGGCAAGCGCCCTACGGTTTCGATCAATAACCCCTACGGGCCGGTGGTCGTCAGGGCTGGCGCTCCCCACCAAGTTGTCGTCACCGCGATTTTGCATTCCGACAAAGTTGAGCTGGATCAAAGCAAAAGTCATAACCGGGTCGATATCGTCTCTCATCTGCTGGCGGGCTCCAATGCAAGTAACGGAGTCGTGGAGTACGAAATTCAGGTACCCCCGGACGCAAATCTCACTCTTCGCTCTGAAAATGGACGGGTGCACGCTGAAAAATTGCGCGGCGATGTGACCGTTGCCGGCAATGAAGGCGCCATCGAGGTGATGGATTGCGCGGGCGGTCATGTTCACGTGCGCACACTTAATGGGGCGGTAAGTCTTAGCAACGTGCATGGCGACATCGAAGTTATGTCCGTGGGCGGCGATGTCCTGATGAGCGGCGTTACCGGCGATACGGTAGCGGTAAACTCTAACAGCGGCAAAATTCAGTATGAGGGCGATTTCAGCGGCGAAGGCGAATACGCATTTACCAGCCATACCGGAAATATTGAAGCGGTTGCGCCTGCATACGCATCCATCGAGGTGCTTGCTCGGTCGACGAATGGCGTAGTGCAGAGCGATTTTTCGCTTGATCCGAAGCACGCGCCTTTTCTGATTCGGGGCGCGAACTCACTCTCTGGCACTATCGGCAAGGCAGCTTCCTCGGTAAAGCTGTTTTCCTTCAGTGGTAAAATCCGTCTCAAGAAGCGCCAGAATTAGTCCAAGCTTTTAGTTGGCTGAATTGCCGCAAATGACGGATGAAACCCCTTCCCCCTCAAGCCCTGGTTCTCCGTGTAGGACCGTAACTGCGATCTCGCTAGTCGGATTTATGGGCGCCGGCAAAACTACGGTAGGCCGCGCTCTCGCCGCCAAGCTGGGTTGGGATTTTGTTGACCTCGACGATCTTATCCAGGCCCGAGATGGCCGCACCATACCAGAGATATTCAAAAGCAGTGGCGAATTGGCGTTTCGCGACCTCGAAAGCCGTCTTTTGCAGGAACTCATCTGTTCCTCTCGGGCCAATGCCTCAGTACTTTCGTTAGGTGGGGGAGCATTCATCGACAATACAAACCAGCAGCTTCTGCGCGAAAATGAGATTCCGGCGGTATTTCTCGATGCGCCCGCCGAAGATCTGTTTCGCCGTTGTCAGCAGCCGGATGTGGATCGGCCACTGCTGCGTGACCGCAATGGTTTTTCGGTGCTGTATGACCGGCGAAGGCCCGCATACATGAATGCTGCATTCTGCATTCAAACTGCGGGACGGGAGATTGCCTCCATCGTCGACGAAATCATCGCCCGGCTGGGGTTAGGTTCGCAAACAGGAGCGTCCAAGTGAAGTTTTATCCGTCAGCATCGTCTTGCATGATTGCTCTCGCGCTATTGGGAAGTCAGATAGCGGCGAGGCCAGGATTCGCAAAGGAGAAAGACGCGCCACCCAAAATTGTGGATTCGGGCTCGTTTGGCGTATTCAATGGCGCACATCGCGTTGCCACTGAAACATTTTCCATCAAGCAGGACGCAGACGGCAGCGTTATATCATCCGAGTTCAAATCCGAACAGGGTGAGCAGAAGGCAGTCCAGTCTTCAGAACTGGATTTGACCGGATCGGTTAACCTCCGGCATTACGAGTGGAAAGAGATCGTTCCGGACAAATTGCAAGCTACAGTTGACCCCAACGATACTTTTTTGATCGAGCATTTCTCCACCGGCGCCGATGGAAAGCTGCATGATCAGAATTTTCTCTTGCCGTCTTCGACTTCGATTCTCGACGATTATGCCTTCATTCAGCGTGAAGTTCTGGCTTGGAAATTTCTGGCGACGGTGTGCAAGCAGGACAAGGCGGGGTTAGGCTGTCCTTCCAATCAGAAAGCGCAATTCGGGACTTTGAACCCGCATGCCCGCAGTTCGATGCTGGTCAGCATAGAGTTCACCGGCAAAGACAAGGTTATGGTGCGCGGCTCGGAGCGGAACCTGAGCCGTTTTATGCTGAAGTCGGAGACCGGCGATTGGGCAATGTGGCTCGACGAAAGTTTTAAAGTCGTTCGCTTGCTGGGCGATAACGGCATCGAAGTAGTACGTGACTAGCTCCGGGAAGCAGCCCCCGATCTGGTCTTGAAACTGTTCGGCCCACTGAATTTAAAAGTAATCGTCGGCATAGAAACCAGGCAGCTATGGCACTCATTGACGGTCGCACCACGCGCGTGCTGTTTACCGTGCTCCTGTTTGCTCTTGGCCTGGGTTTTCTCTACGTCGCCCGGCGCACCCTGATTGCATTCCTGTTTGCTGTGTTCTTCGCATACCTCGTCGACCCAGCAGTTTCACGTGTTCAGCGCTGGACCAAAAGTCGCGGCGTTGCCATAGCAGTTATCTATGCGCTGATCGTGATCATGCTCGCGACTTTCTTTTTCTTCGTCGGCCCCAATATCGGACGTGAAACCCAGAAACTCAGCGAGTCGCTGCCTTCGCTTCTAGAGAAAGTCAGCAGCGGGCAAATCGCAGAAGAAATAGGCGTCGAGCACCACCTTAGCGCCAACACCAGTCGTCAGCTGAGCACGTTTCTTGCGTCCCATCGCCAGGATCTGCTCCGCCTTGCGCAAAAAGTCGGGCTGCACGTGGCCGAACTGGCACAAGATTCATGGCTGCTGATACTGGTCCCGATTCTCGCGGCGTTTTTTCTTAAAGACGCGCAAACTTTCAGCCAACTGGCTTTGTCCGTGGTCCATACCAAGCCGCAGCGAGAATTCATGCAAGGCGTGATCAGTGACATGAATCAAATGCTGGCGGATTTCATTCGCGCCCAACTCACTCTAGCGGCACTGACGTGGGTCGCTTACTGTTCGGTTCTGGGCGGGATGCGCGTGCCTTACGCCTTGATGCTGGGCACCGCGGGCGGAATTCTGGAATTCATTCCTGTCGTCGGACCACTTGTCGGTGGTTGTTTGATACTAGGCGTCGCGCTGCTAACCGGCTATACCCACTGGTTATTTCTTCTGATCTTCCTGATCGCCTGGCGCCTGATCCAGGATTATGTTGTGAGTCCGCGTGTCATGGGCAAGAGTATGGAACTACATCCGCTGGCTGCGATTTTTGGAGTGCTGGCGGGAGGGGAAATTGCCGGCGTGCTCGGCGTTTATCTTTCGATCCCCGTCATGGCGAGTTTGCGTATCGTGTGGAGACGCTGGCGGATGTACGCGGAACGGCGCCGCTTTGGCCCGCTGAATGAATATTCGTTCATTGGCGAGCCAGCGGAGCGAAAGTAGAACTCGCAGACCCGAATTAGATTTTTATGCTGGCCGTTGGCGAACCGATTCATCGCCGGCTTCTTTGGCTTGTTGATCCAAATCCCAGGAAATCAGCTTGTTCAGGTCGTAACTATAAGGGCCATAAGCGCAGAACGACTTCTCATCGAAAAGCCGCTTGATTCCGCAACCGAGGCACACTTGGTAGGAATGTTGCTGGTAGCGGACCGGCCAGCTCATTTTGCGGTGCCAACAACCGCGCAATACCAAAACTGCAGCGCCAGCAACCCCGGTAGCCATTAAACCTAGAGGAACCTTCCAACGAGACTTCTTTTCCTGGGCCATTAGAACCTGAGGTGGATATTCTACCAGCGCATTCCTGCAAATGCTTACTAAAGAACAGCACCGAGGTAGGAATTAGTACTATAGAGAGTTATTGCGGTTGCAGCCGAACCGCTGTAACTTATTGGTAAGGCATATCCAGCCGCAGCTGGTGCCACTCCAGCCGACTCGACCAGGAACCATGGCAGTCAAGAGGTGCGTTCAACTTAAAAATGAGTGCAACTCCCAACAATGCTGGATCGGAATGGGGACCTTCGCAGCTAGTGCCGTACTCGTCTGAAGCTGAGGCCCCCGCTCGCGCTGGCCATGACGCCCTCCAGGTGCTTCTGGCATTCGCCTGTATCCATGAACAGACCGCTAAACGCCGTTCTGAGGGGCTGACCTCAGAAACCGCCACTGACGAGTATTTTGGGCTCGATGAAGTGCTGCGTCTGGTCGCCATGCGTGCCATGTCGATCACCGGCGCAAATGGGGTGGCCATAGCCCTGGTGAAGGAAAACGCTATTATTTGCCGGGCGTCGGCCGGCAAAATTGCGCCTGACCCCGGCATCCGCCTTGACCCCAATTCTGGATTTTCCGGCGCCTGCCTGCGCAATGGGCAGACCGTCCGTTGCGACGACTCGGACAACGATTCTCGAGTCAACGCCCAAGCCTGCCGGACCCTCGGCGCCCGATCCATGGTAGCCGTCCCTCTTACCGCCAAGGGACGGGTGGTCGGACTTATAGAGGCCTTTTCGTCTAAGACCCACGGTTTCAACGACGGTGACGTCAAGAGCCTTACCCTGCTGGGCGAGTTGATCCTGGCGGCAATTCATCCCGAAGAAGAAGACCGGTTGGCTCAACTGGCGGAAAGGATCCTGCCGCAACCGCCGGCTGCAGTTTCGCAGCCGCGTGATGTAGAGAGAATCACGATTGCTTCCGCGCCGCCGGTTATCGATCCCCCCAGTGCGCCGGTTGCAAAGCCAGTAACCGTCACAACCGCTGCCAATGAGCGCCCGATTTCGATCCCTGCCCCGGTTACGGTTGTTCCAGCTCCGGCTAGCGCGCCTGTCGCGAGTCCCGCGACATCGGGTCGCATTGAACAGCAGAAGCCCGCAGTTCAGCCTTCGTTGGTTGTGCGGTCAGAGCCGGAACTCGTATCAATTCCGCAACCGCGACTTAACTTCCCCGAGGAGAAGCGCTCGGCGAAGAGCATTCTGCTGGTCGCGGCGTTAGTGCTTGTGGCTGTCGGACTCGGCTGGGCCTGGTTCCATCACGCCGTTCAACTCACCACGAGCGCCAGCACTTTGCCAATCCGGCAAGCGGAAAACTCAGCGCAACCGACAGAGCCGCAGCTCTCGACTCAAGCTCCAGTAAAACCTGGAACGAACCCGGAAGTCACTGGCATCCGTCACTGGTCATCGCCAAATTCGAGCACCGTCGTCGTCGATCTGCAGGACCAGATCCAGTACGAAGCGCATACCCTCGACAATCCGCCGCGAGTTTACTTTGACTTGCAGGACACGAAGATGGCTTCCGGTCTGCTCAATCAAAGTATCTCAGTCGATGATTCGTTCTTGAAGCGGGTCCGTATGGCACAACCGAGTGCGGGTGTGACCCGAGTAGTGCTCGAAACCAAGGGCTTGTCGGAAGTTTCGGTCAAACTCGATCCCAATCCCTACCGGCTAACGATCGATGTTCATAAAGTTCCAAGCAGCCCGGTTCCCGCCACCCTGAGCAAACCTTCACCGTCCATGGCGACAGCTCCGCAAAAGAAAACGGTTCATGCTCCTTCATCGGTGGCCTCCGAATTTCGCGTGGTGCTGGACGCCGGCCATGGCGGGTGGGACCTTGGCACCGTGGGGCGTAAAGGGCTTTTGGAAAAAGATCTGGTGCTCGATGTGGTGGAGCGTCTGGGAAAACTCATCGAGCAGAAGTTGGGCGCGGACGTAATTTATACGCGGCAGGATGACGAGTATCTGGCGCTCGAAAAACGCGCCCAAATCGCGAACCTGGCAAGCGCCAACTTGTTCCTCTCGGTGCACGCTAATTACAGCGACCTGGCAACGGCGCGCGGCGTCGAAACTTATTACACGACCACGTATTCATCGATCAAAGCTCGCACCGCGGAAGATGATCCGGTCCTCAAAGATGTGAACTGGACGGGTGTGGACATTCGCGAAAAGGTCACCAACTCGCATCGCCTTGCCGACGACATTCAGCATGCTTTATACGGTGGATTAGCCGAGCGCAATCCTGAGATCCGAAATCGCGGCGTGAAAGAAGCCCAATACGTTGTGTTAACGGGAACTCAAATGCCTGCGATCCTGGCGGAGATTTCGTTCGTCAGCAGCCCGGCTGATGAAGATAATCTGCAAAGCTCAGAGTACCGGCAGCAGATCGCGGAAGCGCTCTATCTTGGCGTCGCCAAATATCGTGCTGAAGAAAAGCAGAAGCACACCAAGATGGCGAGCAATCGCAAACTCGCTAGCTCAGACTAACGAAATTTGGTCGTCGCCCCGGAATAAACGGGCGATCCGCAATCTGCCCTTCAAATTTTTCCGCCCATCTTCCGGGAACTGCATCTCCGCAATCTGGACAGCATCCGTTCGCAGTGAGCCGGTATTCTTCGATGAAGTAGCCATAGCGGTGAATCAACCTGGACTTGCAGCGGCGGCAAAAAGTGTCTTCTAGTTCGCGCACTCTGCCGGGAAGATTTCCTGCATACACGAACTTCAATCCGGCAGCCTTGCCAATTTTTGCGGCCCGAAGCAGATCTTCTGAACGCGTGTCAGGCGTATCCGCCATTTTGTAATCGCTGTGAAAGGCGGTGACATGCCACGGGATTTCAGGAGAAACGCTCGCCAGAAATTCCGCCAGCTTCCGCAGTTCGTCGTCACCATCGTTGAAGCCGCGAATCAACAACGTCACAATTTCCAGCCAAACGCCGTTCTCGTGAAGCCAGCGGATGGTGTCGAGGATGGGGCCGATGCGCCCACCAAGTTGGCGATAATGCTGATCATCAAAACTCTTCAGATCAACCTTGTAAAAATCAATCCATGGCCGAATGTATTCGAGCACCTGGGGAGTTCCGTTTCCGTTCGACACAAATGCCGTATTCAATCCAGCGGCCTTGGCTTCTTTGAAAATTTCAACTGCCCACTCCGCCGTGATCAGCGGCTCGTTGTAGGTGCTCACCAAAATTTTGGCACCCTGCCGAATTGCATCGCGCACCAGCAATTCAGGCGAAGCCTGCAGCGGAGATGACACCGCGTGCGGATCACGCAATGCCTGTGAGGTCACCCAATTCTGGCAATAGGAGCAGTGCAGGTCGCACCCCAACATGCCGAAGCTATAGGCCAGCGCTCCGGGATACGCATGGAAGAACGGCTTCTTCTCGATGGGATCGCATTGCACTCCGCCTACGTAGCCCCACGGAACATAGAGTTTTCCTCCTTGATTGAATCGAACTTTGCACACCCCCACCTGGCCGTCTGCGATGGGACAGCAGTGTCCACAGGCGTGGCAGCGCAAGCGGTTGCGCTCGATGGGTTCATACAGTTCGCCTTCGCGAACATTTTGGTTCAGCACTTCGCGGAGGGTGGACACAAGAAACCTCTAACACTATTTTAGATTGATTGAATGAGGGTTGCTACCGCGAGGCGCGTGCAGTGCTGGAGCCCATGTGATGCGATCGGAGCCAAGAGTCGGCTTCCTGCTGCTCGGCGAATCGTTGATGATCACTCAAGTGTGGGGCGCTGTTGATGACGATCACGCGCCCAGTTTCGTCTCCCGCAGCTTGAGCCAGCAATCCCCAAAAATATGCTCTGCTGAAATCCTGCTGGGTTCCCTTTCCTGCCCAAAAACAGCTTGCAACTTTGACCGCCGCTCGCGGATTGCCATTGTCAGCGGCCTTAAGAAACCAGTTCAGTGCCGCGTGATAATCCTTCGCAGTGCCGTCCCCGCTAGCGTACTTCATCCCAAGGGAATACTGGGCTGCGGAGTCGTTCTGCAGCGCGATCTTCTGCAGATCAGCCACCGTCATTCCCACATAGTCAGCATTAGCAGGCTTCACTTCCGCTGCTTGCGAACTCGGGGGCGAAGTAAACTTGGTCATCGCGTCTGAAATCCACGGCGCTGCCAGCCAAACGCTGAAAATTACAACTGCGATTCCGCACGCAAATAAAATTGCCAGGCGGGCCCGCGACGACGGCCCAAATGTGAGGGCCTCGCCTTCGAGAGCCTTATGAGGCTTCAGTTCAAGTTTGTTTTCCTGCTTTCCTTCGTGCTGGTCAATTAGGGGAGTTTTGCCCACGGGCTGCTTGGCACGAATCATCGCGTTGGTGATAATGCGCGCCAGCCGCTCTAACGTGCGAGCGTCATTGTCCCAAAAGGCGGCAGCCTCGGGCGAAAACACTTCCAAAATGCCGATGTTCTGATTTTTGTCGACAATAATCGGGCAAGCAACGATCGATCGGATCCCTAACCTCTGGCAACTCTTAGGATCGACGCGCGGGTCTATCTCGGTGTCATCGCAAATGAGAGTGCTGCTGCCGCGAACGCACTCTCCGGAAAAGCCGGAGTCGGTGTCGAGCCGAGCGCCCAATTCCGGAGATTCATTGCCGGCCCGCGCTTCGCAAATCAACTCTGAAGAGTTGACATCGCTGCGCATCGCAATCGCCGACCCCGTCGCCCAAGTCAACACCAGGGCGCGCTCCGCGATCAATTGCAGCGCTGCGCTCACATTAGGGCCAAACAGCTCGACTTCTTTCTCGATTTCCACCCACTCAGCGATCAATGAACTATAGCCCGCGGCTGACGCCGGTCGCGCCCGCACGATCCGATGCGGCAGCCCATCGCTCTCATTCTCTGCGTGGGAATCAGATTGGGCGACAGCCACGGTCGCCCCGCCTGCTGCATCATTCGCTTGCAGCCAGCGTCGCAGTTGCAGCAAAGAAATTTCCGGCAATTCCGGAAAACGAATGCCCGCCCGTCCACAGCTCTCCGACCACACCACATGGCCGGTGGTGTAAATACGGTCGCCAGTTGCGGAGAGATCAAGCGCCAGCGGCAGCAACCGGTTCACCTTCATCTGTCCCGGCGCTTGAATGCAGGTACCTGATTCACTTATGTTAAGAATTTCACAGAGTTCGAGCGAGACAGCCTGGGCGCTTCCGTTCAGGCTGGCATAAGCAGGAGTGTGTACCGCGTTGCGAACTGCGCGTCGCCGTTCCCGGCCGTGAATCGCATTGTTCTGGGCAGTCTCCACCAGTCTGGCTCCGGGGCGCTCTCCGACTAGCTTCATCTTACCCCAGCGAAAGCGGAGCCTCCATGTATTAATCGTCACCCAGGAGGGGCCGAAGCTCACCCGTTGCTGGGCGTTTCGCCCAGGTGCGAAATTCGCGATATAGCTGCAACCATCATGCTTGCAAGTAGTTGCATGGTGGTAGCGTGCTGCTGAGTGAAGGCCTGGGGTGAGGCCGAGAGCACCTCGAAGATGCCCAGGGTCCTATGGAGTTGCCGCAGTGGCGCTGCCAGAATCGATCGCACACCCAGCCGCCGGCAGCTTGCCAGATCGACCTGCGGATCATCTTCTGCATCGTTGCAAAGCACAACTTCGCCGCTGCGCAAACACTCGGCCGAAATACCCGAGTCGGTTTGCAACCGGATGCCGACATCGGGAGCAGTGCGGCCAGCACGCGCCCGGCAGATGACTTCGCTTCCGCTGCGCAGCGCGATGGCCGCGCCGGTCGCTCCGGTTAGTGCCTGGGCGCGCTCGGTGATTACTCCTATCGCTGGCTCAAGATCAATCTTTGAACCGTAAAGGCCACGCGCATTCGAAGCTGAAGCGAAAGACGGCGCATGATTGCAATCGGAAGTGTCGTTCGTATCGGGTGCAGAATATTCCATGTCGGGCACGCTGGACAACAACTCGCGCACCAGGCGGTTGAGTTCGTCATCCTGGATTAGACGCGCCAGGGGCTGTCCGCGGAGCGAACCGCCGAATAAACGCGACAGGCTCAGAACCGCATTACTGCCGCAAGCCAGGCAGGCTGGTGTAGTGTTCGCACCGATTAATTCGCATTGCACGCAAAAAATAGCAGTCGGCAAAGAAAGAAAATGTACTTGAGTACGCGGCAGTCGAGCGGCCATCAGGCAAGATTCCTCCGAACGAGAAAAGAAATAAATTTAAAGATCAGCTTGGGCGACTAACAATAGCGGAACAGGTTCGGTCTGTGGAAATCATCCCGCTCGCGCTTGCAGGAACGCGGGACCTTCCGTCTTGATCGGAATGTTTTTGTTTGAAGTGATGATGCGATACAAAGCGTCGGCCAGGCTTCTCGCGAAAATCGAGGTTAGGAGATTGACGTCGGTTTGCAGGTCAGGTTGTGCATAGCATCGAAGTATAATCAGGGTGCCGCAATAATTGTTGCCTGTGCTGATCAAGTCAAGATGCAGGCTCCAGGTGTTTCCGAATCCCATTCCCCCATTGCTGCCCGGTTTGCGCCAGCGCACATGAGAGAATGCTGCCTGAGCTTCAACTACATCTTCGCTGCCCTGAAACTTCGCGCGTAAATCGAATCCGTCGAAATCATTCTCTTCGAAAGCCGCGCCCAGAATTCGACATACGCCCTGAAAGTCCAGCGTCGTCTTCAACTCTTCTGCGGCCCGCCGGATCGCCAGATTATTCACAAAAACCTGACGTTGGGTCACCGTTCTCGTCGCTACTCGCCGCAGTTCGCCGAACTCGAGATATCCGAGATGCTGCACGCCCATCCAAATTCCCGTACCCAGCACGGCTAATACCAGTCCTAGAGTGCTGCCAGTCGGCCACAATAAAAACAAACTCAATAAGGCAAAGATCGCAGAAACACCGTAGAGAACGATCACCACCTGCCGGTGCGACATTCCGCGTTGCAGAAGCTTATGGTGAATATGTTCACGATCGGCGGTGAACACCGGGCGTCCGCTAATCAATCTGCGCAGCACCGAGAGTGAAGTTTCCAGGATTGGCAATCCAAAAGAAACCATAGGAATTGCCACCGCGACGATAGTCGGCGTTTTCTGGGACCCGTAGAGCGCCAGTGCGCTTAGCATGAAACCAATAAACAAACTGCCGCAATCGCCAAGAAAAATGGTTGCGGGATTGAAGTTGTAGCGGAGAAAGCCTACGATCGCGCCAGCCAATGCCAGCGCAACAAGTGAAATCAGCGACATATTCCCCAGCAGTGCGACTACGAAGACGACCAGCGTAGAAAACAGCGCCGAACCGGCGGCCAGCCCATCCAGCCCGTCGATTAGATTAAATGCGTTGGTGATCGCAATGACCCACGTAATGGTCAACACTAAACCAGTGATCCAGGAAAAGTGGTGCGTGCCAAATAGGACCGGCAAAGCAAAAATTCGCAAGCCTCCAGCAAACAACATTGCGCCCGCAATTGCCTGCACCGAAAATTTCAAGAGCGGAGTGGCATTGCGACGGTCATCGTAAACTCCCAGCAAGAAAATCAGAATCGCCGGCGGAAGGATCGTCGCCAAGGGCGACAACGAGAGACTCCTCGCCGAATGGAAGACAAGCTTATCGGCAACGAGCGCCATGGCGGTTGCGATTAAAAACGAAAACACAATCGCAACTCCACCTAACCTCGGTAAGGCCTCATTGTGAAGGTGACGATGGCCGGCGGGCGCCGAAAGCCACCGCTTGCACACTGCTATGTCTCGGACAACTTTGGTCAGGACGAACGAAAGCAACAGCGAACTTATGAAAGTTCCCAGGAATAATAATGTCAATCAGTTCCCCTCAGAACCGGCGGCTGCAAACCCCGTTGTGGATGAAACTATTACTTCGACTATAACGGCGCCAGGTGCGAGGGGCCATTCTCTTTGTAGGTACCACTTCATGTTTCCGATGTGTATACGCTGGCAAAATGGGAATTAAGTTCGAGGCGTCGCCATGCTAAACTCCAGCAGAAAATGCGAATCATTCCGGAATGGCGCCGTTCTCGATTGTGTGCTCTTTATGCGCTTATAATTTTCGCGATCGCGGGTTTTGCGCAAACGGCAGTTCCAGTCAATCAGCCGGTACCCGCAGCCCCAGATGCAACCGCAGCTCCGCACGATCCAAAAATAGCTGTTCCAGGCGGCGATTCGGCGGTGCGGATTGGTGCGGGCGATCTGATCGAAGTCAGTGTGTACAACGTTCCTGAACTCAATACCAAACTGCGTGTCAGTACCACCGGCGAAATCTACTTGCCGCTAATTAACTATGTCCATGTTGCAGGGCTCACTCTGGATGAAGCTGAGGCTGTGATCGAACGCCGCCTGGACCACGGTGGATTCGTGAAGAACCCGCATGTTCAGATTTTTGTGCAAGAGTACAACTCAGCCGGGGCAAGCGTTCTAGGCGAGGTCACCAAACCTGGCGTTTATCCGATCCTAGGCGATCAGAAGCTGTTCAGCTTGATTTCGACCGCAGGCGGACTTACCGATCGTGCCGGGAAAAGTATCACGGTCACTCATCGTGATCAGCCTCCAGTTACGGTTCCTATCTCGCACAACATTGAGGACCATACTGAAAGCAATATTACCGTCCTCCCAGGAGACATTGTTACGATTCGTCGCGCCGACATTGTGTACGTGGTGGGCGAGGTCAATCGGCCCAGCGGATTTCTCATGGACAGTGGTCACATCAGTGTGCTGCAGGCGATTGCACTGGCAGGAGGAACAAACTCTACCGCCAAGCTGAATGCAGCACGAATTGTCCGCAAAGGTCCGTCAGGACCAATCATCGTGCCGGTGGAATTGAAGAAACTGATGGAAGCTAAAATCAGCGATCTGCCAATGGAAGCAGACGATATCTTGTTTGTGCCTACTAGCGCCCGCAAGCTGATGCAAGCCCGCACCGCCGAGGCTGCAGTGCAAATGGCAACTGCTGCGGGAATCGTGGCGATCAGGCCTTAAGCAGCCACAGCCGCTTCGGAAGCGCGTACTCCCGGTATGACTTCGTTCAATACTTGCAGATATTCGTCCGCCGTGCGCTCGCGTGATAGGTTGCGGATGATGTACTCGCGCCCGTTTCGCCCCAGCGATTCGCGCAGCCAGCCTTCTTTTCGCAACTTTAGGATCGCGTCGCAAAGCTGATCAACATTTTCCGGTTCAATACAAACACCCGCCCGACTGCGTTCAATAATCTCTCGCGCCTGGCCGCCGACGCCCAAAATCACGGGCTTCGCACAAGACATGAATTCCAGCATCTTTGTGGGGATGACGGTTTCAAATACTTCAGATTTCTTCAACAGGACTAGGCAAGCGTCCGAAGCGGCGATGTAGTCAGGAACTTTTTCCCTGAGTTGCTGGGGCACAAATCGAATATTCGAAAGGCCTTTGGCTTGCGCGAGTGCGGTGATCCGCTGGCGATCGGCGCCCTCGCCCACCAGCATGAACAGTACGTCCGGCTCGGTTTTTTGAAAGCGCTCTGCCACCGTGATTAAAGTGTTCAGACCGTGGGCCAAGCCCATAGTCCCGATGAACGAGGCGATGAATTTTTTGTCGCCGCCAAGGCTTGAGCGCAAATCATAATCCGGGAATCGCGGGCTGAAAAGTCTAGTCTCGACGCCATTGGGAACTACTGAAATCTTTTCCGCCGGTACCTGCCATCGGTCGATCAAGAATTCCCGAAATGCCGGGGTCACGACCACGATGTGATCAGCCTTCCGGTACAGGAATGCGGCAATCATGGTCAGCGAACGATTTAGCGCAGACTTCGCATTACCGACTCCCACCGCCACCAGCGACTCTGGCCAAAGGTCGCGTACTTCGAAGATAAACGGCACGTGCTTCAGTCTTGAGATCCACCATCCTGCCAGGCCTACTAACAATTGCGGCGAACTCGCGATTACCGCGTCCGGTGCGCCCAAGAAAGAGCCGGTGATTGCAGCCGACGCCATAAAAGAACTGTAGTTCAGCATGCGCTCGAGAGGCCTGCGATTAGGCAAGGGCAGCAGCCACGAGCGAACCACATTCACGTCGCGGACTCGCTCGCGAAATATCATGCGGCGAAAACTCCTGCGGTACTCTGGGCGGATGTTTCCATCCGGATGATTCGGGAATCCTGTCAGCACGGTCACATCGTGGCCGGCTTGCTCCCAACGCTGCGCCAGTTCCGACACGCGCGCCGAAGGTGCCCCCATCTCCGGAGGAAAGTATTGCGAGATATAGAGAATCTTCACTCGGGCCTCAGTAATAGCAAAGTTTGAAAGCCCCTTTGTAGAAAAGCGCGCGACTCCGCTTGGACCGGCTCTGGGCAAAACTTTCCCATCGCTTGGCGTACATGTCAAAAGTTTTTTCGGAAGTGATGCGGTGCATCACGCGTAACTGCGTCACATGCAAGCGGTGATAAAACCGGCTTGCGATCATGGGCAGCAGCGTTCCTGACAATTCGTAGCGCGACCAAAATCCCAAATCATACCGGTCAAGATTTGCATCCAGTGTCTTGACGGCGGCCGCGAACAAGCCCATGGCCTCGCGCGAACCAGTTGCGAGAAAATAGTCGTACACGCCCCATGCGGCCCAGATGAAGCCATTCAGTATGTGCGTCGGCGGCGAAACAAGGTATTCCTCAAACCAGATATTCTTTTCAGCGTCTACAAACCTCACGCCTCCCGATGCAACTTCAGCAAGAAAGCTCCGAAACGCCAGCGCCGCACAATTCAAATACTTGCTTTCGCGGCTTTCAGCATGCGCGCGCACCAGCAGCGAAATCGCTTGCCCCTGCGCCAACCCTGAATACCAGGGAGCCTTGAGTGTCTGGCGATATTCCCAATCAAAATAATGGTTCCAGACATGCAAACCGTGAGAATTTTGCTCCAGCCGTTCGCATAACCAGTCGCCAGCCTTTAGGAATTTCCCGTGGGCCTCGGCGCTACCGGTTCGCGCGAAAAGGTTGTAATTCCCGAGACCCCACTGCGCGATTGCGATCGGGTTGTACTGTAGTCCCACCGTGCCGTGATAGTTAAGTAATGGAATTCCCTGAGCATCGTGGGGTCCGGCGTACTTCGCCTTTTCCTCAAATGTCATGTGGTACTCGCCGAGCGCGTGGGTAGGAGCCTGGGAGTTAATCTCGGCGCGGTCGTGCCAAAAACTCAATTGGCTGGCGCTGGGCCACAAGTATGCACGGAAAATCCGGCGATAATAGCTCAAGGCCATCAAAGTTTTGGTTTATGCGAAGGAAACTGAGGCGACTATAGCATCGAATCGCGCGCTGGCTTCGCAGTGGAACCTAAACCATCAAGGGGAAAGAACAGTGCGTTTTCGTTGAGAACTCGCCTTAACTGGAGATCAAGAGACGAGTGGGACCGGGAGAGGAATAGGCTGCTTCCCTCCGATCTGCTGTTCCAGTCCAGTACGGAGCGATTCAGCGATGCGAATAGTTGCAAGCGTGGACGCCACAATCTCTTCAAAGGCAATTGGGGCCGGGCCCCGCGACCTAATGCATCCGGAAAAAGCGCGCCATTCGGATTTATGCCCTTTGTCCTGCCGCAAGCGTGAATAAAACGTTTTCTTCTTTCCGAGACGGACCAGGTCAAGCCTGCGGAAATCATCCAGCGTCGCGACAGCACCGCCCCCAAATACTTCGATTCTCTCCTTTGAGAAGCTCCGATCACCGCTGCACACATACGTAATCGTTCCGATCGATCCGTCCTGAAATTCGACGATCGCAGTTATGTCCTGCCCGCTCGGCGAAGGAACATCCTTCGCTTGTACTGCAATCGGGATCGACCCACAAATAAACGAAAGCAGATCCACGAAATGGCACATTTCACTTAGGATTCTCCCACCACCTTGTTCGGGATCACTCACCCAATGGTCCGGCGGAAGCGGGCCTGCGTTCACGCGGTATTGCATGGTGAAGGGGCCTTCAGACTTACTAAGGAGCGCTCTCATCTGCTGAATCATCGGCGCAAATCGCCGATTGAATCCCACCATCAGTCGGCAACTCGCGGCACTCGCATACGCCGAGTGGATCTCGTCAAGTTCTTCTTCGGTCAGGCAGAGCGGCTTCTCGCAAAAAACGTGTTTGCCGCTTCGCAGAGCTTGGATAACTTGCTCTGCATGTAGATTGTGACGCGTGGCAATCACTACAGCATTTATCGAATCGTCCGAGTAAATTTGATCTTCATCGGTAGTGCAGAATGCGAATCCGAATTTCTTCGCGGCGGATTGCGCGCTAACGCCGTTCTTCGAGCAAACTCCGGTCAGTACCGTACCAGATTGCCGCATCGCGGGCATGAGCACGCCGCGCGCAAAATTGCCCGCACCCAACAAGCCAACTCGAATCTGATTTTCGGATGAAGCCTGCGATTGAGGGCCGATCAATTCGAATCGTCGTGACTCCAACTGCTGATCAGCGGGATATTGAAGGATCACTCCCAAATAAGACTGCTGCGCTTTGCCCGCAATCAGTTCGTAGGCGGATGCGGCATTTACAATGTCATAACGATGCGTAATCAGCGGTTTCACACTCACCTTCTCATCCGCAAGCAATTGCAAGAAGGCTTCCATATTGCGCGTTTCCGTCCAGCGAACGTGTCCGATGGGATAATCGATTCCCTTCTGCTCAAAAGTAGAGTCGTAGCGCCCCGGCCCGTATGAGCGCGACACTCTGAAGTCGAGTTCTTTCTCGTAATATCGGCGCCGTTCGAGTTCCATGCCGACCGCACCCACAGCCACCACGATGCCGCGATCGCGCGCGATTTGTGACGCCAGGTTAACTGGCGTGCTGCTGGAAGTTTCAGCTGTAATCAAAACCGAGTCCGCGCCGTAGCCGTTCGAGTGACGGAAGCACAAATCGCGATACTCCTCTTCGAGGGTTGTGGCCGCAGTCGCTCCCATACTGGCAGCCAGAGCAGCGCGCTCTTGTACGAGGTCCAAGCCGATCACGGTACAACCAGCAGCGCGAAGTATTTGGACGGCAAGCTGTCCCAGCAGCCCCAACCCAATCACAGCCACAACTTCGCCGAGCTTGGCCTCGGCCGTGCGCACCGCATGCATCGCGATCGCGCCAACCGTGGTGAAAGCTGCACTTTCAAAATCCACTGCCGAAGATGCAATCCTCGCGACCAGCATTCTGGGAACGCAGACAAATTCGGCATGGACCGCAAAGCCGGCCCCCGCACATGCAACGCGATCCCCTATCCGAATATCGGAGACGCCTTCTCCCGCTTCAACTACGGTCCCGGCGCAGCTATATCCCAGAACTGATGGCTGATCGAGGCGGCTACGAACGGCGGAAACGGCGGACCAGATCCCGTCACGGCGAATCTTGCTCACCACGTCCCGCACCAGGTCCGGGCGCGCCTGCGCTTTCTGGATCAAATTTTTCGACGCAAATTCCGAGGCTGCACGCTCTGTGCCCGCAGAAACCAACGACGTAGCCACCCTCACCAGCACACATCCCTTGGCGGCGCGCGGCGCGGGGATGTCCCTCACTTCGACTTCACCGTTGCGGGTATTTTGCAAAATCTGCTTCATGCGATGGCCGCCCGACTCGACTCTTCCGAGAAATCGGCCGCTCCATCCACAAAGCTCTGCGTCCACAATTCAAGGGTTAGAAACTGCCAAATCTGCATGGACCAGTCATGCGCGCCGCTGCGATGTTCTCGGACAAGTTTCTGGATGGACTCAGGACGAAACAGCCCGCGGCTTTTAATACTGGACTCAGACAGTAAATCGTCAGTCATCTCTTTGAGGTCGTTAGCCAACCAATAATCTGTCGGTGCCGCAAATCCTGCCTTGGGCTGGCGAAGTATCTCGGCAGGGAGAATGCCATCCATTGCTTTCCGAAAAATATCTTTCGCACTAAGCGAGAAGAAACCTTTCAGTTTTAAATTTGGCGGGACATTCCAAGCCACAAATTCCGCAAACTCATGGTCGAGAAATGGCACTCGCACTTCGACCGAACACGCCATGCTCATCTTGTCGTTGTAATTAAGATTCAGGCTAGTCATGAAGATCTTCGTGTCCAGGTAGAGCATCTGGTTCAAGAAATCGGCGTGGCTGATTTTTTTGAACGCCGCTGCGTGCTCACATTCGGCTTCATAACCCGAAATCGCAATTCGCATGTCCGGCGAATAGAGGCTGGATTTTCCCGCGAAGTCCAGATAGGTGCAATTGCCGACGAATCGCTCTCTAGACGGCAGAGCAGCCGAACGAAGCATCTTCTTCACTAGTCGCACCGGACCTTTTAAATTGCTCCCACGCAAATTCGGAATGCGATTGATTGCGGATTCGGCCACGGTCCTCATTGCTGATGGAATTTTTCCATACGCCTGCGCCCAGTAATGTGCGGCGTGCTTGCGATAACCTGCGAAGAGTTCGTCCCCCCCCACTCCTGAGAGCAGTACCGTCACATCACGGCTTGCTGCGCGGCAAACTAAATATGCCGCAATGATCGCTGGGTCCGCAGTAGGCTCATCCATGTGCCAGCAAAGATTAGGCAGAAGGGAAGCCACATCGGGTTCAACCACAATTTGCTGATTTTCGCAGCCCAGTTGTCGCGCCAGCCGTGCCGGAACTGCGGGGTCGTCGAGTGTATTTTCACCTCTGCGATATTTATCCGGAAACGTGATGGTGTAAGTTCGCAGCGGCTTCTTTGCGGACCGGGCCATCATGGCAACGATGCTCGATGAATCCAGTCCCGCGCTGAGAAACGCACCCACCGGCACATCGCTGATCATTTGCTGTTCAACCGAGTACTGGAAGCGATCGCAAATCTCGTGGGCCAGCATTTCCTCGGAAAATCGAAAATCATGGTCGGCAGGAGGAAAACTCAAATCCCAGTACTGGTAAATCTTCAATTCGCCATCGCGAAAAATTGCCGAGTGACCGGCAGGTAATTTCAAAATGCCGTCGAACAGCGTCTTCGGGTCGGGCACCCACAAAAAGGTCAGATACTGGTCAAGCGACTGCAAATCAATTTTTGCTTCAATCCCACGAACTTCGAGCAGCGCCTTCGCTTCCGACGCGAAAGCCAACCTGCCATTGCGGCACACGTAATAAAAGGGCTTGATGCCGAAATGGTCGCGCGCCATGAACAATTGAGGGCGTGATTCCCGCAGGTCGCAAATCGCGAATGCAAACATGCCATTCAAGCGCCGCACGCAATCGGCGCCCTCTTCTTCGTAAAGGTGAATGATCACTTCTGTATCGGCGAAGGACTTGAA
The DNA here is from genome assembly GCA_963703465.1 of uncultured Acidobacteriota bacterium. Lineage (GTDB taxonomy): Bacteria > Acidobacteriota > Terriglobia > Terriglobales > Acidobacteriaceae > Gp1-AA145. The sequence goes on along the minus strand of CAVPEQ010000006.1, from coordinate 121,710 downwards.
GCCGTGGCCTTTTGCTTCGAGTTCGCGGCGCAATGTACGCGCGTTATAAATTTCTCCGTTGTAAGTGATCCACAGATTGCCGTCTTCATTGCACATCGGCATGTGGCCACTGGAGGAGAGATCAAGAATGGACAATCGCCTGCTGCCCAGACCAATGTACGAACTATCCGGCGAGCGATGGTCCCACAATCCGCCGTCGTTGGGCCCGCGATGCCGCTGCACCGCGCTCATCCGTGCCAGTGTCTCGCGGTTTCCCCAATTGACCAAGCCGCTAATGCCGCACATTCGGCTCCTTCACAATCGTGAGCTCGCGCGGCCGAACAGATCGAATCTCTCGCGCTGCAATTTGCGCCTCATACATCTTCGCCTTGATTTGAAAAAATTGAATGCCTTGCAGCCCGCAATAGATCAGTCCCGGCACACCATCCAGAAATCCCAAGCAGAGCACGTATTTGTAAAACGTGAAAAGAAAAGGGGAGCCCGGCGCCGCGAAAAACTTCTTGCGGATCCACCGGCGTCGTCCGGCCTGCGATCCGAAAAGCCTCGCCGGCAGCGCGGTTCCGTCGTCTCCCGATTCTCTCCAGACCTGCGCTTCCCAATTCGAGTACTCGTTGTGTTTTTGAATGTAGCGGGAGAGACTCTCTACGTTGCGGTGAACCAGCCGCTCTTTTAATTTTTGCGTTGGTCCCTTCACCATTACATGCTCATGCACTTCCATGTCGCACATGGACCCATCTTGGTGCTGGGCGCGGCATTCAAAGCCACCCCTGCCGTGGCGGAACAATGAAAGCTTATAAAAACTTGCACCACAGTGGCGCAGGCGGCGTCCGAGAAAAAACATATCGAGCCCAATGTAATACCCGTCGATTGTTGGATTACGAATTGCTTCTTTGATTTCGTTCGCCAAAGCTGGTGTGAGCGCCTCGTCTGCATCCATCAGCAAGACCCATTGGTATTGCAGTGGCAGCATGTCGAGCGCCCACTGCCGCTTCTTCGGCCATCCACCGCGGTAATAAAACTGGATTACCTGTGATCCGCAGGTTCGCGCAATCTCAGCCGAGTGGTCCGTGCTTTGTGAATCGATGACGTACACTTCGCCCGCTCCCCGCAACGACTCCAGGCAGCGGCGCAGATTGCGGCCTTCGTTTCGCACCGGAATAATCACGCTGACGGGAAGAGTAACTGGCGCAAATATTCGCGGCGATTCGGCGGCTGGAACCGTCGACTCCGGCTCACTCCATAAACGTACCGCCATTTCCTGCATTTTTTTGATGTAAGTACTGCGCACATCTTACTGGAATGAGGTGGGCGGAAAACGTTGCGGGGGTGCACAAGTTTGTACTCTACAGTCGCGGGCCTATCAACTACTCTTAGCCCGTGGCATGTTCCGCAAGTCCTCCCCCGTCAAAAAACGCGGTTGCCGATTTTTGGAATGCCGAGCCGTGCGGCACCCGATACTTGGGCGAGAAAACAGAATTCGAGGCGCACGCCCGCGCCCGTTATCAACTTGAACCGCATATTTTCGATTTCGCCGGATTCACTTCGGCTCGCGATCTTCGCGTGCTCGAGATCGGTGTCGGGATGGGCGCCGATTACGAGCAATGGCTGAAGACCGGGGCGATTGCTAGCGGGATAGATTTGTCCGCGGCCTCGCTGGAACGCACACAACGCAGGTGCGAACGCGCCGGACTCGTCCCCGATCTCCTCCTCGCCGACGCCGAAAATTTACCCTTCGGACCTGATTCGTTCGATGTGGTGTATTCCTATGGCGTCATGCACCACAGCCCCAACACCGCAAAGTGTCTGGATGAAGCCTGGCGCGTGCTTAAGCCGGGAGGCGAAGCCCGCATCATGCTTTACCATCACGTCTCACTCACCGCAATGATGCTATGGCTCCGATTCGGACTCTGGCGTGGACAATCGATTCGACATTGCGTTTACGAAAGTCTCGAAAGCCCAGGGACCAAAACCTTCACGCGGAAGGAAGCTCTTTCGTTGATGCGCGGTCTTGAGAACGTCAGCATCGATCAGGCCTTCAGCCCCGGAGATCTATTGCTGCACAAACCTTCTTCAAGATTTAGTGGCGTGGGATACCGTCTTCTGTGGAATCTGTTCCCTCGGAAATTGATTCGCCGGATCGGAAAGCGATGGGGACTGTTTCTGCTGATCAAGGGCAGGAAGTCGGCGCCGCTGGCAGGCAATACATAGCATTTTCCGCACGCGCATTTTGGCATAACTCAGCTGCAACATTCAACAAACTATTCACGTGTTTCGACCAACTGAACTCAACTCCTCGTGCCTTACCTGCGGTCAGCAGCTTCGATCTGATCTCTAGATCCAAAGCCGCAACCACCGATTTCGCCAGTGACTCCGGGGAGAAGCAGGAGAAGTACTGTGCAGCTTCACCACACACTTCTTTATGGACAGCCAGGTCCGAAGCGACGACAGGCAATCCGCTCGCCATGGCTTCGACCAGAGGATGGGCAAAGGTCTCGGCATACGCAGGTGTCACGTAAAGGTCGCAAGCACGATAAAGACGATGTAGCGAAACGTATGGAACCGCGCCTAATTGGACCACGTTGTCTTTAATTCCCAAATCGCGAACCAGCCTACCCGCGTCTTTTCCGTCGTAAGTCCCTGGATTCGCGCCGCGCTCCAGCTTGCATGTAAGGAACAGCTTGACTCGTTTGTCAGGAATGAGACTTTTTATAAGCGGCAGCGCTCGAAGTAACGTTTCGAAGTTTCGGTAATAGTTGTAATGACTGACAAACAATAGCCGCAAGCAGCCTTCAGCTTCGCCAAGCTTTCGTTGAATGTCATGCGCGAGCGGCGTTTGATCAGCAAAAAACGCAGCCTGATCAAAGCCATGATGGATTACGGCAACTTTCCTTCCAGTCCAGCGTTGCAGTTCATCAGCAAACGCATGGCTGGGCGCGACCGTCTGGTCTGCCCAATGCACAGATTCTCTGGCCAGCATGCCTTTCACATAGTTATCCGCGAGCATGGCGTACTCGCGGCGTGAACGCAGGTCGCGAGAAAAATCTTCGGAAGTGTAAAGCGAATTTCCACTCAACAAAATTTGGGGAACGGGAGAGTTGCGCAGCGCAAAATTTCCTGCAGAGATCAGAACGTGGGCGCGAGATTTCCTAATCATGCCGGGAAGTTTACATTGCTCGAAAACAAATCGCCGTCCGCTCCCCGCAGCGCCTTCCGGGCAAATTAGATCGACGTCACTGAGTCGCTTAAAGTTTGAGCACAAAGTCGGTTGCACCGCCAGCGTTGTGTGCACTCCCGGTAATGCCGACAGGTGGGGAACAACATTGCGCAGGTAAGTAAGTCCCGCGCCGGCGCTGGCCGCAAGGCCATTTACAAAAATCCGGATCATCGGAATGCAGCCCGTGGGAGTTGTCCCATCGCCGGTTGAGCAAATTCAGGTTCCAGCATTACTAGCAGGTTGGTGTCGGCAAACTCTACCTCCGATGAACGCAAGAGATCAGCCAGGATAAATGCCATCGCCCAGAAAAATACCGAAAGATAGTACCCCGCGGCGAAAAGCCAATCTTCAAAGCCGGCGTCGATCAATCCCGCAACAAGGATTGCTGTCGCAGGAACAACAGGCGCAAAAATATTTCGCGACCGTCGCAGCCGCATGAGGCCAGCCCTAGCTTGGAATGCCGTTGTGACGATCAACAAATAGAACGGGACCACACCCAGCAGCCCTGACCACTCCACAATCGCCAGATAACTATTTCCATGCTCGCGAATCATCCTCGAATCGACAAAGCGTTTTCGCGTCAACTCAAAATAGGTCGCGCTCTGTTCAGTGACACTGGTTCCAAAGCCGCTACCGAACCAAGGATGTTGTTTGATGACCGCCGTAGTCTGGTCCCATGGGCCCCTGCGCGATGCCATCAAATCTTCAGCGGGCTTGCCTTTGTACAAAAACAGCGAACTGATCGACCTGGGACGACTGTCTTCAATCATCCCGGTGGGTTGCGGAATTAATACGGCGGTGAGGGTCGCAATCGCAAGCGACACAGCCATTCCGGCGACGATCAGGCGATATTGCCGCATTGCGACACAAACCAGAAAACATGCGACTGCCGCACCGGTGATTCCTGCCCGCGCATACGTGCTCATCAAAAGGGCTATCGCCAATGCCAGGCAGAAGCCGAGGCGGCGCTTGCTCATAATCGATTCCGCGCACAAAAATCCCCATAGCATGACCGGCACCACCACCACACCCATAATGGCGCCGAGCGAGTTGGGGTTTCCGAAGATCGACCATCGCAGCAGGAAGTAGGCAACAGCAGTTGCGTAGGTGATGGCTTCGCACGCGACCAGCAACTTACGAAAGAATTTCTCCGGCTCGAACCTGGGTACCGCTAGCCGTGCGCCCGTCGCCCCATAAAGAAATAGCAAAAATAAACTTAGCGATTTCAAAAGTGCTTCTTGTGGATAGGCAGATACCGACGCTGACACCACTGCCGACAACACGCACGACAACGCGAGCAAGTGAATTAAGCCGAAGCGATGATTGGGATCTCTCATATAAATTGCAAGACCGGCTAGCGCTCCGATCGCAAGCACAATCCAGCGACCCTGAAGCCATGCATTTCTCAATGGAAGGTCGATTCCCGCCCAAAGAAATGCAACCATCAGCACTACGAAGAACGACTGCCGATATTTGACAAGTGAGAACATCAGGATTTGCGCGACGACGGCTGCACCCAGAACTTGAGGATTGGCGAGATACTGTGGGCGAAAGAACAAAAGCAACGCAAGCGCGACCAGGCTGCTGATCAAGACTCCCAAAGTTTGTGGCCCTGATTGGCGCATCCGCTGAGCATCTCAATACCGCATCGACTGTATTCCGATGATACTGATGCTCGTGAGCGGCGCGGTTATTGAGTGAGGTTCGGGTTGGGTTTTCAGTCGAAAGCGCCTGCGGTTTTCGATGCCGCACGCGAAATTGATGGCAAATCGCCAGAACGGTTTCGCCGCGCGGAACTGAACGCCAATGCCGCCTGGGCGATCCTCGCTGCGCATATCTCAGGAGAATAATTCCGAATAATCTTCAAGCTCTCGCGCGACATATGCCGACGCAAATCCGCATCAGACGCTATTTCTTTCATTGCGTGCACCAGTTGATCCACATTCCCAGAATCAACCAGCCTGCCATTCGCCTTCACCAGGTCTGCCGCGCACCCCGCGGACTGCCCACAAATTACCGGCAGGCCGCAGGCCATGGCTTCGTTCACCACTAATCCCCATGGATCGCTATGGGTGGGGAAAACCAGGCAATCTGCCAGACCGTAGTAGCTGGCAAGTTCGTCTCGCTGCGCAAATCCCGCGAAGCGTATAGTTCCAGGGCAAATCGATTTCGAAATACTTTCCAGCTCGGGCCGAAGTGGACCGTCGCCCGCAAACACTAAGCCGAATTGCGATCGCAAATTTTCGCTCAGACTGCCGTAGGCCTCCCATAATTCGAAAACACCTTTTGATTTCACCAGTCGGCCTGCGAAAAGAAAATAACGCGCTGGCAAGTTGAGTTGGGCTCTCAGCCGAGGCGCATTTCGCCGCGCGTCGTTGGCGCGCGACGCGAACAAATCATTGTCGACTGCGTTGGGAGAGATAAATATGTTTTCCGGAGAGACTCCCATCTGCCGGGCGTACGATTCCGCCGCTGTTCCCGGAACGATGCAGCCATCGCACTTGTCAAAAAAATTCCTTTTCAGTCTTTCAACCATGCGATGACGGGAACGATGATCGTTGGCGGTGCTTTCACACCACAGCACGAACCGCACATGGTTCCGCGTGGCCCAACGCAACGCCTGCCACGAAGCTAAATAGTTATATCCACCGCAAACGATCGTGTCAGGTTCAGCCTTCCGCAGGGCGTTCACGACCTTTTGATTCAGCAGCAGGTTATATTTCTGGAGCCGCGTTCTCCACGAAGGTAAAATTTCGTACGCGAATCGTATTTCTTCCGTGTACACCCGCCACTGTCGGATTGAGGGGTCAGTTTTCGCCAGAAAGATTACCCTCAACTCGATTTCCGGATGTTTCGCGAGCGCATTAAATACCGGAATGCGGTACGGCGCGATGATTTCTGTGATGATTACCAGCCGAAGCTTCATCGTGCAGCCCTGCGATACACTTCCGCCAATTGTTCCGCCTGGTGGTTCAACGTGAGTCGAGCGAGAACTAGCTCCCGAGCGTTCGTCCCGACCCGCTGGCGCAAATTTTCATCTCGAAGAAGATTCAGCATGGCATCAGTCAAGTCAGCTTCATTTCCTGGAGTTACCAGCATGCCGGTCTTGCGGTGCTCGATGATTTCCTCGATGCCCTGCCCCCAGCAGCCAATTGCCGGCTTCGCGCATGCCATGGCCTCGAGATAAACGCACCCCAACCCTTCATATGTACTCGGCAACACAAACATCGAACAGCGCCGCATGGCTTCCGCGACATAATCACGACCCTTCCGGCCACTAAAGTGAACCCTGTTGGCGATCCCAAGTTTCGCGGCTAGCTGATCAAGCCTTCCCCGCTCCGGTCCGTCGCCGATAATTTCGAGAGAGCAATCGGGAATGACCCTCAAAACCCGCGCGAACGCGCGCAGCAACAATGCATGCCCTTTAATTGCGATCAGATTCCCGACACTTAGAACTCTAGGATGCGCACTCCACTCCTTCTCCGGAAAAAACTTATCCACATCAACGCCGTTGTAAACGACAGTCACATTCGCATGCGTTGTGGAAGTCACCTGTTCGCTGACTTTTTCACTAATGCAGATTACTGCGCCTGCTGATCGGTAAACTATCTTCGCAACATGTTCACACCAACTCCCAAAAATCAATCCGGATTGTCGCGTGAAGAATGCGTCCAGCCCATGCACTGAAACAACGAAAGGAATCGACAATCGCTTTCCAACCATCGCAGCCGCATGTCCGCAAGGCAGTGCCGCGTGCGCGTGAATCACATCGAAGGGCGTCACGCAATGCTTCTCGATAATGCCCGGCATCAGGCGAGCAGCGAGAAATTTTCCTGCTAAGGGAAGACCCACATTCCCTGGAATAGAAAAATAATTTTCCCAAAGGACTTCTGAATTTCCCGCCGAACGGGCGCACCCGTAAAAGGGTTGGGCAGCAATGACTTGGTTCGAGACTCCGAAAGACTTCATCGCGGCAAGCGGTTCAGCAATAAACCCACCCCGGCAGGGATCTTCCGCGGAGGGGAAAAAGGGCGTGAGCGTTAGAACACGCAGCGGGCGGGTTCGCGCACTGCCAAATGTCTTCCGAACTTCTTCCCCTGCAGAAGAAAGCAACCCCGAGGCGCTGCTCACGAAGCTTTCCTCAGTTCGCGCCGGGTCGCTAATTGCATAAATGCTTCTTCCCATTGCGCGGTAATCACGTCCCAATCGTATTTCTGACTGAGCCGCCGCCCATTCCTTCCGAGTTCTTGCCGCAGCGCCGGGTTATTCAGCAAGGCTTCCAGGTGCGTGAAGATGCTTTCATCGGATGCGGGCCTGGTAACCGCTGACTCTATGCAGCACGGTTTCTGGCGAGTAGTCGCTTCGGGCGATAACTGGCAAGCCGCAGGCAGCGGCTTCCAAGATTACCTTCGGTGAGCCTTCCCAATTGGAGGGAAACAGAAAGACGTCTGCGCCCTGATATTCTGCCCGGAGCCCATCACCCTTGAGCAAACCGAGAAATTTGACGTTGTTCAGTTTTTCTGTCGTGACGCGGTCTCGTAGTTCCAAACCCAACGGCCCATCTCCGGCAATGCGGAAATCAGCCTGCGGAAATCGCGCTGCGGCGTCCATGACAATATGTGGCTGCTTGTAGGTTCGCAGGGAACCTACGAACAACACTCGCGGGCGCGAATTCGGAAGCCTCGTCCCAGCAGGAACGAAAAATTTTGTATCTACGCCGGTGGGAATGATTTCGCTCTGCAGTCCATATTCGCGATCGAGACTGTTCTGCACTGAGTGCGAATTACTGTAAAGCCGGTCGCATCTCAAAATAGTTCGCTCCCAGAGACGGATCGCCTCGGGCGCAATAAAAAGTTCGTTCTTGAGGTCTGACTGCGACTCCAAAGTCCCAACTGTTGTCCGGCGATCGTTCCACTGCTTTCTCAGGCTCAAATACCAACGACTTGCCGGCGATGCCTTCATGTAAAAGAGAATCTGATGCGCTCCCCACAAAAATTCACTTAAAATTCGGACGGTTTGCCGCCGATCCGGCAGCTGAATCAGGTGCGTGTTTTTTCGGGCGGCAATTCGCGGATCAGGCTGATTCAGCACAAACATGCTCACATGAAAACGCGCAGGATCAAGCCGGCTCACGATCTCTCGCGCATTGCCCATTTGAGCATTGGGCAAATCCGCATCAGCGAAGCTGTCCACCAGAATCCGAATCAATTCAGTTCGGCCTGCCATTTGTCTGCATCCATTCGGCCCGCAGTTCTCTGATCCGGGCAGCGAATCGCAAATCTAAATCCCGTGACTTATGAGAATCCGCAACGTGTTTCTTTGCGCATTGAAGCAGGTTTTTTCGCACATCGCTTGCCTCTCCTTGTGCTAGCGGCCTTGCCTCCCCGGAATCTGAACTAACTTCGAACAACTGATCGCCGCCTGTGACAAAATTCATCACCAGCTTGTGTTCGCCTTTGCGCACTGAAAGTAGCCGCGGTGCCAATCGCGCCTCCGCACGAAACGGATTCGTGCATCCGTGACTGCATTCCGTGAGCACCGGCCATTCCCAAGGTTCATCGTTTTTTAATTTTCGCCAGCAACTGCGGCCTCGAAAACTTGCCGGCGCAGGAATATCGAGCGTATCAAATAGCGTAGGCGCCAGATCGATCAATCCGATCGGGTACTTCACATCTCGGGCTTGTAGATGACCTGGAACCCGGATCAGCAAAGGCACGCGTATTAGCTCCTCGTGCAGATTGACGGGTGGATGAAACCTGCCACCGTGGTCCATGAACTCTTCACCGTGGTCAGCGGTGACCGCGAATGCGCTCTGGTCCCACAGATTCAATTCAACTAATCTCTCGGCGAGCCGGGCTATTTGCCGGTCTGCCCATCGAACACCAGCATCGTAGAGAGACTCAATCGACTCCCGGATCTTGAGCAAGCGCCGGGAACTCAGGCCTTCTCTCGCCCAAAAAGAATTCAGCCGTCGCGCATCATACGAATCGAGTTCACTCCCAATTTCTTGTAGTGCTTCAGACTTCGGGTAGTAAGGGGCGTGCGGGTCCATAAGGTGAAGCCAAAGGAAGAATGGAGTCGCGGAATTTTGCTGCAGCCAAGCAATGGCACAGTCCACAATCACATCGGCCGACGGAAATCTTCGCAGATTGTCGAGCGCTGCACCATGGTTACGAATCGATCTCTGGCAATACTGAAAATACATTTCATCGTAAGCGGCGCCAAGTGCGGGAAGACTATGGCAAGCTTTCGAAAGCAACCGGTTCGTGCGCCCTCGCAAAGGTCGCCTCGATTGTTCGAATTCGGTTTCTCCACCCGTCAACGAATTCCGGAACACGTCGAAACCTGCGTCATACCCATGTTCCGAACAAACGTAAGGGTTGCCGGCAACGAACGCTGCAGTGTGGAATCCACATTCCTTCAATTGGGTCGCCATCGTACTCTCGCTCGGCGCGATACCAACGACATCTCGACCAAGCGCCAGCGGATAGCGCGAAGCCAACAGGGCTGGCAAAGAATAGTAGGTCGGAATCCCCGAAGCGTATGCGTTCCTGAAGACGAAGCTCTCGCCAACGAATGAATCCAGAAAAGGTGTGGTAACGCGGCGATGGCTGGAAGGCGCCACGCGATCAGCACGCAAGCAATCGACCGTAATCAATACCAATGAACGAGCCCCCGTCTTCACATTGCCCCTTGGTGCGCAACTCGCGCCTTCCAGTCCTGCCGCCTGGCTGATACCGTAACTCGCGCCTCGCGGCTCTGGTATGCTCCTTCGGTCACGATGGCGTAAAGGTCCTGATCGTTCACATACAACAAGTCCGGATATTTCGATTCGAGCGCGGTCAGCAACAAATCCAGAGCACTCAAAGTCGCCGTTCGAAAATCTTTCAGAGTGGAATGAAAGTTGATGGAGTGCGTCGAGATGATAAGAGGAAGGCCTCGCGCAAAAGAATTGGCGGCAATCTGCAGGTATTTATCAACTTCCAGTTCCCGTTGACTGGGCTCAATATCGATTGTGCGATAAAGATGGAGTATGCCTGTGCCATCAATATAGGGCGCGGTCAATCCGCTTCCGGCGCCGTTCTGGGCAACCCGAATCCCCATCTCCGCCCAGAGGCGACATGTGTTGCGATTGGCAAAGTATCCCGGCGCACACGCGGAAACCGGTGGCGTACCAAACAAAGCAGTGAAGAATTCGCGCGCCTTGCTGATCTGCATTCGCTGAATTTCTGCCGGCAAAAAACCGGCGTGCGGCTTTTCGGGGTTCCAGTATTCATACCCGATCCACGGCATCCGCCAGTAAACATAGGGGGTTTCCGCTTCCCAAAAGAGTCGAATAAGCTCGGCCCGTTCTCCGGATTTAGCAAGGTTATTTTCAACCGCAAGTGGGCAGAAATGAGTCAGGCCGTGCATCGCCGGATAAAACTTTCCGCTCTTAATGCCGGTCCGATACGCTTCAAGCAATCCGGGCCGTGACCATGAGCCAGGTAATCCCTCGGATAACGGAAGCAGTTCAATGCCTTTGTATCCATGCGCCTTCATCTTTTTGAAGTCGAGGTTGGCAGTGCAAAATGTCATCACCATGCACGGCGAGCGGCCGGACGAATCGCGATGTCGAGAAAACATAGAAGCGATAGCGGCAACATCATCAGCCGTCTCGAAGGAATAAAGGTCGTAAGGATGTTCGCCAAGTTTTATTCCGCGTGCCCGCAACCATTCGTATCCTTCACGGTCACGCAAACCTAGCCGTCCCCAGTCATCGCTTTGGATGGCTACCAGTGGGCGCGAGAAGGTGAACCCTAGCTCTGACTCCTGCCGAAATAAGTTACGCGCAAAATCTAACAACTGATGATCTCCCTTATACGGAAACGCAATTAAACGTAACCCAGCGCCTTCAGGCGCGACTCGATGATCTGCTGCTCCTGTTCGTCCATTTGCTGCGCATCATCGCGAAGCAACTCATTCAAGGCAGCCGTTAGAAGCTCCTCCACCGCGCCGAACCTATGTGAAAACTTTTCTTCGGCGGCTTGGCATAGCTGTTCTGGCAAAGCAATTTTTCTCACTTCATTCATAGTTAAGTGAACACCGTTTTTCGAAAACCCTGCCCCACTCTCGCCCAGGCAATTTTTGCTAGGTCGAGATCGTTCGGATCAAGGCCAAAAAGAAAAATCAGTCCGACAAAAATCATGTACGCAAACAAAAGGCCTGCACCGGCCACCTTCCACGGTGCCTGAACTCCCCCCATGAAACGCGCCAACGCGAGCGTACCGGCTGTCGCGAATACACTCGGAAACGCCAGCTTAAGATAGCCGGCGTTATACGGAAATACTTTCACAATGCGCCGCACTGAGATCAACGCCCAGATGTTTGTCGTGACAGTAGTAATTGTGGTTGCGATCGCAGCCCCAGCGATCCCGAAGCGCGGCACAAGTAGCACGTTCAGCGAAATCATCAGCACAGCATTGACCGCTTGAATCTTCATCAGCTGCGCCTGATTTCCTGACATCAGCAGGAGAAAACCCACCGAACCTACGGCGCAGTTGAAGACCTGCCCGACTGCTCCAATCATGACCACCGCCGTACCTGACTGGAAGGCGGGGCCAAAAATTAACATTAGACTGCGCGCAAAGATGATCATGCTCAGCGCCAAAGGAATAGTCAGGACCATGACCCATTTCGTCAGCGTGGCATAGAGCTGTTGCAGGACGGCGTGGTTCTCGGCGGCGTGCAATTCGGAAATAATAGGAGAGAAAATTTGGTTCACCGAGTCCAGTGCAATGGGCACAAAGCCTACCACTGCCATCGCGACCGCATAGATTCCCACGCGCTTGGCGTCCAGGTAATAACCCAGCACTATCTTGTCAGTTTGCGCCAGCAGAAATTGCAGCGCCGCAATTGCGTAGGCCACGCTCGAAAACGCCACCACTTCTCGCTTAATGTGCAAGCCCGATGCGCTTCGGGTTTCGGCCGGGCTCATCTTCCACACCGAGGCGCCCAGCAGACAAAGAACCAGCAGCGCGCTCAAGACTTGCGCCGCCATGTACCCCGTTAATCCGAAGCCAAGGCTGATGAGTACCATCGCGATGGCGATATTCGCGGGAGTGCCGGTGAAGTGGGTGATCAAGGTACGCCGCGCAACGTCGCGATATCCGGCCATCACCTGTCCCAGGAACATATTTAGAACGCCCAACAGCATGATCGCGGCAAAAGCCCACAGATACGGGCTCAGATTGGGCGCATGATAGAAGTGCAGTGCGAGCCAACGACCGGCCAGCAGCACCATCCCGACCAGCAACACGTTGACTGCGGTGAGCAATCCCAGACTTCCGCGCAGAAAACTTCCGAGTTGCAAATAATCGCCTCGCGCACAGTAAGCGGCGACAAATCGCGCTGCCGCCATTGGCAAGCCCAGGGAATTGAACAGTCCGACAAATCCGATGATGGTCATCCCCAACGCGTAAAGGCCCAGCGCCTCCGCGCCAAGGGTACGCGCGAGATATATTTTGAAGAAATATCCCGCCGCTGCGGTAAAAATGGTTCCTGCAAAATAAACGAAAGATTGGCGCGAGATACTGCCCATGCGGCTGCGAAATTCCGCCCCATCCGCCACCAAAATCGGCGCAAGCACTGCAAGTTCCTGCGGAGGAATGTTGGTGGCAGCGCTCATGGATGGTTATTTTCGAAGGTTAGCTTCTTCGTCGAGGATAGTGCAGCCTATACCCCCGCGATATGCCAAGATGGGTTCGCTTAAATGAGGTGAGAACTGAGGAAACGGTCAGCTGCTTACCAGGTCCCAGCTGAGTGGTGTGCCGCGATCGATTTCGCACATGGCGCAGCGTCCAAGGACTGCCGGCAAGTGTCTGGTATGCAGACCGTGGGCTGGCCTGATGGACCGCACGTTCTTGTTGGTGAATGTCTCGCCGGTTTTTATATCTTCCACCACAAACAGCGAGCGCCGGAATGCCAGGCTGGCCCGCTCGGGCGCGCTCGGTCCGAACTGGGCAACGCCCAAAGCCTTTTCCGCAAATCGCACCGCACCCACCATCGCCTTGAATTCCGTTGGTTCCAGTGAGAAAGCGCTGTCAGGCCCGCGATCTGCTCTCGATAGCGTCAGGTGTTTTTCGATGATGCATGCCCCCAGCGCTGCTGCTGCCACGGGCACCGCAATACCCACGGTGTGATCGGACAATCCGGCGGGAACGCCAAACTTCCGTTCCAACTCCGGGATGCTTCGCAAATTCATCTCATCAGCCGGCGAAGGATATGCGCTTGTGCACTTGAGCAGCGCAATTTCAGTTGCTCCCTCTTGCCGGGCCGCCGCCAGCGCCTCTTCAATTTCTTCAGCGGTCGCCATTCCTGTGGACATGATCACTGGTTTCCCGGTTCGCGCAATCTTTTGAATGAGCGGAATATCAACCAACTCGAACGAGGCAACCTTGTATGCCGGAACATCCATTCCCTGGAGAAAATCGACCGCAGTTGCATCGAATGGAGACGAAAACAAAGCTAGTCCAGCATCATTCGCCATTCGTTTCAATTTCGGCTGCCAATCCCAAGGAGTGAACGCTTCGCCATAAAGTTCGTAGAGCGAGCGACCGTCCCAAAGCGTTCCGCCGCCTATGCGGAATTCGCTGCGATCGCTGCGGATCGTAATCGTGTCCGGCGTATAAGTTTGCAATTTGATCGCGTCTGCGCCGGCGTCCTTGGCGACGTCGATGAGCCGCGCAGCCCGTTCAAAATCCTGGTGATGATTAGCCGAAAGCTCGGCAATCATGTATACCGGCTGCCCGGGCCCAATGATGCGGTCACAGATTTGGATGTGTCCGCTTTCACGAGTTTCAGCGAAAGATTGCGATTTCAGTGCGGTTTGCACGGTGCTCCAAATCTTAGTCACTCGACAGTCTCATTCGCAACAACAGCTTTTGTGTTCGTATCTTTTGCGATAACGTGAATGCGTGCCGGATCCCGTAACCCACTGGAACCAGCTTCATGCAAATCCGCGATTTCGGCCCCTCTATCCGAGCGAGGACGTGGTGCGGTTTTTGATTGCATTGCGTGCACAACTTTCCGGACCCACGCCGTATCGCCTTCTAGACATCGGAACCGGTGGCGGTCGGCACATGCGGTTAGCTGTCGAACTCGGCTTTGCCCCATTTGGTGTAGATATTTCTTTCACCGGCCTTTCGCACGTTCGAGAGCACATGCACCAGACCAGTTCTTCAGGCTTGGTAGCATTGGCCTCGATGACTAGCCTTCCATTCGCGGAGAACAGCTTCCACGCAGTTGTGAGTTACGGTTCGTTCTATTACGCCTCGGCCAACGAGATGCGCTGCGCCATTGTACAGACGCATCGTGTATTGGCGGCAGGAGGAAAAGCATTCGTTGTTCTGCGCAGCACCGAGGACTTTCGCTACGGAAAAGGCCGCGAACTTGAACCAAACACTTTTGAGCTCGACATTTCTGAAACCAATGAGCTAGGGACTATTCAACATTTTCTGGCGGCAGAAGACATTCCCGAATATTTCAGTCCGTTTTCGGTTGTAAATTTCGAAAAAACTGAGTGGACTACCGGTGGCCGCACGCGTTTGAATTCCGATTGGTTGATTACGGTAGAGAAATAACAGGGACATCAGGCAATGCTGATTACTTCGTTTATAGTTGCTGCTGCTCTTAAAGAGGAGAGTTGCTCGATCGAGTAAGGCTGCTTACGCCCGCCGCGTATAACGCTCGCCGCCTCGTCACCATAATTGAAGATCAGATCAATGACCGACGCAAAGGGCTCAAAAGGGGTGAAGACCTGCCGGTATGGTGGGTGTTCATAATTCTGAAACCAAATATCTACTCCGCGCCGCCGCAGCACATCCTGCTCTGCTAACAGGTACTCCGCGGATCCCAATGGAGAAAGATATTCAATAGCGCCAACCGCCTCACAAATATTTGCCAACAACTCTGTGCGTTTGCCGTCTACACCGAGGCTGGATGCCGATACGAGCGGCGTTTTTATTCTGAGGATTTCTAGCGCCCAGCCGATCAATCCCAAATTCAGACTCAGCAGCAAACCTCCACGCAATTCTTCAAGTCGCTGCTTTAGCGCGGGAAAATACTCGGAGAAAAATGGCGCACGACGGTAGGCAAGTTCGATGGCACGGATGTGGTCGTGCGTAAACTTCGGATCTCGGATTTCCACATCTTTAATAAGTTGTCCTACCTTGCCGCGAAATACCACGGGCACAGTCATCCACTGTAGTCCGTTGCCGGCCTTGATCCGGTTACGCTGCTGCCACGATTGTTTAACGAATTGAACGTTGTCGAGGATGACGAATAGGTCAACTTGATCGATAAGATCGAAATATCCGATCCAGGGAAGATACGTTGGCTGGTTGATCGCGATCTTCAAGCGCGCGCACTCCTCGTACCTTCTGAAAGCGCCTGGCAAACGCTCTCCCGCATTTTAGAAACCACCCGCTCCGCGCCGAGGCCATCTACAAGTTGCCGACATTGATGCGACATGGATTTGCGGGCCGCGGGCGACGCAAGAAGGTTCTCGAGTATGCGGGCGAACTCATCCGGGGAAACAATATTTCCGCGTCCGGCATATACCATGCATCCCCGGCGTTCCAGTTCGATCGCGACAGGAGTCTGATTGTCTGCCACGCTGATCAATATCGATGGCAATCCAAGCAGACATAGTTCCCAGCATGTCGATCCCGCGGCGGAGATGGCGACGTCCGCGTGGGCCATAAGTTCGGCCATGTTCGAGACATCTCGTCGAATCGAAATCTTTTCGGAAAGTTTTGCTGCACAACTTTCCAGCGCAGCCACATTCGTAGAGCTGCCACCCACAACAAAAATGGCGTGAAGGCACGCAACTTTCGCGCGACTAAGCGATTCCATGACGCGGACGCCGGCTTCCGCTGGAGTGCTGCCGCCAAGCGTTACAACGACATTGCACCCCATAGCAGAAATTTTTCGTTGCCATTTTCGCCACGGAGTGAACTCTCGCCGTAATAAGCAGAAAGACGGACCCAGCAGCAGTTGAGTGCTCGACAAGCAATTGGCGTAAATGTCTTGCGCTGCGGTCGCGTTCTGATTCAGTACGATATCGGCAACGTAGCGACCACATTCGCCGGCATCGTCGACACACAAAAGCTTTCGCTCATGACCCCGCAATCTTTTTTGATACTTGGCGTCAAAGGCGTATCCATCCACCACCACCCATTCTGCCTCGATCGTGGAGGCCCATCCATTCGTGAGATCGGCGTCTTCGTTGCCTCCTGGGACCACGGCGATGACAACGACTTTACATCCCTCCGCCGCCAACCTCGTCTGTAGCGACGGCGTTGACTTGGCCATCAAAAAAGTAGCTGTACCTCCCGCATCTTGCCAGGCTTGTGCCAGTGCAAGGCAACGCATGATGTGGCCGGTGCCGATCTCCGGGCTGGCGTCCGCGCGAATCAAAATGTTCCCGAGATTCATGTCAGCGCCAAAATTCAAACCGCCACTGCCATCGTCGACTGGCCAGCTAGCAACTGCTCTAGCCTTTCACGAGAAATTGACTGCCAGAAATCAGCGCGAAGCGGGATCCGAAAATGTTCCAGAAGGGTGGGTATTTTCGCGATCTCAGCCGGTGAGTGCAGGAGCCCGCCCGCGCGGTATCGGATGAACTGTTCAACGTAGTCGTAATATGAATAGTCCAGCCACTTGCAAAGAAAAACCGGGATTCCGCGAATTGCGCAGTCCACTGCCGCGGTCGACTGTACTGTAACCGCAAAAGAAGCGCTGTCCAGTAATTCGTCGGAAAGCGGTCCTTCGACGATCCGAATGCTTCTCTGCTGCGCGGAGGACAAGGCCGCACTCACCAACTTTCGCCTGTATCTCGCACTCTCCATCGGGTGTAACTTCACCACCAGTTTGAGACTCATTCGCAAAGCGATATCTGCCAATGGAGGCAGTAATTCACTATAGAACTCTCGACAACGCCCTCCATCTAACGCATAGGGTTCCGAGAAGAAAACGATTGAACTTTTTGGATGCAACGCCGCTGCATTCATTCGCTGCCGCAGTGCGGGGGCACCAACCTCTATTTTCTCTTCTGGCAAGCGGCACACATTTGTCAGATAGTCTTGTTCCATGCGGCCTTTTGCCAGCGTCACGTCCGCGTGACTTCGCTTAACCAGGTGACCGCCGTCAAGCGCTCCATGGTGGCAGGCGATCGTGGGCAGCCCACGCTGTCGCGCAATCAAAAGAGGCATGTGAGTGTAAGGGTTAGTGTCGTCGGTGCAAAGTACGGCACGGACTCGCTCTTGCTGGAAAACTCCAAGCCAAGCATCTCGAATCGCAAGACCGTCGCGAAGAATTTTCGTTATTCCGGAGAAAGCTCGCGCGCGTTCGAGCAGGCCCAGCTCCGAATGCCTATCAAAATTGAGCGCCCTCCAGCAGCTCAAGAGACGCCTCAATTCCGTGTCACGATCCTGACCAGACTTGCTGCCGGCATAGCAAGCCAGTTTTGCGGCAGCAACATTTCCGTGGGTCTGGGCAATCCATCCGCTGGGCCGTGTCGCCACCAGCAGGAACTTGCGATCAGGAAGCAGCGACGCATACGAAAGCGCTGTTCTCGCCGCGTTCCCCTGCGCGACCGGGAGTAGAACGACTTCATCGGCAAGCCCGGGCTTAGCATGGGCTACCCAGCGACGCACTCGGTAACCTGCGTCATATTTATCCCCTAGGATTTGCAGCAACTGACTGAAATTAAACTTGCGGATATTCCCAATGATGCGGCGCGATCTTCCAAAATAAAATCCCGGTTCGCGAAAGCTCTCGGTACTTTTTTCCAAAAGAAGGCCCAGCACCGTAGCATGAAATCCTGGACGGGTTACAAATACTTTGTCGTTCGGGCTCAGTCGTGCAGCCAGTTTTTTTAAGCGAATGATCAGTGCGATCTGCTCGTGGAACCGGATGGAGATCAGTTCCCACCAATCGAGTCCATGTTCATCTACAACCCGACCAAAGCCTGAAGACAACGCGCGCCGGACTAACTCAAAATCTTTGATCTCAAATTTGGGGATGTGTTCGACAGGACATCGAAACTTCTCACTCCAGCGTCCACAAGTCTGCTCCCCCGGCACTCCGAGATCGACAATGCGGTCCCAGCGTTGGTGACACCACTGACCCTTTTCAGCATCGTCTTCGGGATGCAGCAGTAGCACACGCCCGCGCTTAAGAGACATTGGCAACCTCAGTTAGCGGCTTCTGCGCGATGTGAGCATTGATCTCTGCGAGCTCAGGACGGCTATCGACCAAATCGAGAGCCTCCCGCCAACCGAAGTCATCTCGATTTTCAAAGTGAGCGTAAATAGCACGAATGAGTTGCAAGTCCTCGATAGTATCGACCGTCCAGCGAAGATGGCTCACGTCCCGCCCACCCTTGACGCAACAGGTTCGGAAAATATCCCGGCGCTCGTAGACAAGCGCGGTAACATGCTCGCGCTGATAAGCCTTATTGGCCATCTGATGGATTTTATAAAGCGTATCGAGTGTGAAAACCTCAACGTCAAGGCCGCGCGGAAAAGTACGCGGCACATCGTTGCATGCCAGATCAACCTGCCTTGCAATGCAGACGGCTACAACTTCGTCCACCACTTCAGGGTCAATCATCGGGCAGTCCGCAGTAATCCGAACGATCAGATCGCTGCAGAACTGTTCGGCGGCTCTCACGTATCGGTTGAGTACGTTGTGTTCCGAGCCGCGAAAACAGGGGACCTGAAGGCGAGCGCACTCGGTCACGATCTCATCATCGCTCACGGCATCAGTGGTGGCGACTACCACCTCGTGAATCCGTGGTGCACCACTCAACCGCCGCAACACACGCGCCAGCACCGTTTCGCCGCCAATGTTCGCCAACACCTTCCCTGGAAGTCGGGTGCTGCCCATCCGGGCCTGAACGATGGCGGTGATTTTCATTGTCAGCGCGCCTAAGTTCGATAGAAATCCATCACTTTTCCGAGTGCACGAAGGACGTCGTCCACATCGCGATCAGTCATTCCATGAAACATCGGCAAACTGATCAGGTGCCGATAGGCCGATTCCGCGACGGGGTAATCCCCCGGCTTATAACCAAATCGATCGCGATAATAAGGGTGCAGGTGCACCGGAATGTAGTGAACGTTGACTCCGATGTTTTCTGCTCGCAGTGCCCGGAATATCTCTTCCCTAGTCGCCGAGAGCGAATCCAAATTACACCGCACTGGATACAGGTGCCACGCAGGCAGTACATTTCCCCGCACCGCCGGCGTCCCAAATCCCGGCAGCTCACTAAGACCGTCGTTGTACTTTGCCGCAATTTCTCTGCGCCGCACCAAATTACTTTCCAGCTTCGAGAGTTGCCGCACGCCCAGCGCGCAAGCGATGTCAGTCAATCGATAATTGAAACCGAGCAGGACCATCTCGTAGTGCCATTGGCCCTGGGCCTGGCGTTCACGGGCCTCGCCGCTGATTCCATGATTTCGGAATTTTCGCAGCGTATCGGCAAAATCTGGATCGTCCGTGGTGACCATTCCACCTTCACCAGTGGTCAAATGTTTCACCGGATGAAAGCTGAAGACAGTCATGTGCGAAATGCTCCCAACCCGACGACCGCTATGCTCCGCGCCCAGTGCGTGGCATGCGTCTTCAATGACCGCGAGGCCGTTACTATCCGCAATCTCGCGTAACTTGTCCAGATGCGCAGGGTGCCCGGCATAGTCGACCGGCAACAGCGCTTTGGTGCGTGGCGTGATGCATTTCGACACGCGTTCCGGATCGATGTTCAATGTGTCATCGCAGACGTCAGCGAAGACAGGCTTACCGCCCTGATAAAGCACGCAGTTCGCTGTTGCCGCAAACGTTAGCGGAGAGGTGATCGCCTCATCGCCAGTTTCAATCCCGGCGGCAAAAGCGGCCCCGTGCAGCGCTGCCGTGCCGCTACTGAAACTCACGGCGTATCGCGCGCCTACCCATGCCGCGAATGCTTCTTCAAACTCACCTACTTTGGGCCCGGTGGTCAACCAATCGGAACGAAGAGTTTCGACGACTGCTGCAATATCATCTTCATCAATCGACTGCCTTCCGTAAGGAAGAAACTCGGCACGCACGGGCGTTCCGCCGTGTAGAGCAAGGGCTTCTTTCGTTGGCGCGATCGGAGTCATAGATCAGGCGCTCGCTCGGACCGTAGTTTCGCCATCTAAACCCACCGGCGGGGCGCTGCCTTCCACCAGCTTGTAAAGATCTTCAGCGGTCAACCAATGAGAATTGGCGTTGCTCGAATAACGGAACCCTTCGGGCAATGACGAATCGCTTTTCCAATTTTCTTTGCGCCACCAACTCTGCGCGGGCTGGATCACAAACATATCGTCACGCTCGATTGCGTTGCGAGCTTCGTCCTCGGACAACAGAACTTCGTGCAGTTTTTCACCCGGCCTGATGCCTACGCAATCAATCTGGCAATCGGGCGCGATCGCCTGCGCCATGTCCAGCAGCTTCATGCTGGGAATTTTGGGCACAAAGATCTCTCCGCCACGCATCTGCTCGAGGCCGCGGATGACAAACCGCACTCCCTGGTCCAGCGTGATCCAGAAGCGCGTCATGCGCGGGTCAGTTATCGTGACCCGTCCTCGCGCGCGCTGTTCCATGAAGATTGGAATCACGCTGCCGCGGCTGCCGACAACATTTCCATAGCGTGCGCAACTGAATCGTGTGTCCTGCGCGCCTGCATAGGCATTGGCCTGCACGAACATTTTTTCCGCGCACAGCTTGGTGGCTCCGTAAAGATTGATGGGATTGACCGCCTTGTCAGTGCTGAGCGCCACGATTCGGCGAACTCCGCAGTTGATCGCCGCTTCAATTACATTTTTGCCGCCGTTGATGTTGGTCTGGATGGCTTCAAAAGGGTTGTACTCGCAAGCTGGGACTTGCTTTAACGCTGCAGCGTGCACTACGACAGATACGCCGGAAAACGCTCGCTCCAATCGCTGCTGATCGCGAACATCACCTAAAAAATAACGCAAGCTGGGATGATCTAATCCAGCGGTTCGCATCTCATGCTGCTTCAATTCGTCACGGCTGAAGACGATGAGCTTCTGCGGACGACACTCGTTCAGCATTACTTCTACAAATTTTCTTCCGAACGATCCACTCCCCCCGGTGACGAGCACGACCTGCTCGGTCCAATTCATTCGTAAGTTTCTCCTCGATGTTGCGCAATCGTGCGCTTAGCCTAATGTGCGAGTATAGCCATTGTTCGATAACTGCCGCGGTGAATCTCGTCTCTTTCGGCGCGCCGAACCAACTCGATTAAGCCCCGCTCTGATTTTCTCTGCCATACTTACTCAACAAGCAGCATCGCGCATCTTTCGCGCGGCCAATTGGTTTGCCACGACCTAAGGGGAGGCCGATGGACGTCCCGCTACTGCAGACAAATCTCAGCCCGCGGGAATTAACGCCCCTATCCATGCAGACCGGCAGGAGTGTAGTAATAAATCATCCTGTCTTTTCCACCCACGACTCCCTGCGCGATTATTTGCGCATACTGATCAAGCGAAAATGGATCGTCCTGGGAAGTATGGGAATAATTTTTGGCGCATCCCTCATTGCAACTCTGCGCACAACTCCAATTTACGACGCCGTTGGAAGCATTGCCATCAATAAGCCCGATCCAATCCTGCAAGGCCTTCGGGATGCGACGAACTCCGGCGCGGACTATTACGATCCTACCGATCTTGATACTGAAGTCAGGATTCTGGGCAGCGATTTGCTTGCGTTGCAAGTGATCAAGCAATTGAATCTGGATCAACTGCCGGAGTTCGGCGGCACCGGCGTGAAGCCCTCGTCTTCACTCGAACTGACTACAGAAACGCTGCAGCCAGATTCACCTCGCGCCAACTCGTTGCTGGCCGGCTTTAAGGGAAATCTTCGCGTGATGCTCGAGCCTAACACCCGCATCATTGATATTCACTATCTCAGCCCCGACAAAGATCTCGCGGCCAAAGTTGTGAATACGCTGGCGAGCACTTACATTGAGCAAAATTTCAAGACCCGATTCGAATCCACTATGCAGGCGTCAGACTGGCTTTCCAAGCAACTGGTCGACTTGCAAATGAAGGTCGAAACCTCGCAGGAGAAACTGGTGAAGTACCAGAAAGATCATCAGATCCTGGGAATAGACGACAAACAGAACATTACTACCGCCAAACTGGATGAACTGAATAAGGAACTCACTACGGCGGAGTCGGAACGAATGCAGAAGGAGTCCGTCTACCGCCTGGCCGAAGCCGGGGACACTGAATCTGCGGCTGCCGTGGCCGCTGGAGTTTCGCAAGACAAGACGTCCGCGAGCAATTCTGCACTGCTCGAAAAGCTACAGGAACAAAAGGCTGATCTAAGAATTCAAGTTGCTCAGTTGAGCACGCAGTTCGGCCCCGCTTATCCGAAGCTCGCGCAGTTGAACAATCAGATACAAGAAATCGATTCCCAGCTGCAGATAGAGATAAAGAAAGTGGGCGGCCGTCTTCGCGGCGATTATCTGGCCTCATTGCAGCGCGAAAATATGCTGCGGGCGGCGCTCGAACAACAAAAGCAACAGGAAAACAAACTCAACGAAAGCGCAATCGAGTACAGTTTTCTAAAGCGTGACTTTGAATCCGACCGCACGCTCTACGAAGGCCTTCTGCAAAAGCTGAAGGAAGCTGGAGTCGCTGCCGGCCTGCGCTCGAACAACATTCGCCAGGTTGATATGGCGCGGACTCCAGGCGGCCCCACCGAGCCAAATATCCCGCGCAATCTTGGCTTTGGTTTTTGCCTGGGACTCACCACTGGCATTGGGCTAGCGTTCTTGCTCGAGGGAATAGACAATACAGTGCGCACGCCCGAGCAGGCACAGGCTATCTCCGGCCTACCTTCTCTGGGCATGATTCCACTGGGATCAAGAAATAACTCGGAAACAACTTCGCGCGGCCTGACGGTGGCGGCATCGAAAGAAGCCGTAGAGTTGATCACTCAATCCCGGCCACAATCCCAGATGTCGGAAGCTTATCGGGCTCTTCGCACTTCGCTCCTCCTCACCTCGGTCGGAGCTCCGCCGAAAATTATTCTGATCACCAGCGCTCTCCCGCAAGAGGGAAAGACGACCACCAGCGTCAACACTGCCACCGTCCTCGCCCAAAAAGGCACGCGCGTTTTGCTGGTTGATGCTGACCTTCGCCGCCCAAGCATTCACAAGGCACTCGGTTTAGGGGCGCGAAGCGGATTGAGCAATGTGCTCACCGGCGGAGCGTCCTTGCCCGACGCGATTTTCCGATCATCCGTGCTGCCCAATCTTTTTGTGCTGCCGGCTGGAACACCGCCGCCAAATCCTGCGGAGTTGCTGGCTTCTTCGCAGATGGTCGAAGTCCTTGCGGAACTGCGGCAGCACTACGATCACATCGTGCTCGACACTCCGCCGACGCTTTCCGTCACCGATGCAGTTGTGCTCTCCACCCGAGCCGATGCCGTTGTGCTCGTGATTCGTTGTGGACAAACCACTAAGCCCGCGCTGCGCCGATCGCGCGAAATTCTCGCGCAAGTCAATGCCCGGGTCGCCGGAGTGTTGTTGAATGCTGTCGATTTGAATTCGCCGGATTATTACTACTACTACGAATATCAGGGAAAATACGGCCATCGTTATTACGACGAAGACATGGAATCTGAAACCGATTCGGTACGTGCGGCATCATCGAGCGCGTAGTCAACGCCCCAGAATGGATTTCGAAATTGGCCACGCAAGGAGACGATTCGCAGTCTGGTTTCTGTTTTTCTCAGGGGCGGTAGCCTACCTAGCATTGACGGTAAGTCAATTTCTCGCCGCGCAGTTTGCTGAAATTCCGCGTACTTCCTATCTGCGAAAAGCAATAAAGCTCGACCCGTCAAACGCTGAATATCGAGACCGCCTGGGTCGATTTGAACTGACTCAGCAGATTCCCGCCGCTGCACTACCCTGGCTGCAAAGTGCGACTGAGTTAAATCCGGACCATTCGGCTTATTGGCTTGATCGCGCGATAGCCGAACAGCAGTTCGGCGACTTTGATGCCGAACGCAAATCGCTGGATATGATGGACGCGGCCAATCCCCATTCCACGAATTTTGCCTGGCAGGCGGCCAATTTCTATCTATCGCAAGGCGCGGTTGAACCGGCGCTTCGCGAATATCGAAAAGTTCTGGAAAGCGATTCTGTGCTAACTCCCCAAGCTCTCCAGGTTTGCTGGAGGATTCGTCCTGACATCAATTCTCTGCTTGAGGATGTCGTGCCCGCAAGTGCCGACGGACTATTTTTGAGCTTTCTAGTTTCAAGCAACCAATCTGTCGCGGCCGCCAAAGTATGGGAACGAATCGTTTCTCTGCAGCAGCCGGTCGAGCGCCGGTATTTGTTCGATTATCTGCGCTACCTGTTCACCCGACATGATCCGGTGCAGGCATCGCGTGCGTGGCAGGAGGCCGCGAAGGTTTCCGACCTCGCAGCGTACCAGCCGACGGAAGAGAATCTTTTGGTGAACGGCGACTTCAGTCTCGCCATTCTCAACAACGGCTTTGACTGGATTTACCAGAAGTCGTCCGCGGTGTCACTTGCGATCGATCCCGACGCGGGCCACTCTGGCTCGCGTTCGCTACGTATCGTGTTTCAAGGACCTGGCATCGAAGACGCGGGCATTCATCAACTCGTCTCGGTTGATCCCAAGACAGAGTACGTTTTTTCGGGCTACTACAAAGCGACCGAAATGGAGGGTGCGGGAGCCCCAGAATTCGCGATTCAGGATGTCTATAGCGAAGCTAAGCTTTTTATGAGCGAAGGCCTTCGCGACACCGAGTCATGGACAAGTGTGAGTGGCAGTTTCACCACCCGCCCCGAAACACATCTGATTGTGCTGCGAATTGCCCGAGTGCCTGCCGATCGGCCGATTCGCGGCAAGTTGTGGATTGACAGTCTCAAGCTCGTGACCGCTGATCACGTTGCATCGGTCGTGTCGGCAAAGGAACATCCATGACTGCGCCGCTAACTTTACCCGAACTGCCACTTGGTCCCATCGCTCCCGACTCCGCTCGCTCGTCCCGTAGCAGTCGCATTTTATTCAGTGTCGCAGCGCTTTTAATGTTTTGCCCATTAGCGTTTGGCACGGTTGATGCGTGGGCACTTTTCATTCTGCAAGCTACCTCGACGGTACTTCTAGTCGATTGGGCGCTCGACCAAATTCGATCATCCCGGGTCAGCATCCTCTGGAGTCCTCTTTTTCCGCCGATGGTTGCCTTTGCAGGATTGATGTGCATCCAGTTGCTGGCGGGCGTTTCCGCCTACTGGCACGCGACGTTTTCGCAACTGCTCTTATATGTCTCGTACGGAATTCTCTGCTTCCTGCTGGTACAAACTTTTACCCGCAGTCGCGAAGTTCGCACCTTGGGCACGTCGTTGGCGATCTATGGTTCTGCCGTAGCGTTATTCGCCGTCCTGCAAAACCTGAGCGCTCCGACCAAACTGTACTGGCTTAGGACGCCACGGTTCGGTGGATGGATCTATGGTCCATACGTGAACCACAATCACTATGCCGGCCTGATGGAAATGTTGATTCCGGTGCCGCTGGTCTTCGCCTTCAGCCGCTTTGGCAACCAGCGGGAACGATGGATTGCGGCCTCTGCTGCGGCTTTCATGGCAGCTACGATTTTTCTGTCGGGGTCCCGAGGAGGCATGATTGCTTTTACGGTTGAGATCGCAATCTTTCTGGCGTTGGTTTTCCGCGAGCGTCAAAAGCAAAATATCGGGATCCTCCTCGGCGCATTTCTTCTTATTTCGCTTGCGATGATTGCCTGGACCGGAGGCCACGAGGTCAAAGCTCGAATTGCGACTCTCGCGGCTGATAAACATTCCGACCTTGCAGCCGATATCCGGCTACGGATCGATCGAGACATTCTGCGCATGGTCAGGCAGCGCCCGGCATTGGGTTGGGGGCAAGGCACGTTTGCCGATGTTTATCCGAGATTCCGCAGCTTCTATATGGATTCCGTGGTCAACCACGCGCACAATGATTTCTTGCAGGTGATGGCAGAAACCGGAATAATCGGCATCGGCATCATGATCTGGTTCCTGGTGGTCACATTACGACATGCTCTGCGTAAGTCATCCAAATGGACGTCAAACCTGAATGGCGCAGTCTCGGTTGTGGCCATTCTTGGAATCAGCGGCATCCTCGTGCATAGCCTGGTCGATTTCAACATGCAGGTCCCCGCAAACGCTGCGCTCTTCTACTCGTTGTGCACGGTCGCTGCGATGGAGCCACGATTTAAAACTCACCGCCGCATTCATCGCCGTGTTCGAGCCGACATTTCCGAATATTCCCGCGAGCCCGTAAATTTGTAGTTCGGCGAACTGCGGTAACCTCACAGCTTGCGCGGCAATTCGGGTTCTGTTACTGCTTTTAGAGCACTACTGTGGCAATGATCGTCGAAGCACTCCATCAAATAGTGAATCATCGCGAGTCACTCTCGCGCAAAGACGCTCGCCTCGTCATGGACGAAGTGCTATCCGGCAAATGCACCGACGCTCAAATTGCGGCTTTGCTTGTCGGCCTGCACATGAAGGGCGAAACCGTCGAAGAAATTGTCGGCTTTGCCGAAGCTATTCGCGCTGTGGCAACTCCGATTTCCGCGCACGGCAATTCCCTGCTGGACACTAGCGGTACTGGCCGTGAATCCCTCGTCGATACCTGCGGCACTGGAGGCGATACCGCGGGAACGTTCAACATCTCAACAGCGACAGCTTTCGTCGTGGCAGGCGCAGGCATTCGGGTGGCTAAGCATGGCAATCGTAGTTCGACTCCCAAAGTTAATGCAGAAGGCATGAGCACAAAATGCGGCGCTGCCGATGTGATGGAAGCGCTTGGCGTAAACATTCAGCTATCACCCGATTTACTAGGCGAGTGTTTGGAAAAGGTGGGCATCGCGTTTTTGTTCGCGCCGGCAATTCATTCCGCAGCCAAACACGTTCAAAATGCCCGCCGTGAGACGCGCCTACGCACAGTATTCAACCTCGTCGGCCCGCTGACCAATCCCGCCGGTGCGTCCGCGCAAGTGGTAGGAGTTTATTCGCTGGACCTAGTCGAGAAGTTAGCTGAGGCGCTCAGCATGTTGGGCACCCATCGGGCGTTCGTGGTTCACGGCCTCGATGGACTTGATGAGATCACGATTACCGGCGGCACTCGTGTCGCCGAAGTTCGCGAGGGACTGGTTCACACTTATGAAATCACTCCCGAGGAATTTGGGATGAATCGTGCTCCTCTGGAAGAAATCGCCGGGGGAGCGAACGCAGCCGAAAACGCTGCCCTCGTGCGAAATGTCCTGAGCGGCGAGAAGTCGGCAAGAAGAGATGTCGTGCTGATGAATGCAGCGGCAGCCATCGTCGCCGCTGGAAAGTCCGCGCACATGCCAGATGCCGCGTGGATCGCTGCCGAGTCGATTGATTCTGGCGGCGCGCGCAAAAAGTTAGAAGCTCTGGTTCAATTTACTCAATCGCGGGCTTAGATTTTTATTTCGATTTTTTCCATCCATTGCGCGATTTGCACGTTCCATCCCAACTCTTTCGTCATCGCATCTCGCAGCTGAGAAGCGGCCGCAGGTTCGCCATGGACAAGGTAGGTCGCGGATGGTTTGTTGGTGAAGGTGTGCAGCCATTCCAGCAGTTCCGGAGTGTCTGCGTGATCACTGAACTGTTCGAAAACCGCGATCTGGGCTCGAATCGGCACCGTCTGGCCAAGCATTTTCACTTCAGTTGCGCCGCTCTTAATGGTGAACCCGCGCGTGCCCGGCGATTGAAAGCCGATAAAGATGACGGTGTTTTTCGGATCAGGCAGTCGCTGCGCTAAATGGTGTTGAATGCGGCCTCCTGTAACCATGCCGCTGGAAGAAACAATGATGCACGGGGATTTCACTTCGTTGATCCGCTTCGATTCTTCTGCAGTCTGCGCGAAAATAAACCCCTGCCATTTCAACGGTGATCCATAGCGTTTAATCAATTGTTTGGTCGCATCGCTGTACTCCTCGGTATGTTTCAGAAATACTTCCACTGCCTTTATCGCCATTGGACTGTCGCAATAAACGGGCACCTGCGGCACTTGCCCCGACTCCATCAATTCTTTCAACATAAAAACAAACTTCTGCGTACGCTCGACCGCGAATGCCGGTACCACCACACTTCCACCGCGATCAACCGTCTTGCGCACCACCTCGGCAAGTGCAGGCCGTGGATCGTCCTTAGGATGGATGCGGTTGCCGTAGGTCGACTCCATCACCAGAATGTCCGCGCTCTCGCCAGACTGCGGGCCGGAATAGACGACTTTCCCCGGCGCAATATCCTGATCATGCACTCGTCCAATGTCGCCGGTGAACAGTAACCGTGTGGGGCGGGCGCCCTCGCCCGCCAAGGTCACATCCGCCATCGACGAACCCAGAATGTGTGCAGCGTGCACAAAGCGAAACGACAGCTCGGGAGAAAGCAGCTTGGTCTCACCAAAATTCACCGGCTTAAAATGCGACAGGCATGCCATCGCTTCCGCCTCGGTATAAAGAGGCAGCGCCGGATCGTGACGGGAAGTTTTGTGCCGATTGTGAAAGGCGGCATCTTCTTCCTGCAGGTGGCCCGAATCAGGCAGCAAAATGCCACAGAGATCAATCGTGGCCTGCGTTGCATAAATCGGTCCGTGAAATCCGTTCTTCACCAACCGCGGAATCCAGCCGCAATGATCGAGGTGGGCGTGAGTCAAAATCACATGTTCGATATCGGCGGCCGCGACCGGCAAATTCTGCCAGTTGCGCTCCCGCCATTCCTTTTGCCCCTGGAACAATCCGCAATCGATTAATACTTGCGTTCCGCTTTTGCCGGAGAGATCTCCGGAAGTATTTATTAGGTGCTTCGATCCGGTAACCGTGCCGGCTGCGCCAAGAAATTGAATGTATGCCAAACAACCCCCACTAATGATTCACTGGTTCGATTTTATATACGTCGTCACTCGTATCCCTCTCCGGTACGCTGCCGTCGTTCAGGGTCACATCTTGAGGAGGCGACGGGGTTTGAATTCGAATTGATGCCTTCGAGTTTCCGGCGACCACTACCTTGCCGGATGCCTCGCTACCTTGCGTATGCAGTGTAACTGGTATTTCCGCGGCCGCTTCCCCTCGATTCTCTACCAGTACAGTCACCATATAACCGCCGCCAGGAAGTCTACTGGGGTAAACCGACGCCACACGAAACTCTGGCAACCCGCGATCGCGATAAACCCAATCATCGAAAAACCACTGCAGATTACGATGTGCTTGTGCTTCGATCAGCTTCTGCATGTACTTTGGATCGCTATCATCGGTAGCTTTGTAGTTGTGCAATGCAGCATACAACGCATTCTCGCCGACTATGTCACGTAACATCCACCACACGTACATTGATTTTGTCTGGATGCGAAAGTCATCCGGCGAACTGATGAGCGAATTGTCTTTGCTTTTGTTCTCGGCGGAAAGTTTTTCTAACTCCACCAACGCAGTACGGTGACCCTGCAGATAATCAGTGGCCACCTTACGTCCTTCCTTTTCTTCAATTAGTCGCACTTGCGCATAGCTCGCCAGACCGTCATGTATCCAGGCGCGTGGTGAAGAAAAGAATGCATGCGTCAGCTGCTGCGTCGCAGACAACAATAGCTTGGTATCGCTTCCGGAGAGCGAAGTCAGCAGCATGTTGCCACTCTCGAATGAACCGTCGTATGGATCGGGAAGTTCTACAACCTCGAGCTTTGCATCAGGCGACTGACGATGATCGCCGAACCACTTCGTCACCAAAGGCACGACTTCTTCGACCGCAGAAGCATAGTCATCGGCGCCGGACTTATGATCGGGCAAATAATGAATCGCGAGGTCCGTGCCGTTGACCCCTAAATAGGGAGCGACCATAAACGTAGGTAGCACTGTGCGTAAAGAAGCGAATGAACATTCGAGTGTCAGATTTTGTCCGGCACCCGCATCTTCCGTTGTTTTCTTCCCCTCTGCCCCATCGCAGAGCAGCTTAGGCGGAGTTTGCCGGCTGCTTTGAGAATATTCCAAGGAAAGTTTCATTTGGGTTTGATCTTGGCGTTGCTTCCACCTGGCTACCGCCTCCGGCACGGCATCGACATCCGACAAACTCACCGCTCCCATCGCGACCGGATACCAGGCGACATGTCCGATTCCGCGCACCGCAGTAAATGAGTGTCCAATTCGGTCCCAATCAGAGTGTTTGGCCTCATCCGCTGTGACGCCGATCCTCGTGAGCCGTGTTGCGTCCTGCGCGATCACTCCCTCATATCCGATTTCTAGTTCGATAGTTTGCATGGGCGGCACTGCCCACGGCACCACGACGATTGCTTCGGACAATGCGCCGGTGTGGTCGATGTCGGATGTGTAGATTTGCGAAACGAATTCGACCGGCTTGCCTTGAAGCTGAATGGATCTCCAATTAAGCGAAGATGAAATCTGCAGCGATAAGCTTTTTTGCGCAATAGCCGAGTCATTGCGCAGGGTGATCTTGCCGCGTACGCCGAGCCGCTGCTGCTCTGGTTCTACTCGCACCTTCAGATCGTACTTAGTGAAAGTGAACGCCTCGCGGTCGAGGGCGCGGGCCCCCAGGGAACAGAACACCACAAACGCGACGCAAACAAACTTCAGATTCATCCCGACTTCCGCCGCTGCTTGACGATTTCAAACAGCACAACGCCGGCCGCCACCGAAACATTCAGCGACGGCACCTGTCCCAGCATTGGAATCGAGACCAGGAAATCGCATTTCCGGCTCACCAGATCGTGAAGGCCTTTACCTTCTGCACCCAGCACGAGAGCGCAATCCATTTTGTAATCGACTTCGTCGTAGCTTTGCTTTCCGCGCTCGTCCAAGCCCACAATCCACAATCCTCTACTTTTGAAGTCCTCAAGCGTTCGCGCGATATTCGTGACCTTGGCAACGGGAAGGTGCGCACTCGCCCCGGCAGACGATTTTGCAACTGTCCCCGTGATCCCTGCAGCACGGCGCTCCGGGATTACGACGCCGTCAGCCCCTGAAGCATCCGCGGTGCGCAGGATCGCCCCTAAGTTATGCGGGTCTTCCACGCCATCGAGCACAATCACTAGCGAATGCTCTCCACGCTTCGCAGCAATCACGTCATCCAGATCCACATACGCTTTCGATGAGGTGACCGCCACCACGCCCTGATTCGAAGCTGTGTGCGCCATACGATCGAGTTCGGTGCGCGGAAGAAATCGCACCGCGATGCCGGCGTTACGGCAGTCTTGAATGAGCTTCTGCAGCCGCAGATCATTTCGTTCCTTGGCGACTCCCACCCACTCGAAGGCGCGACCGCGTGACTTCAGCGCCTCCGCAACCGAATTGATCCCGAAGATGACGTTCATTGAAGTTAGTGTAAATGTTGCGATACTGAAATTCTCGCGATGCCTACGACCAGGGCCTACGTTTCCAAGCGAGGACTGCTCATCGACTATACTTGTGATGCCAGGAGAGAATTGTGCCACTCTCGACTTTGATCGTGGATGACGAGCAGCTCGCGCGCGATGAGCTCGCCTACCTGCTGAAAAATATCGGGGATGTGGAAGTGGTGGCGCAAGGCAAGAATGGATTGGAGGCCGTAACTCTCATCCGCGAGCACAACCCCGATCTGGTATTCCTCGATGTCCAAATGCCGGGGCTTGACGGCTTCGGCGTAATTAAAAAACTCCTTGACAAGAAAATCACGCTGCCAAAAATAATTTTCTCCACCGCCTTTGACCAATACGCAGTACGCGCCTTCGAAGTAAACGCGATCGACTACCTGCTGAAACCCTTCGATCGTAAGCGCGTGGTGCAGTCGGTCGAGCGGGCCCGCTCTGTGGCAGGAGCCAACGGCCCGGTAGACAAGCTGGATGCGCTAGTTCGCATGCTGGAGTCGCAGAAGCCGCAAACTTCCAAAATTCTTCTAAAGGCGATCGGCCGGCTTTTCCTGGTCAATCAGAAAGATATCTGTTTCGCCTCGATTGAAGATGGAATCATTACCGTCGTGACCAGCGGTTTGAATGGAATGGAAGGGCAATCGAACTGTCGAACTCTCGAAGAATTGTTCGACAGTCTGGATGCGGATTTGTTCTGGCGCGCCCACCGCTCATACTTGGTGAACATCAACCGGATTAAGGAAGTCGTTCCCTGGTTCAAAAGTTCTTATCAACTCCGCATGGACGACAAGAAGCAAACCGAAATTCCCGTCAGCCGCGCGCAAACGAAAAGACTGAGAGAACTGTTTGGATTGTGACAAACAGCTGTGGGCGGCGGTGAGCTGCGAGCTTTCAGTTTTAGCTCACAGCTCGCCGCTCACAACTAAAAACGAAAAAGCGGCCGGGGAGGAGCCTCCGGCCGCCCAAGTTGGCTGCAAGCAGCCCTTCACACAGCCATTGCCTCAAGCGCCGTCCGGTTCTTAATCACCAGGACCGCGCCATCCAGCCTGATTAGATCTTTCTTTCTCAGTTCACTCAACAAACGCGTAACAGTTTCCCGCGATGCGCCAATGCGCTGTGCCATCTCTTCGTGAGTGACCGGCGTTTGAACTCTAAATTCGCGATTTTCCTTTTCAACGCCGGTCATCCACGACAGCAACAGCCGAGCCAGTTTTCCGGAGGAGGATCGGGCAAGCACCAGTTCATGAAATTCTCGATATGCGTACTGAAACTCGCGACTGACGGCTTGCGCGGAGCGGAGTCCCAGTTCTCCGCTCCGCTCCATAAGCCGGAGCAGCCCATCTTTGTCAACGAAGTTGACCAGAGAGGGCTCCAACGTCTCGGCGGTAATCTCGTACGCCTCGGCAGAAATCACCGCGCTTAAACCCATTACTTCGCCAGGTTCGACAATCTTTAAGATCAGAACTTTGCCTTCCCGCGATGTGGTTGAAAGTTTCACCTTCCCGGAGCAAAGTACGAAAGCTCCGCGCGGCATCTGCCCCTCAATAAAGAGGATGGCGCCTCCCGGATAAGTAGCCAGGTGGCTGGATGCGCTGAAGGACTTGAGCAGCTCGCTCGATAACTGACAGAACCAACTTTCTTTTCTCAATGGGCAACGCATGCAGTCCTCAACGATCGGCAGTCCATATGGCGTGATCATCTCGTTCCCTTTCGTCGCCTGACCAGTCTCAACCGGAGCAACTCCGGCCAGCATTCTTAATCCATTGCGCGTGCGGCGTAGGTCGCGTACCAGCAAACGACCATCCTCAGTTTCGGCAAGCAGTTCGGCAGCTAACGCCCGCGCTCCACGATTACTCGAGCGCATCGCCTGCACCAACTCCCAGCCGGATGTCGTTTCTGCGTGCTTATGCCACCGGAGTCCGCAATAAAAAAGATACAGAGGATCAAGTTTCGCCGGAGCTCGCGTGGCGTTGGGACGTCGACCCGCTGGGGCATAAACTGGCAGGAGCGGCGTTGAAATCGACCGACAGGGCTTTTTGACCGCTAGCCCCGTGAGCGCGCCAATTGGAACCTGGGTTTGACTGCCGGGGGTAAGTCCCAACGGCTCTCGCAGTAGCATTTCGCACTTCCCCTAAAACTCGCGAATGCCCTAAGGAAAGCACTCTGGATACCAACTGCCACTGTCTTCGTAAGTACCCGTAAACAGTGGTCTGAGGATTTGACGCTTTCTATTCGAAGAGTCTGTCTGCCGAATCCGCGGCAGAATAGCCGAATTTATTCGGCAGCTTCCAGCTATTCCCCATCATCGCGCGTATTCTTCGCGGCTGATCCCGAGCCTTAGCATTTTGGATTGCAGCGTCGTGCGCTTCATCCCCAGCCGCGCCGCAGCCCCATGGGAACCGGAGACGATGCCCATCGACTGTCGCAAAACTTGAACGATGTATTGCCGCTCCAACTCCTCCAGCGTTCCCTGCGCAGTGCCTGCCGGACCGTTCCCCAATTGGGTTCCGTGAGGTTGAGGATCTGCAACCGCCACCAATTCGCTCACCGGCACGCGCAGGGTGGGCCCGTTCGTCAAAATCACTGAACGTTCCATAAAATTCTCCAATTCACGAATGTTCCCCGGCCACTCCCATTGCTCCAGGGCATGCATGATTTCTAACGGAACAACCTCAATATTCTTATTCATCCGGCGAGCAAATTTCTGCACGAAGAAGTTGACCAGCAATGGGATATCGCCCCGCCTGTCACGAAGCGGGGGCAATCGAATTGGAAAAACATGCAGCCGATAGTACAGATCGCTACGAAATTCATGGGCCCTCACAGCTTTCGCGATATCTCGATTCGTAGCCGACAGAATGCGTACATTGACGCGGATAGTTCGCGTGCCACCCAACCGTTCGAACTCCTGGTCCTGAAGAACTCGAAGCAACTTAGGCTGCAACTCCAGGGGAATCTCTCCCACCTCGTCCAGGAATAAGGTGCCCTTGTCCGCCAACTCAAGTCGTCCGACCTTCTGGGTGACCGCCCCGGTGAAGGCACCCTTCTCATGGCCGAAGAGTTCGCTTTCCAACAGTCCAGTGGGTATGGCCGCGCAATTCAACTTCACAAAATTTGCGCTCGAACGAGGACTCAGCTTGTGAAGAGCTCGGGCAATGAGCTCTTTTCCCGTTCCGGTTTCACCAAGAATGAGCACGCTAGCGTCGCTAGGGGCGACCGTCTTTACCTGATCCAAAACCTGGGCGAGAAGAGGGCTCTGCCCCACGATGTGCTCAAAATCGTGCACCTCACGGATTTCCTGCTCCAAATACACTTTTTCCTTGGCGAGCCTGTCTTTCAGCGACGCAACCTCTTCATAGGCGCGCGAGTTCTCGATAGCAGTTGCGATCTGGGGCGCTATCCGTTTCATCAATTCCACGTCAGCTGCGGCGAATGCACTCTCTTCCTGGCTGGCAATGTCCAGAGTTCCTAGTGCACCTGCAGGACTGACAATTGGAACCGAGCAGGTCGTGCGAAAGCCCTGGCCCAACATACGCTTTTCGAATTCTGAACCAAGAAGTTCAAGTTCGCTAGCGGTCAAGAATTTTCCGTGCTCGCGCTCGAAAATCATTTCGGAAATAGGCTTGGTATTGCTCATTACCGATGACGCAGGTGGTTGCTCTGCCTGGAAACCCAAAGCGTGGACCCGTACAACTCTGGCGTCTTTGTCATACACAGACAGCTGAGCATAGCTGGGATCCATGATCCGTCGCACACAATGCGCAACTTCGACCAACAACTTTTTCTTGTCCAAACTAGGCGTTAAAATACGGCTGATTTCGAGCAACGTCTGCAGGTCATTTTTTTCACGTTGTACGGATTCGTGAGCGAGCGCATTCTCAACCGATTGCGCTACCATCGCTGCGACTTGCCTTACCATATCCAAGTCTTTTTCACTGAAAGCATCCTCGTGTCTGCTTCCCAGGTACAAGACTCCGATCAGTCGGCTGGCAACTCGCATGGGAACGACGCACCAGCACACCAACCCCGCGTCCAGTGCGCGTTTCACAATGACAAAGTGCTGCGAGTATTTTTCCAGGTTCCCCCGGTGAATAATCGCTCCGTCCGGCTTTTTCTCGAGGATCGTGTTGGTGACGCTTTCGTTACCTGACGCCCTCCAGCCCCAAGGTGAAAATGCCTCCGGCTGATTCGTCCCCAACGCTTGAGTTTCATAAAAACCGCCATCATCGTTCCACAAGCTGACTACAGCGGCATCGTGAGGTACGGCCTTCCCCAAGGATTTCGAAATGGCAGGGAACATTTGCTTGAGGTCCATCCGCGAAGAATCTAGTGCAGCGTTTATCTCCAGCACCGTCTCCAGCCGCTCA
Organism: uncultured Acidobacteriota bacterium; assembly: GCA_963703465.1. Taxonomy (GTDB): domain Bacteria; phylum Acidobacteriota; class Terriglobia; order Terriglobales; family Acidobacteriaceae; genus Gp1-AA145. The sequence goes on along the minus strand of CAVPEQ010000006.1, from coordinate 85,624 downwards.
CGTTCCTTTTGTAGCGTTTGATGCTCCTGAACACTGCGCTCACAGAGTTGAATACTGACCTGGGTGAGCGCCAGTAGTCGTTCCTCCTCGCTCTCGACCGCTTCCCTGGTTATGGCGTTCTCCAAGGCCAGAGCCGCCAGCCCGGCAAGGCGCTGCAAAAATCCCACTGTAGGTTCGTCATAATGGGTAGGCTCTGCCACACCGAATCCCAGCGCTCCCAGGCGTCGGCGCCCCGTTGTCATTGGCAAAATAATCAGGGACCGCATTCCCTGCGACTTGTAGCGCTCAATCGTGTTCGCAAAATCGTTGTGCACGGCGCCCAAGTCTTCTAGCGCCAGGGGCAGCTGGTGGGTCCACACCCAGCCGGAGGGGGAGCCATCGATGCGAACTTCCATTTCCTGATCGGTGGCGTGCATGTTTTCATCGAGAACGTATACCCGCATCGCATTTTTGTCGGGATCGTACAGCGCGTAATTGGTGAAACGGAAATCGCAGATAACGTGCAAACGGCGCGAAAGTTCTTGCATTAGTTCGGGTAGATTGCGGCGAGCTGCCAAGTCGGCAGCATTGAATAGGATTCGGTGCGGGCTAGAAATCCCGCCTTCCGCTAAATGGCTTTCTAAATGGCGCTCGGGACCCGGTTGCATCGGACACCTTCTCCCCTCGATGCAAAGGTCGCAACTAAATTGAACGGATGATAATACAGAAACATACGCAAAGCACACTCTAGAAATGCTTTTCCAAAATAAAGAGTGGCACTTTGGCTCCATTCCCACTGGCGAACGTACGGTAGCAAGCCTTCTTGTGTCCCAACCAGGACGATCGTATGCCGGTTGATAACTTTAGTGTAAATAGCAGTGTTGTGGGGTGCCGTATAATTCAGGCATCCCCATGAAAGCTTACGTATACGTTTCCTTAAAACGGAGCGTTCTGGATCCACAAGGCAAGACTATCCAGGGTGCGCTCCAAAAGCTGGGTTACCAGGGATTGCAGGACGTGCGGCAGGGCAAATTTTTCGAGCTAACTTTGGATGGCGGACTCGACAAGGCCCACGCTGAGAGCGCTGTGGGCAAGATCGCCCGCGAAGTCCTGACGAATCCAGTGATCGAAGAGTTCCGGTATTCAATTGAAGAATAAGCGCACCAAGTTCGCGTTCAGTTCCTCCCACATCTATTAAGCAGGAGTCAGCAGCATGTGCGGAATTGTCGGATATGTTGGCAAAAAGCGGGTCGTTCCCGTCATTCTTGATGGCCTAAGGCGGCTCGAGTATCGTGGATACGATTCTGCCGGTATCGCTGTCTGTGGCAACGGTGAAGGCCTGCAGATCCGCCGCGCCGAAGGCAAGCTTCGCAACCTGGAAGAAGTCATCCGCTTAAAGCCGCTCGACGGAACATACGGCATTGGCCACACCCGCTGGGCCACCCACGGCCGCCCCACCGAAGAAAACGCTCACCCTCACCGCGACTGCACCGGGCGAGTCGTCGTAGTACATAACGGCATCATCGAAAACTACGTCTCGCTCAAGCGGAAGCTCGCCGAAGAAGGCCATAAGTTCACCACTGAAACCGATACCGAAATCATCGCCCACATGATTGAGAAGTATTACGTGAATGCGGGAAACGGGCATCGACCGTCCCTGGAAGAAGCTGTTCGCAAGACCGTTACCCAGCTTACCGGGGTTTTCGCTCTGGCGGTAATCTCGGTCGATGAGCCCAATAAAATTGTAGCCGCCCGTAATGGACCGCCCGCAGTAATCGGCTTAGGCAAAGACGAATACTTCGTTGCCTCAGACGTTCCCGCAATTCTTTATCACACCCGGGATTTATTTTTCCTTGCCGATGGCGATCTAGCGGTTATTACGCCTGAAGGTGTGCGCCTTACCGACTTCAACGGTCAGCCCATAGTCCGACAGGTGCAACACGTTACATGGGACCCGATCATGGCCGAAAAGGGCGGCTTCAAGCACTTCATGCTCAAAGAAATTTATGAGCAACCGCGCTCCGTTCGGGACACCACTTTGGGAAGGGTCTCGCAGGAAACCGGGCACGTCTTCCTCGACGAAATGGAGATCACCGAAGCTGAGTTCCGCGCCGCCAAAAAAATCAACATCGCGGCTTGCGGCACCAGCTGGCACGCCGCCCAGGCCGGCAAATTCATGATCGAGCGCCTGGCGCGCATTCCGGTTGAAGTGGATTATGCGAGCGAATGGCGTTATCGCGATCCCATCGTTCCCGGCGACACAATCACTCTGGTGATTTCGCAATCTGGAGAAACCGCTGACACCATCGCCGCCCAGCGCGAAGCCAAAGCTAAAGGATCGAAGACTCTCGCCATCTGCAATGTGGTTGGCTCGATGATCACGCGCGAGGCCGCAGGCACTATCTACACGCATGCCGGTCCCGAGATCGGCGTGGCTTCAACCAAGGCTTTCACAGCGCAATTGACGGCGCTCTACCTGTTCGCGCTGTACATCGGCCAGGTTCGCGGTACGCTCTCAGGCGACCAGGCCCGGGACGCCGTCCAGGAACTGACGCGAATTCCCGGCAAGCTCGAGCATCTGCTAACTCACGAGGAAGACTGCGAAGATCTCGCCAAGCAGTACGTGCGGTCGCAGGATTTTCTTTTCCTCGGCCGCGGAATTCACTATCCAATCGCCCTCGAAGGTGCGCTCAAGCTGAAAGAGATTTCTTACATTCACGCTGAGGGCTACCCCGCCGGAGAAATGAAACACGGACCGAACGCGCTCATCGACGAAAATCTTCCAGTTGTAATCATCGCGACGCGTGATCCCAAAGATGCGCTTTCAATGGTGCGCTACGAAAAGACTGCGTCGAACCTGAAAGAAGTGAAAGCCCGCTCGGGGCAAGTGATTGCGCTCGCCACCGAAGGCGATGAGGAAATTAAAGAAGCTGCAGACCACGTGATTTACATTCCCGCCGCGCCAGAGGAACTATTGCCGATCCTCGAAATTGTCCCGCTGCAGCTGTTGGCATATCACATCGCCGTGCGCCGCGGCTGTGACGTGGACCAACCGAGGAATCTCGCGAAGTCAGTGACGGTAGAGTAAATCAGGCGATCAGTAATCGACGGGTTCTACGTCGGTGTTTCTGAAATCATTCCCCTTGAACAGCAGCGGCTCGGCTTTATCTTTGGCCAGCGCATAGACAAAGCAGTCTCCGAAATTGAGGCCCGCTCGCTGTCGACCCTTGCCAAAATCTCTATATGCCTCGCGTGCAATTCGCGCCTGTTCCACGGTCACTGGCTCGATATCGATCAGGCTCTCCTGCAGAAGTGAATCCAGCCTGCGACTCAGTATAGGGTCTCGGTTGCCGTCGGTAACGACTGCCGCCTCCAAATAACTTGCGGCGGAAATGCGTCTTACGTCCGCCAGGTCAATCGCGTCGGCCAGTTCCCCAGCGTCTGACTCGTCACGCAAGATTGCAATTATTACCGAAGTGTCCACGATCATTTCGGAAGGCCTTTCTCGTCATATAAAAGATCGCCATGATCGACCGATCGAAATGGTTCCTTCCAGCGTGGAGCGCATTCTTTTGCAATCTTCATGATTCGCTCTTTCATGCCTTTGCGTTTAATCCGTTCCAGCCGCTCTCGCACTGCCTCAGTAACTGCAGCGGTCAGACTTTCTCCCGTCATGGCTGCAAGTTCTTGGGCCATACGATGAGTCTCTTCATTCTTGATGTTTAGGCTCATGGTAGAATTCTACCATATTAAGGTAGCTGTCTACCATCCTGAAAAGCGTATAGATTAATCCCGCAATTCCCGCGTACCAGGCAGCGAGCGCCATATCCACCACCCATTTTGGCGCTGCACCAATTCTTCGCAAAACGAACGGCAGAAAATTCCAACAGGTAATGTGCTGATAGTCCCAGCGATCGTATCCCATGGAGTCCGTATTCAGGCCCCACGCGTTCATCTTGCCCAGCGCAAATGCAACTGTGTTTTTAAAGCGTAGCCAGATCACCCATTGCGGATGGCCGAAGTCATCGCCCTGATAAATTTCTAGCGGCAGCCAGAACGCCAGTGACGCCAACTGAATAATCAAGCTGCTCACGATGAGGAACATTCCGATGATCCACACCGGCTTGCCCAGATGCTCTCGGAATTTCAACAGTAGCGGGACCGAGATGAATGCCGCCAGTTCACACGCCGTCGAAACGTAACGATCTCCCCAGGCAAAGTTGCCACTCCAAACGGTGTAGCGGGCATAAAGGCAGACATAGCCGAGCACCAGCAGAAATGCCGCTGACACAAAGCTCTTAACGGCTGGGCTGAAGTGCTTCCACCCGAGGAATGCAAGCAATATTGTCAGAACAATCAGCGGATCAAAAAGAAAGATCGACTTCTCCGGGGAGATCAGCGGACCTAGAAATCCAACATGAAACGGTGTCTCCCACGGATAATTTGCCGGCAACGTCGGATCCTGCAGTCGGTGCTCAATGGTGAAGTAATGAACGTATGTTGTCGTCCAGTTTCCGAAACGGTAGAACTCATATAACCGATCGAGAAATAGAAACAAGAAGTAGACCGGGACTGCGGTTTTTAAATACAAAATGCAGCGCTCCCAAAAATGTACGTTGACCGTGAGACTTGTTGAGCTGCGCTCAACTGGACGGGCGAGGACGCCCGTGCCTACACGTGCAGCACTGGGTTCCAGCCTCCGGTCAAACCAAAGAACCAAGACCAAGAACGCCGCCACGGATATTAAATCCAAACCTGTGGTCAACCGCGTTAACAGATTCAATCCCAGCGCGCCCGATCCAATCAGCAGCGCTTTCCTGCTTCCTGACCGCAGCCATTCGTACTGATAACAAAATCCGGTCAACGTGAGCAGCAGGATGTAATTGTTCTCCATCATGTTCTGCGTGTAGTGCAGGTGGGTGGTGCAGAAGAGCAACGCGAGAACTCCGGCAATGGATTGCGACGCGTCGAACCCGAGCAGAAAAAGAAAATGGAAACACACCAGCGCGGTCAGGACATTAATGAACGCATTAACCGCATAGGTGACGAAAATATCTCGGATTGTCGGGTCGTTATCCCCATAATCAGCAAAGATCGGAAGCTTCGCGATTCCCGTTCCGACTATATCGAAGGGCAGCATCAGCAGTGGCTGGCCAATGCCATACCAGTCGTAGAGCTTGCCGCCGCGTCCGTGAACGCCAAACTCCGGATACTCGTTAGGAAATACTGCAGGCTGCGGGGTCCAGAAGGAGTGGGTGGTCTGCAGACGGTGCATGGTGTCCGCCGACCCTAATTCTCCGGATTGCACAACGAATGATAAAATTCCGGCTGCGAAGCACAGCAACAATCGGGGATCGCGGCCACGAGATCCATTACGCATTTCTTAGCCATCATAATGTACGTGGCGCATGTTCCAATTCCGCTCTCGAAGGCAGGCCCTAGTTTTCCTCTTGCGCCCACAAGCCAGACTGCGTGAACATGACTGAAAGGAATTTCCGCCCTCGAACATGGCCTGCGTCGCCACATCCCGCACCGGCAAACCTCTCTCTGCTTCGGCTTTAAAGCTGCGCCTGCTCAAGCGACTGCGCTGCACTTTGAAGTACGAAAAACTGGCGTGGGGGTCGGGAGCCAAACTGGTTGCCGGGGTTGACGAAGTGGGTAGGGGTTCGCTGTTCGGCCCGGTTGTAGCTGCGGCCGTTGTTTTGGATCCGTGCTATCGAATTCGTGGCCTGCGCGATTCCAAACTGTTGCTTGCCGAGCGCCGCGAAGTGCTCGCCGAGCGCATTCGCGAGCACGCCGTAGTTTGGGCGGTCGCTTCCGTTGATGCTGCTCGCATCGATCAGATCAACATCTATCACGCTTCGCGTTTAGCTATGCATGAGGCAGTCGCGCAACTGAATCCAGCCCCAGATCATTTGCTGATCGACGCCATGCGACTCGACCACGAAGTCCCCCAACAAAAAATTATTCACGGGGACGCATTGTCAGTTTCAATTGCCGCTGCGTCGATCATTGCCAAGGTCCACCGCGACCGCATGATCAGCCAGTGGGACCCGGTGTTCCCGGTTTATGGCCTCGCATCAAACAAGGGCTACAGCACTCCCAAGCATCTGGCGGCATTGCGCGAACACGGCCCGTCGCCCCTGCACCGGCAATCATTCGCGCCAGTGTGGAACGCGCCCGTCCCGCAAGAGGTGCTGAAGTTCATGCTGCAAGACAACGCCATTCCTACAGAGCAGACTGCTTAATCTTTCCTGTATCACGCTATGCACCCGCGGCAGCGGCATGTTCCTGGTGTGATATGGCCAGTTTCTCGCTGATTTGTTTTGCCAAGTCCTGAATTTTTTGCAGCCGCGTACGGGTGGAATCGTTCAATTCCGGTTCTTCCAACACCACTCCACAGGAAAGCAGCAACACCGTTACATCATCCTTCAGTTCGTCGCGCAGAGCCTGGCGGGCGCTGTGGCGCGCCAAGACCGTCTCCAGTCCGCGCCGCGATAAAGCTGCGCGCAGCTCGCGCAAAATTCTTTCCACCCCGCTGATCCCGAAATTCACAAATACCGGTACAGCCATTCCCAGATGATCGAACACAACGCTGGTCGGTTCGGGCTCGGCTTCGGTGATCCACTGATCAACCACAACCGCCGAAAACTCTGCCGATCGCAATCGCTCCACACCTTCGTGCAAGCTCGAGGCGACCTGCACTGCTTCTTGCATGGCGTGTTCGAGCGCGCGGGCGCATTCTTTGGCCTTACCGGAATTCCAAATGATGAGGATCATGCCTCTTTCTGTTGCAACTGGGAGGCCAAATGTTACGTATGAAAACAAAGCACCAGCTGCCGCGCTAACCTTCCGCAGCTCTCCGCTTCGGGAAAGCAATCCCGTTTTGGCTACAATTCCGCGCCGTATTCCTTCAGCTTGCGGTAAAGCGTAGTTTTTCCGATCCCCAGCATCCTCGCCGCCATCAGCTTATCGCCATTTAATTGTGCGATTGCACTCAAAATCGTTTGCTTCTCCAGATCGACGAGGGGAAGGATTCTGCTCTCCGCGGCTTCTGCAACCAGCCGCGCGGGCGCTCCCGTAATCGCGCTTGGCAAATCAACGACGTGAATTATCTCGCCAGACGTAATGGCACAACACCGCTCCAGGCAATTTTCCAGCTCCCTCACGTTGCCCGGCCAATCGTAAGCCAGCAAAGCGCGCATGGCGTCGTCGCTGAGCTCGTGCACTCTGCCAGAGTTCTGTGAGAGACGCTCAAGGATATGCCCTGCCAGTAGCGGAATGTCTTGCCGGCGCTCGCGCAACGGTGGGATACGCAGAGACAGAACATTCAAACGAAAGTACAGATCACGCCGAAACGACCCGTGTGCTACCGCATTTTCCAGGTCGCGATTGGTCGCTGCCAGAATTCGTATGTTAATCGGTGTTGTCTTCGTGCTTCCAACCGGTCGAATTTCTTTTTCCTGAAGTGCGCGCAACATCTTTGCCTGTAGATCGACGGGTAATTCGCCGACTTCGTCCAGAAAAACCGTTCCGCCCTCGGCAATCGCCAGCAGACCTGCCTTGGATTGCATAGCCCCCGTGAACGCTCCCTTCACATAGCCAAAGAGTTCACTCTCGATGAGGGTCGGCACCAGCGATCCACAATCCACGGGGATAAATGGCTTGTCGCGATACGGGCCGGAATAATGGATCGCCCGCGCCACCATCTCTTTCCCGGTGCCGCTTTCGCCCAGGATCAACACTGGATGCGCGCTGTGTGCGGCTTTCGCAATGATACGGTAAAGCTTATCCATTTCGGGAGCGCGCCCGATGATGCTTCCAAAGCCCTGCTTCGACTTAATCTTCTCGCGAAGAATGCGATTCTCGGTTTTCAACTTCAGGTGTGAAGCCACGCGTTCCAGCAACAACTTCAGTTCCTCTAAGCTGAAGGGCTTGGTCATGAAGTCGTAAGCTCCGGCTTTCATCGCCTGCACTGCCGACTCCACGGTGCCGTGCCCGGTAATCACAATGACCTCAATATCGGGCCGCCGGTTTTTAATCTGGCGCAGGATCTCAAGGCCGCCGGCTCCCGGCAGCTTCATGTCCAGCAGGACCACATCGATGCTCTGCGACTCCAGCAAGCGCATGGCTTGATCCGCCGAGTCCGATGCCGCCGCCCGATATCCGAGGACGAGAGCTGCCTCGCGAGCAGCCTCCCGCACCGCACGTTCGTCGTCAACAATTAATAGGTTCAGGAGTGCCGGATTTTCAGTCGGGCGCAAGACTGGCAGCGAAAATGAGGTGGGCGCGATGGCAGCAGTCATATAAGTTTTCTCAATTCCGGAAGTTTTTCCCTCAATGAGCTCCTTCGAGTCAAACGCGGAAAAGACATCCTTGTTTGGGAATTCTAGGAACTTATATCTTCCCTGTTTAGGACTTCTGGACATGTCGACGGTGACGTGTAAACACTGACTGTCCGTCAGACTGTGCAAAAGTACTCAGCAGCGCCCGACTCTGTGGCATTTCTGTGCCGGAAGTTTTAGAAACCTTAACCACAGAGGGAAACACAGAGAAATTCGCGGAATTCAGGCTCGGTTCAAAGCCGAAAGAATCCGCAAAATTTCGGCTGGCTCGGGCCGTTCGGTGTAATCGGGAGTTGCTGCTGCATAAAGAATCGCGGAATCCTGGTCTATTACATAGCTGGCTGGAATGGGCAATTCCCAACTGCTGTCACCATTCGCAAACGGCAGATTCACAAAAGCCCGTTGATAAATCTCCTGTTGATATTCCGGCACTCGATAAACCAGCCCAAATTGCCTGGCGACTTTGTTTCCGGCGTCACTGAGAACCGGAAATCGCAACCGGTGCTGATCAACCATCAGGTAAGACTGATGCACGGTCTGGGGAGAAATGGCAACGACCGAAGCTCCCAGCGGCTGAACTTGTGGATAAATTGCATTCATCGCTTCCAGTTGGCCCACGCAAAACGGGCACCATCGTCCGCGGAAAAAACAGATGACCAACTTGCCTTTTCCCAATAAATCTGCCGCTCGAACCAGCACTCCATTTTGATCGGCAAGTTCAAAATTAGGAATCGTGTCTCCAGACCGTAGCGCTCGCTCGACAATTCCGGAATCGCTGACCTCCGAAATTGCGCGCGCATGGATCGTCTGAATCTCCGCCGGAACGTATTTTGCAATCAGTTGTTTGCGTTCAGCAAACACTGCGGCCAGAGATCGTGATTCCGCTCCTCCAGCCGACTCTTCCAGCGATCGCCATTTCATAAAAGCTCCGTTCCAGGGTTCCCGGAAATACGGACAAATTCTAAAGCAATACCGCAATTCATCTATGGCAAATAAGGGTTTTCGGCTGCATCATTTGCATCCAAGTCGTTCGCGCCAGGATAAATCTAATGGGAGGCTTAATCATGTCCCATAAACCACGAGTGCTATTTCTCGACGACGAAGAGAGTATCCGCGCTACACTTCCGCTGATGCTAGAGGCCTATGGCTTTACAGTGACTCCCACGGGAACCGTTCCGGAGGCTCTGCGGCTTATCTCCCATGAGAAATTTGATGTGCTCATCGCCGACTTAAACGTGGGCAACGCTGGTGACGGATTTACCGTGGTCAGCGCCATGCGCCGCACCCAACCTTCAGCAGTGAATTTCATCCTTACCGGATATCCTGCTTTCGAAACTGCCCTCGAAGCTATACGCCAGCAAGTAGATGATTACCTGATCAAACCGACTGACATCGAGTCGCTGGTACAAACCATCCAGTCAAAACTTACCGATAGAAAGCCGACTCACGGAATCCAGCCGAGGCGACTGCCCGACATTATCGAGCAGCACCTCGACACTATCGTCGAGCATTGGCTGACTGAAGTGAAGAAAGACGCAGAGATTAGCGCAATTCGCCTCTCCGATTCCGACCGGAAGGACCATGTGCCCCGCCTGTTGCAACAGTCCCTGGAAAGGGCTCGGGGGCGGCAGCTTACCGCGGAAGATACCGACGCTGCCCAACTTCATGGAACCATCCGCCGCAAGCAGGGTTACACCATTCCCCTTGTGGTGAGAGAAGCCAAAATACTATTGCGCTTGTTAGCAGACTGCGTGCAGCACAACCTGCTTGCAATTCAAGTGAGCTATCTCATCCCCGATATGGTCAATGTCTGGGAGACGGTCGTGACCGAACTGGAAATTTCGGTAAAGGCGTTTGTGGCCGGCACCGGTGATTTGCAGACTGGCCACGATCATTCCGCGGACACTTCTCGTTCCCGGAGGAGCTCGCGCGCGAGTCGAAGGTAATTAGCGACAAGGGAAAGATTGCAAGTTGTTAACAAAATAGGCACTTGAATGCCTACAGCATTTCACTTAGCCCTCGGTACAGAACGTACTGTATCGAACAAATTCCTAAGCTACTCATAAAATGAGGCATCCTGCCACTTTGTCTTGCAACGAACAAAAGCTGTAGTGCGTCAAAATGTGGGCAAATCGACGGTTAAGGCAATTTAGTGCCTAACCAGAAGAGCCGCACTATGCCGCGACAATTCGACTACCGAATGCTGATCGTCGATGATGATGCCGTCTTTTGCGAGATCGCGGATGAACTTTTCAGCTCCCTGGGCTACACCGTGCGGTGCGCAGACGATGGCTTCGAGGCGCTGGCTATGATGAAACAGGCGCTTCCCGACATCATTATTTGCGATCTCAATCTTCCCAAAATGTCCGGCTTTGAGCTGCTGTCGATTATCCGCCGCAGGTTCCCGCAAATTCCGGCCATCGCCATGAGTGGCGAATACGTGGGCGGGGATTTACCCACCGGCGTCATAGCCGACGCCTATCTGCAAAAGGGCGGGGATCATTCTCCCGAGGTCCTGGTTGGAAAGATCCGCGAGTTGTTGGAGCATTCGCCCTTGCGCGGCAATATTGTTAAGTCTTCCAAGGCTCCAGTTTGGATACCGCTCAACGGTAAGCAGTATTTCGTTTTAACTTGTCCTAATTGCTTGCGATCTTTTTCATTGCCGACCCCGAAGGACCTTGAAGACAATATTGCCCGCAACTCGCGCTGCGAGTTTTGTGATGCTGAAGTTGCTTATGTTCTTGACGCCGAGGCCATCGGTGTTGCCCGGCGGTCCGCAGAATGACGGTTCCAGTGCCTGACCCAAACGCTGAATCCGAAGTAGCGAATGTAATCCGGTACGAGCGTCTGCAGCGCGGCTCGTTCTTCGCCGATTTCCGGCGCGACAAGCGCTTGGATCCAGAGGTTTATCACTGCGTAATACAACGCGAAGGGACGACTGACATTCTTCGCTGGAGTCAGCACCGTACCCTGAGCGCGGCTCAACGCACTGCACGCGCTGAGCTAAAACGCCTGTCTACCCAGGAACACGCGCAGTTGGCGGGAACTCCCCTTCAGCCGAGCTAGTGCGGCTTTCGATTTTCCAGGTAATTATCCAGAGGAATTTCGAAATACATCAGATCATTTCCCGAAGAGTTGCGCACACCGGTCAAATAAAATCGCGCTCCGGCCAGGGGATTGGAGATATCCGAAACATCAAAGAATAGAAATCCAATTTGAGAACTGCGCGGCTCCACGGCCTTGGCTCGGAACTGCGCGCTTTGGATTTCGTCCATCTCTTTCGAACTCACCCCGCCTTTCGCTTTCTTTGTGGGAAATGGGACCGGGTAACGAGTGCCTGAGGCGTTGGGATGAGAAATGCGCCTCACTATATCGTCCTGGTTGTCGGGGGTCAGCTTGGTGCGGTCCGAGGTTACAAGCTCCGCTTTCATGTCTGCAAGCTGAAGGGGTTGATCGGAATCGTTGGTTACGATAAGCAGGATTGGCAGCAATTCGTGCTCGCGGTACTTGACCACGAAAATGCCTTCTTTGGCAGGCGTGTCGTAAGGGTCCACAGCTACGGTGACGTTCTCGTTGGAGTGATGATCATGCGCCGGAAAGCTGAAGGCGGGCTGAGCCTTCGGCATGGAGAATTCTTTGGCCGCCAGGCACAGCACGGGCACAGCTAGAGCCAGCCCTACGATAGCCCAAAGTCGAAGTCGATGCGAGTGCGTCATCCTGGTATTCGTAACGTGCCATTATAGGATGCGCCGCAACATTCCTTCTGGTGCCTTGTTTTTAGGCCCAAACCTGAAAACCTCCGCTTCCATACCTTGGCCCCCGAGTTACAATAAATAAAGCTAATCACCCCATTTTCTGGATGTTTCATGTCGAAAGTTTTTTTTCGCCTCATTCTTGCCGCAGCGGTTCTAGCTCCCACCGTTCTTTCCGCCGACACCGTGGTTGAGGAAATCATCGCCCGCGTCAACAATCAGATTGTCACGCGAACCGATTACGAGCGCGAGCAACAGCAACTCAAAGATGAAGCCCAGCAGCAGGATCCCGCCAATGCCGCAAAAGTCGTCGCCCAAGGCCAGAAAGACGTGCTGCGTGGACTGATCGACCGGGAGCTTTTGCTCGAAAAGGGTAAGGACCTCGACATCTCCGCTGATACCGAATTGATCAAGCGCCTCGACGAGATGCGCAAACAGATGAAGCTCGACACCATGGAAGACTTGGAAAAGGCGGCCACGTCGCAAGGCGTTTCGTTCGAAGACTTCAAGCAGAACATGCGCACCGAAATTATTACCCAGCAGGTGATCCAGCGCGAGGTGGGTTCGCACATCAACATCGGTAAGGAGGATGAGCACTCGTTTTACGAACAGCACAAGTCGGAACTTGCGCGGCCCGAGGAAGTAAAGCTCAGCGAGATTCTCGTTTCCACCGAACAGGCTGGCGATGACCAAGCCAAAATTGCTGCCGCTCAAGCCAAAGCTGACGACCTATTGAAGCAGATCAAGGCTGGTGCGAACTTTGAAGAAGTCGCCAAGAAAGAATCGCAAGGTCCTTCCGCGGCTCAGGGGGGCGATCTCGGTTTATTCGAGCGCGGAAAACTGGCCAAGCAGCTTGAAGATCTCACCTTCGGCATGAAAAAAGATGAAGTTTCGGACGTGATCCGCACCAAGCAGGGCTTCGTAATTTTAAAAGTGACTGAGCACCAGAACGCCGGCATTCCTTCGTTCAACGAAATCGAGCCACGCCTTCAGGAGGCTGTGTACATGCAGCGATTGCAGCCAGCCCTGCGAGAATATTTGAAGAAACTCCGTGAAGAGGCCTTCATTGATATCAAGCCTGGGTACGTTGACACCGGCGCCAGCGCTAACCAAAGCAAGCCCATCGTGACCACGGCGGCGAAGGAAGCTTCGGCGAAAGAGCTTAAAAAGAAAAAGAAATTGGGAGTTTTTTAGTTTAATCTGGCGGCAACGGAGCCCGCCCGAGACCTGCGTCGCAGGACTGGCCCACTCAGTTATGAAAGATTTTTTTCTCTCCGATTGCTCCCGCTTTGAAAACAAAGTTATTGTCTCCAGCTTTGTCGTGACCACCAAGCAGGTCAAGCCCAAAAAATCCGGCGAGCCTTACCTCGCACTCACTCTGGCTGACCGCTGCGGACAGATCGAAGCCAAAATGTGGGACAACGTCGAGGACGCGATCGATTCCTTCGAGCAGGAGGATTTTCTCAAGATCAAAGGCCTGCTGAACAAGTACAAGAACCGCTTCCAGATCACCATCCATAAGCTTCGGAAACTGGGCGATTCCGAGGTAGATTTTGCAGATTACCTTCCCAAAACCACTAAGAATGTCGACGATCTGTGGCGGTCGCTGGAAGAATTCGTCAGCTCAATTAGCAATCCGCATCTGAAAACTCTAATTCAATCTTTCATGTCAGACCCAGTGATTGCCCCCGCCTACCGCAACGCGCCGGCTGCTAAGACACTGCACCACGCCTACATCGGCGGCCTTCTGGATCACGTGGTTTCGCTCTTTCGCTCCTGCGACCTGCTCTCTCGCAACTACCCGCAAGTTAATCGTGATCTGCTGCTTGCCGGAGCTTTCCTGCACGACATCGGCAAAATCCACGAGCTCAGTTATTCGCGCTCGTTCTCTTACACCAGCCGCGGCCAGCTGCTCGGGCACATGATCATCGAACTCGAAATGCTGCAGGCTAAAATTTCGCAGATGCCGGATTTTCCTGACAAACTCAAGACCTTGCTCGAGCACCTGATCATCAGCCATCACGGAGAGTACGAGTTTGGATCGCCCAAGCTGCCTATGTTTCCCGAGGCCCTCATGCTGCACTATCTCGATGATCTCGATTCGAAAATGGAGAGCATGCGCGCCCACTTCGAGCGCGAGGCAGAAAACGATTCCAGCTGGACGAGCTATAACGCGTCACTAGGCCGCACGCTTTTAAACACCGCTAAATTTCTTCGCCCTGACCAGCCGATCGCAGCGGCCGCTGCGGCTTCCTCAGCCGAAAACGCAATAGCCGGAAATAACTCGGGCAACAATAATGATGCTCTGGCAATCGAACCTACATTGCCAATTGTCGACGATGTTGTCTGACCGAGCGAGTCGCTTGTACCTGTACTCCTGTGAGTTGCTGGTTCAATTCTGTTTCTGTTATTCATCATTAACACCGGAGGTCTCATGAGAGTGCGTATCGGAACGTGGCTACTGAGTCTGACACTGCTATTCGCCATCGGCTGCAACAAACCCAGCCAAAGTAATAATTCCCAGAATCCGGACAATTCGCAGGCCAATAACACCTCGCCCGCCGATAACAGCGCACCCGCACCGCAGAACTCTGCGCCACCTCAGCCCGTCAGCGTGACCATTCCTGCCGGCAAGGTACTCACCATCCAGCTTGCGGATGAAGTCGGCTCCAAAATCAGCCAGCCCGGCCAGACCTTCGGCGGAAGTCTTGCGCGAGCAGTAATGGTAAACGGAGAAGAAGTCATTCCCTCCGGCGCCCGAGTTCGCGGCGAAGTTGTCGACGCCAAGGGCATGGGACACTTCAAAGGCGGCGCGCTTTTAGAATTGAAATTGGATTCCATCACCGTCAATGGGCAACAACTTCCGGTCAACACCGCAGTCCTGACTCAGACCACCACAGGTAAAGGCAAACGCACCGGATTATTAATTGGCGGCGGAGCAGGCGTGGGCGCGGCAATTGGCGCTCTTGCCGGCGGGGGTAAAGGCGCGGCTATCGGTGCTTTAGCTGGAGGTGGCGCGGGCACTGCGGGATCGGCCTACACCGGCAACAAAGAAATCGTTCTTCCGGCGGAGTCAGCTGTAGCTTTCACGCTGAAGTCGTCCTTAACAATCAGAAGGTAGTCTGAAATTACATTTCCGCCAGCCGCACGAGATTTTCGGTGGCTGGCGGTCGATGGCTTACTGCTTGGCTATAGACTTCTCTCGATTCAGCATAATCACTTTCGACTGCTATGGGACTCTCATTGATTGGGAGTCCGGCATCCTGGGCGCAATCCGCCCCATTCTTTCCGCTCACAATGCCCACCTGAGCGACGTTGACATTCTTCGCATGTACGGCGAGATCGAAGCCCACGAGGAGTCCGGAGAATATCAGCCGTACAGTGAAATTTTGCAAGCCGTGGTGCGCGGCTTCGGCACCCGGTTGGGATTCGTGCCGTCAGAGAAGGAACAGCACTCGCTGCCGAATTCGCTGGCAAGTTGGAAGCCATTTTCCGACACCGTGGCCGCACTTCGTCAACTTAAGCGAAAATTCAAGCTCGGCATTCTCTCAAATATCGATGACGATCTTTTCTCGGCAACCGCGCCCCAACTCGAAATTGAATTTGATCACGTGGTGACGGCTTCACAGGCGCTCGCTTACAAGCCTTCGCTTGTTATTTTCCGCCTGGCTCAAAAGAAGATCGGGTTGCCGCCACAGCAGTGGCTTCATGCCGGGCAGAGCATCTACCACGACGTCATACCCGCGCAGTCTCTTGGGATTGCTACAGTTTGGGTGAATCGTCCGTCGCCTCTCCCCAACTCGGGCGCGGCAAAGCCCGTCCAGGCGAAAGCCGGACCTTGAGGTAGCGAGCCTAAAAGAGTTCGCTGATCTGGTCAGTAAATAATTGTCGAACTATGCCGCTGCTGTTCCGCGACTGTGAGTGTCGCGTTCGGAGAACTGCTTCATCGCCACTGGCACCGCAAATAGAACAGCAGTAAACACCAAGTCTCCCACCAGCGTGCCGCGGAAGAACGGTATCGCCATGGCATAGCAAGTCATCAGTCCCGACAAAGTCTTCGGATACATGTCATACGCGGCCCACACTGCGAAATTGCTAAGGAAATAAAACGAAACCGAAGTGGCAGCCGCCGAACCCATGATCCACAACGGCTTGATGCGTCCGCGCAAACCGGAGCCCAGCCCCAGTGCTGCTGCATACCACGCCCAGGTCACCACCAAATCCCAGGTGAACGGATAGTGATAAACGAACCGGTTAAGAAGCACGTCCGAGGCGGCAAGCAAAGCCACGGGGAACCAGAGCTCGCGCCGCGATCGGTAAGCTCCAAAAAAAAGCAGTGAAGCCGCCACCGGAGTGAAGTGCCACGGATGCGGCATGAAGCGAACAGCAACGGCGAGCACAACGAAAAGATAAGCCAGCATGAACCACCTCAGCAGTATCAATTCTGGCGGCTCTGGGCCAGAACGTCAAGCCTACGATCAAAAATGATCCGTAGAGACGCTGTTTGCAACGTCTCAAACGTAGCGAAGCTAAGTCTCTACACGTTTTGTTCTATCGGTGGTGCCGGACTAACCCTAATCGCGTCTCAATCAATGGGCGGCTCTTGCGCTCTTTTCCCGAACTTTTCCGCAACCACCCGGCAATGATTATCCAACTCCACCGTCGCTGACAGCGTGGTCCCACCCCGCAGCGGCGGATAGTCGTATCGCAAATCTCTGAAATGAACTGCCCACCCTGTGCCTGACAAAGTCTGTGTCACTAGCGGATACTGCGCCCAGTCCAGATAGACGCGCCCGAGATAGGATTTCTTTGCCGCGAACGTTACCGCGGTCTCGGCTGGCTTCGGAACAAATTCGAGCTCGCCACGATTCAATTCGCCGCTGCGCGAATCCATATCCGCGCTCGCAAGAAAATCTTTGGTCTCCGCCACCCCATACCACCGAAATAAATTCCAGTAATACGGATAAACCGAAACCCGCACCGGCGCTACAGAATGGAATCGCTGTTGTTGCAACGCATGCACCGCCTTGCGATGTTCGTGATCGCGCGCCGCATAAAGTCCAGCCACGCACACAAGAGCGACGACTGCAAACCTGCTTCCGCGAGGCAAAGACTCGCGTCGCGAAAAAATCGCCGGTAAAACCAGCCCTGCGATCAGAATCAAATACAGCGCCGGTTCGACAATGAAAATAATGTCCCACGAATACCACTTCTCGCAGAATGGCCAGAACGGTCGCACTCCATAATTATTTGTGTAATCCAGCAGGATGTGGCTCAACCCGGCTATATACGCGAACAAAAACAATAGTCCCCATCGCGGCGGCAGACTAGGAATATTGGTTTTTCGTCCCCGCAACCGCCAAATCAAATACATAAATCCGGTGACCACTGCTGAGACAAGAATCAATCCCACAAATGAATGCGTGAATCCGCGATGGTGCGCAAAGCCCACCACCGGCCCTTTGAATCCCCAGAACACATCGAGGTCGGCAGCTTCCGCAGCCAGAGTCATGGCCGCGGTGGCCAGCGCGGTCTTGCGGTTGAATCCCGCCCGCGCTAGAACGGCGCCAGTCAGAAAATGAGTGATAGGTTCCAAATGAAGTTTGTAACACAACGTAGAGACGTTGCTTACAACGTCTAAGACGCAGCGAAGCTACGTCTCAACGGCGACGGCGGTCGGGAACGATCAGTACATGGGATGATCTTTCGGCACCAGCACGGTCAGCGCTTCAGGAACCATCGAAAGCGTGATCGGCAACCGTCCCAGCAACTCGCCGTCGGCCTCAACATAAATATCTTCGCCTTTCTCACCTGCTGCCTGCCGGCAAATGATTTCATCCGCATGCACCAGCTCAATGCCGCGCACGCCGCTCGATAGGCCCAGAATCCCTCTAAACACATAAGCCAGATAAAGCGTGCGACTGCCAGTGCGGCACAGCACCAGTCGCATATCATTGCGCGCTAAAGACGCACCCGGGGCCAGTTCCCGCAAAACTCCACCAAAATGATTGATGCGCACGGCCAGCATCTCCGAGAGCCGCGCCTCCCGTTGCTTGCCACCGTCGCTCTTTGAAAATTCTGCCTCGAAATAACGCATGCGGTGGGTCAGCCACAAATGCATTGCCTTGGCGTAGTAAGCAACCATGCCCATGCGGTGCTTGACCGAGCGGTTGAGCTTGTAAAACAAGTGCGCATCCACCCCAACTCCGGCAGCAACGGTGAAATACTTCGAGCGGGGCACGTTATTAAGATCGCGATATTCGATCTTGCCCAACGCGATCTTCTTCGGCACAGCCGTAAGTAAGGCCTTCGCCGCGCTTTCGACTGAGATCGGCAACCTCAGGTCATGCGCCAAAGCGTTCGCGGTCCCCAAAGGAATAATTCCTAGCGCCGCATCTTCTCCTGCCAATCCCTGCAGCACGTCGTGAGCGGTTCCATCGCCGCCACATGCGATGACGGTGTCGAAACCAGCGCGCACGGCTGACCGCGCCTGGTCTGCTGCACCCGCGGCGTCTGGCGTGGGCGCGACTTCTACCTCAACCCCCGCAGCTCGCAAGATTCTGGCTGCGGATTGCACGTCCTTGAGGCGGTGTTTTTTTCGCCTGCCAGATTGTGGGTTATAAAAAAGTGCGGCTTTGCGCATGAAAGGGGATTCTATCGGAGTTGTGCCTTCTATATGGCGCGCGGCGAAAGCTTCTTCAATAAGGAGGAGCGGTCAAAGCGCGCAGATTGGTCGTCCTCTCGCAAGACCGAAACTTCCGGTGCGCCGGGCTTATGCCTAATCACTACCGATAGGCCCCTTATTCCATCAGCGAACGTCCACGCGTCCTGCTCATCTGTAAATTGCTGCTTGTAATAACCAGAGTGGTATTCTCCGTTGACGCGATATGAGTAGCCGAGTTCTGCAAGCGCAAGTTCGCCACGTTCGGCCCTGATCACCTTCACCTCGGTTGTGGTAATCTCTCCGTCGGTCAAAGGCCAGTTTGCAGCTCGTCGTTCACGAATCCTGTTCAAAGCTTGTCGCCCAGCAATCGACACCACAATTAACAGGAGACCAATTATCGGGATAGGATTGATTTCAAAACTGGTCACGTATTTGGAGTGCCAGAATACCTCCCCGACAGGTTTCCAGCAATTGGTTTCGGAAAAGAAAAGGCGATGTAATCGATTGGCGTGTCTCGATAGAATTCAAATTCCATGGCCATTTCGCTCCCATCCTTCGCCAAGATTAACTTGGGACTGCGCATCGGCGTACTGCGGCCCGATGGCTTTCACGAACTGCGCACGGTCTATCAGACGATTGGCTTGCACGATATCGTCGGCGTGTCCGTCAAGCGCGGCTCGGGAATTGAGATTCGTTGCCAGGATCCGCGCGTTCCGACCGGCTCGACGAATACCTGCTTCAGAATCGTCGAACGCGCCATGCACGCACTCAAAGCCCGCGGCCGCGTGGTGATCGAAATCGAGAAGCGATTGCCGGTTCAAGGTGGCCTGGGAGGCGCGTCTGGGAATGCAGTCACCGCGCTGCTCGCGCTCGAGCACGCACTACGAAAGAACCTTCCTGCAGCCGAACGATTGCGAATCGCCGCCGAAGTCGGCTCCGACATCCCTCTATTTTTGATTGGCGGAACTGTGCTCGGAGTCGGCCGCGGCGAGGAAGTCTATCCGTTGCCCGACCTACCACCGACACCGTGCGTAATCGCGCTACCGGATGTTGCGATCTCCACCCCGAAAGCTTTTGCCGATTGGGACCAAGCTCGTGGCACGGGCGCCCTCGCCCGCGAAAACGATCCTGGGAAAATTGACTTTCCGGGGCCCGCAAAAAAAACCGGGAAGGGCACGGCTTCCAGCCGTGCCGAACCGAGCCGAAGTGACTGGGCTTTAGCCCTTGAGGTGCCCGCCGAGCAGAGCTCGGCCCGGACTGGCGTGGACGGCCGTCCACACATGGCCGATGCCAAATTGACGGCCTCTACTCACTCCGATAGAATGTTGGAGTTCAGCCGTGAGATTTCTGCGTGGCTGAATGCGGTGCCGATTACCGGTCACCGCAGATCCGGTGTCTCCGCTAGAGGCGGAGGCCGGGCCGAGAACCCACTGCTCGACCTTGTCCGAACCGGGATTGAAAACGACTTCGAAAGAGTCGTCTTCCCAAAGTATCCCGAATTGTTTGAGGTTAAGCGTGTGCTCGAAAGGGCCGGTGCGCGGTATGCGTCGCTCTCTGGCTCGGGCTCGGCGATTTACGGATTATTCGATTCAAGACCGAAAGCGGCGGCCGCGGCAAAAAAGCTGATCCGGCAAGGAACGTGGGCATTGGTCACGAGCACCTTGACGCGGCGGCAGTATTGGAAGAAGCTGTGAGCGCCGAGCTATTAGCTGCGAGCAAGCGGGCAGAAATTGCTCAAAGCCCATTGCTCGAAACTAGCAGCTCACTGGGCCGTCGACTAATGGTAGGTCAAGTGCCTTTGGAGCACTTTGTCTAGGTTCGAATCCTAGCGGCCCAGCCAGAAAAGCAGTCGTTGGTCATCGGTCATTGGTCGTCGGCCCTTTAGCACCGGCTGCCGGATGTGACCAACGACCAAAGACGAACACGGGTTTAGCAAGCCGAAGACTGACGACCGAAGGCCGACGACTCTTATGGCTACTCTCGCTACCGCGACCGAAAAGAAGATGAGCCCAGACGAGAAACACGATCGCAAGCCGCATCGCGCGCGTGTCGACGACAAATTTAAGGTCTTTTGCGGTACGGCCAACCAGCCGCTCGCGGATGAGGTCTGCGCTTTTCTCGGCATGACTCGCGGCCAGGCTCTGGTGACACGGTTTGCCGACGGCGAGGCCTACGTTCAGATCCAGGAGAACGTTCGCGGGGCCGACGTGTTCGTGCTGCAGCCGACATGCCGGCCAGTTGATCAGCACCTGATGGAATTGCTTTTGATGATGGACGCGCTGAAGCGCGCATCCGCCCGCAGAATCACCGCGGTCATTCCGTATTACGGTTATGCCCGGCAGGACCGCAAAGATCGGCCACGGGCGCCGATTTCGTCAAAGCTGGTCGCGGATTTGCTGACTACGGCGGGTGCGCATCGGGCATTGATCGTAGATTTGCATGCGCCGCAGTTGCAGGGTTTTTTCAATATTCCGGTAGACCATTTATTTGCGTCTCCGGTGCTGGTCGATCATTTCAGGAAGTTGAGCCTGCCGAATCTGACGGTGGTTTCGCCGGACGCAGGCGGCGTGGAGCGCGCCCGGTTTTTTGCTAAGAAGGTCGATGCCGCGCTGGCCATCGTTGATAAGCGCCGTGTTGAGGCCAACGTCGCCGAAGTCATGCACGTGATCGGCGATGTGCGCGGCCGCACTTGTTTGGTCATCGACGACTTGATTGATACGGCAGGCACGCTGGTCAAGACTGCAAGCGCATTAATGGACAATGGGGCCAACGCAGTTTATGCCTGCTGTTCCCACCCGGTATTTTCGGGGCCGGCAGTCGCCAACATTCTCGAATCGTGCATTCGCGAAGTAGTGGTCACCAACACGATTCCGTTGTCAGAAGCCGCGCAAAAAGCGACCACGCAATGCGGCGGCAAGATAACAGTTCTATCGATCGCTGGATTGATCGGACGCGCCATCCAGTCGATTCATGAAGAGACGTCCGTGAGCAAATTGTTCTTATAGGAATTACACATATGCCTACAGCAACACCAGATCAAAGTTTATTAGAAGCTCAGCCCCGCGAAGCGGGGACTAAAAATGACGCGCGCCGTGTGCGTCGCGAAGGCAAGATTCCGGCCGTGGTTTATGGTGCCGGAAAGGACGCGCTTACCGTGAGTGTCGATCCGCGCCAGGTCGCGCGCATTCTGCATTCGGAGACCGGTCACAACACGGTGTTCGATCTCGCCATGGACGGCGAACGCACCAAGGCCATGATCGTCGATTGGCAATACGAGCCCATCAAGGGATCGCTTCTGCATATCGATCTGAAGCGCATTGCCATGGACAAGAAATTGACCGTCAATGTGCCAATCGAACTAGTGGGCGAACCTGCCGGGGTGAAGCAGCAAGGCGGTATTCTCGAACAGATCGCACGCGAAGTCGAAGTCGAGTGCTTGCCGGGCGATATTCCGCACGCCATCGAACTAAATGTTTCAGAGCTGGTTTTCGGAACGGTCCTGCGTATCTCTGATCTGCCGAAGAACGACAAGGTCAAGTACCTTAGCGACCCCGAGCAGCCAGTGGCGCACGTCATCACCATCAAGGAAGAAGAAGTTCCGGCTGCGGACGCCGTGGCGGGCGAAGCTGCGGCCGCCCCTGCCGAACCTGAAGTGATAAAGAAGGGTAAGCAAGAAACGGCTGAAGAAGGCGCTGCCGAGCCCGCCAAGCTTGAAAAGGCCGAGAAGAAAGAAAAGAAGTAGTTCGCAACGAACTGTGTGGGGACGGGCGCCCTCGCCCGTCCGGTCGAGCGAAGCTCGACGGTTTCTTAGAGGGCCATTGAGAAAGCGTGAAGCTGATTGTGGGACTTGGCAATCCGGGAATTGAATACCAGTTCACGCCGCACAATTTAGGTTTCCTCGCGATTGATCGCATCGCCGACGATCTGGGCGTGGAAGTCCGAAACCGGCAATGCCGGGCGCTGACCGCGCGAACGGTTATCGGGGATGAGCAGGTCATTTTTGCCAAACCCGAAACCTTTATGAATTTGAGTGGCGTATCGGTCGGCGAGCTGGTCGCGAAATTGGAGCTCAGGCCGGAAGCAGACTTGATCGTGATTTACGACGAACTTGATTTACCGTTGGGTACGCTCCGCATTCGTGAGCGTGGCAGTTCAGCGGGGCATAACGGAATGAAGTCGATTATCGGTTCGCTGGGCACGCAGGAGTTTTTGCGGATCAGAATCGGCATCGCGCCGGAGAAGAAAATTTTGAAGCCGTTTCGCAAAGCGCAATTGAAGCATGTAGATGAAGCGCTCGACGCGGCGGCAGAAGCAGTGAAAGTAATTTTGACCGAAGGCAGATCGGCGGCAATGAACCGGTTCAACCGAAAGCCAGACCCGCCAGAAAAAGAAGATTCGAGCGGCTAGTTTAGCCGTATGTGATAACGCAAATTCGCTAGCGGCTAAGAGCAAAAAGCTAGCAGCTGGTTTTGGAGAGTGCAATGAATCGTACTTACGAATTGATGTTTATTGTCCGGCCTGACATGACGGAAGAAGACCAGGACAAACTGATTTCGACGCTGGAACACGCTGTTACTTCCTCCGGCGGCCAAGTGAAGAACATGGAAAAGATGGGAAAGCGCCGTCTCGCCTATACCGTACGCAGATTTCACGACGGCATGTATATGCTGCTGACATTTGAAGGCAGCGGCGGGCTCGTCCACGAACTCGAACGACGGCTGCGCGTAAGTGAGCCGGTGATCAAGTTCTTGAGCGTGCGCATTGACGAAGAACAGAAGCGCTTGAACAAGATCAAGGCCATTCGCGATTCCAAGCGCAAGGCCCCGCCGGCAACGGCAACCGCAGCGCCCGAGCCTGCGGGCGAAGCTCCGGCAGTAACGGCGTAAGAACTGTCGTTGGTCGTGCGTCGCGCGTCGTTGGCAAAACCCCAGCGACGAACCGACGGGCGACCGATGACTTGATCGCCGAGGGGCCAATGACGAACGACGAACGACGATTTTGATTTTTTAAGGAGTATCATGGCTGACGAAACTAGAACATCATCCGGATCCGATTCACACAGCGGAGAGCGGCGTCCACCACGCCCTGGCGGACGTGAAGGCGGACCCGGCGGACGGAAATTTTTCCGTCGCAAGAAAGTCTGCAAATTCTGTGTCGAGAAAATCGACTCGATCAACTACAAAGACGTTCGCCTGCTGGCCCAGTTCGTCGCCGAAAGCGGCAAGATCGTGCCTCGGCGTCTGTCTGGAGTGTGCACGCCGCACCAGCGTCGCCTCAGTCTGGCGATCAAGCAGGCGCGCAATATTGCGTTGCTGCCCTTTGCCGGCAGAGCAGCATAAAAAAAGCGCCACTGATTTACACGGACGCGACAGATTTCTTCTTGTACTTCATCCGTGCTAATCCGTGAATATCCGTGGCCGAACTGAATTTCAAAACGGAGTCAATCATGGAAGTCATTCTCAAAGAAGATGTCGCAAAGCTCGGCTCACGCGGAGACGTAGTGAAAGTCGCCGAGGGCTATGGGCGCAATTTCCTGCTGCCGCATCGGCTGGCCATCGAAGCTAACGAGGGAAACAAGAAGGTCATCGAACAGATGCGTGCCGCCTCGGTTCGCCGCTCCGCCAAGGAGAAAGCCCAGTCCGAAGAACTCTCCAAACAACTCGAAGGCGTATCGCTACAATTCCAGCGCCGCTCGGGCGAGCACGATCAGTTGTTCGGATCGGTCACTTCCGGCGATTTGGCCGACGCACTGACCAAGAAGGGATTCAACATCGATCGCCGCAAGATCCAGCTGCACGAGCCGCTCAAAACGGTCGGCGATTTCACAGTTCCGGTGAAGCTGCATAAAGACGTGACCGCTCACGTGAAGATTGTGATCGAGAAAGAAGCAGTCGAACAGTAAACCGCCATTCCCAGATTGTGGAGCTACGGGCGTCCTGGCCCGTAGCACTCCCAAGCAATCCCTCATCCCGACACAAACCTGTTGCACGGCACAATGTAACGCAGCGGCATATCCGTCGCCTTCTTGATTCCGATTCGTTTCGTGATCAGCACCTCAGGGGGTGCCGCGCCATCATCGGCGATGTAAATATCCGATCGCGAAGAAGTCAGATCTTTCCCGTTATCGCGCTCGCGTGTGATCCCGAAAGCCGCAGCCAGCCGGCCCGGCCCTCGCGTCAGCCTGCGCAGATCCGAGCTTTCAATAATCCCGCGCAGTTTGAACATGGCGTCCATTCCTTGGATCGGCTCGACTGCGCGAAACAGAATTCCGCCGGGAATTCCATCGGGGAAGCACGAAACATTCAGGCAGTAATGGCTCCCGTAAATGAAGTACACATAAGCAAATCCAGGTGGCCCGAACAGGACAGCGTTGCGCGCCGTCTTTCCAATCGAGGCATGCGCCGCCGCATCTTCGGCGCCCAAGTACGCCTCGACCTCGACGATGCGTCCCGTCAGGAGCTTGCGCCCATCCCGCCGGACAAGAATCTTGCCCAGCAAATCCGGCCCCACCGATCGCGGATCTCGATTGTAAAAATTTCGCGAGAGAACCCGAAGCGACGATTTCATGTCGAAGTCATTTCCAGCTTCGAAGAGCCTTTGTTCCATCAAGCATGTTCCAGAATAAACTTAACTCCCGGCCATGTGGGGACAGCCGCCCTGCTGTCCGGCGAGCGCAGCGCGCGTTCCCACCAGTTGCGTATTCACGGCCAAATCACTTTCTGCTCCGCATGCCATAATGAACACCGGAGATCCCCGAATTTTGGCTTGTGCAATCTGCAACAAACGCAAAGAAAAGCGCTTCTGCCCAGCGATCCACGGGCGCATCTGCCCGCAATGCTGCGGCGAGCAACGCGAGGTGACGCTCGACTGCCCGAGCGAATGCGTTTATCTGCAACAAGCGCGGCAACATGAGAAGTCGCGTCCTATCGAACAATTAGACCAGGGTGCTTTGTTTCCAAAAATTAAAATTGGCCAGCAATTTCTTTACGAGCAGGAGCACCTGATTCTCGGCTTGAGCTATGCCCTGGCGAAAAGCGCGCAAGCTGACCGCGGCATCCGCGATTCGGATTTGATTTCGGTGTTAGCCACGCTGGCCCGTAATTACGAAACTCTGGCGGGATCAGGCTTGCACTACGAAACGCCGGTGACCAACCTTGCTCACCAGTCGGTAGCTTCGGAAGTTCAAAAGATGGTCAAGGAATACCGCGAGGCCGAGCAGAAGCACGTAGGCTATAGCCGATTGCGTGATTCCGACGTTTTCACGGCGCTGGTTTTTCTGCTGAGAATGGCCTACACGCGCACCTCAGGCCGCCCGAAATCCCGAGCGTTTGTGGATTTTCTTTTTCGTCAGTTCCCGGAACCGCAATCGGCGATTGCCGCGCCGCAAGAGAGCAGCCGCATCATCGTTCCGTAAAATCAAAATCTAACCACAGAGGGCACAGAGTTACACAGAGGCTTTCAGAGAGACAGCTCACCCTGCCGCAAGCTTTTTTACTAACTGCCCCGCGGGAAGCGCGTCCCGCAACTCGCGAATCGTACGCTTAAATACCGGATGCCGGGCATCTGGCGCGATTTCCGCCAGCGGTTCCAGCACAAAACGCCGTTCATGCATTCGCGGATGCGGGACGGTCAATGATGGCAGGTTGATCACCGAACTCCCGAACAGCAGGATGTCGATATCGATAGTGCGGGGAGCCTTTGGCTGGCTTCGTTGCCGTCCCATTTCCTTTTCAAGATTTAAAATCCCCCCGATCAGCTGCCGAGGCATCTTCTCGGTATCGAGTTTTACCGCGCAATTCACAAACCAGGGCTGCGGGCTGGTTTCAACCGGCTCGGTTTCATAAAACGAAGACACCGCGACCCCATTTCCCAGTTCTCCCAGCTTTTCGATGGCGGCATTAAGGTTCGCCGCGCGGTCGCCCACGTTCGATCCCAACGAAAGATAGACAACTTTATGCATCCTGATTTAGTTTGCGGTTTTCGCCGGTGGGTTTCCAGAAAAAAAGCGCCGCGGAGGGAATCCAGTTTGCAACTTGGCTGGGGGCCGGGTTCGCGCCATGCTTCTTGTACGTACCCTTATGCTCCCAGTCGCAACAAAAATCGATCGCGCCCAGCGCCTGCTTCGGATGATTGAGCAGGATGCGCCGCTATTGGCCGTCCGCGTAGCCCCCTTGTCGCGGGAATGCCAGGAGTCCGCCATGTCCCACGCCAAAAGCCTGGCAGCGTTGACTCGAAAAGAACTTCAACGGCTGATGAAGGAAAAGGCGATCACCGAATCCAGCGACCTGGTACCGCAAGCCGCCGACTAGTTCGCCCCCTGCATCTCTGTCCGCATTTCAGTATGGGTATAGTCTCCCGCGGGCTCGTCTGCCAGGGTAGTCTCTTCCCACAACGTGCGATCACGAAGCAGGCGCGAAACTAGCGCCGTATGCATGGCGTGGCCGGCGCGATCCGCGACCACCCGGCCTAATATGCGGCGTCCGAGCAATGCCAGATCACCTATCAAATCCAAAATCTTGTGGCGAACGAATTCGTCGTCAAAGCGCAGCGGCGGATTCACCAGACCATCGCGCGTCAGTACCAGCGCATTTTCGCTCGATGCCCCGCGAATCAATCCTTGCTGCCGCATAGCTTCGGCCTCGTGCAGAAATCCAAACGTGCGCGCTGGAGCGATTTTTGCAACATACTGCCCATTCGTCAGCTCGAGCGTGAAGGTCTCGCGACCAATCATAGGGTGGGGAAAATTAATCTTGTAGGAAACCGAGTAGGTCTCCGCCGGGTAAACACCGATAAATTTATTGCCTTCGCGAAATTCCAGCGGACGACGAATTCGAATATAAGTGCGCGGACGCCGCTGCTTTCGCACCCCGGCTTTTTTAATCAGGTCAATGAAAGGTTTGGCGCTTCCATCAAGAATGGGCAGCTCCAGGTTATCGAGCTGCACGATGGCGTTGTCGATCCCCATTCCCACGAACGCTGAAAGCAAATGTTCCGTGGTAGAAATCAGCACGCCCTTTTTCATCAAGCTGGTGGCATAGCTCACGCGAGCGACGTTCTTGCCCACAGCTTCAATTTCGAAGCCGTCAAGATCCACCCGACGGAAAATGATTCCGGTGCCAGCCGGAGCCGGCAGAATTTGCAGGCTCACCGGCGCTCCCGAATGCAGGCCGACTCCTTGGCAGCTGGCTGCCACGCGAACTGTTTGTTCGGTTATCAGAGGGTTTCCTGATTCAAAGCTAACAGCCCAATGCCAGAGCCGCATGTGGCAATTTAGCCACACTTCGTGGCGGAATTGGCCGACACTCAATCCGCAACCAATTTGTTTACATAGTTTTACAAAGACTTATCCGGCACCGGAGAGTTGGCAACAACCAGAGGTTCAGTGCCTTTTGGATGAATTTGCGGCTTGTGGATCAAACAACGTATCGCTCAAGTCCTGGTTGTAGCTCGCATTGGTAAGAAACGTCTGGGCTGACATTTCGCCGTTGAAAACTCGGGTAGTATCGAACGGAGTCATGATGTTTTGAACCGGCCGGTAATTGTCGAAAATCTCATCTTCCACATTCCGCTCTTTGTCTGCAGGATCACGCCAGGAGAAACTCTTCTTCACCGGCAGGTGGGTATTCATATCGATGTTCAAGGTGACCGCCTCATTTTTGTTATTCATGATGGTCACCTGTTCAGTCTCTTTCTGGGCGGCAATTTTTTGGCCTTCATAGAAGAGGGCTACACCTGGCTGTTCAAGCCATTGCCGCAAAACAATATCGAGCGAGTAATGACGTCGGCGCAAATAGGGCTCGAGTTGGTCCTTCAGCTCCAGGTCCCGAACACCCTTATATGTAATCTCGTACCCTTTGTCGGCCCTGTAGATCTGAATAATATCGCGCTTTTTCGTAAGCTCCACGCGATCTTTGTCGGGAAATTTTCGAAAACGCCAGAACACTGTTCCCATACTGTTCGGCTCGCCATGATGAAAGCTGTAGCCCCGGCCCTCTAATTTCATGTCGGTGACATTCAGATACGCTTGCCCGCCAAGCGCCTGAATAGCCTGATCGATAATCTGCTTGGCCTTTTGAGCGTTCGCCTGGTCAGTTGGAATCGACTGCGCCGGTGAAGAAGCTGGCGGAGAGTTGGAATCGGTCGGACCTGCAGGAGCCGGATCTTGCCCGAAAGCAAGCGCGGTCAGAAGTACTGCGATGAGTGCATATTTCATTTCTCTAGTTATATTAGACGCACTCGGGCGCCAGTAAGCTGTCTGGGTCAGCCAACCAGGACCGCACCGCCGTTCACGTTAAAAATCTCGCCGGTAATAAAGCCCGCATGCGCAGTGCAGAGGAACAAAATCGGACCGGCAATTTCTTCCGGAGTGCCGACCCGCCCCATGGGAATCGGCCGCAAGACTTCTTTTGCAATTGCCGGATCCTCCAGCGACGGGCGTGACATATCGGTATCGACCCATCCCGGCGCCACGCAGTTCACGTAAATTTGCTGCCGGGCGAGTTCCAACGCCAGACCTTTTGTAAAGCTAATAAGAGCGCCTTTACTAGCGGAGTAGTCGGTGTGGAAGGCTTCTCCCCGCTGGCCTGAGGTTGAACTGATCAACACAATGTGTGCCGCAGATTTCGCGCCGGCATACTTTTTCATCTCGATCACGGAATGTTTCACAAGGGCAAAGACCGAATCCAGATTGATCGCCAAAGTTCTGCGCCAGTGCTCGTCGCTCATTTTGCAGATCGGGACATCGTCGGCGGGCCAAATGCCGTGGTTAGCGACCAGAATGTCGAGCCGCCCGAATCTTTTAGTTGTGGCCACCACTAGCTCTTGTGCGCTTTTGGTTCCTTCAAGATTGCAAGCGACCGCAGCGCATTGTTTGTCGCCGCATTCGCGAACCAGTTTTTCGGCCGCAGCTTGAGCTTTTTCGTAGTTGAACATCACGCACGCGCCCGCTTCCACAAACATCCGCACTGTGGCCGCGCCAATTCCTCGCGACCCCCCGGTAATGAGCGCAACTTTTCCTTCTAGAGAAAGAGATATCGGCATGTCTGGAATAGTTTCCAGTATGCACGGCAGATTTGGCAATCGCCGATGTTCGGCGGCTATTCTGCTAAGCCATCGAAGACCTGGGCACAATCCATCCGCAGCGTACCATTGTCATTGAACACCAGTCCCCTGAACCGCAACGTGCTGCCCGTGACCAGCGGCGTCGAATTTAGTCGTTGAGTGTTGGTATCCACGTAGACCTCAACCAGACTTGGATTATTCAGAAGAGTCGGCTGCCCCGGCTGAACCGCGAGCGCGGGAAACAAATCATACGGTGCCAGCGAAACGGTATAGACAGAGAATGCGGCACTCGTAAAAGATTCCACGACCGTCCCATTGATAGTCTGCGGGATGAGTGTCACCGTGCTCGCTGACATGTATGGAGCAAACTTAGAAACGTTGGTGGTTATATAAGCGTTCTGCCCAGGAACAAAATTCGCATCGCTGAAACTTGGCACAAACGGCAAAGCTTGAAGATTCGAGAGCGCTCCAGACACTTGAAACGTTGCCGAACCAAAATTGAATGGCATAACTTCCGAGGCTTCGTGATTAAGCGAAAGTAGCCCTTGCTGCTGAGGACCCAGGACTAGCGCAATCGGCCCGGCGCCTGTCGGGGAGAATGGATCTGTTTGGAGAACAGGTCCAGCCAAAATACTAAGGTCGGTTGTGCTGCGGTCGGCGACTCTAATGCGCCTCGCAAACTGCGAACCATCATGCCGAATCACGAGATCCATGTCCACGAACATCCCGCTTGTGAGTGCTGAGAAGTCAGCAACCCCTTCGAACGCCGTATTGCTATCCGCCGCTACAGAAAGGCTCTGCCCATCTGCGAGGGTCGCGTTGAACGTATTCGTCGTTGAGTCAACCGCAGAAATTTCTCCATAGAGGCCAGTCTCCACCGAATTTTCTGGTTGCTCGGAGAAAGACACCGGCGTGACGTCGAAGGTTGGAGTTATGGAATATGGGTTGGACGATCCCGGAGCGTAATAACACGAGCCTAAAGTCTCCGACTGCAGGATTTTCATGTTGAGTAAGACGCCCATGTGGTCCCCGGTGATCGTCATTGGGGATCTTAGACGCAGTAGGACCTGTGAATCAGGGGTACTCCCAGAGGCATAGGTGGCTGTCAGCAGGCCACCGGGCACAGTTCCGGTCGGTGGAATCAGCGCTATGCAAGTGAAATACGCGTATCCGATACTTGCCGCGGCTGCGGTATAAACGCCTTCGGGAATGCTGACCGAAATTAGCGGTTCTACGTTTCCATTCAAATGTATAAATTCGGTCCTCTGGGGGCTGGCGAGCAGCGTGAACTTCTTCCCCGCCTCGTTGGTCAAAGAGATGCTGTTGAAAGTGAGGCCGAATTCCGATAATTGATCATTTGCCGTGCTCGATAACAGCACGGTCACGTTTGTATCCCCGCTGAATGCCGGCGGAGGGGGCCCTGGCAGATTGCCGCACGCTGTCGTAATGACCGCTAGCGCATAAGTCAGAATGATGAGTGTTATAGAAAAAAACTTGCCCGCTGAAAACCTTATCGCCTTCATAAGCTACCTCCACAGCAGCTTGAGGCGAGGCCGGAATCGCAGAACAACCGATTGGGGAAGGCGGCCTTCGCGACTAACTCACAAAGGAGTGTAGCTGGAGTAGGTTGTGGAAAGAAGTAAATAAGAGTAAAGCTTAGTATAAGTTCCAACGCGGTTGGCAGGTAGGTTTACAGCAATCGACTCGCGGAGAGCTACCCAATATTCGGAAAGCTGCGCTCGGACTTCAACTCACGCGCCAGAATGCGCACCAGCATGCCGTCATACTTTGTTCCGCTGCCGCGTTCGAGTTCGGTGATGGCTTGTTCGCTGGTTTTTGCCGGCGTTAGCGTGCGGTCGCTGGTCAGGTTAACATACGTGTTTGCTACTGTAATAATCCGTCCCCACAATGGAACGGCATCTCCCTTGAGTTCCCCGGGGAAGCCAGTGCCGTCTAAATGCTCGTGATGGCACTCCACCGCCTTCTTGATGCGGTCAGCGCCTGGCATCGTGGCCAGTACTTCGCCTGCAAACAAAGGGTGGTTCTTTAGCAGGTCGAATTCCTCCTGAGTGAGCGAGCCTTGTTTGTTCAACACCCGCTCGGGCACAAACATCTTGCCCAGGTCATGCACTCGTCCGGCGAAACTGAGTTCTCGAATATCTTCAGGCGGAAGGTTGAGCGCGCGGCCAATCATCTCGCAATATTGCGCGACGGCTTCGCCGTGACCTGACGCGTGCAGCTCTCTCGATTCGGCGGCGCGGGCCAGAGTTTCAATCGAATCCCGCAGAGCAATGCCTTCTTTGTCTTCCGGGTTTACCGAGAGCTTGCGCAACGTACCGACCAACTCTTCCAGGTGCTCCGGGCCGGTGCGTTCGCGTTGCAAAAATCCTTCGATGTATCCCGACACCAGCTGCCGCTGCAGCGCTCCGCCCTCTTCGTGTTCGAACTCTTCCGCTGTGGACACGCGGTCACCACCCGCTTTCTTGGAGATATACATCCCCATGTCGGCAACGCGAATAATACTTTCCGCAGAAAAGCCATGCACCGGAAAGCTGGCGACGCCGAAGCTGCCGGTAATTTTGTGCTCGCTGAGCATCGGATCTGTAGCCAGCCACAATCGCAAGCGTTCCGCCAGAATTTGGGCCTGCTCCACGCCGGTTTCGGGCATTAGGATGATGAATTCATCGCCGCCATAGCGTGCAACCACGTTCGATTGCCGGCACTTGTTCTCGAGCAGCCGACCCACTCGCGCCAGCACCAGATCGCCTTCCAGGTGGCCGGTCGTGTCATTCACTTCCTTGAACTTGTCGAGATCCACCAACACCACCGAAAATGGCCGGCCCGATCGCGAAGCCCGCTTCCACTCAGAAGATAATGCTTCCCAAAAGAATCGCCGCGTCTTGATTCCAGTCAGGCCGTCAGTAATCGACTGCTGCTGCAGTTTTTGGAACACGAAAGAGTTGTGCAGCGCTGTCGCTAACAGGTCAGCCAGCGTGTTCATTACCAGGACGTCATCATCCGCAACCGCGCGCTCCGATTCGCTCTCCACGTTGAGAATTCCCATCAGCGTGTCGCCATAAGTGATCGGCATGCAGAGCACGGTTCGCGACGTCGGCAGTAGTGACTGCAACTGGCCCGGTTCGGCGGTGTGCAACAGTGCAGTCTCTCCGGTGCGTGCAACTCGGCCGATGATGCCTGTCCCAAGCGCAATCTTTTTGCCCTTCTCATGCGCGGTGGTCCCAGCTTCGGCCCTGATTTCTATTTCCTTGGTCGCATAATCCAAAATGCCGATGCCGATGTGATCGAAGCGGAAGTTCCTTTGGATGTGACCCACAATTTCCGCCAGCATCTGCTCGGCGTCTTCGCTGGAAATTGCAGTCTTTGAAACACTGTTCAAAAATGCGAATTGGCGCGAGCGGCGTTGTTCTTCGGCGAACAAACGAGCGTTCTCGATAGCCACCGAGACTTGTCCAGCAGCAGTTTTTAAAACCTCCAGGTCGCGCTGTTCAAAGACATACTCGCGGCTGGTGCTCGTGGCGGACATCACGCCGCTGGCTTTGCCATTCACCAGAATCGGCGCCCCGCAAAACGACTTCGCCGAGCCTTGCGGAACGAAGGTCACACCCAGGCGCTCCAGCGCGCGCTCCATGTCCGAACGGATCAAGAGCGGTTGTCCGGTGCGGAGGATGTATTCGGTCAAACCGTTGTCCGATTTGCGCTGACGCTTTGGCAATACCTGGCCTGCTTCAACTTCCAGTTCGTACACAATCTGATCGCCATCCTGAAAAGCAACCTGGAAATTCGAAGTATCAAAAATTTGCCCGAGTTCTTTTTGAACCGTGCGCAACACCTCGGCCTGATTCAACCGCGAACTTATTGCCTGGCCGATTTGCGTCAGCAGCTGGTATTCCTTGGTGCGACGCTGCGCGTCGTGCATAACGACGTAATTTTCCAGCGTCAAACCAATTTGCAAAGCCAGTCCGATCAAAAGCCGCAGATTGGAATCGCCAAATAACCGCCGCTCGGTGTGGGGAAAGAGTATTACGCCGAAGTTGTGCTCCCGGGTTTGCAGGCTTACGGCGGTCGCGTTGCGGATGTTTTCCGCGACAACCGATTCGCGAAACTGCTCAAACCTTCCGCCCGGAAAGGCCGGCAACGGCTCCGGCATTTCAGGAAGATTGCGGAACGAAACAAATCCGCCACGCCGGTAAGCCAGTTCGCAGACATATTCCCCGGCTCCGGTGGCGTCTAACTTCCCTGCGAACTCAGGCGAGAACCCCAGTTGCACCGAAGGCAACACTCCCCGCCAGCGTTCTGAAATGCAAATCGTCGCGCGTGTGGTGGGCAGCGGCGCAACCAGTCGATCCAGAATTCTTTGCATGCTCGGCACCAGATCGTTTGCGGAGAGCAGACGCATTGGGTCGACATCGAGCTTCGAGAATGCCAGCGCGTTCTCTTGCACCGCGTTGCGCTCGTTTTCAAACAGGACCATTACCATGGCCAGCCCGAGCATCATCTGCGGAATGGGGCCGAGAAGATCCCCTCCGAACATATGGATTGACTTCAGTTGGCCGAACGTGGTCAGCACTGCCCACAGTGCCAGCGAGAATGAAAGCAACCGGAACGCAATCGAACCTCTGCGCCGCGCGGTGCGGTAAAAATCAAGGGAGCTGTAACCGAGTATGAGGGCCACGACCAGCTCAAAGGGATCGAACGCAAGCCCCGGCAACAAAGGCCGCGCCATCAGCGGACTTACTGCTCGTGCCACGGAAAAGCCTACTCCCACTGCCGCCACAACAATTTCGTACCAGCGCAGCCTGAACGCTTCACGCCGCTCGGTTGTAGTGAGCCGTTTGGTTAAGCGGGTTGAGACCAAAATGGCAAGCGCCATCGTCACCAGCAGCAATGACGACAGGAACACAATGGGTGCGCGCAGGCCCGATACTGCAGACCAGGCGTCCAGCAAAAAATGCAGCGTGTATGCCGCCCACGCCATTTGCCAGGCACGGAAGTACGGCTGCCGGCTCTGCTCATGCAGATACGTGAACAGCAAAAAAAGCAGGCAGGCCACTAATCCCGGTAAAATCGCGGTACTGATAAGAATACTGTTCATTATTTGACCCACACGTATCTCTGGGTCAGTCTTCGCGGGGAAACGCCAGCCTCTATGCTTTCATATGTTGTCTTTGAAAACAACAGTTTTAGCCCCCGCGGTAATGTCTTTCGCCGCGCCAGACCCTAGTCTTTTGAGTAACTTGACGCTGGTTCTAGATGCCCCGTAACATCCAGATTGGTTACTAAAGGAATGCCTTCAGCGCCGTTTTCAGTTGCACTCCAATCCGCGTCACCTCGGGTCCGTTTCGCCCCTTCTCCGACCGGTTATTTGCATGTCGGCGGGGCCCGTACTGCCCTTTTCAATTGGTTGTTTGCCCGGCATTTTGGAGGCAC
This sequence comes from uncultured Acidobacteriota bacterium, assembly GCA_963703465.1. Taxonomy (GTDB): domain Bacteria; phylum Acidobacteriota; class Terriglobia; order Terriglobales; family Acidobacteriaceae; genus Gp1-AA145. The sequence continues at coordinate 50,375 of CAVPEQ010000006.1, read as the reverse complement.
GTTAATCCTAAGGATCGAAGACACCGATCTGGAGCGCTCGACCGCCGAAATGGTCGATGGCATCCTTCAGGGAATGCAGTGGCTGGGCATTAACTGGGACGAAGGCCCTTACTACCAGACCCAGCGAACCGACCTTTATCGCGCAGCCGCGGCAAAGCTCATTGAGTCGGGCGCTGCCTACTATTGCTTCTGCAGCAAGGAGGAGTTGGAGCGCCGTCGCGCCAAAGCCGCCGAGGAGGGCCGCCCGCCGAGATATGAAGGAACTTGCCGCAAGCTGAATGCTGCCGAAGCCTCGCGCCGAAGATCAGCCGGCGAAGCCGCGGCGGTGAGGTTCGCGATTCCAGAAGGCGGCAGCACTTCGTTCGATGATGCCGTGTTCGGCAAAGTTGAATTCGCCAACAGCGAACTTGAGGACTTCGTCCTCCTGCGTTCGGACGGGAGCCCCACCTATCACCTCAGCGTGGTCGCAGATGATATCGATCTGAAGATCACGCACATTATTCGTGGCGCCGATCACATTTCAAATACTCCCAAGCAGGCGCTGCTCTACCAGGCTTTAGACGCGACAATGCCGGTATTTGCACACGTTCCGCTGATCCTCGGTCCCGATAAAACGCGGCTCAGCAAGCGTCACGGCGCGACCAGCGTCACGTCTTATCGAGATGAAGGAATCGTGCCAGAAGCCTTTCGCAATTTCCTAGCACTCTTGGGTTGGACTCCGCCAGAAGGCACTCCGGAAATTCTAGGCGACAAGGAACTCGTTCGCCGGTTCGGCCTGGAAGGCATTTCCCGCTCCAACGCCGTTTTCGATCGCACCAAGCTGGATTGGTTCAATGCGGAATACATTCGCGCCTATCCAGCTGACAAGTTATTGCCGCTCATCGAAGAAGAATGGAAGAAAGCAGGTCTCAATCCTACACACCGCGACGGCCACTGGCTGCTTTCAACGATCGAATTGTTAAAGCCTCGTGCGCGAAGTCTGAAAGATTTTGCCGGATCGTTCCGCGCATTCTTCGTCGACGATTTTGACCCCGATCCTGCGGCGGTAGACAAATTTCTTCAGCTCGAAAATATTCGCAAATTCTTGATCGAACTGAGCGGCCGCTATGCCGTGTCTGACAATTTCAACGAACAAGAAACCGAAAAAATCCTGCGCGATTTCGCGGTTGAAAAAGGCGTGAAGGCAGGAGCACTGATCAACGGTGCGCGGGTAGCGCTGACTGGTCAGGCCGTGGCGCCAAGCCTGTTTGCTGTTATGAGCGCCTTGGGACGTAATACCGTTGTCTCCCGCTTGAAAAATATCGAGGCCATGATTACCCGCTCGACGCCAGCAAAAATCTGATCAGCTGTGCGCGTGCGGGCTTTGTGCCGGGTTTTTCTTTCTCGGTCCCTGGCCTTTCAACACCTTCACCTCGAAAGTCACCGGCAGTTGCTTGGGCGGATAGCAGGCGGCATTGTCACACGCCTGATATTTCAAAAATCCGTGGATTGCGTATTTGGCGGGCAGTACGTTGTGCAATGGCCTAACCGTTACTCCAACTTCGAAATCTCCACTGTAAACGCTCAACTTGTCGTTCGGCGCAAACGGAAAGCTCCGGTCCTGGCCCGCGGGATACGTGATTCGTCCAATAACGATGTCAGTGGGAGCATCCAGCTTCAGTTCCGTCTTCTTCAGATAATCTTGCTTGGGCTGGTTGGAATTGATATGAAATCCGGACGTCACTCGAAATTGCAGTTGCACCATGCCCGGGCTTCCCCGGTCGATGTTGGTCAGAGCCGCCGGAACCATGCTCACCCAGGCTTTGCTTCTCAGAAGATCTTGGGGCCGCGCCGCGACCGACATCAGCAAAACTACGGCTGCGCAGAGTATTCGCTTCATCACTTCGCCGCCACCTGCTGGCCCAAGGCCTTTTCAATGTTGGCCTCGATCTCCGACCGACTGACCAGCCCGAAGGCATGCTCAATCACTTTCCCATCGCGGCTGATGTAAAAAGTAGATGGCAGATATTCGAGTCCGCCATATTCGGCGCCGACTTCTTCTTTCCCAATCAAGATAGGATAATTCACGCCCATTTTTTGCGCGAAAGCAGCGATGTCCTTTGGGCTGGCATCGTCCATGGCCACGCCGATCACCTGCAACCCCTGAGGTCCGTATTTTTTTTGCAGGTCAACAAACCACGGCATCTCGACTTTGCAGGGTTCGCACCAAGTTGCCCAGAAATTCAGCAGTACGGCCTTTCCCTGGAGGTCGGAGAGTTTCATCGTTTGCCCTGTGGTAGTAGGCAAAGAAAAGTCCGGGGCAGCTTTCCCTTGCAACTTTCCCGGAGAAATACTTGAATGGTGCACTCTCTGAATGCCAAAAACCAGCATGATCGAGATCACTATCGCAACCACAATCAGAATAATGGGATCGCGTTTCACAAAACTCCTTTACAGAACAAAACGGTTGAAATACGAAAAGTAGTGGGCCAGCAGCGTGAATCTGCCGAACACCAGCAACACTCCCAGCGCGATCAACAGGCCTCCACTGGCAACCTCCACCGCATGCATGTGACGGCGAAACCTGCCATAGAACTTCAAGAAGCGCTCAATGCCTAGCGAGGTTAGCAAGAATGGTACCGCTAACCCCAGGGAATAGATGGTCAACAAGAAGATACCCTTACTAACCGAGTTCTGCTCCGCTGCCAGATAAAGAATCGCAGAAAGAATCGGGCCCACACACGGGGTCCAGCCAAAAGCGAATGCAAATCCGATTACAAACGCTCCCCAGGCTGTACTCCCTCCCTTGACGTTGTGCATGCGCCGGTCGGAATAAAGCGCCTTGATCTTGAGTATCCCCGTCAGATGCAATCCGAACAGGATGATGACCACTCCCGCAATCTCTGCCAGTACCGACTTGTAGCGCGCCGCGAGTTGGCCGACTTCGGTTGAGAGCGCACCCAGGGTGACGAACACAATGCTGAATCCCGCGACGAACGCCAGCGAGTTCAGCATAACTTTGCCGAACACCGCGGTGTTTTGTTCCTTGAGTTCCTCGACGCCCACACCCGAAATCAAGGAAACATAGCCCGGCACCAAGGGCAAAACGCATGGCGAAAGGAATGAAACCAGGCCCGCCAGGAATGCGGCAATCGGGGTCGGATTCGCCATTTGAAATTATTGTACCTGCTCAGGCGTACAGAATCAGTCAGTGCCGTTGCAATGAATGTAATTTGTTTGTCCGGGTACCTCCGGAAGTTACCCTTTCGTATAAGCCATTCGTACCAGCGTCCGCTCGGCGAAGGGCACGTACAGTAAGGCCGCAGTTGCCGCGAAGGCTGCGCCGAAGCCGATTCGATCCACAATCAAAAATGGCGCAATTGCCCAAAGTTCGCCAAGGACAAGCAGCGGAATGAATATCTTCCGGAATTTTTCTCCCAGCGGCGCGTAGTCGAATCCCGCCGATGATAGTAGATAGAATCGCACCGGAATTCCGACTCCGGCAGTCACCAGAACCACAATCAGGATTAACGGTGAATTGGCGTCCGCCCACGAAACTTGCTCAACTCCATGCCAGTGAAATAGCGCCTCGACATAAAAAACCAGATACATGATCTGAATGAGGGCAAATAGCGAACGCGAGACCCCGCGCGGTACAGCCGGAAGTTCCGGCACAGGATTTGTGGACTGAATAGCAGCCGCTTGCGGAGATAGAGAACCTTCCCAACTCACGTCGCTGACAAAGCGATATCCGCGGCGTGCGATCGTCTCCACAAAACGCGGGCTGCCAGCCGAATCACCTAGTGCTTCGCGAATCTTGTTGACCGCGGTATTTAGGCTGTGGTCGAAATCAACAAACGTGTCCGCCGGCCACAGCTGCTGCCTAATGTCTTCTCTGGAAATTACGATTCCCGGACGTTCGAGCAGAATTGCGAGCACCGCAAATGGTTGATCTTGCAGGCGAATCCTGCGGCCTTGTTTGCGAAGTTCGCGTGCATCGAGATCGGCTTCGAACGCTCCGAAGCGCACGATTCGAGTTTTCCTGCCGATTTCCGAAGACGGCGCCGACACGCCCGCTAGTCTAACATCGGGCGTGCCAGCCGAACTTACTGGGCAGTTGCAGGTTGAAAGTCCGGCGACCCGAATTGCCAGAGCAAAAACGACACCTCATCCGCCAGTTCCACGTCGCGCTGTGACTTGGTTGAGCCCAGGCCATGCCCGGCATCGTAATCCACGCGCAGCAGTACTGGCTTATTGCTATTGGTCGAGGCCTGCAGCCGCGCCGTCATTTTCGCAGCCTGCCATGGCGCCACGCGGGGGTCATTGGCTCCAGTAGTCAGCAGCACCGCTGGATATGCCGTGTCCGGCTTTACGTGCTGGTATGCGTCCATCGCATAAAGACCCTTGAAGCCATCCGGCTCTTTCACCGTTCCGAACTCGGGTATATTCGCCGGCCCACTCGCCATCAGTTCAGAGCGCAGTGAATCAGAATCACCCACTCGAATCAATGCAGCCGCAAACAGATCAGGCCTTTGTGTGACTGCTCCGCCGATCGTGACGCCGCCTGCGCTGGTGCCTTCTCCTGCCAATTTAGCGGCTGAAGTGTATTTGTTCTCGATCAGGTATTGCGCGCACGCGATGAAGTCATCGATTGTGTGCTGCTTGGTCAGCTGGCGGCCACCGTTGTGCCAGTCTTCGCCGTATTCGCCGCCGCCACGCACATGCGCCACCGCAAAAAGGCCACCCTGTTCAAGGAAAGCCAGCCAGGTCGGCCGGAATGACGGATCATAAGTTATGCCGTACGCCCCGTAGCCTTCCAGCCATGCTGGACTCGATCCGTCCATTTTGATGTCGCGACGGTGGACGATTGAGAGCGGCACCATTGTCCCATCTGCACTCTTGGCCTTCACTTCCTCGGAGACGATGTCCGAAAAATCCACCGGCGAGGGAGGAACAATATGCGTGTCTTCCAACTTGCCCGACTTGGCATCCAGCGAATACCACAGCGGCGGCTTTGTCCATCCCACCAACTCCAGCCATGCACCCGGCTCAGTTGGGTTGGTCACCAGGGATTGAATCGCCCCGTCAAATGGCAACCTCATCGCCTCAACCTTTCCCGAGCCATACGACAAACGCCGCAGCTTCCCGATGCCGCCATCCAGGTCTTGAATGTACAGACCATCGGCCGCCGCGGCGACGCCGACAATCACTGCCTCCCCTGGAGGAACGGCTAACGTGGCTTTACCAAGATCCGGCTTCGACAGGCTGGTGTGAAACACTTTGAACCGGGACGCGTCCTTATGGGAGAGCAAGAACAAATCGTCGCCATGAATGTCGAGACCCGTAACATCTTCGGAATCGTCCGCTACCTTGATCCATGAAGTCTTCGCGTTTGGATTGGCATTAAATGGGGCAACGTAAACATCCTTTTCGTTCTTGACGCCATGGATAACCAATCCCACCATCGCTTTCGGCGCAGCGGGAGAGTAAATGAGCACCGGAAAATCATCTTCTGTGACTTTCACATTGGGCGAAAACTCATACCCAAACACCTGCTGGTCCTTCTCCGGATCGTTTCCCAGCGTATGCACGTAAACTCGCAGCTTTTGATATTTCGCGGTGGGAGGGTCGCTTGCACTTAACTTTTGCGTGCGCGTGAGGAAGAATGACTTATTGCCGGGCAACCACGTCGGCGAACCAAACTGAGCTCGATCAATCACATCAGGCAGGGCTTCACCCGTCGCCGTCACAAGGATATGAACAACGCTGTCCTCCGAACCTCCCGGCGAAAGTCCATAGGCAACATACTTACCGTCGAGCGAAGGTTGAAAGTAGTCGATAGAGAAATGCTTGCCGTCGGACGTTGTAAGCTTTTCTGGATCCACCAGCAGGCGCTCGGGCGCCGCCACTGTGTCTCGAACATAGAGCTTGCGATTGTCCGATCCTGGCTCAGTTTTCAGATAGAAGTAATGCCCGCCCCAAACCTGCAGGCTCGCAACAACCGCTCCAGCATTGTCCAGCGACTTGATGCGATCGAGTAATTTGTCCCGTCCGGGAATCTTCGCCAACTGCGCACGAGTGTAGTCATTCTGGGATTTCATCCAGGAAACCACCTCGGGATCAGAGGTATTCTCCAGCCAGCGGTATGGATCTGTAACCTTGGTTCCAAAGTAGTCTTCGGTGACTTCGCGCACCGGAGTGTTTGGCAGTTTCACCTGACCAAAAACAGTTAAAGACAACAGGGTCACAGTTAGGCAAGCAAGTATCAGACGTCGCATAGTGATTCCTTTATTCGAGAAGTCCAAAAAGTTAAAGACGCTCAGAGGCGCAAAAGGATAGCCCGAATTCTGCTACTCCGCCAGTGAGGCTAAAAACAGCGCTTAGTTCGATTGGTAAACTGTCTTTCCACCGACGACGGTGCGCAAAACGCGGGCTCCTAAAATCTGCGCCGAAGGAATTTTGGTCAGATCACGATCGAGCACCACAAAATCCGCAAACATTCCGGGAGCCAGCGCTCCCTTCTGCTTCTCAGCAAATTCGGCGTATGCCGATCCGGTTGTGTAGGCGGCAAGCGCCTGCTGGATCGTCAACTTCTGCTCTGGAAAATATTCCTGCTTGCCATCGTCACTCTTGCGGGTTACGGCCGCATAAATTCCCCGAAACGGCGCTACCGGCTCAACCGGATAATCGGTGCCGAACGCCAGTCTCACGCCCTGGTTTTCAAATTCCGCCCAGGCGTAAGAATGCGTAGCACGCCCCGGCCCCAGCCGCGACATCGCCCAATGCATGTCAGTGAGCAGATGGCTCGGCTGTATGGACGCAATCACATTGAGCTCACGGAATCTTTCAACCTGCGCCGGATTCGTCACCTGCGCGTGCTCCACTCTCAAGCGGTAATTGTCGCCTCCATCTTGCGCCTTCACCCCTTTGGCATGTGCTGCCTTTTCCGCCTCGGCAAATGCATCCAGCGCCATTTCGACAGCCTTGTCCCCAATGGCGTGAAATCCTAGTTGGAAGCCGGCGTCCACGCGCTCTTTCGCCATCTCATTCAGTTTGGATTGCTCATACTGCGGCAAGCCTGAATTGTTCGGATCGTCATTGAACGGCGCCAGCATCGCAGAAGTATGCGAACCCAGAGACCCATCCATAAATGCCTTCAGCATTCCGGTGTGCAGCATCGGGTCCGTCTGGGGATGCGAATCGCGCATTTGCTTCAGACTTTCTACGGACTCATTGAACGGCAGCCACTCGGAGATTCGGACAGTCAATTTTCCTTCGCGCTCAAGCTGCTCGAGAATTTTGAAATTGGCTCGACTGCTTTCGCCGTTGTCCCCAGAAAAATCCTGTGCTGACGTGACTCCCGAGCGGGCGATATCCTGCAGCGCCGCTTCGATCGCTTCCCGATGCTTTTCCGGCGTAGGTGGGGGAATCAGCGATGCAACCACCGACTGTGCGGTCTCACGCAATATCCCAGTCGCTTCGCCATTCGCATCGCGCGCGATTTCACCGCCTTGCGGATTTTTCGTGGCAGGCGTCACTTGCGCAATCTTCAGCGCCGCCGTATTTGCAACCGCCACGTGCCCATCGATACGCACCAGAAATACCGGATGGTCCCTGGTTACTTCATCGATGTCGCTGCGCGTGGGCAAATGGCTACCCGGCCACGTGGTCTCATCCCAGCCAGAGCCAGTGATCCACTCGTGCGGCGCAGCGATCTTGAGATGTCTGCGAATGCGCTCTTGAAATTCCTGCAGCGATCGCGTGCCGGTCAGATCAACCGTCAGCTTCTTGCGGCCCGCTTCCGTCAAATGCACATGCGCATCGTTGAAGCCCGGCATCACAAAATGTCCTTGCAGATCGACCAGCTTCGTCTGTGAACCTTTCAGCTTCATTACATCCGCTTCACTGCCGACCGCGATCAGCTTGTCCGCACGAACCGCCATCGCCTCGGCCTTTTGCACCGCATGCGAAGAAGACTCGCCAACTAGTCCGGTGTAGATGTTCGCGTGAATGTAAATGGTGTCGGCGGTTAGCTCCGATGTAGTTTGCGCCATCAGTTTGGTTCCGAAAATTATCGGAATGAGAAAGCAGAAGAATGCAAGAAAGCTACGCAGGTTCATTTCTCAGTCCCAGCAAGGGCCAGCGCAATAAGCAAAACTCGGGTCAATCCCAACGCCCTTCCGGTAGGATCAAACCATTCTTGTAACGTATGCGCGCCGCCGCCGTTCCCGCCTGCGCCAATCGCAATCGCCTCTCGCCCCATGGATATCGGGATGTTGGCGTCCGTCGAAGCCCGCTGGATTTGCGCGCTGTTGCCTAAGTGAAAATCTACGGCATGGGCAATCTGAATGGCGCGAGCGTTCGGATCGAGTTCACCACCCGGCCGATTTCCGATCGGCACCATCTCCGCTGTCAGACTGGCCCGGTAATGTAAAGGATCGCGGCGCTGCGGACTGCGTGCTTGTTCTTCCTGAATGGACTGATCAATTGCGCGACGCAATTCCAGATCGATTCGGTCAATCTCTGCCGCCGAACTCGACCGAATATCTACGCGCATGCTGGCCGACTCCGGAATCGAATTGACCGATGTCCCACCGCGAATCACACCGATGTTGAAAGTTGTTTTCGGCGATGATGACACTCGCGTCTGCGAAAAAAGATGGATGGCTCGACCCAGAGCCACGATAGGATTAGGCGCGCCAAAGTCGCTCCACGAATGCCCTCCCGGCCCGCGCACAATTACCTCAAACCGTCGACTGCCCAGAGCTTCGGACACAATAGTGTCAGTGCCTGCGCCGTCCAGCACCAGGCTGGACACAATCGAATCCTTCCATTCGGATTCAGAAAAAATGTAGCGCATTCCGCGCAGGTCGCCTTCGCCTTCTTCGCCCACATTTCCGATGAATAGCAGCGAATCTTCGTGCGGCAGGTTGAAATTTTCGATCGCCGCCACCATCGCAAGCAGCGCCGTAACGCCCGCGGCGTTATCGGAAATTCCAGGTCCGTAAAGCTTTGCCCCTTGCTGTCGGATATTCAGCGGCGTGTTCGCTGGGAAAACGGTATCGATATGCGCACTGATCGAGACTACCGAATCCCGCCGGCCCTTACAGAAGCCACATACATTTCCAATCTTGTCCTTGCGGACGTCCTTTATTCCGAGTGCCCGAAACTGTTCTCCCACCCATGCCGCCCGGGCGGTCTCGCCAAATGGCGGCGCCGGAATGCGCGCCAACTCCATCTGCCAGCGCGCAAATTCGGCCTCCTGATCGCGAAACCACCGCAGCGCTGACTGCACCTCTGGCATCGCAGCCAATCGCGGGATTTCGTTCGGCACGGCGGAAGATCGATCAGCGGTCAAAGAGGGCGCGCCACCTGGTTCATGGAGATTGTTCATATTACAACCAAATTGCAAATCGATCGGGTCACCAAACATTCCTCTGGGGTGCCCCAGCCTTCCCGCGTCTTTAGCGGGAGGCTGGAGTTTTTGATTTTCTATCTCTCGCTCTGCACTCCGGTACAAGCAATGATTCCGGCAACTTGGCTGCTTTCACCGCATCTAACTTTTAGAGTAGGCTTAGACAGAGCTTCCTACATCCATGAAATCGATTCGCATTCTGCTTCCGGCGGCGATTGCAGCCATCATCGTCTTTTCCTTTCCCGGCTTCGCGCAAGAAGGCGCTCTCAGCAACGATCCCCCCAAGGGACTGACCTCCGACCAGATCATCCAGAAGTTCGCGGCCAAAGAAAAAGAATTCAAAGAGGCCCGTGACAACTACACCTTCCGTCAGGACGTGAAAGTCCAGACCCTGGACGGCGACACCGTCACCGGCGAGTACCGCGAAGTTTTCGATGTCACTTATGATAACCAGGGACACCATCTTGAAAACGTCGTGTTCGCGCCACAGAACACGCTAACCGAGATCTCGATGTCTCCCGAAGATTTGCAGGACATCCGTCACTTGCTCCCCTTTGTGCTCACTTCCGACGAAATCCCCGAGTACGACATCCTTTATGTAGGACAACAGCAGGAAGACGAACTACACTGCTACGTTTTTGATGTCGCGCCGAAGAAAATCGAAAAGAACAAGCGCTACTTTCAGGGCCGCATTTGGGTGGACAACCAGGACCTGCAGATCGTAAAAACGTCAGGCAAGAGCGTTCCCGACATTCACAAGAAAGACAATGAAAATCTATTCCCTAAATTTAGCACCTGGCGCGAGCAGGTTGACGGACAGTATTGGTTCCCGGCTTATACCATGGCCGATGACACCCTCCACTTCCGCAAGGCCGCTTATCAGGATGTCCACATTCGGGAAATCGTGAAGTACACCGACTACAAGCGCTTCGGCAGCAAGTCAAAGGTCACGTTCCAGGGAGAACAAGCACCCGAGAAGCCGCAGCCGAAGTAGTCGTAAGCGAAACAGTTATTTAGGCAAATCATAGTTTTCTCAATTTATGCTCGTCGTACTTTGGCGAAAAAGAAAGGAATATCTCACTTGTTTTGACATGCAGGCGCAATCGACTTTTTCCAGTTGCCACAATAGTGAACGTCATCGGTAAAGTGACAATCGACAAACTCACCAAAAGCGTTCCCGTACAAACCTACTCCGATCCGATATACGACTTTCAATGTTTGCTGGTCTTGAACCCGCCAGACTGCGACCGAATATCTCAAGTACCAAGGCTTCTTATTTGAGCTCATGCGGTTAGACAAAGCAATTTTTTTAAGTTCTGGAGTCACCGATCCAGGATCAACCGTCACGTAAAAAGCATTCGCAAGCTTTGCCGGAGTGTCGGTCCAGGCGCTAGTACAAATGCTTTGCTCAAGATCCGCTCGGTGTCCGATTCTTTGCAACTTAGAGATGTTCGCCTCGAACCGTATGCCCTCAAACAATTTTGCGACCTGGTCCTCTTTCTCTTTGTCCCGTTCAACAAGCGGTTGCCCAGCATCGCGTCTCGCGGCAGGGAGTGCTTCCCCAGCGCTCAACACCAAAAGAACAAACGCGATACCCGAAAAGGCCACGGCGATGCGGAGAGGCATTCTAGTCATGGTTGCAGCATTAACACACTTTCTATAACAGTCAATGCATTTGACATCAATTTCAGGTAAACCGACAATTGTCCAGGAATGAACTACATACGTCAGTACATAAAAGAAATTGCGGTGCGAATCGAGGTATTTGGCAGGACATGGATAATTCGCTCGCAGTTCCGTCCAATCAATCTCCTGAGAGCTTTGGTCGGCGCGCTGGCCCACCCTCTCCGTGCCTGTATAACCGCAACTGAGGTTGCCCCACCCTTTGCGATTTTCAAAGGGTGGGAACCTCGAACGCTTGCGCCGTAAGATGTTCCAGTCTGAGCTCTTCAACTTCATGCCTCTCATTCCCACCCATTTCCAGCTTGGACCGGCCCCCGAACAACTACTCGCAAAGCGTCCGGCATCCTACAGACGATCAAAATGGACCTCCTCAGACAACGCCTTGTTCTCTCAGTCTTGCTGCTGCTCGCGCTCGCAGGCTGCACGACACAACAGCAGAACCCGCAGGACCTGAAGGAGAAAACCGCGCAAGCCACCGAGGAAGTAAAACGCGACGCCAGAGCTGTGGCGTCAGGCATCCGCGAGGGATGGAGCCGCGACAAGCCGCTGGATTTAAACGCTGCCACCAAAGATCAGTTGCTCGGCCTTCCCGGCCTGACTTCGGCGCAAGCAGACCGACTGATCGCGCACCGTCCGTACGACAAAACGAGTGAGCTGTTGACGGGAAGGATCCTACCCAAGGTCGAGTATGACAAAATCGCGGACCTGGTCACGGTCAAAAAATAACTTCGGTTTTAATCGCGTCTGTTTGAAAAAGTAAAATATTGGTTTTAAGCCGAGCTGGGCGGGTGAGAATATATTCTTCTCATGACCAAGCGCATGTTCAACGCTCTCGTCGTCCTGCTTTTTTGCACCCTCGCGTCCGCACAGACCGAGCAGACCACAGTCGTTCGGCCAACCCAAATCGACGACATCCTGGTAAATCCGGGCATGGGCGTCGAGACCTTCAACCGTTTTTCCGGGCAATCATTGAATGAAGGAGTGAAATGGTCAGAAGTCGGGCCCGAAAAGCCGCTTGCTGATGCGGCCCCGAGCACAGTTGATTTTCCCGAATCCAGCGTCGCGTATCTGCGTTGGTTCTGGTCTCAACTGGAACCACAACCCGGCAAATATCACTGGGAGATCATCGACAGCGCACTCGCCGAAGCCCATCGCCATAACCAGCGCCTGGCGATTCGCTTGATGCCGTATGACGACAAGCATCCGCTGCCTGACTGGTACATCCATTCCAGCGCCCGCCGCGCAAATAAATCCACTGACAAAGACGGTGAAATCTGGTCTCCCGATTCCTCCGACCCCCTCTACATCCAAACGTGGAGCACGATTATTAGCGAAATGGGCAAGCGATACGACGGCCATCCCGACCTGAACCACATTGACATTTCGACAGTCGGATATTGGGGTGAAGGCTGGGGTCCGTATCTGCCGGACTGGACAGTACAGCAACAACTCATCGATCTTTACTTTCAGGCTTTCCCCCGCACCCGCCTGCTGATGAACTTCGACCAGTTGCAGGCGCTGGTCTACGGCACCAAGCATGGCGCAGGTTGGCGGTTGGACTGCTGGGGCGACATGGGTCGCCCATTCAAAAATTTCGCGCACATGCTCGATCTCTACCCGGAGCAGATCGCGCGCGGAAAATTGCAAGACGTCTGGCGTACCGCGCCAGTAGCGCTCGAAAGCTGCGGGGTTCCGGAATCATGGAAGCAATGGGGCTTTTCCTTGAAGCCCATCCTCGATCAGGCGCTGCGCTGGCACGCTTCGACCATCAATATCAAATCTAGCGCCATACCTCCGGAATGGAAAGCCGCATTTGGTGAGTTCCAGAAACAGATTGGCTACCGATTTGTTCTGAAGAAGCTGGAGTATCCCGCGCAGATCAGCCGCGGTTCAATGGCTCAAGTAAATATGTGGTGGTTCAACGCCGGAGTCGCGCCGGTATATCGCGATTACCTTCTGGCGCTCAACATCGGAGACGAAGTTGCGCCACTCGATACTGACATCCGGCAATGGCTGCCGGGTGATTCAATCTATGAGAACACCGTATTTATTCCCTGGGAACTCAAGCCTGGGAAATATCGACTTCGAGTCGCCTTGCTCGATCCGCGGACCCGCACCCCAGCAATTCGACTTGCAATTGCCGGACGCCAGAGTGACGGCTGGTACGACCTGGGCGATATTACCGTGCGGTAAGGTAAGTAGCGGTGGCTCGTTTACTGAACTCCGCCAGTGTGCGAATTTACGGCCGTGACATCTGCACCTAAGTCTTTGCCGTCGGTTCCCGCGTTATGGTACGGACTGGTAGTCAGTAACCTGTAATCTCCACCATCGGCGTTATTGTAGTTGACGAACTGCACTGCTGCCGGGCTTGCCGGCAGATAGTTGCCTATCGGCCATGGTCCGCTTCCACCAATTAGCACATTGTCATTCATGGCATAGGGACTGAAGCACGCTGTGAGCTTCGCAGTATTATTGATCGTGCTATCCGCACATCCCGGGAATCCCGAATTGATAATCGCCGGCCCCGCATTAATGCTTACGATGTTGTTTTTGTACGTCCAGTTCGGAATAGGCCCGTTGACTGCTCCCACAACAGCAAACCATTTAATTGGGTCGTTGATCAACTCGGTGTTGTGATTAATCAAGATGTTTCCGTTGCCGCAAGTAGTACTTGAGCAGTACGAGTACACACCTGCGAACGCTCCTACCGTCTCTCCATTTTGGTACTTCGCGCTAACGTCGTCGAAAATGTTGTCGTGGATCGAGATTCTTCCAATTGGCAAACTGTTCGGCCCTGGATTTGCCAGGGAAAACCCTGATGCGGTGTGAGACGCACGGTTGAATCTTGCGGTGAAGTCCATGACTGATATGTGGGAGAGTGTATTATCCGCCGGATTCAGTCCATTAACAATGATGGCATTGCCATGCTGAGTAAATCCACCCCAGCAGTGCTCTAAAATGTTGCCTTCCAACAACACGCGCTGCGCGTTCTTGAGCTCGATCAAATTCTTCACAACGAACGGGCAGTACCCGGGCGTTTTCGTGCACTTCGTACCATCACTATTAGGCCGACCGACAAATCCGGGTTGTCCAGGCATCCACGTCAACGGCTTAAACATATGATTGTTGCTGATCTCTATGTCAGCCGGAGTAACTGAATTGGTCTGAACACCGCCAAAAAGTATTGTTTCCGCGGCGCCTTCCAGAAAATCATTGTGTATCTTCCAAATCCCTTGTGCACGGCTGCCGGTGCCGCCAGCAATAGCTTGCGAATCTGTACATGCGCCTATCAGTGCCGCGCAATGGAAGTCGGTTAGATAAGACTCGACTATGGCCGCATACGTGACCCCGCTAAGCATGACTCCTCGTACGGTGTCATACCGGGGAACTCCATGAATCCAATCGCGGTCTATGACTACGTGTTGGGCAACTCCGCTGGGGGAAACCAGATTCACGTATGCCAATGAAGTTAATGGCCTGGTTATCTCCAACCCCGGGCCGAGGCGATAGTGATTAGATCCGTTAGCCAGAATTATTGGCCCAGCCTTATCTCCCATGAGTTTTGCCATCACCTTTGTTGGGGTGGCGCATGGGAAGCTGGGACGTCCAGGGAGCGAAGCCACTCCAGCATAGCAGGGCGAAATTCGCCTTCCCTCAGGCGGCAGGGCTGAGTCAGGAGCGCTGCTTCTTATAACAATCCAGTGCTGAGCATCACAAGCCTTGGCAGGCAGATTATAGATCCCGGTAAACGTTGCTCCGGCCTGAAGAAGTAAAGTGTCACCGCAGTGAGCATTTTCTAATGCTTGCTGTAAATTAGCTCCCGCTGCGACTAGCTTCCTTGCCCCGGGCGCAGGCGTGTCTGCCATGGATGAATTCACATGTACCCGTGGCAACTCTGCTGGTCCATCCATGGTTGCGAATGCAGTCACGCCTAAGCTAACGGTTAAAGCCGCGGTAACGCCGATGAACATGACTGAACGTCGGATATATCCACCCCTGGAAATTATTGAACCCCGAATGCTCACAACCTACTCCTTGGTTAGAACTCATTTTCCCTGGGAAGGGAGCGGTAAATGAAAAATGCGCTGTAGTGTGCAGCAATTCTCATTGAGTGTGCAGCCGGTGTCAAAATCAGAAGGGCAGCCCGAATGAAGGGAAAGAAAGTTCGCCTTTGATGCTTTACGCTGAACCAAGTGACAAAGGTTAAAGATTCTCGGATTTTCCCGCAGCCGAGAATCATTTTTTCGAAAGATCTAGGGATTGGGAGTGAGTTACGATTGCTCGATGTCTCATGTTTTCGTCAGGCTCGCTCAGCTTTCGGATCGCGACCAACTGGCGCGGATGCGCGAGGCCTTATGGCCTAACGCTTCTGCCGAGGAACATGCGGGAGAACTTACGGAGATTCTCGAGGGCAAGGCTGTTACCACCCTGCCGCTGATCATTTTAGTCGCCGAGGCAAATGATCGAACGTTAGCTGGATTCCTCGAAATCGACTTGCGTTCCCACGCCGACGGATGCAACCCATCGCGCCCTGTCGGCTATGTTGAGGGTTGGTATGTTGCTGAAAACCATCGCCACAGAGGAATAGGTAAAAAACTGCTGGTGACGGCAGAAGATTGGGCACGAAGTCAAGGATGTGTTGAAATCGCGTCAGATACGTGGATCGACAATGAGGTGTCCCAACGCGCACACGAGGCATTGGGATTCGAAGTGGTAGATCGTTGCGTGCATTACCGTAAAACTTTGTGATTTACGGCCTGCGTTGGCGAATGCACTTCTAATAAAACAAATACTTTCGCCACCGGTCGTCCGAACGTCCCATCAGCCGCATGATGTGGCGACTGGTGTGCAGATTGAAGGCGTGAGGCTCGCGCATCAGTTTCATGCCCGCCTCAGTCGGCATTTGATTTCCCTTGCTGCGGTTGCAGGGATGGCAGCAGGCCACCAGATTTTCCCAGCTGGACGCGCCGCCACGCGAACGCGGCACCACGTGGTCCAGTGTCAACTCGCCCGAGGACAAAAGTTCTCCGCAGTATTGGCAGGTATTTCGGTCGCGCAACAAAATATTTTTTCGCGAGAGAGCCCGCGTCTGGTGCGGAATTCGGCGATACTCCAGCAGGCGGATCACTGACGGCACTCGCAGCGCCAGCCGCGCCGCATGCAGGAAGTGACCGTTCTCTTCCTCAGTCATGGCAACGCCCTTCAAGACCAGCACAATCGCCCGCCGCGCCGCGCACACATTGATCGGCTCATAAGAGGCGTTCAGCACCAGCACCGGCGCGTGCAGCGCATGCACGTCGCTATCCTGGTGGATGCCAACGCCCACGCCAAAGACAGCCGCGGTAACAGTGCGCCGACTGCTGTCTCCCGAATTGTGCCTGTGCGACATGCTCATGATGCCTTCGCGATGGTTGCGCCCTGTGACCGGAATTTCCCGTTTTCGAAACCGCTCTGTTTCAACGTTCGCGCGACCGTCGCAACGCAAACTTTTTCCGCGCCTGCTTTGCGCAAAATTCGCGCGCATTCCGATGCGGTCGTCCCCGTGGTTAAAACATCATCGATAAGAAGGACAGTTCGCCCCACTACTCTGTTTAGATGCGGGACGCGAAATGCGCCGCGAAGGTTTTCAACCCGCTGGGGTCGAGTCAGTCCGATCTGAGAGACGGTCGGCCGTGTACGCTCCAGCACATCGGTGCGTATTTCGCAGGGGAAAGCTTCGCCTTTCAGCGCCGCCCGCCCCATTAACTCCGCCTGATTAAATCCGCGCTCACGCCGCTTGGAGCGATACAGCGGGACCGGAATCACAAGAATAGAATCGGCAATTGGGCCCAGCTTGTGAATCGCCTCGGCCAGCATCCGTCCCAGTACGCCGGCAGCCGGCTCCACCCGTTCGTACTTCAGCAAATGGATCAGCTCGCGCAGCTCCCCGTCGTAAGCTCCATACGCAGCGGCTTTAACGAACTGGGGACGCGATTCCGCGCAGGCTGAACAAGTCTGGTTTTCCGAAGCCGAAATGCCCACAACCCTCTCACCGCAAACTTGGCATGTCGATCCCTCCAGCGGCGTAATCGCCAGCAAACAACTTGGACACACCGGTAACCGGGAAATATTCGTGAGAGGAGTGCCGCAGAGGCGGCAATCAGAGGGGAAAAATGCAGTAAAAACACCTTGGGCCATCAGCGCCGCGCCGGAAGCCGTGGAGCGCAAAAAACTTTTCGCGCCATGACCGCTGGGACGCCCGATTTTCGCCTCTTCGGGTGAGAAAGCGCCCTTGCGAGTTAAGTCTCCGCTACTGCTGAAGACAGAGCCTCCCTCGTTCGGCGCCTGGTCAGGCTCCAGCCGGACGAATTGAACTCAGTATAACGAGGACTCCAGACACACGCAATTCCCGGAATTTTGCCGGGCACCACTCCGCACACTATCAGGCAGCCGCGTGCCCTCTCGTCGAGACCTTAGTCTCTCGTTCCGGCAAATGCATAAAAATGGAGACGTGGGTTCGCCGGTAACAACTCATGCAGCGCACGGGCTGGAGCATCAACACCGGGAAAAGGTATTTCTCGAGCAGATTGCGGCGACGTGAACGGTAGCCTTCCGACCCGCCGCAGTCGGGACAGTGATACTGTTTTGCCAACATAAACACCTTCCAAACTGGCTAGAGGCGAAAGATCGTGGTGTGCTTCTCTCATTATAGCGCGTACAGCAACTGTGGACTGCTGGAATAGCGGGGCTTGTAAATCGCCCATCCGGCATGCTAAGGTGCGGCGCGGTTTGTTTGCGACTGGAACTGAATCCAGAGCCGGCATCCTTGGCTTATTTTGCGCGTTCGACAACAAGCGTATCTCATAATAAGGAACCCAGATGAGTGACCCAGTAAAAGTGATGTCGAGCCCTAGAAAGCACCAGCCTTTTGTTCCCGAGAACATGCAGATGAAGGAGTTCACCCTCCGCGCGGTGTTGCTGGGGCTGGGCATGACGGTGGTACTGGGTGCAGCAAACGCTTATCTCGGCTTACGAGCGGGCCAGACCATCGCTGCTACTTATCCTGCCGCGGTAATCGGGATGGCGGTCCTACGCTTGCTCGGCCGGGGCACGATTCTCGAAGAAAACATCGCGCGTACCGCCGGCACCATCGGTGAATCCGTCGCTGCGGGAGCGGTCTTCACTTTGCCGGCATTTTTCATAGCACAAGCGTGGACCCCCACAGCCATTCCCAAAGGCTTGGGATTTTGGGCGAGCATGTGGGCGCTGGCCGCCGATAAAACTTATCTCAAGTCCACTTCTCTGATGATTGTGGGTGGCGTGCTCGGCGTCTTATTTGTCTCCCTGATCCGCCGCGTGATGGTCGAAGATCCTGAACTGCCGTTTCCTGAATCAGTGGCGGCAGGCGAGATCCACAAGGCCGGGCAAGCCGGGGCGCGGGCAGCCAAGTACCTGTTCTACAACATCGGATTCGGGGCGCTGGTTTACCTGGGCGGCGTATTTAATCTGTTCGCGCCCGATCATGATTTCTTCTTCTCCGTCGGCCAATTTGGAAAGAGCAGTCTGAAGCTTGGCCCTGCCGGCACTTCTCAGGTCCTGCCAGCTGGCGGGATTTCTACCTGCGCCGGTCCGGAAATAAGCCCGGCATACATCGGTGTGGGTTATATCATCGGGCCGGAACTGGCGGCGCTCAACTTTTCAGGCAGCCTGATTGCGTGGGGACTTTTGATTCCGCTGCTGATTTTTTTTCTGGGACCACAACTGCATAACTATCTCCCCCCTGGCTCAGATGCGAACGGCGGCTGGCTGGATCTCGCCAATGCCGTTTGGCGCTACATCGTGCGCCCGATTGCAGTCGGCGGCATGATGGTCGGCACCTGCTACACATTGTTTCGCATGCGTAAAAACCTGCTCGCCGGATTAGGCAAAGCTTTCTCGGAACTGCGGGGCGCAACGCTGTCGCAAGAGTCGGTCGCCCGCACTGAGCGTTACATGAGCTCGAAAACGGTTTTTGCGTTAATCGGCTGCACCTTTCTGGTGATGTGCGTTCTCTATGTGCGGCTTTCAGGATTGGTAAGCGGGGGCATTGCCGCTGCTCTGGTAATGCTGATTGTGGGATTTTTCTTTGCTACAGTTTCCGGCTATTTGGTCGGAGTGATCGGATCGTCCAACAATCCAATTTCTGGTTTGACGCTCTCAACTCTTGTGATCGCAGCACTTCTCATGGTCTCGATGGGAGTTTCCGGGATGAGCGGTGTGGTCGCTGTCCTCGGAGTCGCGGCAGTGGTCTGTGTCTCTTCCGCCGTGGCCGGCGAACTATTGCAGGACTTCAAAGTCGGTTACATTCTCGGGGGCACCCCTCGTTATATCCAGATCACCGAGCTGATCGCTGTGGTGGTGGCCAGCCTAGTGATGTATTTCCCGCTAATGATTCTCTACCAGGGCAACATCAACATGGGCGGTACCGGCTTTGGTGACAAGGCGCTTTCTGCGCCCCAAGCGGGATTGATGGCTTCGCTCGCTCAAGGCATTGTTGGCGGCGAAATGGCGTGGCCTCTGGTCATTGCGGGCATCCTGATGGGCGTCGCCATGATTATGTTCAAAGTAAAAAGCCCCATGCTGGTTGCCATTGGCATGTACCTGCCGTTCGCAACTACCTCGGCAATTTTTGTCGGCGGAGTTATCCGCTGGCTCATGGACCGGATCCGCGATCGCAAAGGTTTGAACGACGCACAGAAGGCACGCGTTGAAAACGTCGGCATATTGATCGCTTCCGGACTCATAGCGGGGGAAGCTTTGGCCGGATTGGTGAAAGCGACTTTCGACTTCCGCAACAAGGCTTTGCCCGCCGTCTTCGCGCATCCTTCCTACATCACTGGGATATTCGTATTGCTTTTGATTGCGTGGGTGCTGATACAAATACCGCTTGCGAACGCCGGCGATCCCAAAGAGCCGGCACCGCCCGTAGCCATGATGTAAGACACTAGGAATCAGTGGTCAGCGCCAGCGATTATTCGATCGTGGGGGTACTGGCGTCCCGCCCCCAATTAAATCGTTTGTGCCTTAGTGGGCCTGTTCGCGTGTTTCCTTCGTATACCTTAGTGTCCTTAGTGGTTATTGCCTTTATGTCCATCACGGAAAACATCGCGCAAGTGCAGCAACGAATAAACGCTGCTGCGAGCCGTGCCCACAGCGATTTCGATGACATCATTCTGATGGCCGTGACGAAAACCGTTGTGCCCCAGCAAATCCGCGAAGCCCACGCCGCCGGCATTCGCATTTTTGGCGAGAACCGCGTTCAGGAATTTGCAACCAAAACCGATGCCCTGAAAGATTTACCCGACACCGAGTGGCATATGATCGGCCATCTCCAAACGAACAAAGCGGCGAAGGCCGCGGAACTCTTCGCCCATGTCGACTCAGTTGACTCGCTTCGTCTGGCACGAAAACTGAACTCGGCCGCCGCAGATTTAGACAAAAAGCTCACCGTCCTCATCGAAATCAACATCGCCGGAGAATCCGCAAAAAGCGGCTTGGCGCCGGATTCTGCCGAGCTGGAACAATTATTAAGAGCCGCGCCCGAGCTTTCATCGCTCGAAATTTGCGGGCTGATGGCCGTCCCGCCATACAATGATGACCCGGAACAATCTCGGCCATATTTCCGCAAGATGCGCGCTCAGTTCGAACAAATCGCCAGCCGAAAGCTTCCAGCCGTCCATATGGAAGTTCTCTCCACGGGCATGTCACACGACTTCGAAATTGCCATCGAAGAAGGCAGCACCTGCATCCGCCTGGGCACGGCAATTTTCGGCCACAGACCGCAACTGAGGAACGAGGCGTGAAATTCCGGCAAGTTGGGACGCCAGTCATCGTCGGCATCGCAACCCTCGCGCTTGTGACTCGTATTTACGCTCAAACGCCCCCGCCAGGGCTGCAGATTTCTGATGCCAGGATCGATTTCGGCGAAACGGCGGTTGATTCCGAAAGCCCGCCGCACGCCCTCACGCTCACCAATTCCACGAAATCTAACGTCACCTTGGAGCAGATCATTACCTCGGGCATCGACTTCTTTCAGAAGAATGACTGCGGGCAAAGTCTCGCTCCTGGTGCGCAATGCACAATTCAAGTCTTCTTCAAACCGGCGATTCCCGGCCCGCGAATTGGAAACCTCGGTGTAACCGGATCTGATCCCGTCAGCCCACACTTCATTGCCCTGAACGGTACCGGCAAGTAATCCGAACAAAAATATTCTGGGATGGACTGCGAGCTGAGGATGGTTACGAAGCAGACTTGCCGGACAACGAATCTTCCCCGACATATTTCACCGACATCGGCAAAAATTTTCGCGGAGCTGTATAGGTTCCCCAGTCAGGAGGCACCGGAGCCATGCACCACAAATTGCCTGGGGCTTCCAGAGCAATTCCTACGATCCAGTACTTGCTCCCCTCTTCCATTGGACGAGTGCAAGCCACTGTCGCCGCCGTCACCCCTCTGCCCGGCAGGTCCTCGATTCGCAGTTGCAGACCTTTTTCCAGCGGCCGCGGAGAGCGAACTCCGCAACCCTGTGGGTTCACCATCAACGTATGACAGCTCAGCGAAAAAATCTCCCCAGCAACACTGGTAATCCGTACGGGGATTTGCGCGCGGACGCGGGTCCCAAGGCGGCGCTGCGGCTGGTTGATAGCGGTAGAAGCCATACTGTTATGCGGATTCTATCGGTACACTCATGCTGGTGGCCTCGCAAATGTGCTCTGGGATCAAACCGAAGTAACGGGATCCCGCTCAATAGAAAGACAGCGTACCGTTCTGCCGCGCCTGCCGCACCATCCACGAAAAAAACATGACACTCGTGGGAACGAGAAATAGCGCGAATACTCCCAGTATCTCGACCTCACGCGCTACCGCCCCGAAACTGCCGCCAAGCACCGCCAGCCGCATTGCCGCTAATGAGTGGGTGAATGGGATGAAGTACGAAACCATCTGCACTGGCTTGGGCAAAGCCGTTACGGGAAACAACGTTCCCGACATGAGCCATGCGCCGGATCCAAGCACCCACAGCACCGCCGAACCTTTGTGCACGGAAATCTGCATTCCGGCGGCAAACAGGCCAATCGCGAACGCACTCAAAATCGAAAATCCAAATGCCAGCAGGCACGTAGCGACACTCACATGCAGCGCTGGCGCAAAAAGCAAAATTCCGGCGCCGAGGTAAACCAGAAATTGCAGCACGCCTTCGCCGAATGCGGAAAGCGCTCCCAATGAGACCAGTACCGCCGCCGGAGTGGCAGTCGTCAATAAGACTTCCAGCGTTCCCGTTTGCTGGGATTCCTGGATGGTTTTCAGAAAGCTATGAGTCCCCGACAATAAAAATGTGTAGAACCCGGTGCCGATCAGCAGAAAGAGAAAATACGGCATCCCCTCGGGACGGAACTGCGGCCCGACAGCCCGAGCCAGGTAATAAAAGGTCGCCAATTGCGCGACTTGCGCTAGACTCGCCAGCATGAACCCATTGCGATAGCGCACCGCCGTGATCGCGTCTTTCTTTACTACCGCGATTATTTTTTCGGTAATCATGCCGGGACACCGATTCGAAGTCTCTCGGCCACACGCTCGCTGGTCGTTTCCAGATAGAAATCGCGCAGCTCTTCCGCAGCAAAATTCCCAACTTTCTTGACCGCCCTCAGCTCGCCTTGCTTCAGCAGCGCGACCCGATCGCAGACTGCAGCAGCTTCCTCAAAGTTGTGCGTCGCAAGCAAGACTGTAGTGCCGGTGGTCGAGAAATCCCGGACCAGACTCCAGAGTTCGTCGGCGGCAGCCGCGTCCAGACTGCGCGTGGGCTCGTCCAGCAATAGAATCGCAGGCTTTTTGATCATCGCCCGAGCAATTCCCAATCGCTGATGCATGCCCGACGAAAGCTTCATCACCTGCTTGCCGGCAACGTCATTGAGTGAAACATGCGACAGCACTGACTCGACTCGATCCGAAATGTCCCGTCGGCGCACATTCTCGAGTGCGGCGAAGAACTCCAGGTTCTCGCGGACCGTCAGCCGGGGGAAGAAAGACCGTTCCGCCGCTACCGCGAATCCAACGCTACAACGCACTTCCTGCCCATGGCGGCGCGTATTCCAGCCTCGCACCAGAACTTCGCCGCGATCCGGCAGCAGCATCGTGGAAATCAGCTTCAGAGTTGTGCTCTTGCCGCTTCCATTTGGCCCCAGCAGGCCAAGCACCTCGCCCGCCGTTACCGCCAACGAGATTCCCTTCAACGCGTGCGCCTCAGCCCCTTGCTTCCGCAAAAAGAAAAACCCTCGTTGGCGGAAAATTTTATGAACAAACTCAAAAACAATGGTGTTCATGGCAGGTTCAAGCGCAGGCACTATCGCATCGTGCATCACTGTTAGAAGATTCTATGGACGCGCGGCGCAGTTTCCGAAAAGAGAATTCGCGCAGGGACATAGTTAGTCCACAGGACACTCATTGGCCGCTGCAACACAGATTGGAGCACCACGCACCTCCGGGCATCCGCTCCGCTTCACTCCGGAATTCGAACTCCTTCTGGCATGCTGCGATCGTGCGCATTTCCCCGACATTACTTCCCTGCTCACGCCTGAGCTCGACTGGGAGCGCGTTCTCGAATCCGCCGAACATCATCGGCTAATCCCAGCCATGCACCAGGCCCTGGCTGGGAAGAACGGAGTTCCTTCTACTCTTCGCGTCCGTGCTCACAAACATGCCTGGCGGGTTCTGCATTTCACCGCCGAACTGACAAGGATTGCGCGTTGTTTCGAGCAGCGGGGAATAAAATTTCTCGCTCACAAAGGTCCGGCTCTGGCCCAACTCCTTTATGGCACCCCCCCCATGCGCCAGTTCGGCGACCTCGATGTCATCGTCAGATCGAGAGACTTAGCCCGAGTGCGAGAAGCGCTGATGGAATTAGGTTATGACGCCGGCTTACGCCTTTCTCCACGGCAGCAGCAATCCTTTTTGCGTTCCGGTTACGAGTGCTCGTTCAGCTTGAATTCAGAACACAATCTGGTTGAGCTGCAATGGCAAATTGTGCCGAGGTTTTATTCAGTCGATTTCAACATCGACGCGCTTTTCAGCCGCTCCGTGCGAATTGAATTGGACGGCCTCAGCTTACAAACGCTGAGGCATGAAGACCTGCTGCTCGCGCTCTGCGTTCACGCCGCCAAGCATGAGTGGGCGCAACTTGGTATGTTGCGCGACATCGCAACGCTAACGAACTTCAACTTGGATTGGGACTGGATCATCGCCGAAGCGCGGCGGCTCGGCATCCTGAAAATTCTGCAAGTTTCGCTCTTGGCGCTGGGTGAGCTATTCAGCGTCTTTTTAGTGCCGCAACTACGACCGCGGGTCAAAGGCGCGGCTGAATTAGCCTCCGCAGTAGTTGCCGGCCTTCAATTCGATCCCGAACCGAACACAGAGTCAATTCGCTACTTCCGAGCTCAACTCCAAACCCGTGAACAATGGCGGGACCGAGTGCGATTCATCTGGCGGCTGGCAACCACTCCAAGCGTTCAGGAATGGCAGGCTGTTCATATTCCCGACCGCTATTTCGCGCTTTATCGTGCGGTCAGAATCGCCCGCTTGATGAATAGGTTCTTGACTTAGCTACAGGTCGAGTTCGCCTGCTCGTGCGCGTGATAGCTCGATCGCACCAGCGGTCCCGATTCCACATGGCGGAACCCAAGCCCCAGCGCCTCGTCCTTCAGATATTGAAATTCTTGCGGCGTATAGAATCGCGCGATCGGCAAATGGTCGCGAGAGGGACGCAAATACTGGCCCACGGTCAAAATATCAACCTGTCTCTCAGCTAGATCACGGAAGACATCAACCAACTCGGTCATGGTTTCGCCCAGCCCGACCATTACGCCGGACTTGGTCGCTATGCGGGGAGAAATTTTTTTGGCATTCTCGAGTAGCCGCAGCGTGCGCTCATAACGCGCTCCCGAGCGCACTGCCCGGTAAAGCCGAGGCACAGATTCGGTATTGTGATTCAGCACATTGGGCTTTGCATCCAAAACGATTCGCAGAGCTTCATCCAGTCCCTGGAAATCCGGAATCAGCACCTCCACCCGGCATTCCGGCGCGACCCTCCGAACTTCGAGTATGGTTTCAGCGAAGATCCTCGCCCCACCAACATTGTCGTCATCGCGGTTCACGCTGGTGATCACAGCGTGTTTCAGTCCCAGGGTGGCAACCGCTTCCGCCACCCGCCGCGGTTCATCCCAATCGATGGCCAGCGGCCGGCCTTTCGGCACCGCGCAAAAGCCGCACCGGCGCGTGCAGATATCGCCCAGCAACATAAATGTCGCGGTGCGATGGTTCCAGCATTCACCGATATTCGGACATTGTGCCGATTCGCAGACGGTGTGCAGTCCAAGCCCGCGCGCCAACTTTTTCAGCTCGTGAAAATTTTCGCCAGCAGGAGCTTTGGCCTTCAGCCAGGACGGCTTGGGTTGCCGAACCGCGGGTCCGAGTTCAATCTGCACCAGCTCCGGGGAACTTCCCATGTCAATATTCTACAGGAGCGTGAGCGCCACACTTGTCCTCGCCTGAAGCGAAACTGTATATACTGATTCACACCGGGGCGGTTCGTGGACCAATGGCAACTCGACAGAAGCGCAACTGCAAGTCACCTCGATCCTGTCAATTCCACTGCTCTCTTAAAGTTGTTAACTGTTACGCCGTTATTTCCCGTCAGACGGCGATCTGTTATGCAGTGCTGAAGTAACTTTTAATCTGGGGCCAAGCCGATTTACGCATCCAAGTAGCCCGATGACCTTCTCGCTTCGAGGTGTTGCCTGGACGGCTTTCGCCATCGCCGTCGTATTGCTGGTAGGCAGCAGCATTTTTCTGCTTCGAGCCACTCACGCTCTTTTTGATAGCGAAGCCCTGGTCTCCCACACTCGCGAAGTTCAAACTGTCATTGAGAACCTGAGTTCCCAGGTTTTCCAGCTCACCAATTCCCGTCGCGGCTTTACTATCGCCAACGACGAGGCGTTCCTCGACGACTACCATGCCGCGGTCGCCCTGGTTCCTGGGAATCTGGCTCATCTCCGGAAACTCACCGCGGACAGGCAAGTCCGCCAGCAGGAACTCAACCAGATTTCTTCCGATATTGATGCGCTCCAAACCCTCATTAATCAATCGCTGAATGCTCGCATCACCGGCACTTCCACCAATGAAATGGAAATTCGCATCACGCGCCAGACCGCCGCTCTGGCCAACCGCATTGAGACGACTTTGCAGAAAATGCGGGACGAAGAAGATCAACTGCTGGCCGAGCGCCAGATTGCCTCTCGCACCAATTACCGGCACACTCTTCGCCTCATCTTTGCTTCTTTCATCATTGCGCTCATGTTGCTGGTTGCAGAGATGTTCCTGCTCAGCTACGAATTCACCCGCCATCGCCAGACTGAGTCCACGGCCCGCCAGAGCCAGGAAATCGTCAATGCATTCTTCTCCTCTTCTGCGATCGGTTTCGGCATTCTGGACTCGCAATGTCGTTACACCCGGGTCAATGATGTGCTGCCACGAATGGGCGGAGTAGCACCTGAGGATGTCCTCGGCAGGCCAATCTCGCAAGTATTCGGTGAAACGGGGGTGCAGGCGGAAGCCGTTCTGCGAGGGGTTCTGGAAAGCGGCAAACCGGTTTTGGACCGCGAAGTGTCGGCAAAGTTGCCCGGCCGGCCCGGCGATCCGCGCCATTGGCTGGTTAATTACTTCCCCATTCGCGAAGATGGCGGCGCCGTCACTCAAGTTGGTGTCACTGCAGTCGACGTAACCGCACGCCGTAACGCTGAGGACGCGTTAAGAACGCTGAGTGGCAGGCTACTCGGAATTCAAGACCAGGAACGCAGAAGGATAGCCCGCGAACTTCATGACAGCTTGGGGCAATACCTGGCTGGCCTGAAGATAGCTATCGACATGCTCGGCTCGCGTTCCGCGCAAAAAGATCCGCTGCTGGTGGAATGTGCCGATATTCTAGAACGGGCTATTGCTGAAACTCGAACTCTGTCTCATCTTCTTCATCCACCTCTGCTCGACGAAGCGGGCTTCGCTTCGGCCGCGAGTTGGTTCGTGGCCGGATTCTCCCAGCGCAGCGGAATCCCGGTTTCTCTGGATTTACCCCCGGACTTACAGCGCCTTCCCGACGTAATAGAGATCGCTCTGTTCCGCGTGCTTCAGGAGAGCCTGACTAATGTGCATCGCCACTCGCGCGCCAAGTCGGCGGAAATCAGTGTCGATGCGGATGCCGAGCAGGTCACAATCGAGATTCGCGATCATGGGCGCGGTATGCCACCCAACATAATCAGGCAGATTGAAGCAGAAACCAGCAAATTAGGAGTTGGTCTGGCCGGTATGCGCGAACGGATTCACGAACTCGGCGGAAGATTTATGGTTTCATCGAACGACCGTGGGACCACCGTTCAAGCCAGTATTCCTCTCGGCATTGATCACCCCACACCGGTGCGCGTCGGTACAGAGCACATTGTCTGAGAATGTCCCGAAAAATAACCCACCCTCGGGATTGAGAGTGGGCGATTCACGTTCGCTGTTTTCTCTTTAGCTGGCCTTGCGATTTAGATCGCGCTCTTTTTGGGACTCAGCGCCGCGTTCCCGTAAAGCGTCGTTTTCATCGCGGAGGGACTTGTTCCAGTCGTCCACTTCGCTTTGCGCTTGATCTTTGGCGATTCCGTATCGCTCCTGAACTCTGCCAACCAACTTATCGCGCTGTCCTCCGACCACGTCCAAATCATCGTCGGTCAGCTTTCCCCAGCGTGTCTTTGCTTCGCCCTTCATCTGCTTCCATTTTCCTTCAATCTGGTCCCAGTTCATGAGTTCCTCCTGATATTTTGTGTCCAGGTGAAAGCCTATTCGTCCCCGACGGGCCCTGACAATACAGGGAACACTCCATTAACAGAGCTGAACGGAGGGATGAAAGCAGAGCTGGCGTGAGTTGATGGAAAGACTATTTGTGTGATTTCGCGGCCGGGCAGGCTCGTACTGTATCGTTCCGGAATGCTGAATGCTGAATGCCGTGTTGATGCCTGACGGCTGATAGCTACTCAGCTCTCCAAATACGACTCCACCCATTCCTTAACTTTCAATCGGCGGGCGTCACCGTGATCGAACCGAACACCAAAAGATTTTTCGGCAGGTTTTGTCCAACTCACGTTACCGCGCACCCATACTCTGGGCAGCGTCAGCAGCGCGAATGAAACTTCCACCGGCAAACCCGGCGCAACGTCCTGCGCACACTTCAGCGACATGCCGCCGCTACTGACCTCGACGCTGCTGGCTTCAAACTGGCGATGGTTCGATCCGGCCAACACCGAAACCTGAGTGATCACCGGAACCCGCGCGTACCGCCGGAATTCATGCAAGACCAGCATCTGCGTTGAGCGCACCAACTTCATTGCCGCCGGACGCTCCAAAGGTTCGTGGAAAATTGCGTTGATGCCGAATTGCGAAAGATTAAGCGCTTCCTTGATCGTGCCTCCCAGCCCATAAATCACCATGCGGCTGTTGGAGCGCGACCGCCTCGCTGATTCCAGCACCGGCGCCGCTTTGCTGCCCACGCGCACCACGCAGGCTTCAAATTTTTCGCTGGCCAGGCGCTCGGCTCTTTCACCAGTCATGGCCACGCTGTCAATACCGAATTGCCGGAAGCATTCTGAGAGCAGGCTGCGCGAAGTTTCGTGCAAATCTACCAGCGCTGCTCGCGCCGAAAACTTTCGAGTGAGGGAAGGGGCGACAAGAGAGTTTCCCAAGGTATTCTCCATTGGTTGCTTTTGCTGAGCTAAATATTTCTATCGGCTGGCGCGGATTTACTATTACCGGCTCGCTCTTGCCAATTTACCGTTTGTTGTGAGCCTATCCACATCATCCGCCGAAACCCCATTCTGGCGCGGGAAGTCGGCCAGTGCAACCGTGCATTAGGACACCACGCAGTACAAAGGTGCCATTACCCGGATGACCATTGACGCGTTACGGGTAACGACAAAAATTTCCGGCAAAACCAGAAGAAAACGGTGAACAAAAAGGTGTGGGCGCCCCAATTTCCTCCGATTGCGCCGCAATTCCGGCAGCGTTTTTGGCACACAAAAAATTTGCGCTGCGCGGGTTCCGCTATGCTATTATTCCGCCGCCATGCGTTTTGCCGCGCATTCCGCGATCTGCCTCTGCCTGCTTTTCGCAGCCAGTTCCTTCGCCGCCGACGAGGACGGAGCGCCTGCCCCGCGCTTCCATGCGAAAACGACCTCTGGCGAAAGCTTCAATAATGAATCGGTCAAAGGCAAAGTTGTTCTACTTGAATTTTGGACCTCATGGTGCCAGTACTGCCATCAAGAGGAAGCCTTGGTCGAAGAGGTCAACAAAGAGTTCGCCGCGAAGGGCTTGGTGGTTCTGGCGATCGACGTGGCCGAATCCAAAAAGACAGTTAAGAAATATCTGGAGCAGCATCCTCGCTCTTGCCGCATCGTCCTCACCGAAGACACCAATCTCGCGGCCATGTATCAAGCCAATGTTTACCCGATTTATGTGGTGATCGATCGCGACGGCAACATCGCGGGAGAACAACGCGGCGCGGCCGGCGAACATGCCTTGCGCCGCCTTTTGGCAAACGCGGGAATCGAAGCCGAAGAAAAAGCCGAGGAAAACTAGCGCAGTTTCTCACTCGCGTTTTACGTCGGCGATATAATTCCGACACCAAATCTCCATGACACTTTTCAAGTTTTTGTTTCCGCTGATCGTGGCTGCTGCCGCCTTTCCCGCGACCGCCCAATCTACATTTACCAACCCATTGTTGCCCACCGGACCCGATCCCTGGGTTGAGTACAGGGACGGCTGGTATTACTACATGAACACCACCGGCAAAAATCTTACCGTGTGGAAGACGCGCAACGTGGCAGATCTCAAGTCAGCGCCGAAAAAAGTTGTCTGGACTCCGCCCGCGACCGGACCTTACTCGCACGATATCTGGGCACCGGAAATCCATTTCCTGCGCGGCAAGTGGTACATCTACTTTGCCGCGGACGCCGGCACCAACCAAACCCATCGCATCTGGGTCATCGAAAACTCATCGCCTGATCCGCTTCAGGGGGAATGGACATTCAAAGGCAAGCTCGCCGATCCAGCTGACAAGTGGGCAATCGACGCGTCGGTTTTCGAAGATCAGGGATGGCTATACGCCATATGGTCGGGTTGGGAGGGAGATGAGAACGGGACTCAAAGCATTTACATCGCACGCCTGAAAAATCCCTGGACCGTCGAAGGCCGTCGCGCCCGAATTTCAACGCCGGAATATCCCTGGGAAAAAGTTGGCGACATTCCTCCTCAACTGAAAGAGGGGAACCCACCGCATATTGACGTGAACGAAGGCCCGGAAATCCTGCGTCACGACGGCAAACTTTTTCTGACTTATTCCGCCAGCGCCTGCTGGACTGACAATTACGCTCTGGGTATGTTAACCGCAGACTCAGGCGCCGACCTGGTTAATCCCGCCGTTTGGAGGAAATCGCCGCAGCCGGTGTTTCAGCAATCGCCAGAGGCCCATGTATACGCCACCGGTCATAATGGCTTTTTTAAGTCAACCGACGGAAAACAAGATTGGATCATTTACCACGCCAATTCTCAGCCCGGCCAAGGCTGTGGATGGCATCGCTCGCCCCGCGCGCAACCTTTTACCTGGAACGGAGATGGCTCTCCAAACTTCGGAGCTCCAGTTCCCGCTGGCAAACCACTGCCGAAGCCCTGAGCCCCAGAGCTGATGACGAAGAAAGCACAGGTTGTGTAGACCCGACAGAATCGAGCCTTAGAACAAAAAAGCGCAGCCGTTAAGGCCGCGCTGAATTCTATCTTCGATCCAATCAAACTACTTGCACGAATCGCTCACGTGTTTCAGGTGAGTCACCTTCAGATGTCCGTGTTCGTTATTTTCCTTGGTCGCTCCGGTATCGTGCGCCATGTCCTTGGTGTCTTCTTTCATGTTGTGCGCCATTGCGTTCGAGACAACTCCCGTCACCTCAACCGTATGCCCAACATGCTTCGCCAGCGACACATTGCTGCTGCGCACTTCCCATGTGCTGCCATCGTTCGCCGCCAAATTAAACTCCTTGGCGTTATCACCTTGCGACAAGCATCCCGTAATGGTGCGTGTATCCGACTTCCCTTTCGCATCGGCCGAATCATCCGCCATCACCCACACTGAAGCCATACAGGCCAGTACCAGGCACAAAAACAGATTTCTCATAGTTGTTCCTCCTGTAGAATTTTTCCTGATTACCCGAACATTCGATTCCCTACAGTGCGAACGGGTTGTAGCAGAAGCCGAACTGCCGCCACGCTTATTACCGGTTGCGACCAGGTTCGAAGTGAAATCGAATGCGCCGAAGGTCAGGCGAGTCTGGCTGTCTGGCGTCTTGGTGAATTCGGCGTAAACGTAAGTGCCGGCGTTGTAAGCACGGTTTTGGGCGGGGATGAAAACGTCATCTCACAGCATAAATCCATCCATTTTTGCCTCCGTCGTACGCTTTCCATTTGATAGTTGGCGCGGAGTGGTTGAGAGGTGCCGGAGAAGCAATGTTTTCAGGTTCATCGTAAATCAGAAGCGAGACGAGGTCGCGCTGACTGTCAGTTGAAGTTTCGCCCGATTTCGAGCAAAAGGAAGCGGTTGCCGTTGGAAAACCCAATATTTCCGATTTCGTACGCGGCGTAAGCGGTTGTTTTCGAGGTGATTTTGATGGCAACACCGGGCGTGAAATATCCGGCGCTCTGATGCCCGGTGAACCAATCGGCGGCGATAGTTATGCGTTTGCCGACGGGCTGCTCGATGCCGAACTGGCCGCCAGCCTTGTTCCCGGCTGCGACCACGTTCGAGGTAAAATCAAAAGCGCCGAACGTCATGCGAGTCTGGATTGCTAGCGTCTTGGTGAATTCGGCGTAAATGTAAGTGCCGGCATTGTAAGCACGGTTTTGCGCCGGGATGAACACATCGTCTCCCAGCATAAATGTCCACCCATTTTTGCCTCCATCGTAAGCTTTCCATTTGATAGTTGGCGTCGGAGTGGTTTGAGAGGGACCGGGAGAAGCAATGCCATTCAGGTTCATCCCAATTTCGATCCGATGGCCGATTCCAGCGACGACCCGGGGGGTGTAGGTTCCGGCACCGGCGTCCCATGAATACGCGAAATCAAATTCACCATAGACTTTGCCTTTGTCGAGAATATCTCCGCTGGGAACGTTAAAAATAGTTTCCTGTGCCGCCACGGGAGCTGCAAAATTCGCCAGCAAGGTACAGAACAGAAGCGCGCGGTTCACTTTGCTGTCTCGCGATCTAAGGCCAGGTTTACGTCCAGCACATTCACCCGCGGTTCGCCCAGGAATCCCCAGGTGCGTTTTTGGGTGTGGGCTTCGACCAATATGCGAACGCGATCTTCGCTGAGACCCCGAACGCGCGCGATGCCAGGCACTTGGAAGATAGCCGCGGCAGGCGTGATGTCGGGATCGAGGCCCGAAGCCGAGGTGGTGACCAGATCAGCCGGAACAGGTTGATTGGGATTTTCGGACTTCAAGGCGGCAGAGGCTGTCTTCACGCGATCGATGAGTTTCTGGTTTGTGGGACCAAAGTTTGTTGCGCCGGAATTCGCGGCGTCGTAGCCATTGCCTGCAGCCGAGGGCCGCGAATGGAAATAGCGGTCGGTAGTAAAAGCTTGCCCGATAATTCGCGATCCGATTACGGTGCCGTTCTGCGAGATGAGTTGACCATTCGCTTTGTCGTGGAACAAGACTTGAGCCATTGCGGTTACGACCAGCGGGTATGCAACGCCGAGCAAAACAGTCGTAACCAGCGTCATCAGCACTGCGGTGATGAGATTGCGTTTCATATGCACTCCTATGCCAGACCGATCCGGGTGATCAGCATGTCAATCAGCTTGATTCCAACGAATGGGATGATGACCCCGCCCACTCCATAAATAATGAGGTTGTCGCGTAGCAGTGCGGCAGCGCCCAGCGCGCGATACTTCACACCGCGTAGGGCGAGCGGTACCAAGGCAATGATGATTAACGCATTGAAAATCACTGCGGCGAGAATCGCCGACTGCGGCGTCTTCAAGTGCATTATGTTGAGGGCGTTCAAAACCGGAAACGTTCCGGCAAACATGGCGGGAATAATTGCAAAATACTTGGCCACGTCGTTGGAGATCGAAAATGTGGTCAGCGCACCCCGAGTCATCAGCAGTTGTTTGCCGATTTCAACCACTTCGATCAGCTTGGTGGGATTGGAGTCGAGATCGACCATGTTTCCGGCTTCTTTCGCCGCCTGCGTGCCGGTGTTCATGGCGACGCCTACATCGGCCTGCGCGAGAGCCGGGGCGTCGTTGGTGCCGTCGCCCGTCATGGCCACTAATTTTCCGTTGCCTTGTTCGCGACGAATTAAGTCCATTTTGTCTTTCGGAGTCGCCTGGGCGAGAAAATCATCGACTCCTGCTTCGCGCGCGATGGCGGCAGCGGTCAGGGGATTATCGCCGGTGATCATGACGGTGCGAATGCCCATGGCCCGGAGCTGATCGAAACGATCGCGAATGCCGCCCTTCACGATATCTTTCAACTCGATCACCCCCATCACACCGCGGCTTTTTTCGGCAACTACGAGTGGCGTGCTGCCGGCGCGGGCAATCTCTTCAACCAAGCTTCTTACAGCGGCGGGAACTTTCCCGCCATTATTTATGACGTATTGGCAAATGGAATCAGCCGCGCCTTTGCGGATCTGAAAGCCGTTGAGATCAACGCCAGACATGCGGGTCTGCGCGGAGAAAGGCACGAAAGTTGTTTCGCGTGAGCTTAGGTCGCGACCCCGCAATCCGTATTTTTCTTTTGCCAATACGACAATTGAACGGCCTTCTGGGGTTTCATCGGCGAGCGATGAGAGTTGCGCGGCGTCGGCCAATTCCTGTTCGGTGATCCCGGGCGCAGGGACAAAGCGCGAAGCCTGGCGATTGCCCAGGGTGATGGTTCCGGTCTTATCCAGCAGGAGGGTGTTGACATCGCCGGCGGCCTCGACCGCCCGCCCGGACATCGCGAGGACGTTGTGTTGAATCAGACGGTCCATACCAGCAATGCCGATGGCAGAAAGCAGGCCGCCGATGGTAGTTGGGATTAAACAGACCAGCAGAGATACCAGAACAAAGACGGTTTGCGGCGAGCCGGAGTAAATAGCGAATGGCTGAAGTGTAACCACGGCGAGCAGGAAGATGATGGTGAGTCCAGCGAGCAAAATGTTGAGCGCGATTTCATTGGGCGTCTTTTGGCGTTCGGCCCCTTCAACCAGTGCGATCATGCGATCTAAAAAAGTTTCGCCGGGATTGGATGTAATCTTGACTTTGATCTGATCGGATAAAACTCGCGTCCCCCCAGTCACCGCGGAACGGTCTCCGCCGGCCTCTCGAATTACGGGAGCCGACTCGCCGGTGATGGCGGATTCGTCAACCGACGCCACGCCATCTACAATTTCGCCGTCGGAGGGAATTAATTCGCCTGCTGAAACGCGCACCAGATCACCAGTCCGGAGTTTCGCGCTCGGGACTTGCTCTTCGGCGCCGCCGGTAAGAAGTCGATGAGCGATGGTTTCTGATCTGGCGGCGCGTAATGTGTCAGCTTGGGCTTTGCCCCGGCCCTCCGCCATGGCTTCCGCGAAGTTGGCGAATAACACGGTAAACCACAGCCACAACGTGATCTGTAGATTGAACTTGAAGTCAGCTCCACCTTTGAAGAGGAGAGCGGTGGTGATGACGCTTCCGATCTCCACCACAAACATGACAGGATTGCCCATCATTTTGCGCGGGTTGAGCTTTACAAAAGAAGCCCAGATCGCCTGCCGTACGATCTTCCATTCCCAAACTGCCTTTTGACGTATCGCCATAATTTAATGCTCTTGATTGCTTGTGGTCTTTTTTAACCACCATCTCCGGACTGCAACCACCGACCAGATAGCCTCAATCAGCCCGAACGGCCAGGCTCCCTGAAGAAATCCGTAAGTCGAGCCGAGTGCGCACGCTAAGGCGAAGGCCAGAATGAACCATGGACTTCGATCTTCGAATGCGTAGGTAACCAACATCGCGCTGACTGCGAACAAGCCAAATGCCGAAAGAAGTGTCATGCATACTGCATACTCCTGTTAGAACGTCTTGCCTACACCCATCAGCAAATGCTCGAGAATCGGACCGAGGCTGAGAGCCGGGAAAAATGTAAGCGCGCCCACGATCACGATCACGCTGATCAATAGGAAGGTGAACAGCGGTGTGGTTACCGGAAAAGTTCCCAGCGACGGCGGCACGTATTTTTTCTTTGCCAGGCTTCCTGCGATTGCGAGCATCGGGATGATCATCCAGAAGCGGCCGATCAGGGTGGTGAACCCGATAGTTGTGTCGTACCAGAATGTATTGGGGGTGAGGCCTCCGAAGGCGGAGCCGTTATTACCCGCGCCTTCTGTGAAGGCGTAGAGAATTTCTCCGAAGCCATGCGGACCAGGATTCAAGATGCTGGATGTCCCGAACGGTTTGAGCACCGAGACTGCAGTGAAACCTAAAATGACGAGCGGAAAAACGAGCGTCGTCAACATCGCCATCTTGACGTCGTAGGCTTCAATTTTCTTGCCTAGATATTCTGGCGTGCGCCCGACCATGAGCCCGGCAATAAAAACTGCCAGGACAACGTAAATCACGATCCCGTAGAGACCAGAGCCTACGCCGCCAAAGACAGTTTCGCTAAGCATCATATTGGCGAGTGGGACCATGCCGCCGAGCGGTGTGTAGGAATCGTGCATGCTGTTCACCGCGCCACAGCTGGTATCGGTCGTGACCGTGGCCCAGAGCGCAGAGTTGGCGATCCCGAAGCGGACTTCCTTCCCTTCCATATTGCCGCCGGACTGTGATGCAGTCGCGCGCTGATCGATTCCGGCCAGCAATGGGTTCCCGCGGGACTCTGCCCAATAGGCGGCAGTGACTCCAGCGAAGAACAAAATAGCCATTGCGGCCCATACCGCCCACCCGTGTGCTTGCGATCCGGTCATGCGGCCCAGCGTGTAAGTGAGGCCGGCACTGATGGCGAAGATCGCGAACAGTTCAAAAAGATTTGAAAGCGGTGTGGGATTTTCGAAGGGATGCGCGCTATTAGCGTTGAAAAACCCGCCGCCGTTGGTGCCGAATTCCTTGATGATTTCCTGCGAGGCGACCGGGCCTTGGGCGATGGTCTGAGTTGTGACGGTGTCGAACTCCTGTTTGCCGTCGGGCCCGAGCACTGGCTTGCCGTTGACGTCGACCTTGGGCACTTGCTGAGGCTCGACCAGTCTCGCTGTGTCATAGGGCTTCAAATTTTGGGGCACGCCTTGAGAAACCAGGAATAATGCTCCCAAGATGCAGAACGGCATCAGCACCCACAGGCAACAGCGCACCATATCCACCCAGAAATTGCCGATGGTTTCCATTTGGCGGCGGGCGATTCCGCGGATGAGCGCAATCGCGAGCGCAATACCAACCGCTGCCGAGATGAAATTGTGGTAAGCGAGTCCGGCCATTTGCGTGAAGTAGCTCATGGTGGTTTCGCCGGCGTAGGCCTGCCAGTTGGTATTGGTGGTGAATGAAGCTGCGGTATTGAACGCCAGATGCGGAGGATTTACCCCCACCAACTTTTGGGGATTAAACGGAAGGTAATACTGCATGCGCTGAATGAGATACAGCACCAGCATGGAGACCACGCTGAAGAGCAACATGCAGACTGCATATTCAGTCCACCGCATCTCGCGAGCCTCGTCGACCCCGGTGGCACGGTAGATGAGACGCTCAACTGGTCGCAAGATGGGATCAAGAAAGTTGTGCTCTCGATTGAAAACCCTCGCCATAAAAACACCTAGCGGCTTAGTGACCAGGCAGATCAACGCGAAGAAAAACAGAATTTGAAACCAGCCGTTGGCGGTCATCTCAAAATTTCTCCGGACGCAAAAGCGCGTAAAGCAAATACACGCCGACCAAACTACTGATAACCAGCATGATTAGTGATTCCATGTTGAGCGCCTCGCGATCACTTCACTCGTTCACAGAAATGCACATACCCGATTGACACCACAAAAAAGACCACGGTGACGACGACAAATATTGTGTCTTGCATCGAAATCCCTCCAATCACGATTTTCTGGCCGCGTGACGGGCTGGCAAAGGCATTGACTCCAGTTCATACAGGTGAAGCAGGCGATTCCGGGTCCGTTTGCGCGCGATCGCAGATCTCAGTCTCACGACCAGCTCGCGTTTATGTTGAAGCCGCCTGGCTTCCTGCCAAAAAGAAACCCCTAAATAAGTAAGCAACAGCACGCTGCCTGCCGAGATCGCGGTGAGGATTGGTAGCATCGACTTGCTCCTTCCCTGCTCATCGAGCACATACTCATTCGATCACCGGTGGCGTAAAGGAGAGTTAAAGGTTCTATAAAAAATTTGTAAGGACAGCGAGAACTGAGGCGAGAGCGGTGAAGAGAAAAAAGAAGAGCTACTCGGAGAGATCACTACCCTCGGGTTCAAACCGATAACCCACCCATGGTTCGGTGAGGAGGTAACTCGGATCTGAAGAATCGGGTTCGATCTTTTTTCGCAACTGGCCGATAAACACTCGCAAGTACTCGGGCTGCTCGGTGCTGTTTGCCCCCCATACCGCAGCCAGAAGTGCCCGGTGCGAAATGACTTTGCGAGGGTGCCGCGCCAGATACAAAAGCAGATCGAATTCCTTGGGAGTAAGTTTTATTTCCTCTCCCCGAACGAAAACCGCGTGCGCATCCTGATCAATACGGAAATCGCCATCTTCGATGGCGCCGCCTTCTGCCGACTCCTTCGGGGATCGTCGAAGATTGGCGCGCACGCGCGCTAAAAGTTCATTGATCCCGAATGGCTTGGTTACGTAGTCATCGGCCCCGGCGTCGAGGGCCTGCACCTTGGTCCGTTCCTCACCTTTTACCGAAAGAACGATGATCGGAGCCCGCGATTTGGCGCGAAAGCGGCGACATAGTTCGAGACCGTCCATGTTGGGCATGGAAAGATCGGTAATGACTAAGTCGGGCGCCCAGTCCTTGGCGATTTCGAGAGCAGTTTCGCCATCGTTGGCCACGCGAAGATCGTAGCCGTGGGCATCGAGCGAAGTCCGCAACACACGCGTAATTTGCGGCTCATCATCGACGATCAGAATTCGCCGATGATCGCCCGCGCGATGTCCGGACGAACTCACTTTGCCTCCTGGGTCACGATATGAACGTCAATCGGAGGAGCGTGGCGGAGAAATTTCTGAATGACTGTCAAGTAAAGATATTTGCGCCAGCCCTCCTGCGCGGAACGACCGAAAACAACATGCGTAATGTGTTTTTCGCGAACAAACTCCGCAACTCTCTCGGCGATGTTACCTCGCGGAAGACGCATTACCGTGGCCCCCAGGTTTTCGGCGAAGCGAACGTTTTCCTGCAAAGTGCGCCGGTTATCGGGATCTTGATCGTCCGGTGAGTCGACATATACCACGAAGAAATCGGCGTCGATTCCGTGGGCCATACGCCCTCCGCGAGCGATGAGATATTGGGCCACGGGGTTCGAACTGATGCACACCGCAATTTTTTCGTGGACTGCTACATTGGGCTCCAGACGTTCGCGGGCCCAGTGCGCTTCAAGACTGCGATCGACCACCTGCGCCACTTGGCGCAACGCAAGTTCACGCAGTGCGATCAGATTGCCGCGACGAAAAAAGTTTCCCAGCGCTCGCTCGGCGCGGTCTGCCGGATATATATCGCCGCGACGCATGCGAGTTTGCAAAGCCTCGGGCGTCAAATCAGACATCACAATTTCTTCGGCGCGCTGAATCACCCAGTCGGGAACGGTCTCGCGAACGTGAACACCGGTGATGCGCTCAACCAGAGGATTGAGACTCTCGATATGCTGAACATTCACGGTTGAGAGAACGTCAATTTTCGCGTCCAGCAAATCCATAACGTCCTGATAGCGCTTCGCATGCTTGCTGCTTTCGATGTTGGTGTGTGCCAACTCATCCACCAGCGCCACCGCCGGTTTGCGCGCCAGGATCGCCTCCACATCCATCTCCGCAAACTCGGTGCCTTTATATTCGATCTGCTTTCGCGGAACGGTTTCCAGTTTCGCAACCAGGTCGGCCACACCCTTGCGCCCGTGAGTTTCGACTACACCCACGACCACATCTTCACCGCGACTGTAGCGTCGAATGCCTTCGCTCAACATGGCGTAAGTCTTGCCGACGCCAGGAGCGTATCCGAGAAAAAGCTTTAGAATCCCCTGCTTCTTCTCCGCCGCAACATCTTCCAGCCATTGTTCAGGACTTTTTGGCACGAATCCATTGTGATCTGAGTTGCCGTCTTTGTCGAGAAATCTAGGTTGGTGGGAGCAATCTGCGATAAAGCTCGTGGAGGGATTACAATCACGCCGTGAAACCAAGCGCAAGGCTTGTCGTGAGGATGGCTATCTGTGCGGGCATAGTTCCGGTGATTGTGCTCTTCTATCGCCACGTGGTGCATGCGAATGCCACCACTGTTGCCCTTACGTTTTTGCTCGCAGTGCTGCTGGTCTCAGCCAACTGGGGATTCTGGTACGCGGCAGCGTTGGCGCTTCTTGCAACCGTAGCATTTAATTTTTTCTTTCTGCCGCCCCTCGGCACATTCGTCATTTCGGACCCGCAAAACTGGGTTGCCCTGTTTGCCTTTCTTGCGACCGCGGTCATTGCCGGACAACTTTCAGAACGCGCGCGACGGGAGGCCGTCTCGGCGATCCAGCGGCGCAGGGAAATCGAACGGCTCTACGCTTTCAGCCAGCGCTTGCTAATGCTTGAAAACGTGCAGGAACTGCTGAATTCGGTGCCACGCTCCATCATGGAGATTTTTGGGGGCAAGGGCGCCGCAGTCTTTGTGCAAGGTAGGACAGATGTGTACCGTTCCAGTCCTGAGACCCGAGAAATCCGGACCGAACGGTTGCAGTCGGTCGCGGCGCGGGGCGAACCAGTTTTTGATCACGTCAACGCGCTGGCTTTTGCGCCGCTTCGTTTGGGAGTCAGGAGTGTGGGCGCAGTCGGTCTCTCTGGAACACTCCTCTCGCACGAAAGCCTTGATGCGCTGGCTACATTGATTGCCATTGCTATTGAGCGCACGCGCGCCATCGAAAATGTCGGCAAAGCCGAAGTGGCGCGAGAAAACGAAAAGCTGCGGTCCGCTATTCTGGATTCTGTCGCCCACGAATTTCGCACTCCTCTGACCGCGATCAAGGCCTCGGTAACCAGTCTTCTTTCCAGCGATCTTGACCCGGCTTCACAACACGAACTGCTGACCGTAATTAATGAAGAAGCTGACCGCATGAACCATCTGGTGGAAGAGGCCACGCAGATGGCAAGGCTTGAATCGAAACAGGTCGAACTTGATCGCCAGCCTCGTCCGATAAACGAAGCATTCGGCCGTGCGATCGAAATGGGTAAAAAGATAATCAGCAGTCATTCGGTAAAGATTGATGTGGCTGAGAATTTGCCGCCAGTTACTTATGACATCGAGCTCATCGTGAACGTCCTGCTCCAATTGATCGAAAATGCCGCCAAGTACTCACCGGCGGCGTCTCCGATTCACATTTCCGCATCGGAATCCGAAGGAAAAGTCATGGTGAGCGTGGCAGACCGCGGGCCGGGGATTGACGAGTTCGAACAAGGATTGATCTTCGAGAAATTCTATCGCGGCAAAGACAATCGCTACTCAGTGCAAGGCACAGGCATGGGCTTGGCGATTGCAAAAGCGGTGGTAGAAGCGCATGGAGGCGAACTCAGCGTGGTAAGCCAGTTAGGAAAAGGTTCCGTGTTCTCATTCACCCTGCCGGTGACCTCCCGGAACCTCGCGTTGCCGACGCACTCTGCCTGAATATTCGGGATCTGGACAGCGAAATCGTTTGAGAGCAGAGCTGCGAAAATTTCTGGCGGAGAGAGAGGGATTCTATTACCGCCATTTCCAGCAACTCGTGGTGAATCCTACAGATAGCGATTTTAGCCAGTGTTCATGCGGGTTGCAAGACAATTCTTAACTTCCGCTATAGTTTCTGCCGTTTCTCTTATTCGTCTGAATTCCGCTGAAAATGGTATCACTGGTATCACCACCGCGTCCCCACCGGCGGAGGAAACCTTCTTTAGCAAGTTGCTCCTCGACCGATCCATTCCGCGCCCATTGGGATCGAGCAAAACTCGCGAGAGGTGAGATATCTGGCCAAAAATCTAACTCTCCAAGAATTCCGTGTCGATTTGAAGGCTTCTCGTTCGACATATACATAGGAGGCGAGATTTAGGTCGCCCAAAATGGAGAACTCAGCTATGAAAATGACCACATATGTGAATTTCAGCGGTAATTGCAAGGAGGCCTTCCAGTACTACGAGAAGCATCTCGGAGCAAAGGTCGGCATGGTGATGACCCACGGCGAACACGGCGGCAATCCCGATTGGAAAGATGCGGTGCTGCACGCTCGACTTTTGGTTGGCGATGTCGAGTTGTGGGCGGCGGACATTCCGAAGGCCGAGCCGATGCGGAGCGCTTACCTGACGTTGAGAGTGGACAGTGACAGCGAGGCCGAGCGTGTTTTCTCCGTACTTGCTGACGGCGGCCAGGTCTTGATGGCCATTCGAGAAGAGTTCTTTGCCTCTCGCTTTGGGCAAGTACGAGATCGGTTCGGAATCAACTGGATGATTCTGCACGAACGTCCGATGCCGCCGAGAACATAGCGTAAGCGGAGAACCTCGTTAATCTCTAGTGACTTGGTAGGGATTCGGCCGCTAAATCGTGGGAACCTCGCGCCTGGGCGGATCGCCTGGGGGAACTTGAGCGCGTGACTGATTGGGGCTGGAATGCCGGACCGCGACGCCATTGAGCTCTGTCCAGGTTTACGGTTAGACCACCGGCGCCTTGCTCACGCACTCACGCGATCAACCGCGCGGATCAACGTGTCCTTGGGAATGCCCACCGCGGCCGCGATCTCTCGCCAGCTCTGACCTGCCTTCCGTAACTTCGCGACTCGATCGGTGTTGACCGCGCGCATCGGCCGTCCGAAGCGCACGCCACGGCGTTTCGCCGCTCGCTGGCCGGCAATCACCCGCTCCCGAATGATCGAGCGCTCCAGCTCATTCACCGCGGCGATCACGGTGTAGGTCAGTTTTCCTGCCGGCGTCGATGTATCGATCGCCTCCTGCACTGAGACAAAATCAAGCCCTAACGATTGAAAGTCCTCAAGCGCGCGCAACAAGTGACTGGTTGATCTGGCGAAGCGATCGAAACGCCACACCACGATCACATCGAACTTGCGGCGCCGCGCATCCGCCATCATGCGATCCAGATTGGGACGCCGATCCTTCGCGCCGCCCATGTGATCTTCGTACCTCTCGGGAACGCTCGATAAATTCTCCACACGCGATCTGGATTCTCAGAAATGCCCCGATAGAGATCCATTAGTTCCGGGTTGAGGTCGGAAAGAAGTGCTTTCGTGGGTTGCAAATGAAAATAGATGGCTCCGCCGCCGACGAAGGGCTCGATGAACCTGCCAGAAATTGAGTTTGCAACAGGCAGATAGTTGCTGAGGAACGCCAGCATCCGCCTTTTACTACCCGGATATCGCAAGAATGTTGTGAGCTGACTCAAGGCAAGCGTCTCAGCATATTAGCGTCGAAGGGCAACGCCAGCCCGAGGGAAGAAAGAGCAACATACACTAAACGCTGCTTCGACGCCATCCCCGCCCACAGACATATATCCCCCGCGCTCGACTTCATACCACAATTCGCGAGTTTTGCGGGAAATTTCTGTTTTGGTTGATGAGTCTACCAAAATCCTTTGAGCGAGACAGCCCAGAGCGCCTTTTGGGTTCGTTCGAAGTCCAAATTGCGGCCGTAGCGAATGGCACACTGCCAGGGGTAGTGCAGTACGCTGGTCTCGCTCGCGCAGGACAGAGGAAACATCGGGAAGGGGAGGGTCCGCCGCTGCGGTGTACGCATAACGTTGAAGCGAGTCGGCTCATTTTGACTCGTCGCCCACGTCTGAACGGGAATGCGGCAACAAGTTTCCGTTGCGGATGAATTCGAAGAAGCGGACATTCACTCCTTTTTCCGTCAATCTGACCAGCATCACACGCTGCCCAGCCTTCTTCACAAGCTCGGGAAAGAATCGTCTTTGACTCGCTCGCATGGACTCTCTCGGGCTTTTCACTTCAACAAACGAGCACTCCAGCCGGTTTTTATTCCGAAATAAAACGAGGTAGTCAGGATGGCTTTCTGGCCGACGGTTGCTGTAGGAGGCACAGCGGAGAAACATTTTCCGCAGATCGGCATCTTGCTTCCAGAATGAGATGACGCG
The DNA here is from genome assembly GCA_963703465.1 of uncultured Acidobacteriota bacterium. GTDB lineage: Bacteria > Acidobacteriota > Terriglobia > Terriglobales > Acidobacteriaceae > Gp1-AA145. The sequence goes on along the minus strand of CAVPEQ010000006.1, from coordinate 6,882 downwards.
ACGATACCGCGCCTGCTCATCGAGGAAATATGCTCGTTTCTCCGCAAGGTATGCGCCCCAGGGACCTGGGTCCGGATACCAATTATCAAGGTAGCGGCTCAGTTCCGCTCTGCTGAGTTTCTTCAGATCGCAACTGAAGTGGAAAATCCTCCCTTGCTCTATCCTTCCTGGGGCTTCGCGCCTTTCCTTCCGCTGCTTCCGCCAGTTCGCCCTGATCGGTTGCTCGTCGAGACGAGTCGGGAAACCCGCGCGGTGATACTCGAAAGCCCAAAACAAGTCCGCTGTCCGAACGCAGGAGTGTCCATTGTCGCTGCACCATTTCTCGAATGCTAATTCGAACCTGCCAGGTTTCGGACCATTAACACCCATCAGCCAGCACCCAGGCCACACGCCCAGATCACGGTCGCGTAAGGTTTTTGGCTCGCCCCACCATTGGCGGCAACCCATGTTCCCGAGAGGTGCAAATCCGCGTTTCATGTTCATGCAATTCGAACGGAGTTCTCATTCAGAATCCACGGTAAACGCACTGCTCATCACACAAGACGGCAAGGGCATCAACCTCTTTGATTTGAGTGCCATCCGGCGCGATGCCATCTCGCGGTTTGCCGCTTGGCAAAAATTCAGGGCCATCTAAATCGAGATTCCAAACCGCAATTCTGTCCTTGGCGCGGAGTCCGCGCGATTTCCGGAATCGCTCAACTACGGCACTCGTGTGCGCAGATTGCAGCTCATCAATTTCTTGGAAGCACTTTTCGTGAAAGTCTTGGTATCCATCGCTCTTTTTCATCGGTCCTCCTCTTGCTATCACGTACTCCAATTTCCGGAGCTACAAATTTTGCTCCCGCTGCCGGTTTGCGCGGGAGCGTCTCCCCAGTCGTCAGGCCGTTGCTGCAGATGAACTGCGAATGGTCCACGGCCAGAAGAGTAAAATCTGGAACATGCACAACAATCGAAACGCGAGGGCGCTGGCCTTTCGGCGCCAGTGGAAGTCGTAATGGCGACTAGAGTCAAACTCTTCTATGATACGTCGATTTGCATCGATGCATCTCGCGGCCGCATTCCTGCGAACGAATGGATTCGAGTGAATAGGTTCGTTTATTCGACGTTCAGGTACTGCATTTCAATCTTGACTTTGGACGAGCTCCTATGCGGAATTCACAAGGGAGATCCAGCTCAATTCCTTCGCAACCGTCGAGCGCTGGAACTGCTCTTTCCTGCTCACAGAAAAACTTTTCTCCCATACCCTGGAGATTTCATCGCGGCTTATGTATTTGGGCAAAGGAGATCACCGCCGGATCAAACGAAGATGAATGCGTTAGTAAAAGCATTCCTAAAGAGTAAAAGTGCAAACGATCTAGGTGCAAAACCGATTTGGAAAGGCAAACACGACACAGCTTTATCCGAGCTTCTTTGGACTAGCAATTGGTACTCCCAGGTGCAATTCAACTACGCGCGTGACTACTCCTCCGCTCGAAAAGAAAACGAGGAGGATTTTCCCGAAGAGCTGTGGGCTAAAATGCTGCTTGAGCACTTGAAGCAGCCGGATACTCCGGCAAACCGTCAGCTCGCAGCGAATTCGCTTAATGCTCAATTCTTGTTGTCGAGATTTTTCTTGCAGGCAAAGAGCGACGACCGCTACGATTTCTTCCGGCACTCGTCTGATCTCGTAGACCTGCAGCAACTGTCGTATTTAGTCGATCCCAACATCGTCTTCGTCAGCAACGATAGAAAGCTGAAAGCACACATCCGCGCCAGTCCACAGAGCTCGCGTGTCTGGACTTGGGAAACACTCAAATCGCGATCGTTGGAGAGGTCAGGGTCGAGCCGTCAACCTGGCAATCTAAACACCCAAACACCGTCACCGGCGCCGGCGTAGAATCGAGTCACAATGCATAACCCACGTCATGCATGAAGTCACGTTCACTGGCGAACCTCACCTGAATGGAACACTCGTGGACTTCTGGCGCTGGGCGTTTTCCGATTTGTGTGACGATGACATCAAAGGGATCTTCGCAGAGTGGATGGTCCGGATGTTGCTGGGCCTGCCCCTGCAGGACTCGCGGCGCATCTCCTGGGCGGACAGTGACATCATTCTGCCGAACGGCACGCGGATCGAAGTCAAGGCCACCTCGGTGTGGCAGTCCTGGAAGCTCGTGAACGAAGACGGCACACCCAAGCCCGTACGTGCGCCCACAGCCCTGAGCCCAGCAAAGTTTCGGTTTGCTGGGCTGCAAGCGAGAACTGCCGTCTCGCCTGCGGCGCCGGACGCTCTCAGACAATTCAAGTCTGATTTTTACGTGTTCTGCTTTCACTCACAGATTGATCCCTCGGGCTGGGACGCCTGGAACCTGGCGCACTGGGAGTTTTACATGATGACTCGCCAGGAGCTTACCGAGTCGAAGGTCGGGAATTCCATCTCGCTTGCGGCGCTTCGCAACGTTCGTGCGCCGATGTCAGCTGTGCAGTTCCAGTCGTACGCCAAGGCGCGGCTCGGAAGAACTTGAACAATCGGAAAACCAGGAACTCACTGCCGCTTAGGTCCTTTTTTCAAAAACATACTTTCGTCGCCTGGGTCATAAATAAAATCGAATTCACATCGCCATTTTGTGTTACTGGCCTCATATGTAATTGCCATTGGAATTCTCAAAAATGAATCACTCATCCCCCGGTTGTGCTCCTTCTTGTAAACCCATCCTTTCTCAAGTGCGCCTTGTTCGTTCTCTGGTCGGCTGAAAAAATAAATATAGTTGGTCATGAGGCTCGATCTTCCATCCCAACGACCTAGAGCCTTTTCTTTCGCCTGCGGCGCGATGTCGTTTATGAGATCGAAGCGCAACTCGCAGGGAAGATTTATCGTTTCGATCTGAACGTTGTAGATGTGATCGTTGCTGCGATTCTGAATCAGAATGTGTTTTTCAGTCCGTCCCATTAACTGCTGATGCGGCTTCTCCTCGTCGGTCCAATCCCATACCAACGCGACATCTGGTTGCACAGAGCGCTCGTTTTCTTTCCGCAATTGATCTTTTAAATTCTGCATCTCTGTAATCAGTCGCTGTCTCTGCTGTTCCTGATCCTGATGAACACGCCATGGCGCGGTCACCAATCGCCAGGCGATGTTGATCGCCAGTGCAGCAATAATTGGAAGCGCCACGCTCTCGATCCATAGCCATTTGTGCTGACTCCAGTCCTCGTGCGAGATGAGTCGCCAAGACGCCTGCAATACCAAGCCGGCGAGAAACAGCACCGCCAATCGCCGTGTCGCGCGCCCACGTGAAGTCACGAAATGCGCGCGCCAGCGTGAGCTTCACGTAGTTCCAAAAAGTGATTTCCGTCATCGGAGGCGATTGTACGTTAGCTTGAGGGAAATGCGATCCTGGGAAGATGCCCCTGACGGCAGACTGCACATGACGAATATTACGGCGCAGGCAGCATGGCAGGTTCGCGGATGGGCCGATTCAAACGTCGCCCTGAAACCTGACTGCCAGAATTACGAGAGTACATCAACGTCGACTGCTAGCAGAAGATTGTTTTGTGTGGGCCATCATCCCTAAAAATAACTTAGCGTGATGTTCTGCGAAACGGCTTTCGGGCTTAGCAATGAAAAGCTGTTATCAAAAATCAAATAGTAGACTCCAGCCCCATTGGGTAAAGAAACATCGAGATCGCCTACTGTGACTTTATCGTCGGTCTCCCAAAGAGCATCATGACCATGCCCATCTCCGCCCATTGATAAAGGCCTCTTCGGTCATGACCGAAACAACGATGTCATTGCCACTTCCGCCTGTGGCCGCAAAATGCCCTTGCAATTTGACGTTAGTGGCGCCGGCAGGAACAGTCATTTTGTAATACGAGCGATGTCCCTGGGCAACCGTCAGCGCACCGCTGCCGAAGGTCATCCTGTGCATCTGGATTTGCGAAGCTGATCTTGATGGCGAGATCGTATGTACCGTATTCCATCCCACAGGCAAAGTCCGCAGTTGGGAAAGTATGTACCATCCGCCCAATCCCACCACGATGAGAAGGGTTACGACGTAAGAAGGTCGAATACCTTTGCGTTCGGGCTTTGCAATTCTCGCAGGTGCTGCGGCTGTGCCACCGCCGACTGAAATCCCCATGCCGCACTTCGAGCAGAACTGAGCACCATCGGATAAATTGTTGCCACACTTTGAGCAGAACATTGCTCGGTCTCCTTTAACAAACAATTAGTTGCAAACTGCCGCGTATCCCTCGACGTAGCCATTGACAAGATCGCCTGAAACCCATGCATCACGGCGGGTGTTGAGATCAAACACGAGGACATCCCGTTCGAATCCGACTTCGACGCGCTTTGCGCCGCTGAGTGCTAATCCGAGCTTGTTTAGCAGCCCTGTGGTGTAGAACTGATTCTCGATCGCAGGTTGAATCTGCTTTAGCATTGCAGGACCAACATTCCGCATACAAGTGACAACTACCAGGTTGCCGCTTCGGTCAACTTTTGTCTTAGCCTTCGGGAAGTAGGGCCTGAGTTGTCTCGCAACACGCCATCTTCCACTTTCGCGTCGAGATTGCCGAGCATTCCGGCCCTCGGATTTGCTGGGTTAGATGATCGGACAGCAGACTGGCCTACGGAGTCGGAATCGGGTACGCAAGCATAGACGCGATCGTAATCGCCTTCCATGTGCTGTCCTGCCGGACACGGCTTCTCACGCGATCCTTGCGCGAAACAAACTGCACAGAGAGCGAACAAGGCGATGAGGTATTTCAATGGCATATAGACTCCTCGGGCTACCGCCAATTGTGGGCGACTGGTCGCGCATGTTACCGAAGTCGACAGTTTTCGGGCTTGTTCCGTTTTCGTAACAGGATTGGCGTGGAATTCTTCAAACCGTTTCAACTCAGGGAAAGCTCGTGAAGGCCGCGTTCTACCTCACTGTTCCCTAGGAGACGGCTTCTTATGCAGCTTTCCCGCGAAGAGCGTTGATGAGAGCGTCAGGTCCTTCGATTACGTAGACCAGTTGGTCGGCGCCCTTCGGCGTGCGCGCGCGTATGGGACATTGCTAATCGCAACGACACGCCCATTCGGACGAATGGTGGCGGAACTGCCGGATCAAGCGCACCTGCCAGTCGTCGGGAATCGAGTGGCAGAGCAGGAGCGCGCCGCAATCGCCGCTAGCGATGGGGAGCTCAACGTTCTGTGCAGATGTCGAGATCACTTGATAACCCGCGGAGCGCAACACTTCTGCGCGTAGGTTCAGAAGCTCAGGGATCGCGCCCACGGAGAGCACGACACCCTTGCGTGGCTGTGGCCAGTCAGCCATGACGATGTGGGTGGCCAGCATAGCACTGACGGAAGGAAAGTAGAAGCTTTATTGAATTCCCTAACGCTCGTTAAGCGCTGTGTATCTTTTCCGCCCTGTTCAAAAGCTCCAGTTCCTTCGGGCCGAGATGTGAGCGAACCGTACGCAACGCCTGCAGCAGCTCCGAATTCAATTGAACGCACGAACGCAGCTGGTCCGTACGAGCCCGAACCAGGTCTTCGAGATTTTTCTGGTACTCCTCAGTCGGCATGTCCATTTGAAATCCTTTAGCGAATGTCATTACCCAGGCGTGCAGCGTTGCCTGCATAACTCCAGGTCGGGATTTATTTGCCTGGGCGACCTCATTCTCATTTTCTTGCTACGGCCATGCGGTTGGAGGGAAAGTTGCTATCTTGACCGCTGTAACAATGTGGGCACTACCATTCACGCTTGGAACACAGGTATCAATGAACGTTCCACTAATCACGCCATTCTGCACAGTTCCGATGAGCTTCAGAGTACCGGATTGAAGTGGCTGAGCGCTTGGAAAGCTCTCAGCTTCTACGAAGTTGAGTGTAACGGTATTGCCCGACACCAATCCGGAATCGAACGCGAAGCTGTCGGTTCCGAAGTTCCATCCGGTCGTGTATGGGCCAGTGTTGTACCACGACCAAGACGAAGTCTCACATCCGGTGTTGCCCAATAGATGTTTCCGCTCTCGGTCACAATTCCATTTGATTGCCCCAGCGAGATTGCGATTACTGTCGGATTCGGGTCTGGCGGTAATGAACCCGAGTGCGTGAGACTTACTGTCAGCGCTTGATTCTCGGTCAGGATAATCCTCCAGGTGCCAGAAATGTGGGATGACATACTGATGTAGATGTCTTGCCGTTACCACATCCGACCAGGAGAACCATTAGCGCTGACGCGATGGCTGTTCTCATTTGTTTCTCGTTGGCAGCAGGGACAAGCCATCTTACATCCGACTCCAGCAGCCGCCATATTTATTCCGAGATGGTTTGTTCCCTTGTGCCTGGAGGAAGAACCTGCAGCGTTTTAAGGAACTCGATAATGCAACCCTTGTCAAAATCGGAGAGAGACTGAAATGACATTCGCGTCGTCAGCGCTTCGCCAGAGTGCGCGAGAATTGATTCCCGAATTGTGGTGAACTTGCCGTGGTGCATGAATGGCCCTGAGTTCGCAAAGCCCCACAGCTTTTTGGTAAGGAACTTCGTGTTTCCCGCGAAGAATTCTGGTGATCCTGTGGCTGCGTTCTGATTGAGCGCTTCAGAATTCGGATCGCTCAACCCAGACGTGATGTCATGCAGCTTCAAATCAGTAAACGCCGGCACCATCACAACGCCATTCACAACGCGAAGCCGAGGCGCCGGAAGTTTGTTATCCGTGAGATCGACATTCAGCGAATATCCCTGTGCAGCCTGCAAATTTCCAGGCGGTTCCGGATTGGGTTCGCTGTAAACCCATCCCTGGTTGGTCAGCGGCAGCGCAGGAATGTGGCATGAAGCGCAACCGATCCTCTGGAACAGATCCGCGCCTCGATTTTCAGCTTTGCGAATTTCAGGTTCGTTGGACAACGCCCTTCCAG
>CAVPEQ010000005.1:0-25418 GCA_963703465.1 uncultured Acidobacteriota bacterium | reverse complement strand
ATCAACACTTAAACGTAATTTCAAGAACATGCAGGTCAGCGGATGACACCTAAGACCATAGAAAGCAGCGATGATCAAACAAACGGAGCGCAAAATAGAGCGCAGAAGAATCTAGTTCGAATGACGCCCCGACAGCCATATTTCGCCGGCGGTTGCGCCAAATTGATTCCGCTTAAACGGTGGTTTCGGCGTATTGGTTGTACCGGCATTGATGTCATTGAAAAAATACTTCGCATCGAGCACATCTTTCCATGCCTGTAAACAATCAGCCCATGGCTGATGGCAACTTTGCCGCGGCCCTTGGGATGGCGGCAACAGGGACTAGTTCCATTGGCAAATTAATACTGACACGATCATCCGGAATTCGCGACGGGTTACATTCTTGAAAGGGCTCATGGAACCACCTCACTCGGAACATTGGAAGCTTCAACCGGCGCGGCATGAGATTTGGCCGGCGTGATCCTCGAGCACACGTTTTCTGCCGTGCGCACATTCTACAAACATGACCGTTCGATTCTGCAAAACTCCGTGGAACTTAGTGCGCTCGCTGGTTAAGAACACTTCAGCACAGAGGGCACGCGGTTACACAGGGAAGCCGTAGCGTCTTCTTTTCCAGGCTCTCGCCATTTCAGCTTTATCGGTTGAGTTCGATCACGCTCACGCTCTCCCGCCTAAAACTGTACGTGAACCCGCCCGGCGATACGGCAATGGACTCATCCTGAGGGTGAATGTGCTCCGGTTGGGTTTCATCGTTTTTTTCGTAAATGCTCTCGGCATGCAACGTGTGTACGAGCGCATTTCCTTTAGAACGGAATCCCGCAATTGTGATCTTGGCCGGCAGATCGCGGGTCAAGTCGCGGTTCACGCAGAAGAGTGTGAGCTTGTTGCCGGAATTATCCAACGCGGCAACCACGTCAAGATAAGGCACGTTTTCGATCTCCGGTAGCCTGCTCTCGCCGCGGGTCACGTTATAGGTTTCGCTGTTGCTGCTTGCCTCCACGGGAATGGTCGCGTGCGCTGTGGAGTACATCCGAAAAGCCCAGTATGACGGCGTACCAAAAACTTGGCCGCGTTTTTTCCAGATCCCACCAAATTCAACGATCCCGGTCATGTCGGAGATCGGCACAATATCGGCATTACGCAGCAGCATATTGAAGAAGCCGCCAGCGCCGATTGCGCCGCCCATGTTGTCGTAACGCGGATACGTGTCATTCGGGGCCCAGTACAACCACTCCGTAAACGCAGTTTTAACAACGTCGCGTCCTGGAGAATTCTGAACCTGGTCATGCATCTTCCTCAGTTGCCGTCCGAGTTGAATGGGGAGAGCAAAATTCGCCTTCGCGATAGAATCCGCGTTCGCATTCGGAGTTTCCATCGAATTGGCGCCCACCACGAAATGGGTGGATAGAAACTGAAAACTCGCGGGCGCGTTGGAGAGTTGTGCGGCATTCCAGTCCTGGAAGTGGTCGGGATCGGCGCCGGTGGCGATGAGGCGCGCATGCGGATCGACTTTTAGCACAGCATCGCTGAAGCCCTTGGTGCGCTCGGCAACTTCGGAAAGCGTCGGATAGCCGACCTGAAAGGTCCCCCACAATTCATTCCCCAGTTCCCAAAGCAGTCCGCCCTGATGGTTGCCCCAATGCTCGTCTACATACTGCACCCATGCGGCACCTTCGTCGGGGGTGCCGGTGCCGAGGTTTAATGCAATCTGCGGTTCTGCGCCAATGAGTTCGCAAAAGCGAAGGAACTCATCTGTGCCGAACTGGTTGTACTCTGGCATGCCCCAGGCAACATTGAGCATGGTGCGCCGCTTGTCGCGAGGGCCGATCCCATCCCGCCAGTGATACGCCGAAGTGAAGTTGCCTCCAAAGCGTACGATTGATGGCTTCATCGCCCGCGACATGGCGACCATGTCGGGATCCAGACCGTCGATGTTGTCGTCGGGCATGAGGGAAGCCTGGTCCACTAACACACGCGTCTCATGGTTCACGGCGATGACATAATCCGCGGATTCGAGCGGCGCGATGCGGCCTTGTGGCACTTCAAGCGCGTATTCATATTTCCGCCATTCGTTCCCCGAGAGCGATAACTTCTGCGCCGCGAACACATCCTCCGGATGGTCCCGTTTGCGAACGGAAACTTCGACCTCCGGCAGGCCGCTCAAGTGCTTCAGGTAAACGCTGCCGACAAAGCGCAATGTGCGATGCACCGGCAAATACACTCTCTGCCGCACAGCGGTCTCATGATCCGGTAAGGCCATCAGCAACAATGACCGCTCGGAATTCGCGGCATCATTCCATTCTGGCGCGTAGCGCGCGCCTTGCGAGCGAAACAACGGCTCCCAGGGCAGGGGTAAAGCCAACTCCGAGGAAACCGCCAGCTCAGGACGGTCATGAACGATCTCGGCGAGATTAGGTCGCACCGAGTCAGGATGGACTACACCAGCGCTCCACAGATTGTCTTCAAAGCTCGGATTTTCCAGAAGCTCGGCCCACACGCCGGGATAGATAGAGTTTCCGATCGGCTCGAGAAATGCTCCGTAAATAGAGCGCGGAATTTTGTACGATGCGCGCTTGGTAGCGTCCACGCGAATTGTGAGTGGAGAGCTTTGCTGCGCAGGCGAAACTTGTTGTGCAGAAAAAGGCAGAACCCAAGGACCGATCGTGATCAGAGCAGAGATGCTAAGAAACTGCCAGAATGTGATGGGTCGCGGCAAAACAGGAAGCAGCCTAATCGAGGCAGTGCACATTGTCAAAAAATCTCGCGGCAGCGGGAGATCTAGTGCCTTATCGTATTGGCGCAAGCTTAGGCGCGTTTTTGCATCGCAAAATACCGCCGCCAACGATAACGCGGGCTGATAGGTCATAGCCGCATTTCATCCGCGGTCACTTCACACCAGGAAGGTGGCGAACGCGTACAAGTAAGGCTTGATTTTCATCTCGTTCTGTTAGGAACGGCGACCGCGCAAGATTCTTCGCGTTGGAGCGAGTCAAAGGAGCATGAAGTCGATCTGATCCGCGAGTCTGATTCTCGAGCTGACCAGGAGGTCGGATTAGTTCGGCCCTGGAAACGTTTTCCACGGGTGTATCCTAGAACCAGTGTTTCTGATCAGCCGTGCTCCTTTTTTATGGATTGCGCGGTTTCCGGCTAAGGATGTTTGATTAGGCCAAGTGACTTGGCCTAGAACAGAAACGTCCTTCCCGTTTCCAGTTATGACTAGGTCCGGGGCAATAAGTATGAATCGGCGGTTTTTCCGCACGGGGATCATTTTCGCTCTCGGTGCGGTATGGGCGGCTGCCATGCCTGCCCAATCCCAGCATCGAGGCTCATCCAAGGCAGATCAAGGAACTACGCTTTCGCTGGAGAAGGTGAAAGCCGCTCTCAAGCGTGATCCAGCCAACTCAAAGCTCTGGGTTGACCTGGGGCTGGTCTTCTGGGACCACAGCGACTATCCCAATGCATTGCAGTCCTTTCAGCAAGCGGTGAAGGTTGGGCCGAACTATGCCGAAGCGCACAACTGGTTTGGGGTTGCGCTTATGCAGCACGGAGATTTCCCGCCCGCAATCGCAGAATTTCGCAAAGCGATCTCGCTTAATCCCAAATACGGCCGCGCCTATACCAACCTTGGTTCGGCACTCTCGAAAAGCGGAAATCTGGCCGAGGGCATCCAGGTTTTTCAGAAGGCGCTCGCGCTCGAGCCCGACAGCCTGGCCGCGCATTTGAATTTTGGAATCGCTCTGCGTGAAAACGGCGACGCGAAAGACGCCCTAATCCATTTGCGCCGTGTCGCGCGTGCTGAGCCTGGCGATCCCAAATTGCAGTACGAAATCGGCCAGGCGCTAGAGCAGACTGGCGATCTCGCCGGAGCAGTAGCCGCCTACGAGCGTGCACTGAAAATTAATCCCGCACTTGCCGAAGCCTACTATGCGCTCGGCGTTGCGTTGAAGCAGCAGAGCGCGGCCTCTCACAAGCCCGCTCCATCGCCTTCCAGTGACGACTCCTACAAACAGGCACAGGACGATGTCGCCAAAGGCGATTTGGAGGACGCGAAACAGCAGCTCGAGAAATCCCTGCAAGCAAACGAAAACAATGCCGACGCACACAGTCTGCTGGGCTACATTCTCGGACAGCAGGGCGATCTTCCTTCCGCCCTGCAGCACTTGCAGCGCGCGGTTGCGCTGCGGCCCGAATCGGTCGATGCGCACTACAACCTGGGTGCGGCGCTCTGGTACAGCGGATCGAGTCAGAAAGCAATTTCGGAGCTCGAAAGCAGCGTTCGTCTAGATCCTGCTGCGGGAAGCAGCTATGCATTACTGGCCTTGGCGCAACGCGATACCGGCAATCTAGAGGGGGCTCGAGCCAACCTGGAGCGCGCTCTCGCGCTGCTGCCTCCCGCCGCGGCCACTTATATCGATCTTGGAATCGTTTTTCTGCGGGAAGGCGAGCTCGATAAAGCCATGGGGCAGCTCGAAGCGGGCTTGAACCTCCGAGCCTCCGTTGGGCCCACGCCTGATTGGGACGGCGCCATCGCCGGCCTGCGCACGCTGATCCGTAAGAAACCCGCCCGTGCCGACGCTCACAACATGCTCGGGCTACTGTTGGGCCGCAAAGGCGCGGATAGCAATCAGGTGCTTGCGGAATTCCGCGAAGCCATTCGTCTGAATCCGAACTATGCCGAAGCGCACAACAGCATGGGCCTGGTGCTTGCGCAGACTAACGATGACGACGGCGCGATCAAGGAATTCCGCGAGGCCATTCGCATTCATCCCGATTATGCCGAGGCGCATGCCAATCTCGGCTCGGCACTCATGCTGACAGACGTGGAGGGTGCGATTCCAGAACTGGAGAAGGCGGTCGAACTGGATCCTGCATCCGTCGAAGCGCTCTTCAATTTGGCGGAAGCTTATGGCAACAGCCCCAGCCATGGCACTGCGAAGCAGATCGAGGCGTTACGCAAAGTGGTCTCCATGGCCCCAACTTTTGCGCGCGGGCATCTGGCGCTCGGAAAAGCGTTGCTGCACGAGGGCAAGCTCGACGACGCGGTGACTCAGCTTCAAGAAGCGACGCGGTTGGATCATCAAAGTGGAGAAGCGCATTATCAGTTGGGTCTGGCACTGGCGAGAGCAGGCAAGCAGGCCGAGGCAACTGCGGAGGTACAGAAAGGCCGTCAACTTTCGGCTGCGGACGACCGGAACCAGAATGCAAGCCTGGATATTTCTGAAGGACTCTCTGCATTTCAGAAGGATGAATTGCAGGAAGCTGCGGCGAAATTTCAGCACGCGATCAAACTGACTCCGGATTCAGCAAATGCGCATCATTACCTCGGCATGGTGTTCGAGAAGCAGGGCGACACGGCCGATGCCATCCTGGCTTATCAGAAAGCTGTAAGCCTGAATCCCGGAGACGCCGTAGCAAGACAGAGCTTGGACCGGCTGCAGGCGCCTGAGGCTCCGAGTCCGCAGTCCACCCAAGCGACTGCAGCCAATCCAACAGCTGCGCCCTCCGGAGACGACCCCCATCAAATGGCAGAGTTCGAAAACTACATCCGGCAGGGCAAGTTCAAAGAAGCTGAGCCGCTGTTGACGGATTATGTCACGCAGAATCCGAATTCTTCCTGGGGATGGTATGCGCTCGGCTATTGTCAATTTGGACAGAAAAAAATTGCCGATTCGATCCAATCGCTGGCGAGAGCGCTATCATTAAATGTTCAGAATGCTGAGGCGCACAAGATCCTCGGTCGCGACCTGATGATCATCGGCCGTTTCGACGCTGCCCAGACCGAATTCCAACAGGGAATTCGCTACGATCCCAAGTCGGCGGAGAATCACTACGATCTCGCCAAGCTGTTCGCATTGCAAGAAAATTGGGATGAAGCGCGCAAAGAATACGAAGCGGCTGTCCAGATCGATCCATCTTATATCGAAGCTATCGAGGGTGTGGCCTTCGCGCACGAAGCCCTAGGCAACGACGCCAAGGCGGTGCAAAATTACAAAAAAGTTATCGCCCTGAACGACCAGCAGCATGGCACGTTCGTTGCCGCACACGTGGGACTTAGCGCGTACTACAACCGTACCGGCGATCCCGCCCAAGCCTTGGACTACGCAGAGCAAGCGCTCCAACTGGATCCAAAATCGGACTCGGCATGGTTTCAGAAAGCCAAGGCGCAGGAGAGCCAGGCCCATTTGGAAGACGCAGTCGATTCTCTAAATCACGCGACTGCTATCAACCCGCACTTTTCTACGTATTTCTATGCCCTGGCACAACTCGATCGCCGGTTGGGCAGAATCGAAGACAGTCAAAAAGCGCTGGCAGAATTCACGCACCTGACCGAACAGACTAATAAACTCGAGAAAATGCGTCGCGACGCGTCAGCGAAGGCGACACATCCACACCGCGACCCCGGCCAGTGAGTGTGGCATAATGCATTACTCTTCCGGCGGCGCGGAATTGCTCGTCCAGTGTTCGAGGACGCTAAGTGGTCGAATAGCATTGCAGTGATCAGGGGTTAATGGAGATCTGTAGTCGCATAAGGTTGGGTGCGCGCTGTGGTGCGGCAAGGACTTACCGAATCTGCTGCCTTGTTGCATTGACGCTGGAATTCTCTCTTCTGGGCGCGGCACCGGTTCCCGACGTACAGTTCTCCGACGTTACTAAACAGGCCAGAATAGATTTCAAGGACGAGAACTCCCCGACCTCCAACAAATATCTGCTTGAAACCATGGGCGGCGGCGTTGCCCTGTTTGACTACGATAATGACGGCCGCCTCGATATCTTCTTTACCAACGGCGCTCTTATCACCGACCCCATGCCGGATGGCAAAGCGCCTGACAAATCTGACAAGAAATTCTGGAACCGCCTCTATCACCAGAACGCCGATGGAACATTTAGCGACGTGACCGAGCGCGCGGGTCTCAGCGGCATGGCGCAGGGCTACTACAGCATGGGCGTCGCCGTCGGCGACTACGACAATGACGGCTACGAGGATTTGTACGTGACCGGCTACGGCGGAAATATTCTCTACCACAACAATGGGAATGGCACATTTACGGACGTGACCGGCAAGGCGGGGGTTCGCGGCTAGCGGATGGAGCGCCAGCGCAGGCTTCTTCGACTACGATAACGACGGCAAGCTCGACCTATTTGTGACCCGCTACCTTGACTGGAGTTTTAAAACCAATCGCTACTGCGGTGAAAATCCCCCCGGCTATCGAGCCTATTGCCATCCTGACAATTACGACGGAGCGACCAACATCGTGTATCACAACAACGGTGACGGCACGTTCTCAGATGTTTCCGAAAAATCTGGAATCGCGAATCCTCATGGAAAAAGCTTAGGTGTCGCCTTTGCGGACTATGACAGGGACGGCTACACGGATATTTTTGTCGCCAATGATTCGGTTCAGTGTTTTCTCTATCACAATAATCATGATGGCACTTTCACCGAGGTCGGCTTGCTCGCCGGCATCGGCTACAACGAAGATGGTAAGGCCTTCGCGGGCATGGGTGCGGACTTCAGCGACTACGATAATGACGGCCTGCCGGATGTCGTGGTCACAGATCTTTCCAACGAGCGTTACATGCTCTTCCGCAACAACGGAGATGGCACCTTCCGAGACGTTACCAATGTCTCCGGGATAGGCGCTGCCACGCGCGTTTTCTCAGGATGGAGCGCGCACCTGTTTGATTACGATAACGATGGCTGGAAGGACCTCTTCGTCGCGCAATCCCACGTAATTGATACCATCGAGAGAACTTCGCCGAATCTGCATTATCTCGAGCCTCCGCTGCTCTTGCGCAATCGGGCAGGCCATTTTTCTCGCGTGATTGCCGGGGACGTTTTTCAGAAGGACTGGGCCGGGCGGGGCGCCGCCTTTGGCGATCTCTTTAATGAAGGGGCGACTGATATCGTCGTTAATAATCTCGGTCAGTACGCCTACGTGCTGAAGAACGAGGGCGGAAACAGAAATAACTGGATCGGCATCACGCCGGTCGGCACCAAATCAAATCGCGATGGCATTGGCGCGCGGATCAAGGTCGTGTCCACTTCAGGAACCCAGTATTTCACGGTGAACACGGCGCTAGGTTATCTTTCGGCGAGTGATAAGCGGGTTCTCGTCGGCCTCGGCAACGATTCCATCGCCAAGATCATTGAGATTCACTGGCCATCTGGCATTGTGCAGAAATTCGAGAACGTGAAAGCCCGACAATATATCAAGGCGGTCGAACCGTCCCAATGATCACTCGCCGGAGAGCGATTCTCACCTTAGCAGGAGCCGCCGGTGGTGCTCTCATTCCATCCGCCCATACCGCTCTTGCGCAAGGAATCTCCTCGCGCGGGGTGAAAGCGCAGCCTCGCGGAAAGCCGTCAGGACGCCCGTTTCTCGCGCATTTCACCGATGTCGCGAGACAAGCCGGCCTGACCCATCCAACCATCTATGGCGGCCTGGAAAATAAGAGTTACATCATCGAAGTGGTCGGCTGCGGCGTAGCGTTTATCGATTACGACAACGACGGCTGGATGGACCTGTTTGTGCTTACCGGCACACGCCTCGATGGAGATCCCCCAGGCGCAAGTAATCGGCTTTACAAAAACAATCGTGACGGCACATTTACTGATATCACGGAGAAAGCCGGATTGCTGCGGACCGGGTGGCCATCTTCCGTCACCGTCGGCGACTACGATAACGACGGCTTTGACGACATCTTCGTCACGTATTACGGCCACAATGTGCTTTATCACAACAACGGGAACGGCACCTTCACGGATGTGACTCAAGGCGCCGGTCTTGGCCAGAGCGTGGTGCGCTACGGTTCGGGAGCTTCCTGGGTCGACTACGACCGCGACGGCCGCCTGGATCTTTTCGTCGCCAACTACCTGAACACGACTCTTGACAAGCTACCCAAGCCGGGGGTCAACCCCGACTGCAACTGGAAAGGTGTCGCTGTGAATTGCGGTCCTCGGGGGCTTCCCACGGGGTACGTACAGCTCTTCCACAACAATGGCGATGGAACCTTTACGGATTTGAGCGGGGCCTCAGGTGTGGCGGCTGCTAACGGTTCCTATCCCATGACCGTCGCTGCCGCCGATTACGACAATGACGGCTGGCCGGATATATACGTCGCCTGCGATTCCACTCCCAGCTGGCTGTTCCGGAATCAGCATGACGGCACGTTCCGCCAAGAGGCACTCGAACGAGGTGTCGCTCTGAGCGAAGACGGGATGGAGCAGGCTGGCATGGGAGTCGGAGTCGGCGACTACGATCTCAATGGCAACCTCGATATTTTCAAAACCAACTTTGCCGACGATACGAACGTGCTTTATCGCAATGACGGAAAGGGAAACTTCGACGACGTCACTACGCGTGCCGGCATCGGCGTCGAAACACGCTATGTCGGCTGGGGCACAGGCATGATCGACCTCGACAACGACGGATTCCCCGATCTCTTTGTCGTTACCGGCAGTGTGTATCCCGAAGTTGAAAAGAAATTGCCCGCTTACCCGTTTCGCACTCCGCGTTTAGTATTCCGAAACCTCGGTGACGGGAGATTCGAGGAGTTGATCGAAGAAGCCGGGCCCGGCGTTTCCGATCCCCATGCCAGCCGTGGATGCGCCTTTGGCGATTTCGATAACGACGGTGATGTCGACGTTCTCGTCTGGAACATGAATGAGCTGCCCTCATTACTGCGCAACGATGTTTCGAGCGGCGGGCATTGGCTGAAAGTGCAGCTGGTGGGAGTGCATACAAATCGCAGCGCCATCGGCAGTCGCGTAACCGCCCGCTACGGCCAGCATATTCAAGCGCAGGAGGTTCTTGCACAGTCGAGCTTCTATTCGGCGAGCGATCGTCGTTTGCATTTTGGCCTTGGATCGGAAATGGTGGCTCACCTCACGATTCGCTGGACGAACGGGAATATCGAGGCCATTCCTAACGTTGCTGCGGACCAACTCGTTACCGTTCGCGAAGGTTCAGGAATAATCAAAAAACAGAAGTTTTAATGATGCCACGCGCCGCGCGTCAGTCGCGAACATGAACGGTAAACGATTTCCAAACATGACGTTATTTTAGGGCCGATTCGGCCAGAAGCCCAAGCCCGCAGCCCGGTTCTAAATTTTTCCCTCATCCGGACCGGGTCAGGCGATGCTCACGCACGTTGCTGAAGTCGGGCGTTGTCAGGCTGCTCTTAAATCGCAAAGAATCGTTTTTATCGGGTGCGATCGACCCTCAAGTAAGGTCAATAACTATAAGCATATTGATTTTCATAGATTAAATTGAATAAAAGAGCTGACAGCTTTTTTGGGAACGTCGGCGCCAGGACGGAGTCGGTGCATCGCGTCAGCACCGAGTTCTCTTCGTGGTTTCAGCTTGAAAAATTTTGATCTAGTACAAAAGAATTAGCTTGACAGGCGTTCCTGCAGAGTAGTAAAAGTTGCACTCAGATTTGAGTAAAGGTTTTCTCGTTCGTGGGTTTTGGATTCCGAGGATTTGAACTTCGGGGCCGCGCTAGCTGAGCTCGGTCTCTCTCGAGGCGTTCAACTTAAACATTCGGTGAAGAGTTCAAGCCGGAGGCGCAGATGAAACGGTTCGCACTCGCCACAGTGTCTCTCCTGTTGGGTTTGGTGGTATTCAGTGCCCAGAACCTTTATGCCCAGTTTGCCGATCGCGGAATAATTACCGGCGTCGTGACCGACACTAGCGGCGGAGCCGTGCCCGATGCCAAGGTCACCGTTACCAATCAGAACACCGGCGCCAGCACGGTGGTCGGCACCAACGGTGCTGGCAACTACAGCACTCCACCGCTCACTCTAGGCAAATACCGCGTCGACATAGAAAAGCAAGGGTTCAAGCTTTATAGCCACCCCGATATCGACCTCGCGGGTGCCGTGACTTATCGTCAGGACGCTAAGCTGGACATTGGTGCGGTTACGGAAACCGTCGAAGTCACCGGGGGGACCGAGCTGATCAACACCGAGAACGCTACCGTTTCTCACACCGTTGGCGAGGCTTATTACAAGGAGCTGCCGGCTGTGATGGGAGCAGACATCCGTCTCGCTGAGTCCATGCTCCAGTTGCAGCCTGGCTATGTGCCGGTACAGCCCAACGGTGACGCCATCTTCCGTGGCAGCGGTTTTCAGTCACGCATTAACGGCGGCCAGATCCTGGCAACCGAAAACTGGTTCGACGGCGCAGCTTTTGGATATGCCGAAGGTCACCAACAGACGCAGGAGAGCTCGCTTCCCTATCCGTCGGTTCAGCAAATGACCGTGGTTGAGAACACGTTCTCGGCACAATATGGACACACCAGCGGCGGCTTTATCACCTATGCCACTAAGTCCGGCACCAACAAGTTCCATGGCAACATCTACGACTTCTATACCAACAATAAGATGGATGCCTCGAACTACTTTGTGGGCCCGTTGCTCATCAGCCATGGATTGAACAACACACTTCCTCTGGGTCAGAACAACTGGGGATTTGCGATTGGCGGCCCGGTTCCGAAACTAAAGAAGACCTTCTGGTTCTTTAACTACGATGGCCTCGACTACCACAGCACGGTGAATACGGGGTTGGTGAACGTATTGCCCGATGCGTTAACACGCCAAGGCAACTTCAGCGAATACCTGAATACCTCCAAGGTGGTGGGAACTGACGCAAAGGGCCGGCCAATGTATCAAGGCGAAATCTATAACCCGGCAACGACGAGGCTTTCTGGTGGCGTTCCCGTCCGCGACGGCTACGGATTCGACCCAACGACGGGCGCGCCAATTGCGGGACAGGCGAACATTATTCCCCAGAGCGACCCGCTGCGGAGCCCATTAGCGACCACAATTATTCCCGACATCCCACAGCTTGACGCTAACACTCCAGTGGGAACACCAAACGGTTTCGGTGGAAACTCCGACGACAATAACAAGATTAATGTGAGGACCTGGCTGCTCCGGTTTGATCACACATTTAACGATAAGTTCTCTATTAACAATACGTACTACGAGAACATCCGGCCTCGCATTGCGCACTGCGGGGGGCCGGGTGGTTGCAATACGCAAAACGACGGAGAAACGGCATCGGCCCAGAATAGTACCTACATCGGCCAAGGCTTCTACCAGCGCATCACCAACCACTTTGAGCATCTGCAGATGAACTGGGTTATCAAAAATAACCTGTTCAATCACGTTACCCTGGCCTATGACCGATGGCAAATGCTTGGTCACCAGTTGTCTGGCGGCGCGGGCTGGAACCAGAATTTGGGTCTTGGCCTCCCCGATGCATCCATCTTCAACAATGCTGGCTTTCCGCAGCTTAACTTTAACGGCCCGAACGGGTTCACGCACTATGGAACGCCGTGGGCCAGTCAGGGTGCGGACATAAATAACCGCTATCAGTTCCTGGATGACGTTACGTGGAATACCGGCAAACACACCGTCAAAGCAGGTGTTGAATACCGCTACATGACGTTCCCGCAGACCGGCTGGGCCGTGAACACTGGTGGCAACTTCAACTTCAACGACACCGGAACCGCCGGCTTCGACTCGACTGGTACGATCCTGAACGGGGGGCCTACCGGAAATGAGTTTGCCTCTTTCATTCTCGGCCAGGTCGAAAGTGCCAATTTCACGGTGCCGATCAGGTACATGCCCAAGATGAAATACGGCGCTCCATGGGTTAACGATGATATTAAGGTCACGAAGAACTTAAATATAACCCTGGGGCTGCGGTTCGATTGGACGTCCGGCGTGTCGGAGGAGTTCAATCGTTTCTCGACTTTTGACCCCAGCGCGCCTAACCCCATCGGCCACTCGGGAGCCACGGTGTTCAACGCTTCGCAGGCGACCGGTAAGAGCAGCTGGAGTGTAGGCCCGCGTTTCGGATTCGCTTACTCTCCGAGTTCCAAGAACGTGATTCGAGGCGGCTACGGCATCTACTATGCCGGGGTCCAAGCCGATTCTTGGGACCCATACCCGGTCGACGGTTATGAAACCAATCCGACAGCTGTGGACGTGACCGGTGGACGATTCCCTGCGTTCTATTTCAGCAGCGCGAATCCCAAAATTGCCAACACGACCGGTTGCGCCACGGAAACATCGTTGGGTGTCTCATGCATGTGGCCGGGAAGCAGCATCACGCTTCCGCCGCAGCTGAACGCGGGTGTTGCGAACGGCGGTACACCGGTGGGCGTGTGGCCGAAGACTTACACTATGCCCCGTTACCAGAACTGGTCGATCTCGTTCCAGCGTGAGCTCAGTTCGAATATGGCCATTGACATTGCCTACGTCGGCAACCACGGTACGCGCTTGATCGACGGGCGCAGCGCTGCCGGGGTTTACGACAACATGAACCCGGCTAGTGTGCTGCAGAATGGCCCAGTGCTCACTAATGGGCAGTTCACTTGTCCCACCAACACTAACCCGTGCAACACCACGACCGTTGCCAACGCGGCAGCGGTTGCGGCTGGCTTCACAACCCCGCCGTACCCAACCTTCACCGGCGACATAGCCCAGGCGCTCCGCTCCTGGCCGCAGTACCAGCAGATCCTATGGCGTTCGTTCCCGTTCGGATTTAGCCACTACAATGCGTTACAGATGCAGTTCCAGCGGCGCATGAGCAATGGCTTCCAGTTCATGGCCTCCTATACTCGCTCCCGGCTAACGAATAATGGCTCGGAATCCGGCCAAGGAGCCGGAGGCCCACCTGTACAGGATCCCGCCAACATGAGGGATCTCAACACGGTGAGTGCTGATGACGTGCCTAACACGGTTGCGGTGGGTTGGGTTTACAAGCTGCCCTTCGGCAAAGGCCAGGCACTGCTCGGGGGTGGATCGGGAGCTGTAGACAAGCTTGTAGGCGGCTGGCAGCTCTCAGCTACCCAGAGTTACTCGTCCGGAAGACCGATCAACGTCACTATGCCGAACAGTCTGGGAACTTACTTGTTCAATTATGCCAGATATCCCAATGTGGTAGGGAATGGCAGGAACAAGAACTTCAGCAACCCGTACACTCAGTTATACCTGAACTCGTCCGGGTGGTCTGATCCTGGAAGTCTGGCAAATGGACTCCCAGCTTTGGGCAACGCGCCACGGCAGGATCAGAACGTTCGTGGATTCCCATATTACAATGAGGATCTGTCGCTCATAAAGGATACACATTTTAGTGAACAGACATACCTGCGGTTCCACGCGGACGCAGGCAACATCCTCAACCGACACTATTTCTGCTACGGCCAGGCCGCCAGCAACACAACAGTGTGGGGTACGCCGGCCTTCGGCACGGTCAGCAGCCAGTGCAACATCCCACGCCGCCTGCAGTTGGCCCTGGAGTTGTTCTTCTAGCCCTCAGGCGGAAGCATCTTGAGGACGGCCCGCTGCGCGGGCCGTCCTTTTTTCTGTGTGCCAAGCATGATCAGCAGCTTGAGGGTGGAAGTTCTTTACCGAATCGGACGGAGGTAAACGGTTGGAGAAGCGCAAGGACGCGATCGCAAGGCATACTTCAGCGGTGAGAGT
This sequence comes from uncultured Acidobacteriota bacterium, assembly GCA_963703465.1. Lineage (GTDB taxonomy): Bacteria > Acidobacteriota > Terriglobia > Terriglobales > Acidobacteriaceae > Gp1-AA145. The sequence goes on along the minus strand of CAVPEQ010000005.1, from coordinate 10,921 downwards.
GTTAGTCTGCTAGTTCGGATACGGATCCCCAGGCCGATTCACTCGGATATCGTGATCTGTGAATACGAGCATCCCGGCGGGACTACTTACTTTCACTTTTTGCATATGGCAACCGGTGCATCCGGATTTTGCAACCGGGCAGGCCTTCGTATCGCTGTGCTGGGCAGTGAAGGAATTCGGGCCTTGATTGGCGTGGCACGCGACGCATTTGCCATCGTAACTCGCCTCATCCCGCACCAGCGGCTGGTGCGGATCGTGACATCCAACACAGCTGATTCTCCGATCCCTTCCGTTGAAGCATTTACTATTCTGCAGCCGATAGGGCTGAAATCGGACGTTACGCTCGCCGCGAATGCCGAGTCGTATGACGGTCGCCCATGTGCGGTGACACTGTCCGCAGAAGCTGGAAACCTGCTCGGCTGAAAAGTTTTTCAGATCGCGGGGAGCCGAATCATAGATCCCTTGCAGAGCGTCGACCTGGTGCTCCGATGCCCCAGCGTGACAGTGCTCGCAAGTGACGCCCGGCTGTAGCTGCCCAAAATCAACCTTGTCACCTGCAACGGTCCCGCTGGAGTGACAACCGAAGCAATTTCGGACCTCGCCGTGGTTGAGCTCTCGCCCTAATGCATCCTCGAGGGTTCGCGTAATCAGATTTTCCTGTCCAACCGTAATCTGCAGGCCGTTGATGATCGGATAGTAGCTGACGCGGCTTTCGTAATATCGCCCCTCGCGCTCGAAGACCCAGGTCTGCATGTTCTCACCTATCGTCCAGCGGAGCAGCACGGAAACAGTACGAGTGCCATCGCTCACGGTGTACGTGGATTGCCCTCCGCGGGTTTGAATGCTGTAAGTGTAGTCGCCATTCCGGAGAACCAGATCAGAGTGCGCTTTCAGCGTGGGATTGCTGCTGGTCAGCAAAAGCGAGCGCGACATCGGGGTCTCCGCTTGATGGATCGTTTGGGCCCGATGACAGTTTCCGCACAACGAAGTGGCAACCGGGGCCTGCTGCGCTCGCAAAGTCCCCTGGACCACGACGATCGCTAGCACCGCAATGGCACTAAGGCAACGCAAGACGGTTTCTCCCATCCTTAGTTGCATCCAGGCACCACGCGTGTTCGCGCCGCGCATCTTGCATTTGTCCAGCCTGCGAGTACGCGCTGGCCAGAGCAATATGGACTTCCAGATTATCCGGGTCGATCTGCAATGCCCGCTTGAGGTGTTGCAGCCCGGCACCCACATCATCGGTTTCCGACAATGACCTGCCTAACACGAGATGCGCGGAAGCTAGCCCCGGCTGCGCTTGGACCGCCTGTTGTGCGTACGGCAAGGCCGCAGCCGGGTTATTCTGCATCAACCAGAACCACGCGATCATAATGCGCGCCCGCTCGTTGGAAGGATCAATCTTCAATTCAGCCTGGAATTGCTGTCGCGCTGCATACGGGTCTTCTGGGTACAAGAGGGATCCATAGAGCAAATGCAAATTCGCCACCGCAGGAAACTCCTGGAACAAAGCATCAAATGCAGACTCCGCTTTCGAATCACGCGTCATGAAAGCATATACCGCAGTGCCGGTCTCGAGGAGTAACGGCCTCTGATCGGCGCTGACGTCGTTTGGTACAAGCGGCATGCGTAAGCTCGCCAGCCCAATCGCGAGCAATAGATCCTGATTGACGATCCGCCGCTGGGCAAAATAGACGAACGCCCGCAGCGAGTCGTCGAATCTTTCGAGACGGGCAAGCAGCATTGCCTCGTAGAAGTGGAGAGCCTGCTCGTTACCCGCATCATCGGCAGCTCCCATTGAAATCCCGCGCTGAATGTCGGCGAGTGAATCCGCATACTCGCCAATTTCGAACTCACACATCCCACGCAAGGCATAACCTTGGGGATCGGGACCGAAGTCGAGAAAGTGGGTGAGCGCGTCGCGCGCAGGCGCAAATTGCCCAGCATTGTATTGAAGCAGTCCAATAAACCACCACCCCTGCATCCATTGAGGATTTATCTTGAGTGCTTTCGAATAGAAATCCAAAGCGACTGCCGCGTCGTTTCGTCGGTTTGCAGCGGTGGCCTGAGCAACCAAATCATCGAAAGTTTGCGTTTCCTGCGCCGCCGCGGCCGCCGGTATTAAACCGAGGGAAATTGTGAGTACGACGCTGGCGATCGATCGCAATTTCAGCCCTACTCGCATACATCCGTATGGCCAAACATAAGCAATGGCGACCATAACAGTAATTTCGCTGAATCAGCCCACGCTTGGTGAAGGAAGTCCATTATTTTGCAGATTGCCCTTCTGTTTCAAGAGGCTTTTCAAACTTCTGCTCGTCTACCGGCACATTGACTTTTGCATCCGTTACCTGAATGGTGAATTGCCCAAAGGCGTGAGATACGGTCCAACGGTAAGGGATTTTCACACCCTGTACTGGCCTGTAGTCACTATAGTCAATCCGCGTGGGGTTTAGTCCCAGGGGTGAGGCCGAGTATCTCAGGACGCGCAGCAACAGTCCTGATTCCTTGCTGAAGTATAGGCACCCAGTCGGGTGGCCATCGCGTTCGCCAATGAATTTGTACGTCTCTTGTCCGTTGAGCTTCTCTGAAGGCGCAGCCTCGAGCTTGCCAAAAAATTCCTCGGCGTGAAGCGCGAACTGCAGATCCGCATCCATTTTCGCGCCCGCAAGATCGACAGCCGGCATTTTTCGAACAGGGCGGTTCGGGCCGGCTATCCAGCTTTCAACTCCGTCGAATACTGTCAGACTTTCTCCGCTTGGCAGATGCGTAATCACGCTACGCTTATCAGGCGATCTATCAAAAACCTCCACGGTAGTCTCCCTGCTCCCGATCATCGTAGTGGCGGTTTCCACCAATGTGGTGAGATTGCGTATCGCATCGGCCCCGCCGATCGCGCCGACATACCTATTGAGAGTTTGATCCGCAGGTGGGAGGTTCGCAAGTTCTTGCCTTGCCTGCTCGGCCATGGCGGGCACAGGCGTTTGTTCATTAATTATTGGTATCGAAAGCGGCATTTGGGTGCCGCGGTGGCAAGTGTTGCAGGTTACCTCCTGTTTTCCGGCGAACACATCATCGTGGTTCAGTGCCGTGACCATCCGGATCATTTTTCTTGCTTTCTGTTTCGGAAGCTTATCGTCTTCGTCGAAATGGTTTTCCACGTGACAGAAGCTACATTCCACTCCTAGCGATGCAGTTATGAACTGCATGGCAGGTACGAGCTGATCGGCTGGTATGCCCTTCAGCACCTGTATGTTCTTGTAGACTTCTTCCGTCGTCTTTACGTGAGCAGCGGGTGGAGCGGTTTGCGCGTAGCTCGCGCAAACCGCCATCAACGCGCCGATCACACGCGCACTGCGGATAGTTGTGGAATGTCGATACATATAGAGACAGAAGCTGAAATCAACTCGACTGTCAAAAGTGTGCGCAACGGGTTCAACGCGGCAGTGTGAAGCCTGCCGAAACTAAAGCTACCTAATGCTGCCGAATTTTTCCTGCCGTATGATTCCCTTGCTCTCTTCGAGCACCAGGAGTTGATTGGCCTCAATATCCTTGAAGGACTCCACTAAGCCTAGGGGCCAGCGCACCTCAATCAGATCTAACTTTCTGACTTTTCCCAACCCAAAATGTAGTCGTAAGTCATTCTGAGAAACATAACTGGAGCCGCTCATTACTTCATTGATTTGAGAATGTGAACCAGTTACCACTCGCACGCGTGCTCCAATTGCGGTTCGGTTCGACTTGGTCCCAATGCATTTGATTTTGAGCCAGTTGTTCTTCGTATGACAATCGTTTCGAAGTAGTGAAGGAGGTTCGTTCATGTTCACAACCACCACATCAACATCTCCATCATTGTCGAAGTCGCCGAACGCCGCTCCGCGACTGCTATGCAAGTCTGTCACCGCTGATCCAACACTCGAACTGATGTCAGAAAATTTTCCATTTCCCATATTCTTGTAAACAAGCTTCTTTTGCCTAAAACTTACATGTAGCTTGCGAGTGTCTACTTCTGGAAAAACATGGCCGTTAGACATGAAAATGTCCATCCAGCCGTCATTATCAAAGTCAAAGAGTCCAACGCCCCATCCCAGGTAGTTCGTATTTGCTCCCAATCCCGCCTGAAAAACAGCGTCGTAGAAGGTCCCGTTCCCGTTGTTGTGGTACACATTAGCCGTCTGGTCCGAGTAGTTGGTCTTCACAATGTCGAGCCAGCCATCACAATCGTAGTCCCCGATTGCCACGCCCATGCCCCCTTGAGCGGTGCCATTTTCGTTCAGGGCACAGCCAATCTCCCGGCCCACCTCTGAAAACGTACCGTCGTGGTTATTGTGGTAGAAGCGGCTGGGAGCGGTGTCGCACGCGACATAAATGTCGGGCCAGCCGTCGTTGTCGAAGTCGGCGGCCGATACCCCGAGACCATAGGCGCCGGTCGGGATCCAATGGTCGTTCACAAAGGTGGGAGTAAAGGGACCGCGTGGTAGTGAAACTCCGGAACGCTCGGAAACGTCCTCGAAAGTGCCGTCACCCCGATTGTGATAAAGGATGTTCGATCCGCCACTCATTCCCTGGGGACCACAACCAACAGGTATCCCGAAATAGCTGCAATACTGGTTGCTGCCCGGGGAAGGCGCTATCCGAGGGTCGAAGTTCACGTAATTTGCGACAAAAAGATCGAGGTGGCCGTCGCGATCGTAATCCACGAAGCAGCAACCTGTGTTCCAGCGTTTCAGTGGACCAGGCTGGACCAGGCCCGCCCTTTCGGTGACGTCGGTAAAGGTGCCGTCTCCATTGTTGTGATAAAGAACAATTCCACCCCAATATGTAACGACGAGGTCGTCGTATCCGTCATTGTCATAGTCGCCTATACAGCAACCTTGCCCCCATCCTGAGCGCACCAGCCCAGCTTGTTGGGTCACATCGGTGAAGGTGCCATCGCGATTGTTGTGGAAGAGAAAATTCGTGCGCTGGTCTCGAGGCAAAATGTCGTCGCGAGTGCCATTCACAAAAAAAATGTCGAGCCAGCCATCATTGTCGTAATCGAACAGCGCGACGCCGCAACCGACTTCTTCAAGGATGTACCGCTTTCGAGAGTCGCCGCCGTAAACGTTGTTCGCTGTACTTAGACCAGCGATAGCTGTTATATCGGTAAATGAAAATCCCGGCACAATTCTGTCGCGCGGTTCGGTTGCGCTCGAAGCGGCGTTGTCTCGAAGCCCGCCAGCTAGTCCGGGAAGCAGTGCCAATGCTGGAACAACGCTGCTGAATCGGGCCGCTCGACGCAAAAAATCGCGTCTGGAGAATTGCATCTTGCTTAACTCGAGAAAATCTTCAGAGCTGATAACGTGGTCCCGCATCTTCGTTAATCCGGCAGCAGGAGCTGCAGTCGCAATCGTGAACGCTGTTCATCTTCTAGCTTGCGCGATTGCGCAAATTGATCTTCGGACTCTGCGGTTTTGCCCAAACGCCGAAGCAGAACACCCAACTGATAGTGGGCTTCAACCGAGTCGGGCACGATAGAAATCGCCTTTTCCAGATCACTTCGCGCTTCATCGTATTCATGTTGTCTGACGAGGATAGTTCCCAGCTTTACGTAAGACAGTCCGTGGTCCGGACGACGCTTAATCGAGTCCCGAAGCAATGCGGTGGCTTGCTCGTCGTCACCCGTGGCATCGTACGTGAGCGCCAAGTAGTAAGACGCTGCAACTTGATCGGGTTGCGTTTTGAGGCTTTTCTTGAGCGAAGTTTCAGCGTCGGAATATTTGGCTTGCAAGTAATACACTGCGCCCATGGCGTAATTCAGAATGGCGTCATCTGGGTGCTTATGCAAGAGTTGTGAAAGCAGAGATGCAGCCCTCGTAAGATTCCCGTCTGCAACGTGTGCAGACACTAGGACATAAGCGTAGGAATCGTTTTCCGGTGCGAGAGCAACTGCTCTCTCAAGTGCCGGGACAGCATCCTTGACGAGATTTCGGCGCAGGCATACTTTGCCGAACTCAAAGAGGATTTCCGGATTCTCAGGGTCTTGCTTTTTCGCCTGCAGCAGAAATGCGAGCGCTTTTTCCGAGATTCCCTGCTGCTCTGCAATTTCGGCAAGGGTCAGATTGCAGGCGGCGCAATGCGCATCAACTGACAACCCAAGCGCCGCATACTTCTCGGCCCGGTCCAGGACTCCGGCGGCTAAGTAACCCCGTGCCAGCCTTAAGCATGGCAGCGCTGAGGGATTCGCCTCAATCTTGGCCTCGACCCCGTGGAAGATATTCTTGGCCTGTTCTGTCATTTCAGAATTGTTCAGCAGAATGCCGAAATCCAGCGAGGCTTCGTCGGATGCCGATCTCAGTTGCAGCCATTTTTCGTAAACAGCACCAAGTTCTTGCCTTTTACCTAAAGAGGCATAGTCGGTTGCCAGCAGAAGCAGCCCTTCATCTGAAGTGCTGAGCTGGGCTTCTACCGGCCTTACAACATCGAGAGATTTTTCGAACTCATTTAATGATGTTTCAACCTTGGCCAAGTCGTAACGAGTATTGAAATTTGAAGGATCGCGACGCAACGCTTCCTGAAAACTGTTCCGCGCCTGCGGCAGCTTGTTTTCAAAAAAGTAGGTTTCGCCCAGCGTGATGCGTGCACCAACCAAGTGCGTATCCAACGTCAATGCCTTGGTCAGGAAGTCCTCGCTTTCCGCATACCTTTGCTGCTCGAAACGAATGGTTCCGAGAATTGAGAGCGCCACAGCCCGGGTGTTGAGAGTCTTTAAAGCCTGGCGCGCCTCAGACTCTGCGCCATCGAGTTGGCCGTGGTTCAGCAACCGTGCGGCATTCTCAAGGTGGTTCACCTGGGCAAATGAAACGCAGCAAAGCAGCAGAGTTGCCAATCCGAGTTTCGCGGTTCCTACCCAACCGTCAAGTCGGCGAAAGAAAGACCCGCTAGGTTTTGCTGATCGACCAGTCCTGCACATGTCGCATCTTATAGCATCCCGAGAAGTTGCCGACAACTCCCCCCAGGTGATATTGCCAGTCAGGGAAAGGAGTTCCAATTACCTACGCATGGGAGCTCTGGAACGGTTCTCTGCTGCTTGCTGATCCGACTACAATGAGACTCGTTCTTCGATTTGCCTTATGGGGCGGACAACGGAATCTAGACAGGTGGTGACGAAACAGTCTGTGTGCCCGTCGCGTCGCCGCTTTCTGCACCAGGCGTTTGGGGCGGCACTAGCCAACTGCTCGCCTATCGGTCGCGGGTTCAGTCTTGCACCAGAACAGGATACCCAGAACTTCCATTTTAAACTTGTGCCCCCGTCCGTCAGCGGGATCAGCTGGGTGCACAACAATGGGCGCTCCCCAGATATGTATCCCGCCGAAACGGTTGGGGCGGGATGTGCGTTTTTCGATTACGACAATGATGGGTGGATGGATATTTATCTAGTCAACAGCGGCAAGTGTGATTTTTTCGACCCTCAACCGCCACTCCGGAATGCTCTTTACCGAAATAACCGGGACGGAACATTCACCGATGTCACCCAAAAAGCGGGCGTGCCTGGGGGAGGCTACGGCATGGGGGTGGCCGCCGCCGATTACGACGGCGACGGCCACACCGATCTGCTGGTGACCCAATACAACGGAGTTATTCTCTACCGCAACAATGGCAATGGCACATTTACGGACGTTACCCGAAGAGCCGGTCTTCCTACCACCGGTTGGGCAACGAGTGCGGTCTGGTTCGATTATGACAACGACGGAAAGCTCGACCTTTTCATCTGCCGGTTCGTCAACTTTGATAAATCAAAAAACCAGTTTTGCGGCAATCGGGATACAGGACTTCGTTACTACTGCACGCCACGCGTCTACGATCCGGCGCCTAGTTGGCTCTTCCACAACAACGGCGATGGCACTTTCACCGATGTAAGCCGTGAGTCCGGCATAGCTAATTCGCCCGGAAAAGCGTGGGGCGCTGTAGCTTGCGACATTAATAATGACGGGTTGATTGACCTATTTGTGGCCAATGACACTGTGCCAAATTTTCTTTTCATGAATCAAGGAAATTGCAAATTCCAAGAGATTGGAGTCCCGGCAAATGTAGCATTCAGCGCCGAAGGTCACGCTCGCTCGGGGATGGGAGTTGATGCGGTCGATTATGACCAGGACGGTTGGATAGATCTTTTCGTTACCAATATCGATCAGGAAATGTATTCGCTTTACCACAACAATCACGATCAAACCTTCGACGACATGGCTATTCCGAATGGGATTGCGAAAACCACGCGTTTGATGAGCGGTTGGGGAGTCAAATTCTTTGACTACGACAACGATGGCAACACCGATTTATTTCTCGCCAATGGACATCCCGACGATAAGATCGAGCTGCATTCGAGCGCAGTTCAATATCTAGAGCCTATGCTCCTTTATCGCGGCAACAGCCGAAGTTTCGAAGACGTCTCCAGCACAAGTGGTCCGGTTTTTAGCGCTTCGTATGCAGCCCGAGGCCTGGCGATCGGAGATTTTGATAATGATGGCGGATTGGACGTTCTGGTCGGCATTAACAATGGACCGCCTCTGCTGCTCAGAAACCAGATCGGTAGCCGTAACAATTGGCTGGGTTTGAAATTAGTGACAAAGCGTGCCAACCCTGAGGCCGTGGGCGCAAAGCTTACGTGGAAATCGGGGGACCTGAAGCGTACAGTCTTCAAAACCAGTGGAGGGAGCTACATCGCATCGCATGATCCCCGGGTTGTTCTAGGCATTGGCATGCGTCCCCGTGTCGAATGGGTGGAGATCAAATGGCCTCTACCCAGCGGCCGCGTCGAACGGTTCACGAATCTTCCGATAAATAAGTACATCACCTTGACCGAAGGTTCGGGAGAGCCATCCCGGAGGGAATAAATAGCGGTGCCTGCGCAACGCCCGCTTCAGTCCATGTTTATGGATTGAACCAGCGAGGTGGCCACGCCGAGGAAAATGTCACGGAGCCAGCCGGAACGACTCCAGTGCTGCCGTCCGTGTTCGAGTGGGAACTTCCGTTGTCGTCCAACAAAAGATGATGTGCCATCCCGATATCCGACCCACTTTCAATATTTATGGTGATGTTGTTACGGATGCGATGACTACCGCGAGCGCGAAGGTCGCGCAACTGTATTTCTGCGCTGAAATTGGTAGGTTGGGATTAGCCCGCATTTGCAATGCGACCGCGATCACTACCAAAAAAAGAAGTGCCAAGCCGCCGAAGGTTTTCAGCGACCCCGATGGCTGCGACGTGTATTCGGCGGTTCTTCCGATGGATGAATGGTACTGGCAAAACTCGAAAACTTTGCTAATCGTTCAAGAGTTACCGCCCGATGAATGGCCAATCGGTTCTCCAAAAAGCGCGCTTCAAGGAAACTTCGAATTTCGCAGAGCTTTTGCGCCAGTCTTTCGTTCGTTCGACGAGGTCACCCGGCGCGAGGCGCTGTTGGAGTGTAATTTCACGGTCCAGAAATCTTACAAGATGGTCAGCAAGGCCACACTGCATGCAGCCTTTCGACACCTTCCGCCAAACGCAATAAGTGATGGTTGGGAGGGCTTTCGCGACAGCTTCCCCGATTCTAACCGGCTACTTGATTCTCTCCGCCGTGGGTTTCAATTCAGACAAGACCATCGCACTTGTGTACGTCGAACACCGCCTATCTGCGGACGCTGCTGGTGCAAGGAGCGCAGCACATTCTGGGGCCATTCGGGGTGGACTGCGACCTGCGGCGCTGGGGACTGAAGCTGGCCGAACGGGGCGGCAAAAGCGGGAAGAAACCCGTTCGCCGTAGCTCTTGGCCAGTCCGCGAGCCGTGTTTACATGGATCTGTGCGTTTCGATAAGAGACGCAAGACTTGGAACTATCTCTGGTACGAAGCAGGAAAACGCCGGTCAAGGTTGATCGGTACAAAGCAAGACTACCCAAACAAAGCGGCAGCCTGGAAAGCAGTCGAACGCGTCCAGGTGAAGCCGAGTGCAGTCGGAGAAACCGTAAGCGACGTGATAGCCTGTTACGAAACCGAGCGTATGCCCTCGCGCCATTCTACGGCACGGGTCTATCGCTCTTTCCTTAGTAATCACATCCTTCCGAAATGGGGCGAGAGTCACATCTCCGAGATGCAACCCCGCCCGGTAGAACTTTGGCTTCGCAGTTTGTCGTTATCGCCGAAGTCAAAGACGCACGTCCGCAGTCTGCTGCATTCAATAGTGGAATTCGCGATGTGGTCCGGATTACTGGATATCACCCGCAATCCCATTTCGCTTGTCCAAAACAAGGGAGCGATGCGGCGAACTCGGAAGGCACGTAGCCTCACTGCAGAGCAATTCCACACACTGCTGAAAGAACTGCACGAGCCATTCGCAACGATGGCATTGCTTTGTGTCTGTCTTGGGCTGCGTATCAGCGAAGCGCTTGCACTTCACTGGGGCGATGTGGATTGGCTGGGTCACGGCTCAGCGTCAAGCGCGGCATCGTTGAGCAGGTTGTCGATGATGTCAAGACGGAAGGATCTGCGAAGACTTTCCTTCTTGCGGGCGATCTACTTAATCGGCTGAAATCCTGGAAGCAGCTCACAGAATTTTCTGGAGCCGGTGAGTGGATTTTTGCCAGCCCCGTCAAAATCGGTAAGCTGCCCTATTCCTATACGGGAGTTTGGCGCGAGCTGGAACGGGCTGCGAACGCGGCAGGCATCGGACACCTGGGCACGCACGCATTTCGGCACAGCTATCGGTCTTGGTTGGACGCAGTGGGAACCCCCATTGTCGTCCAACAAAAGTTGATGCGCCATGCTGATATCCGAACCACCTTCAATATTTATGGTGACGTTGTTACCGATGAGATGACTACCGCCAGCGAGAGGGTCGCTGAAATGCTTTTCGTGGGAACGGAGCGCAAACAGAGCGCAGTGAATCGTAACTCACTGAAAGAA
>CAVPEQ010000004.1:0-238674 GCA_963703465.1 uncultured Acidobacteriota bacterium | reverse complement strand
CACCGAGTCCGTCAGATACCGCCCCACCACACCAGACCCATTCGCAATTCCACTTGGAAAAGTCGCCGACTTGGAATTAAGCAGCAGCCGCGCCGACTCGCAAGCACTCGCGGCCACCACCACGGCCTTCGCGTACACGCGCTGTTCCGTCCGCGTCGTCTTGTCGACGTACGACACGGCCTCAGCTTTTCCATCTGCGCCGACAACAATCTGCCGAGCCATCGCATTCGCAATCATCGTCAGCCGCCCCGTTGCCGCAGCCGGCGGAATCATCACCTGGCTCGAGCTGAAGTTCGAAGCCGATCTGCAGCCCCGCCCGCACTGCGCGCAATAGTGGCAGGCATCGCGCCCATTCAACGGCTTCGTCAGAATCGCCAGCCGCGAAGGAATGCACGTAATGTGCAACTGATCGCATGCCTTTTTCACCAGCGTCTCGGTGCATCGCGGTTTCGGCGGCGGCTGGAAAATTCCGTCCGGCGAATTCGGCACATTCTCCTTCGAACCAAACACCCCGATATACGACTCCACCTTGTCGTAATACGGCGCCAGCTCTTCATAGCTGATGGGCCAGTCATCGCCCACGCCATCCGTCGATCGCGCTCTGAAGTCCGCTGGCCCAAATCGCAGCGCGATCCGCCCCCAGTGGTTCGTCCGTCCACCTTCAATGCGCGACCGGAACCAGCTGAACGCCGACCCGTTCGCAACTGTGTACGGCTCTCCCTCGATCTGCCAGAACCCATTCGGCGCCATGAACTCATCGCCAATCCCGCGCTGCTTGCCGCCCACACCCACGCCGCGATGAGGTAGCTGGTAAGGCCACATATGTTCTTTAAAGTCCTTGTCTGGATCGAGCCGCGGCCCCGCCTCCAGCATCACCACACTCAGCCCGCCCTCAGTCAACACCTTCGCGGCGGTCCCCCCGCCCGCACCCGACCCAACAATGCAAACGTCATAAGTCTTCTTTGCCGGCCCAACCTGCAGCATGATTCGATCTCCACGGAAGATGTCTCTGAGTAATCGACACAACTATACCGCCATGCCCCATTACCGGTCAGACAGCCTGTGCCCCGTTCATACGGCCTCTCGCGATGAGCGGGAATGTGGCGACTTCAACGAGGTCTTTCCGGTAATCCAGAACTGTCATCCTGAGCACAGGGGGCCCCAAGCGCTTTCTTCACGGGGCCCCGGAAAAGCGATCTTTGCTTTTTGAGGGCAGAGCTTGGGGGATGTCAAGCGAAGGATCTGCTTCTTTCAGTTAACCCATCGGCTGGGTGCCCCACATCTCGCTTCTGAGATGTGGGAATGAATACCTGCACCTTCATCCCACAGGTGCCCCCGCAAGTCTCCGCAAACGCGGGACCCAATCCCGCCCGAGCAGTGTGCCTTGCCTTGCCACCCACCCTATTTCCACCCCCAAGTACACGTTTCTCAACATCTCAGCATCCATGTAGCTGGAACGTAAATTCAGCCTGGAGGGCAGATGTGAAACGGTATCGAATCTTCGCGGGCCTCTGTGCAGTTCTCATTCTGGCGTCGGCTCCGGCATACACACAGAACGCCGGATCGAACCAGCAAAACAGCTCCGCGGCGGAGCAAGACAACACCAACACCTGGTCGCCTCAGCTCGGTGCCACCATCGTCAAGCAGGTTCGCGACAAGCTGACCGGGCTCACCGACTACGGCATCTTCGACTCTCTGCGCTTCGCCTTCAAAGGCAAGACCATCGTACTGAAGGGATACGCTTCTCGCCCCACGCTCAAGTCAGACGCAGAGAGAGCTGTAAAAGGAATCGAGGGCATCGAAGGCGTGGATAACGAGATCCAGGTGCTGCCCACTTCTCCAAACGATGACCGTATCCGCGCCTCACTCTATCGCCGCATCTACTCGCAGCCCACCTTGCGCAAGTACACCAGCGCGCCTCCAGGATTTGGCGAAGGTCCTTCCATTGCCAGGGCAGCGGGCGGCATCACGCAGGATCCGCCAATCGGCTACCACGCTATCCACATCATCGTGAACAATGGAAACGTGATCCTCACAGGCGTAGTCGACAGCAAAACAGATGCCGATATCGCCGCCATACAAGCGAACTCCGCCTTCGGAGTTTTCTCCGTAGACAACGATCTGCAGGTTGCAGGAAACGGCAAGGACTCCAAATAGAAATAACTCTTCTCGACCAACACCCTCGGGTGCCCCAGGTCTCCCGTTTTTTGAGACCTGGGATACCACAATCTCAGACTGTCGAATAGAAGTCACTCTAGTTCTGATCAAAACCCCGCCACACCATGCCTCCCCAAACCATGTACGCTGGACAGTTCAGGAAGGCGTGTCATGCCCGTCAAAACCATCATCGAGCCATTCCGCATCAAGAGCGTCGAACCCATCCGCTGGACCACCCGCGCTCAACGTGAAGAACTCCTCAAAGCTGCCCACTACAACCTCTTCCTCCTCCAAGCCGACGATGTACTCATCGATCTCCTCACCGACTCCGGCACCGGCGCCATGTCCACCCATCAATGGGCCGCCATCATGGAAGGCGACGAGAGCTACGCCGGCAGCCGCAGTTTCGACCGTTTCCGCAACTCCGTCCACGACATCGTCGGCTACGAGCACGTCATCCCCACGCACCAGGGCCGCGCCGCCGAGCGCATCCTCTTCGGCGTCACCTGCAAAAAAGGCGACGTAGTTCCCAACAACACCCACTTCGACACCACGCGCGCCAACGTCGAGTTCGTCGGTGCCGAAGCCGTCGACCTCCTCATCCCTGAAGGCCGCCAACCCTCGCTCAGCTATCCCTTCAAAGGCAACATGGATGTCGCCGCGCTCGAAGCACTCATCACTCGAGTCGGTCGCGAACGCGTTCCTCTCGTCATGCTCACCGTCACCAACAACTCAGGTGGCGGCCAGCCCGTATCCATGCAAAACGTCCGGGAGGTAAGCGCCGTCTGCAAACGCCACAACATCCCGCTCTACTTTGACGCCTGCCGCTTCGCCGAGAACGCATGGTTCATCAAACTCCGCGAGCCCGGCTACGCCGACAAAACTCCGAAAGAGATTGCGCAGGAGATGTTCCGCTTGGGCGATGGCTGCACCATGTCCGCCAAAAAAGACGGCATGGCCAACATTGGCGGCTTTCTCTGTACCAACAACGACATCCTCGCCCAGCAGGAGAAAGATCTCCTCATCCTCACCGAGGGCTACCCCACCTACGGCGGTCTCGCAGGTCGCGATCTAGAAGCCATCGCCGTCGGCATCCAGGAGGCGCTTCAGGAGGACTACCTCCGCTACCGCATCGCATCCACTGCATATCTCGGCAATCACATCTCTGCCGGCGGAGTTCCCATCGTCCAGCCCCCCGGTGGCCACGCCATCTATATTGACGCTCGCGCCTTCCTGCCTCACATCCCATCTGAGCAGTTCCCCGGCGTCGCCCTTGCCGCCGAGCTTTACCTCGAAGGCGGAATCCGCTCCGTCGAAATTGGAACCCTCATGTTCGCCGCCGCCGCGCAGATGGATCTCGTCCGTCTCGCCATGCCCCGCCGCGTCTATACCCAGAGCCACGTCGACTATTTAGTTGAAGTAATTCTTGAGGTTTATCGCAAGCGCGAATCGATCAGAGGCATGCGCCTCACACACGAAGCCCCATTCCTCAGGCACTTTACGGCTCATCTACAACCGATAGAAAACCGAGAATAAAGATCAGGTACTATTCGTAGTTGCTTGAAATGCATAGTCTTATTCATTTGTCATAATTGTCGGGCACAAACGTAGGCTTTCCACAGCCATCCCATTGACAACCCTCCCGGATCTGTCCGAATCTATAGGCGAATAAAAAGCGAATACACCCGCATGCCTTCCTCCTCCGCACTTCGCCAACAGATCGAGAGCGCCTTCCAGCATCGCTACCCCTCCGTCCTCACTCCATCACCCAAGACAATCCGCGAAGTCGTCTCCACCGGAATCGCCCCGATCGATGCACTCCTCAACGGCGGAATCCCAGTCGGAGCCATCACCGAAATCACCGGCCCCGCCTCCTCCGGCCGCACGAGCATCGCCATCTCTGCACTTGCTCAGCGCACTCGCGAGGGTTCGGTCTGCGCATGGATCGACGCCAAAGATTCCCTCGATCCTGAATCCGCCGCGGCCAACGGAGTCTCCCTCAATCACCTTCTCTGGGTCCGCTGCTCTGAACAACCCGCAACCAAACCCGCTCGCCAGAAAGCAAGTCCTGCAAAGGAACAACAACCCTGGACGCGTCCTCGACCAGGCCCTTCGCGCAACCGATCTCCTTCTTCAATCCGGAGGCTTCGCCGCCATCGTCCTCGACCTTGCCGACGAATCCATCGAACACGCCCGACGCATTCCCCTCGCCACCTGGTTCCGCTATCGCCAGGCCGCCGATCGCACCCGCTGCAGCCTCGTCGTCATCGGCAAAGCCCCCAGCGCACAATCCAGCGCCGCCGTCGTCCTCGAGTGCCGTCCAGCCGCCGTCGATTCCGTCTCCGGCACAGTCATCCGCAACTTCTCCTATAACGTCCACCGCCAGCGCGAACGCTTCTCGCCCATCGCATCCCCAATCGCATCCCCGGTCACATCTATAGACCGCAAGCCTCCCGCCTCCACCTGGACCGCCCAAACCGCCTGGGACGCCGAGAAGCGCGCATGAGCCCCAACCCAAAACCTCCTGCCTCTACGCCGCCGTGCACGTGCCCGAATTCCCCGCGCAATCCATCCTGCGCCTCAGGCCCGATCTGCACTCCGCTCCCGTCGTCATCCTCGACGGCTCTCCACCACAGGAGCGTGTCTGCGCTCTCAACACCCATGCCAGAAAGCGCGGAGTCGTCCCGGCCTGACCCGCCTCGAAATCGAAGAGCTCGGCAACATCCACATCCTCACCCGATCCGCACAAACCGAAACCGCAGCCCGAACAGTATTTCTCGAAACCATCTCTCAGTTCTCCCCCCGCATTGAAGAGATCTTCGCCTAGAACGCGTGCTCCTTCGTCCTCGACATCGCCGGCTCCGAACGCCTCTTCGGACCACCCGATCAAATCGCTCACCGTCTGCGCGACACCATTGCCGCATCCGGCTTTCGCGCCGCCATCTCCATTAGCGCCAACTTCCACACCGCCCGCATCAAATCCGAATTCTCCCGCGGCATCTCCGTAATTCCAACTGGTCGCGAATCCAACGCGCTCGCATCCATCCCCATCAGCGCCCTCCATCTCGAACTCGATCACTACGAGACATTCGCGCTCTGGGGCATCGGCACTCTCGGCGAACTCGCCGCTCTTCCTCATGAAGAAATGCCATCCCGCTTCGGCCAGCAATCGCGCCAGTGGCTCGCGCTCGCACGCGGCAATGCGGAACACACCTTCCAGCCACTCGAAGAGAAATTCGAACTCAAAGAACACATCGTCTTCGAAACACCAATCGAGCAACTCGACGCTCTTCTCTTCATCGGCGCAAACATGATCGGCAACCTCGTCTCGAGAGCCTCCTGCCGCGCATTATCGCTCGCCTCTACTCCACATCGAGATGTCCCTCGAGCGCTCGCTCGCATACAAACGCCTGATCCAGCCTGCAATCCCATCCACCGATCGCAAATTCCTTCTCAAGCTCCTGCAGCTTGAAGTAGCCGCGCATCCTCCTCAAGCCGCCGTCCTCTCGCTCACCCTCGACCGCCGATGCCGGCCGCCAATCCAAAATCCAGCTCGGCCTCTTCGCTACCCCCAGGCGCCCGAGCCCTCACGCCTCGATGTAACGCTCGCCCGCCTCAAAGCCATGGTCGGCTCCGATCGCGTCGGCTCCCCTGCACTGCTCGACTCGCACTGCCCTGGCCGCTTCTCTATGCAGGACTTCTCAGTCATCAATCAACTCCCTGGACCGCAAGAAGCGCCCGCACCGCGCACATCACTCAGGCGCATCCGCCCACCACATCCGCTCGCTCTACAAATCGCCGATGGCAAACCAAGGTCCTTCCGCGATGGCTCCACCCGCTATGAAGTCTCAATCGCCTACGGCCCATGGCAGTCCAGCGGCTCCTGGTGGGACGTTGATCGCTGGGACCTCGAAGAATGGGACGTCATGGCTACCACTACTTCTGGCGACTCCATCTCCTGCCTTCTCGTCCACGATCACCTCAACAGCAAGTGGCTCCTCGACGCCTACTATGACTGACGCGTTCGAAAACGCTGCTATTCGTGACGCACCTGCTTTGAAAGGGCACGACTTTAGTCGTGCCGAAAAAAGCCAACAACTTCAAAGGGTTTTAACCCCTGACGGACGTCCTCTAAAACTCCACTCTGTTTCCGACTCGTCGCCCGACATCATCGTCCGCAACCCCACCGAAGACTACATCGAGCTCCATGCCTCTAGCGCCTTCAGCTTTCTAGAATCCCCTTCCGCCCCGATTCCTACATTGAGCGCGCACTCGAAATCAACATGCCCGCGATGGCAATGACGACCGCAACGGCCTCTACGGAGTCGCGCGCTTCCACACCTGCCGCCAAAAACAACGAAGTCAAAGCCCACATAGGCGCTGAAATCGCAGTCTCCTCTTTCGGCAGCCGCATCACCCCTCCCGCTCATCTCCCTAACCAATTTTCCGAAGAGCCCCCGCGCATCGTCCTGCTCGCTAAATCCCAAACCGGCTACCAGAATCTATGCCAGCTCATCACCCGCTTCAAAATGCGCGAACCCACCAAGGCTGAAGGCGCTGCCACTTTCAAAGATCTCGAAGAATTTTCTGAAGGGCTCATCTGCCTCACCGGCGGCGAAGAAGGCCCGCTCGCCTCCGCTCTCACTGGGAGGGCGAATCCGCCGCAGCCCAGCATCTCGATCGCCTCGTCTCCATCTACGGCCGCAGCAACTTGTATGTCGAACTCCAGCGCCATCACCAGCGCGAACAGGAATCCCGCAACATCTCTCTCCTCAGCCTCACCTCAAAACTGCGCCTGCCCATCGTCGCCACCAATGGCGTCCGCTGCGCCAAACATGAAGACCGCGAACTACTCGACATCTTCACCTCCATTCGCCACCACACCACTGTCCACGAAGCCGGCCGCCTTCTCACCAAAAACTGTCTCCGCCACCTCCGCTCCTCCCGTGAGATGCATGCCCTCTTTCACGATCTCCCTGAAGCCATCGCTAACACCCGAATCATCAGCGAGCGCCTTGAATTCACCCTCAACAATCTCGGCTACGAATTCCCTCGTTATCCAGTCCCTGACTCCGACACGATGGACAGCTTCCTGGCCAGGCGCGTCGATGAAGGAATCCGCAAGCGCTACAGTCCTGCCCTCAAAAAGCCTCTCCTCGAACGCGCTCTCAAACAGGCCCGCCACGAGCTAGCCCTCATCGCCCAGCTCGGCTTCGCAGGCTACTTCCTCATCGTCTGGGACATCATCCGCTACTGCCATCAAAATGGTTTCCTCGTCCAGGGACGCGGCTCCGCTGCAAACTCCGTCGTCTGCTACGCCCTGGAGATCACCGCCGTCGACCCCATCGGCATGGAGCTACTTTTCGAGCGCTTCCTCAGCGAAAGCCGCGGCGAGTGGCCCGACATCGATCTTGATCTCCCCTCCGGCGATCATCGCGAAAAGGTCATACAGCACATCTACGAAAAGTACGGCGCACTCGGCGCTGCAATGACCGCCAACGTCATCACCTATCGCGGCCGATCCGCCGCCCGCGAAGTCGGCAAAGCTCTCGGCTTCGACGAACAGCAACTCACCAAACTCTCCAGCCTCGTCGGCCACTGGGAGTGGCGCGGCGCCAACGACACCATGGACAAACACTTCGATAACGCCGGCTTCGACGTGCGCCATCCCCGCGTCGCAAAATACCTCGAGCTCTGTTCCAAAACCTACGACCTCCCCCGCCATCTCGGCCAGCACTCTGGCGGAATGGTCATCTGCGCTGGCATGCTCAACCGCATTGTCCCCATCGAGCGTGCATCCATGCCCGGCCGCACCGTCGTGCAATGGGACAAGGAAGACTGCGCTGATCTCGGCCTCATCAAAGTCGATCTCCTCGGCCTCGGCATGATGGCCGTCCTTAAAGACTCGCTCGAACTCATCCCTCGTCACTACCACACCCAGGTCGATCTCGCTGCCCTGCCCGAAGATCCCCTCGTCTACAAGACCCTTCGCAACGCCGACACCGTAGGAATGTTCCAGGTCGAAAGCCGCGCGCAAATGGCTTCCCTCCCCCACAACGCGCCGCGCTGCTTCTACGACGTCGTCGTCCAGGTCGCCATCATCCGCCCCGGCCCCATCGTCGGCAAAATGATGCATCCATATATGCGCCGCCGTCAGGGACTCGAAGAAGTCTCCTACCCTCACCCTCTGCTGGAGCCCGTGCTCAAGCGAACCCTCGGCGTGCCGCTTTTTCAAGAGCAGCTTCTTCGCATGGCGATGGTTGTTGCCAGCTTCTCCGGTTCTGAGGCTGAGGAGCTCCGCCGCGCTGTCGGTATGCGCCGCTCCATGCAGCGCATGCGCAATCTCGAAGGCCGCCTTCGCTCCGGCATGACAAAGAACGGTGTCGGACCTGCCGAGCAGGACAACATCGTCCAGGCAATATCCTCATTCGCTATGTATGGATTCCCCGAGTCGCACGCTGCCAGCTTCGCGCTCATCGCTTACGCGTCCGCATACCTGAAGGTCTACTACCTCGCCGCCTTCCTCTGCGCCCTCCTCAACAATCAGCCCATGGGATTCTACGCGCCTGCCGTACTCATCAAGGATGCCCAGCGCCACGGGCTCAAGGTTCGCCCCATGTGCATACAGCGCTCAGAGCCGCTCTGCACCATCGAACATGAAGCTGATGGCTCGCTCTCTGTTCGCATCGGATTGAACTACGCAAAAGGCCTGCGCCAGACCACAGCAGAAGCCCTAACAGCCAATCGCGTCGCATCCGGACCTTTCGCTTCAATTGAAGATCTTGCCTTGCGAGTTCCCCAACTCAGCAGAAAAGATCTCGTCATGCTCGCGCAAATCGGCGCATTGAATTCAATCTCTGAAGTTGAACATCGCCGCGACGCACTCTGGCAGGTTGAGCGAGTCGGTCGGCCAGTCGGTCCCCTCCTACGTGCCTCGGCCCTTGCGCTAACCTCTGACAAGCCCCCTCTTAAACAAATGACAACCGACGAGCGCCTCGCAGCAGACTACTCCGGCACCGGCCTAACCTGCGGGCCGCATCCCATGAGCTATCAGCGCGCTCTTCTGCAGCATCAAGGTTATGTATCAGCCGGCGAGCTCTCCACTTACCAGGGCAACTCCTATGTACGCATCGCCGGCTGTGTCATCGCGCGTCAGCGCCCAGGTACTGCCAAAGGCTTCGTCTTTTTATCCATGGAAGACGAAACCGGCATCGCCAACATCATCATCACTCCCGATCTCTTCGAGCGCGATCGCGTCGTCATCACGCGCACTCGCTTCCTCGATATCGAAGGAATCCTCCAGATCCAGCGCAGCGTCATACACGTCAAAGCGCACAACATCCGCCCCATCGACATCACCTCCGCCGACATGCGCTCCCACGACTTCCATTAATAGTCGGAGTGCCCGATCCACACTCTGCTAGCGTGGGAGCACGTCAGGGTGCCCCATCCAAGCTCCGCTTGGGTGGGAAACGATGTGGCTCCCTGCTCCTCTTACAAATTAGCCGGGTGCCCCATGTCTCCCGCTTTTGGAGACGTGGGATACGAAGAACTCCACCGCCGGATGCCCCAGTCCCTAGCAATTGGAGACCTGGGATACGACAAACTCCATTGCAGGTTTACGATAAACACATGGCAATCCAGTCCCCTACCTTGAACCCTCGATACAGGTGTTAGCCCGTATAACGGTTTAGCAAACCGCCGCCTTCAGCCACTCGGCCATCTCTCCGGCGTTGAAATCGATCAACTTTGCAGGCGCCTGCTTCACACGACAGCCAGCACCTTCATCATAACTTACCAGCGCATGACTGGGTGAGCGAAAACAGCACTAAATAAGGATGCTGAAGCCGAATCCGGTCCGTTTTCTAGCTCAAATAATCAGTGATCAAGGTATGGTACAAAACCTTGTGTCTCTGTTTCCAGGCGATACACGGAGGTAGTCGCCGTGATGTAGAGGGCTCGATAATCCTTGTCTCCCCAAGCCAGATTCGCCGGCTGTTCGGGTATGACGATTGTGCCGAGGTGATTTCCTTTTGCGTTCCAGACCCAGATTCCCTTGGGGCCAACCACGAATAGGTTTCCGCGATTGTCAACTTTCATACCGTCGGGAACGCCCTCATCCTTGCCGCCAGGCTCTTCTCCGAAGATGCGGCCGTTCGTAAGTGATCCGTCAGTGGTCGTGTCATACACGCGAATGTTGCGTTGCTCGCTGTCGTCCACGTAGAAGCGCTTGCCGTCCGGGGAGAAGGCGAGGCCATTCGGTTGGGCTAGGTCTTTGGTGAGCAAACGCACATTGCCTTTGTCATCGAGGCGATACACGCCCTGAAACGGAATCTCCTGCTTCATGCCAGGGCGGAAGTCCATGTTCGGATTTGTGAAATAGAGAGCCCCGTCGGGACCAACGACGACATCATTCGGCGTGTTCAGTTTTTTGCCGTGATCGTTGTCGGCGAGGATCTTGTATTTTCCTTCGGGAGTCACTTCGAGCAACGCACGCAACACGCTCGAACAGTCGATCAGTCGATGTTGGCGGTCGAATGTGTTGCCGTCCGGATCGCCTACCGCGATAACTTCTTCTTTCTTTCCGCCGGGATAAAGCCGGTAAATTTTGTCGCCAGCTTCGTCGCTGAAGTATAGAAAGCCTCTTGAATCCCAAACTGGGCCCTCGGTGAATTTAAAGCCTGTGGCTACCAGAGTCATTTTTGCGTTGCGATCTATCAGGTCCCAGAACTGCGGCGAAATGGCTTGCAGCTGAAGTTTTGCGCGGGGGGCTGGTGGCTTCGAAAATGCTACTACGCCACTTGCGATAGCTAATAAGGGGATAATCAAAGTTCGCAAAATTCTTGAATGATTCATAATTTCTGGACCGAAAAAATTCCTGATCAATGTGGAAGTGCAAATACAAAAATGTCGCTCTCGGCCGCAATGGCCACATACTGGACGCCATCCACGGCGTAAGTCATAGGCGAAGCAACAAATCTCTGCCCGGTATTGAAATGCCAAAGAGCGCGACCTGAGGCTGCGTCGACTGCCTCGAAGGACTCGGCGGCATCGCCGAAGAACACCAAGCCGCCAGCGGTGGTTAGCGTTCCCCCCGATGAATTTCCGCGGCCAACTTGCGGATACCTCCACTCCGGTTTCCCATCTGCTACGGAAAGAGACAGCAGAATTTTTTGCGAGTGTTCGTGGGCTGGGCGCTTGGTGCCGGTATTGTAAAAAGTCTCGCCCGGATGGAACTTTCGAGGTGCCGCAAAAAACTGGTCACACCTTTCGAGGGCCATCACATAAAAAAGCTTGGTGTCGGGATTGTAAGAAGGAGAATACCAGTTGGTGGCGCCGTCAATGCCAGGGCAGATGTACTCTCCCTTAGCGCTTGGAATCAGGCCGGAGAGAATGGGGCGTCCAGAGGCGTCGATGCCTTTCGCCCAGTTTAATTTTGTTACGAACTGGGTAGCGCGCAGAAACTTACCATTCGTCCGGTCGAGAATATAAAAAAATCCGTTGCGGTTTGCCTGGACCAATAGATGACGCATCGCGCCGCTCTCTTCGGCGTCGACGAGCACCGGAGTTTCAGTCGCGTCGTAGTCATAGACATCGTGAGGCGTAAATTGAAAATACCATTTCAGTTTCCCCGTATCCGGGTTGAAGGCCAGCACGCAAGCGGAGTAAAGATCATCGCCTGGTCGCGTATCCCCGACAAAGTCAGGCGCCGCATTACTGGTTGTCCAGTACAGAGTGTTGAGCTCCGGATCGTAAGTGCCGGGCATCCAGGTTGTGGCGCCTCCATGCAAGTACGAATCTCCGGGCCAACTGGAGGAACCGAATTCTCCCGGCCCGGGGATGGTCCAAAAACGCCACTTCAACTTTCCGGTGGCTGCGTCGTACGCAGCTACGAAGCCGCGAACTCCAGAGTCGCCGCCGGATGTGCCCACAATTACCGAACCATTCACCACCAGCGGCGCGCTGGTCGCACCATACCCCTTGGTTTTGTCCGCAAACTCAATGTCCCATCTCAAACCTCCGGAACGGGCGTCAAGACATAACAAATGCGCATCGTCAGTTTCCGCATAGACGGAATCGTGCCACACGGCAACGCCGCGATTTTTATGGGCCGCTGCATCGTCGAGTAATCCTGAACTTACCGGGCGTTCGTAATGCCACACGGTACGCCCCGTACGCGCATCCAGGGCGAACACATTATTAGAGGAAGTGACGAACATAATTCCGCGGACGACAAGCGGTGTGACTTCCAGGTTTTGTGAGTTGCCGGGATGAAAAACCCACGCCGCTCGCAGTTGCGCAACATTCCCGACGTTAATTTCGCGCAAAGCGCTGTAGCGACGCCCAGTGTAGTCGCCGTTGTAGGAGGTCCAGTTCTCGCCGACCGGCCGAACCAACAGATCTCCGGTTTCGACGCTAGCGCTCGCGCTGATGGGAGAGGCCGGTCGCTGCGCCGTTATAACGTGCCCGGCAAAGAGCGTGGTACCGATTAATAAAATCGATGCCCAGGAAAATTTCATGTCAGCGATTTTCTCCCGCGCCGATCTGCACTTCGTTCAGGGAACCGCGATCAAGGCCGCTTTCATCCTGTAGGTGAAGTGAAACCCGTGCTGCTTCCGCTGGAGGAACAACGTCTGCCGCGAGCGAGACGGGCTCGTCGGGCTTCACCTCACTAACGGGCACGGTTCCAAGGAATGCGCCGTGGGCATCATAAAAGCGCGCGACTAGATGGCCCGCGAAGAACACGCCGAAAGCGCCAGAGAGCTTAACTTTTTCCTTATCTCGAACGGCCTGCAGCGGCTTTATAAGGATTCCGGCGTCGGTTACGCCATGGAATTCGTCTCCCGCTCGCGTAGGAAACCATTCTGTCTCGAATGTGCAACTTTCCTCGGGACGCAACCGGCACATCGGACTGTTGAGCTCAGCCTCCAGATAATAAGGACTGGCATCGGCGTCGGCGCTCATCGAGGGCACTCCGTCGCTGCTCAATCTCGTTTCCGGTCCATTGGTCCAAAATATGACAGATGCTTTGCCGGGATAGGGTTTTGCCGTTTCATACTCGAAGCGCTCAACCATGGCGTAGTGGCTGTTGCCATCGACAACCGCAAGCCACCCGTCAGTAGAATCGAGCCACAACTCTGCCGCCATGTGCGCATAGTGAACCGTGAACAGGCCATCGTCCCGAACCGAAGCCGCGGAGTTTTCAGCCGGACCGAAGCGCACGTGATAGCGATTCAGATAACTGCTGGAGGGATTCGCGGGAGTGAAGGTCCAGAAATTGTGATTGAAGGCATTGGGCGAGGATGGGTCGGAGGTGTTGTATTGCGAGACCGATTGCATTGACCAATTCACGGTGTGGCCAGAAACGTTTTTCATGGAAACGTGAAAACGGATACGTGGCGAATCATTGTCAAGGCGAATGGTGCGCGTAAACTGAATGCCGGTTTGTGGATCCGCCGGGCCGATGAGTTCGATCTCACACTGCTTTCCCTCCGAAAGCTTTCGAAAGGTGAATGGGCCGTCATCCAGCAAGTCGGAGTTCCCCACCCAATGCTGTTCGTCGTCATTTCCTTCCGGCAAAAGCCATATTTTGTCGCCGCCATAGTTAAACCATTTGCCGTTCGTCGGGGGAAGATATTTGCCGGCGAATTGCGGATTGACAAACAAGTAAGAATGCCCTGCGAAAGTGACTTGTATCAGTCGCCCGCCATTCTGTGGCACGATAATCAATTGGAGCCAGCGGTTCGATAGTTGTTGCGCGTGCCAGCCTTTGTAATCCAAGGCTTCAACACGACACTGCGCACTCGCCTGCGGTGTTCCATTCTGAAGTTGAGCTCGCGCGGTCCCCAATCCAACCCGGCAAATCAGGAAAATTAAGGGTACAAATCGCAAGACACGCGCAAATGTAAAGAATAATTTCATAGCAACACCCTTTCGCGGGAGAGCCGTCTAGCGTAACACGACCGAAAAATATTTCTGCAGAATCGCTAATGCATGTCTGTTTAGCATACGAAAGAAAACACAATAAAACGAAACAATTCGATTGCGCAAAGAGTATCTTGTGGTGTATACCGGATTCGCGATCAAATCGCGATCTACGTACGTCGGAACGATGCTGAAAATCTTATTGCTACTGCTGCTGATTCCATGTGAGCTCACAGCTCAGGAGCGGCAGGTTGATCCAACCTGGCTACACCGGTACGTCCCCGAGGTGAGCGAGGCCCGCACGGATCTCGCGTCTGCAACTTGCCACTACAAAGCGATTTTTGGTGAGGGTGAAAGGGAAAACCGGATCATGCGCAGCGTCGCACGTTTTGGCGAAGTGACGGTCGATACGCGAGGATCCTGTCAGCCTACGAGCTATGATCGCCAGGAAGAACTCTATTTTGTGCTCGGAGGCAAAGGCGTGCTGCATTACGCAGATCGCACTTATCCCATGCGGGCGAACGATTTCACATATCTCGCGCCGGGCACAAAGCACTACCTTGAGAATGGTTCCGATCAACCGCTCCGAGCCGTGATCATGGGCTTCAAGATTCCGGCATCGATCTCAATTACTGCGCCCCCTTCCGAGCCTAAAATCGTGAACATGGATGACCTCAAGCAACAGACTGTCGAGGGCCATCCGGCTTCGGTTTTGTACAAACTCCTGGTAGGTCCGCACACAGGAACGCGAGATGCCATCGACCAGGCCTACGTGATGGTCAGCCTGTTCTGGATGGATTTCGCGCCGGGAGGTACAAATTTTCCGCACCACCACGAAGTAGCTGAAGAAATTTACCTCGTGATCGACGGAGAAGGTGAAATGGTCGCGGGTGGCGGAATGGACGGAGTCGAGGGCCGTCATCCGGCTAAAGCGGGAGACGCATATTATTTCCGCGCCAATAGCACCGTGGGCTTTTACAACCAGAACAAACCAGGCGCAAAGGCCCACATCCTGGCGGTGCGATCATTAATCCCGCTGCCTAAGGAAGAAGATTGATGCAGTCTGTCTGCCGTCAATGCGATCAGGCGTTTTAGCGAAATACTAAGGAGACGAAGTAATGCACATCGAGAATTCCAGCCGGCGATCATTCATGAAACTGGTAGCGGCTGCGCCATTATTAAGCCAGATTGCGGCTCGCGATTTGTATGCGCAGGCGGCTACAGCAATCGGCAAGAACCCGCACCAAAACGTATATACCCGGTTGGGGGTGAAAACCGTCATCAACTGCCGAGGTACATGGACTTACTTGAGTGGATCGCTGGAATTTCCGGAAGTGCGCCGGGCGGAGCTCGAAGCCGCAGATCATTTCGTGAATATGTTCGATCTGCAGCGCGCAGTTGGACGACGCTTATCGGAATTGACCGGTGCTGAGTCCGGCATCGTGACCTCGGGCGCGGCCGGAGCCATGGCGGCATCGACTGCTGCATGTATTGCCGGCACTAACGACAAATACATCTGGCAACTTCCCGATACGACTGGCCTCAAGCACGAAGTAATTATGGTCGGAGGCCGCAGCGCCTTTGACAGCGCCATTCGCCTGGTTGGAGCCAAATTAGTCCTGGTTTATTCGGCGGAAGAACTGGCCAATGCCATCAACGAAAACACGGCAATGATTTACACCACCGATCTCGGCGAAAAGCTACAAAAGGAATTGGCGGTTGCGAAAGACCACAAGGTCCCGATGCTGCTTGATGATGCCGCCGGCATTCCGCCGGCAGATAATGCCAAGCTGTACGCCAAGATGGGTATCGACCTTTATTGCTTCTCGGGGGGCAAAGGGCTGAGCGGTCCACAGTGCAGCGGCTTGCTCCTGGGACGAAAAGATCTGATCGAAGCCGCGCTCATGAACTGCAATCCAAGAGAAGGCGCGGTGTGCCGGCCGATGAAAGTTGGCAAAGAAGAAATAATCGGCTGCCTTACTGCGCTCGAGACCTGGCTCAAAATCGATCTGAAGAAACTCAATGCCGAGTGGACGGGCCGCGTGGAGCGCATTCGCAAACTTGTAGACACCGTGCCGGGAGTCAGAACCGATATCTACACTCCTGACGATGGAAACCGCTATCCCACGCTGCGAGTTTACTGGGACACGCAGGCATGGAACTACAGCATTATCGATTGTGTCAATGAATTGCGCGCCGGCGATCCGGTGATCGAAGTGCTTGGACCTGACAATCCCAGCCTGGTCAAAGCGGTGCGGGAGGGCAATCCGAATCCGACTCCTAAAGAAAGAAAGGCTCCCGACCACATTGAGTTAATTTCCCTGACCATTCAACCGGGCGAGGAAATAATCGTGGGCCAAAGATTGCGCGGGATTTTGCGCGCTGCGCAAAAGAAATCTGCAGCCGCTTAAGCAGTGGTTGTGAGAATGAAAAAAAGAAGAGTTCACATGCGATTTTGGGTTGCAACATTCCTGTTCGCGTCGACGCTCCTGACACAAGCGCAGATTCGCGCCATCACTCCATCGCAAACTTCGCCCGACGCGAACCGATATTCTTCGCCAGCTGTGGACGCAGACGGTTACATCTACATCTCTGGCCAGGGCCCTCAAGGTCCTGACGGCAAAGTCCCCCAAACTTTCGATGCACAGGTCCGTCAAACACTGAACAACATCAAGACAATCGTCGAAGCCGCCGGCTTGACCATGAACAATATTGTCTACACCCAGGTTTATCTCACGGACATCGGCAAGTATGACGAGATGAACCACATTTTCGGCGAGTACTTTCCCACAACGCCGCCCGCTCGCGCCGTGCTCGGGGTTGCTGGTGTCCCTCAGTCGCCCATTGAGATCAATGCCGTCGCAGTACGCGATTTGAAGGACCGGCGCGCAATCTCTACAAATACCAACCCAAAGGACAGCGCTTCCCCCGCAATCCTTACCCATGACCGGCTTTTTGTTTCCGCAATGACCGGCGCCGATCCCGCAACCGGCAAAGTTCCGGACGATCCTGCGGCGCAAGTTGATTTGGCTCTTGATCGTATGCAGGAAGTTTTGAAAGCTGCAGGCCTTGATATGGCCAATATGGTTTTCGTTAACCCTTATTTGACTTCTGAAATTCCCGGCCGCGTGATGAACCAGCGGTACGCCCGGCGTTTCGAATTTGGCAACACTCCGGCGCGCGCCACGATCGAGGTAACAAGTTTGCCCGGAGGCGCACATATCGAGTACACCGGCGTGGCCGTCCGCGACATAACGCAGCGCAAAGCAGTTCGTCCGAAGAATATGCCGCCCAGTCCCACGGCGAGTCCGTGTGTTTTCGCCGGAGACACTTTGTATTGTTCCGCCAAGGATGGCTTCATTCCCGGGCCGCACGGCGGCCTTTACGCCACGACGACGCAACATCAGCTTCGGCAAACCATGCGCAATCAGCTCGACAACCTCGAAGAGGCTGACATGAGCTTCGATGACGTGGTATCGACGGTAATTTATCTGGATGATTTATCGGAGCGGGAAGCGTTCGACCATGTCTATGCCGAATATTTCGGTGCGCTGAAGCCTGCGGCGACGACCGTCCAGCAGATCGCGCCCACCGAACGTAAAGCTGACAATGAGGGCCACTTTCCCGGGCTGGAGCAAGTTTCACTAATCGCGGTCAGAAGGCAGAAAAAATAGTTGATCGTTGCTTGGGAAACTCGTCGTACGTTTGATGAGTACAGAAAATTTCTCAGGTTTCCCTTCTAGTCTTTTCGGCGGAGGCTAATATCTTATGCGGCGCAGAGACTTTCTAAAAACCAGCGCTGCCCTGGCAGCCGCTGCTGGGCTAACGAGAACTAAAGCGAACGCCTTAGTACCCGCTCACAACTGGGCAAAGTACGACTTCGGACCCGGGCCGCCGGTGACAGACCGTCTGAACCAAGGGCCATTCCCGCAATATCCGCCGGACGCAGTTATTCCCACGGACGAAGTGGTGATGACCACGACTCCTTCGGAAGATGTAGTCCCTAACTACGGCAAAGGCTTGATCACTTACATCACCGCCGACATGGGCACGGATGAGATCAAGTCAGACAATATTCCGCAGGCGATTGAAGACCTGGTTCGATTTCCTTTAGGGCAACAGCTTTACATCCGCCCCACCTGGCGCGAGATTCAGCCACAGCCTGGGCGACTGCAGCTTCCCGATTATCTGAAGCAGGTTTTCGATCTCGCAAAGAAATACGACAAGCGTATCGGAATGCGCGTTCAAATGAGCGCTCCAGACTATTGGCACGCTCCGGCGCTGCCACAGTTTGTTCTCGACAAAGTTCCGATGGTTGATCTAGTCATGGACCCGCACGAATCAGCAGCGCAGGGTGCGCGATTCCTGAAGAACCCCTACTCTCGATCGCAGCCGCGCTTTGACCATCCTTTCTTTCAGCAGTCGTTCAAGGAACTGGTAGAGCAAATGGCGGCGGAATTCAATGGCAACCCTTTGATTGAATTCATCGACACCTTTATGTACGGGTTCTGGGGCGAGGGTCACACCTGGCCGTTCGCTAATACTCCCTTCCCCGATTATCAGACGGCTGAGCGGACATGGATTCAGATGTGGGAGGTCCAGCAGCAGCATTTCACTAAGACTCCGCTGCTCACCAATACTCAGCCCGACTACAGCCGCGTGGGCAATTCAGAAGTTCTTGATCGCACTGTACGCAGCAACAACTGGATACGAAGTGACACGATCTTTATTGAGAACGAACAGATTGAAGCGTTAAGCAACCGACCGCCGTGGATCGCAGCTCTGCTTGAACAGGGATTGCCTAGTCAACTACCCGATAAGCTCACTTCGCATGAAGGAATTTCGCCCGCCGATGACATGATTATTCACGTCATGGATGTTGGGGCGAATTACTGGTCGCTGTGGAATTTTCACCAAATCAGCGCGCAAAACCTGGCGGCATACTATCAGGCGTCTCCTGCGTGGTTCGATCGTATCAATCGCCGGATCGGCTATCGCGTGCGGCCCTCATTCGTATGGAGCTATGAAGACAAAGGCTACCAGGGACTGATCGTCGGTTTTGCGAATGACGGCATCGCCGGAGTTCCGGGTGTACTGCGGGTTACAGTCGAGAGCGAAGATGGTCAGCCATTGAAGAGCGGCTGCCTTGATGCGGGATATCCCTTGCCAGGCAAAGTGCGGCAGGCGCAATTTGTTCTGCCCCAGGGAACCAAATGGCAAGGATTGAAACTCAAAGCAGAAATTGAAGTAAAAGGTATGCGCTATCCGGTGCGATGGGCTTGTCACCAGAAATTGAATGATGACGGTTCACTTACTTTGCGCGCGAACGGTCGCCACGCGTCTTAGAGCCACACCGAACACTCGATTCATGAACGTGGAATCAACCTACGAAAAGGAGAGAAAACGATGACGAACTTGTCTTTTGCGAATCCAGGAAGTTCGAAAGCCACGACATTGGTGTCCTTCGTAATTGTCGCTGTATTGCTCGCCGTGATGCCCGAGTGTGCTCGTGGGCAAGTAAGCGTCACCATTTCTCCGAGCACCGCGACGCTGGCTACGCTAGCTACGCAGCCGTTGACCGCAACCGTGAACGGGAGCACCAATACTGCGGTCACCTGGCAGGTCAGCGGAGTAAGTGGCGGCAATTCGACGGCGGGCTTGGTCTCAACCACCGTTCTGGGGACGGCGAATGAGGCAATCTACCTGGCGCCCGCAAGCGTTCCCAGTCCTGCCACAGTCTCAGTCACGGCAATTTCGCAGGCCGATCCCACAAAATCCGCATCCGCAACAATCACCATTCAACTGCCGTCGCGATCGGGCGTTACGTATTATGTTTCGACCACCGGAGCCGACACCAATGCCGGCACACTGAGCGCGCCCTGGCGGCACATCAATTACGCGGCCAGCAAGACTAACCCGGGCGACACCGTGCAGGTCATGGGCGGCACATACAACGAGATCGTTACTATTCCAAACTCGGGAAATGCGACCGCAGGTTACATCACATTTATGAGTTATCCCGGTCAGACTGCAATTGTTGACGGCACGGGACTGAGCGTCGGCAGTAGCGGCCAAATCGGGCTGTTCAGCCTTGAAGGGACGCACAGCTACATCATTATTGAAGGATTCGAGATCAGAAACTTCCAAAGCTCGAAGAAAGGCGCGGTTCCGGTCGGTATTGATTTTGAGGGCTCGGGCAGCAACATTGAATTCTTGAACAATCATATTCACAACATCGTGCAGACTCTCACTGCCTGCAATAGCGCGAACGCTTTGGGAGTTGCGGTCTATGGCACTCAGTCACCAGCGTCGATCAGCAACCTGACATTCTGGGGAAACGAGGTGGACCACAATACGACCGGGTGCAGCGAGAACGTTTCATTTGACGGGAACGTGCAGTACTTCGTGCAGGCCGATAACCTGGTACACGATGGAGACAACATCGGATTGGATAACATCGGGTTTGAAGGCGTCTCGCCGAATTCCAGTACCGACCAGGCGCGCGACGGCTGGGTATTCCAGAACACCATTTATAACATTTCGTCTACCACTAACCCGGTGTATCACAATCAGGTAGGTGCCGACGGGTACTATTGCGACGGTTGTACCCGGATCATTGTCGAGCGCAATCTAATTCACGATTCAGACCTCAGCGAAATGGCCAGCGAACATTCCGGTCACGTCTCGAGTTATGTAATGTTCCGCAACAATGTGATCTACAACTCGTTGTACGTTGGCCTCTCGATCGGCGGTTATTCGAAAACGGTGGGAGGAACGGACCATTGTGTAATCGTGAACAACACCCTCTGGCATGACGGGATTCATGGTAATAGCGGCTTGGGCGAATTTCAGATCCAGTACTCCGCCACGAATAATTCCGTTTACAACAACATTTTTGATGTTTCCACGCTGACATCGAAGTATCTGGTCTACGACTTCACTTCGAGCGTGCCCAGCCCTGCAGTTCTCGACTTTAACGATTATTACAACAATGTGGGAGCCAGCGGCAGTTTATGGGACTGGCAAGGGAAAAGCCTCACCGGTTACTCGACTTACCTGTCGACCTCGGGCCAGGATGTGCATTCCCCCTTCGCCGATCCTCAGTTCGTAAACCAATCCTCGACCCCACCGAATCTGGACATTCTGTCGACGTCTCCGGCGATCAATGCAGGAACTAATCTTGGCGTGAACACAGTAGGAGTTTTGGACTACGCTGGCCATCCTCGGGTGAATGGGGGCGGGCAAATCAACATTGGCGCATACGAACAGTAGAAGATGCGCTCAAAACAAGGCTTGCGCGAGATCTTAATGGCGGTCATTCATAGTTGTCCGCGACCGCTGCGATTACTCGACGCAAGCCATGTGAAATCCAATCGCAAATTTAATAAGGACGGCTCTGTATGCGCAGGCGGGACTTCGTAAAAACAAGCCTAGGTCTAACAGCGGGCAGCAGTTTCGCAACTCAACGGATGTGGGCCGATGTGCCCGATCATCTCTGGCGAGGATACGACTTTGGGGCGGGGCCGGCTGTAACCAATCGGCTCGATCAGGGGCCGTTTGGAATCAGTCAGGACGAAGGCTGGTACACCATATTCGTTACCGATCCTTCCCGCGAACACATACGAAACTTCGGAACTGGCCTCGTCGGCTACACTTGGGAAGAAAACGGGCCGGCGCTGGGCGTGATGTGCGGTCGAGAAACTATTGAGCAAGCCGTTGAAAAAATGGCGGCGCTACCGTTCGTCGACGTGTTATACATCCGTTGCGATTGGAGAGACGTTCAATCTACCGCAGGTAAGCTTTCGCTCTCACCGGTTTGGGAAGCCACTTTCGACGCCGCTAAGCGCCACAACCTGGGCGTGGCGTTCCGGATTCAACTCTCGACTCCAAACACTCAGCCGCAAAAACTAGCTCTGCCCGATTTTCTACACGGCAAAGTTCCTATCGTAAACATCGGGGGAAAATCCAAAGAACACCGCGGCAATTTTGATTTTTATGAACCGCGTTATGATTCTCCGGAATTTCAGCGAGCGTTCACCGAGTTAAACCAGTTGCTCGCCGAGCGCTTCGATCACAACCCGCAACTGGAATACATGGACTTAATGATGTATGGATTTTGGGGCGAAGGTCACACCAACGACTTACCCAATCCTTTCCCCGATTACTTAACCGCGGAAAAGACGTTTGTTCAGATGACGCAGTTGCAAATCGACGCCTGGAAGCACACCCCGCTCGCGGTGAATACCCAACCTGACATCAGCAACGTGGGCAATCGTCAGGTGCGCGACCTGGCGATTCGGTCTGGATGCTGGTTGCGTTCGGATAGTTTGATCATGGATGAGCCGATCCAAATCGAAGAACTGGCGCACCGGCCTGACTGGCTGGCCACGGTCATCGAAGATGGAGAGAATCGTCACTATGTCCTCGCCGACTATGCGGACGAAGAAAAAGCCTGCTTGAGCAAACTGCCGCCCTCGATGCTGGCATTCGTGGGAAGCGACAACGAGGCTTATCCCACCGACGATTATCCTCACCGGATCGGCGGCCCAATCAGAGAACCTTATCGCGAGACAGCAGGTTTTCATACGCTCGATGTCGGCACCAATTATTTTGGCCTTTGGACTGAAGCGGACAATATCCGCCGATATTACGAAAAGTATCCCGATTCGCTGCGCGCCATGGAGCAGCGGCTGGGGTATCGCGTGCGCCCGTCGTTAATATGGCAAAGGAAGCGCTATGGAACTATGGAGTTGATTCTTGGCGTAGCTAACGACGGCGTTGCGGGAGTGCCTGGAGTGCTTGGAATTCATGCCGAGACTCTCGATGGCAAAGTCAAAGTTGGCGGCAATCTCGATGCCGGCGAACCGCGCTCCGGCCAGCTTCGTCAAGCCTCGATCATTCTTCCCCAAGGCCTGGACGGGCAACAGATCATTCTTCGTGCTGAGTTAGAAGTGAAAGGCTTGCGTCGCCCAGTTCGATGGGCGTGTCGGCAGCCAACTAATCCTGACGGCTCACTAACCATTCGCCTGAAAAAAGGCAGCGACTCTGATTGGAGAAAGGGAGTATAAGCTGCGTTGAAAGATGAGAATGGCAAGCACGATGACTCCCTTGGGTTAAATCAGCCGATTTGCCGGCGCGATTTTTTGAACTCAACTTTGTTAGCCGCCGGCGGAGTACTGCTTGGCTCCCTGACTCCGAAACAACTCTTAGCACAAGAACAAGAATGGACCGGCTACGGCGGGGTTGGCGACTACGCCAGTTCTAACGGCAACACCTTTGACGTGATGACCGCCGGGCATCAGATTCGCAATGGCGCCTTCGATTCATTGCCTGCAGATGTCATCGATACAGGTGAAGTGTTCGACTGCGTGGTGGTCGGAGGAGGCGTCAGCGGTCTTTCGGCGGCGCTGTTTTTCAAGAAGTATGGCGGTCCGAAGCTGAATTGTCTGGTTCTCGACAACCATCCGGTTTTCGGTGGCGAAGCTAAACGCAACGAGTTCATCGTCGATGGACAGCGAATCATGGGACCGCAGGGGGCTGACCATTTCCAGGTTCCTCTGCCGCACAGCTTCATGGGCAGGTTCTTTGAACTCATCGGGCTTGACTGGAACGGGTTCAAGTATCAGGAATGGGGCAGCCCGTCTCCTGAGATTCCTCTAGGAAACAGTTTTGAAGATGCGAGGGGGCCTGACGCTTTTTACTTCGGCGCAAAATTCGGAAAAACACCGGGGATGTGGCTCATCGATCCCTGGAGGAAGAATTTACAGGGCGCGCCGATTTCCGATTCAACGCGAGCTGAACTGCTGAAGTATCACGAACAGCAAAAGTCGGGCTTGCCATTCCAGTATCCGAGCGACGAAAAATCACGCCAACTCGACAGCCTAACTATTGAACGTCATTTGATGGATACCTACGGCTTGAGCCAGCCGACGATTCAAACTTTCATGGCCGACGAAGGTGGCGGCTTCGGCGCAGGTCCGGATGTGGTTTCCGCTTACTGCATTTACGCCTTCGATGTCGACCGTTCGATGAATGAACCTTCGCTTTCATTCCCAGGCGGGAATGACGGGATCGCACGCCACATCGTGAAGGCGCTCATCCCGGATTCAATCGCCGGAGCCAGTACGCTCGAAGCAGTTTGCCGCAACAACATCGATTTTCATGCTCTCGATCGGCCGGATCAACCTGCCAGAATTCGTCTGAACAGTACGACGGTATGGGTAAAGCACGAAGACGATCCTTCCAAGTCAAATTTCGTTGCGGTCGCTTATACGCGCGGCGACAAAGTTTACCAGCTAAAAGCACGTTCGGTGGTGATGGCCGGCGGGTGCTGGACCTCGAAATTGATCGTGCGCGATCTGCCCTCAGCGCATCGCGAAGCCTACGATCAGTTCTACCGCTCGCCATGCATGATGGCGAATGTGGCTCTGAGAAACTGGCGCTTCTTATACAAACTGGGGATCTCAGGATGCCAGTGGTTCGAAGGGCTGGGCGGATTCACCGCAGTCCGCAAGGTGCCGACATTTTCAACTGACAAAAAAACCATCGGGCCGGATTCGCCGGTAGTGCTTACGCTAAAAGTACTCTTCCCCCACTACGGGAAAACGTTGCAGGAGCAGGGCAACCTCGGCCGCGCTGAGCTTCTCTCCACATCTTTTCGCGATTATGAGCATCGGATCCGCGCGCAACTGACTGACATGTTTTCGTCCTCGGGATTCGACGCATCGCGAGACATCGCTGGAATTGTGCTGAATCGCTGGGGGCACGCGTATGTCAGCCCGCAGCCCGGATTCTTTTTCGGAAAAGAAGGAAATCCTGCGCCGCGGGACATTCTGCGCGCCGCGCCCTTCGGGCGAATCGCATTTGCGAATACGGATCTTTCAGGCACACCGGATCATCGCACGGCAATCGGCGAGGCGCATCGAGCCGTGAACCAGCTGTTGGACGAGGTGCTGACGGGATAACTCGCAACCGCGTTCGCGAACAATTAACGGATTTCACTCGATCGCCTCTAGCCACCTATCGGCCAATAATGTCGACTTTCGACATCAGAACCACTCGAGCCATCTGTGAACAACACGACTGGCAGCCTACCCGGATTAAATTGGGATAGGGATGTATCTATTGGTTCAAATACAAATTCTGTTGCGTCTTTTTCAAATATTCTAGTTTGTCTTGTAAATGCGAGCGCAGAATCTGCTCTGGTGAAGATGAGTAAATAGGAAAACCCGCGACCTTATCACATTCGCTGATGTTCTCGCTGCGCAGATAGCATGTTTTCCAGGTTTGCTTAACATGTTTAGTGAATCCCATCATGATTCTATCTCGATAGAAAGAAGCCGCTACCACCATTATCACAAAGCCGCTTAATAGCATCCTTCGCACCGCCGGCTGGCGAAGACCTACCAGAAACAAATAACAACCAAGTACGGCGGGTTCTACGTAGATCACATATCGCGATTGCAATGCGAGCTGAAGCCCTCCGCACAGTCGTCCATAGGCGGTATTCACGCAGAATAAGAGGGTATATGAGGTCAAGCATAAGATGATAATCTCCCGGTTTCGGTAGCCTCGCTCACGTTTCGAGCGCCTTTGTTCGTATAGCCGCCAAATCAGCATCGCCGTTAAAACTATAACGCCTACCATAATCATAGTTCCAAGTAACCGCGCGGGTAGCGTGAGGTTCCTTATGCCAAACAAGTTTGCAAACATCAGCCCCACAAAGGTCGAGTATGACGCAAGTGACAGTGGTTGGAACGAAAAGCAGTCCATGGCTGGCCTAATTTTGTAACCGATGAAGAAAGATCCCAAAGATGCCAAGGATACTGAAAGAACGGTTATGAAGTGGGTCATGGACAAGCGGGCCTGCCGTGGACTAGACCCGTAATCAAGCAGCAGTAGCATCGGCGTAAGCACCCCAATGAAAATACCGAATCCTGTATAAATAGTCGCAAAATTTATCAAAAGCAGCAGCGGGTATTTCACGCGCCGCCTAATGGAACTCCATACCAGACAATAAAGCAGGATAAGAAGAAGCGGAAAAGGGCCGTGCGCAAAATTGACGACATTAAACCACGTTGCCCATTGCCCGGGAATGAACAGAATTGCGGGAATTACTATGTCGAAAACGGACCAATTCCCATACAGTCTTTGCTTCAGCCCTAATGCACAGATTGCCGCAACTACGATCACCGCCCCGACTACAAAGGACTCTGTCCGGCTGTTCCATCCAAACAGCGGCTCAATCATTTTTTCAAACAGCGCACCCATTCCTTGACGGTGTGGCCCATGCTGCCAACTGAACATCTGCCAGAGCGAATGTTTCTGGAAGAGTGTCGCATTGTTGAAATCCCACTGGTCGGAGAAAAATATATTTACCGCATAGTTGGAGATCAATCGAAACATCCGACCGGCATAGAGAATGAATGCAATCGAAACAATTAGCAATGATGCTTGTGATTTTATTTGGCGACGCCTATACGAACTATTCCGTTCTCCAGCGGCGGTTTCGTTCAAGCTATTGGTGAGGTTCGTATTGGGAGTGTTCAATTCCAACCTATTGATAGTCAAATCTTCAGCCATTAACGCGCGGTGTTGCATTGCAATATACACGCACAATCTACTCCGAATTACTTAGCGCCCGCATACAAATTTTGTCGGGTCCGCTGAAGGTACTCTAAACTACTTTTAATAGTCCCATCGCGCCCTTCTCTATATAACCAATGGCCCGCTTGCTGGTCGCACAATGAAATGTCCGAATGTTGAAGATAGCAGGCTTTCCAATTCGTTTTTAAGTTCCGGTAATACTCCATGTCGGATCGATCTTTCCATGGAATTCTGATTGAGTTCGCGAGAGCGAGTGTCAGCACAAGCAATGCGGAAATCCGTAAATATTTGGTGCGAATCGTGAGCGACGAAATATAAAGCCCGAGGAGCCCCAGTTCCAAATACATAACGTACCGTGAAACTTGCGCCTCACGTAGCCCGAGATGCCATCTGCCGTAGGCGGCTACGACGCTGAACACAATTGAACCGAGAACCAGCACCGCAGCTATCATATGCCGACGAAACTCCGCCGGCTTCTGGAGCAGTTTACGGCAATTCATCGCGAGTGCCCATAGCATGCACGCGAACAGTGTGCCGCCGGCCAATGTAGGCAACAATCCGATTCCTTTCGCCGCAACCATGTTCCCAAACATTAGGAATACGAATTTCGCGTAAGTTCCGAAAGATTGGTATAGGTTGGAGTGAAATTCAACTGGCGGGCTGTAGGCATAATTGACAAAGAAAGAACAAAACGAAAGCGCTGAAATCAGCAGCCCACCGGCAAAATAGATATTTCCGCGTGGCTGCCTCCTTAAATTCACGAAGTAGTCTGCCGATATCATAAGCGGAGTTAGCAAGCCCAGAAAAAGACCAAAACCCGTGTAGATGGTCACAAAATTAATCGTTAGCATCAAGGCATACCGCCAGGGCAAGTCGGCAATTGTCCATGCCAGGCAGTACAAGATTGTCAGAAATAGAGGCAAAGGACCATGGGCCCAATTAGCGACGATGAAGATTTGGCCGACTTGCAGAGGAGTGAAGAGGATCAAAGGAATACATACATCCGAGAGTTCAATGGAATGAAAAAGACGCACTTTCAGCCACACGGCACAGCTTGCGGAAATGACAATCGATCCGCCGATTAAAAATGATTCCGTCCGGCTGCTCCAGTAGAAATGGGGCTCAAGAAAATACGAGACAAGAGCCCCTGCACCCTGCCTATGTGGCCCGTGCTGCCATCGAAACATTTCCCACAGAGAATGCCTTTCGAAAAGTGTCGCTTTGTTGAAGGCCCACTGATCACTGAAGAAAAGGTTTACGGCATAACGACAAATCAACCGGAAAAGCCGTCCGGCCAAAATTACGAATACTGTCGACACAATCGCTATGGATGACCATTGTGCAAGTTGGGGAGAGAATCTTTCCGAATAATTCATTGACAATAGTCGGACAATTTATAGAACGTTACCCCGCCCTCATTTAGCGAAAGCAGTTTGGTTGTTCCCCTGTGAGTATAATTACCCGATCATCGTGCAGACATTCTACATTCAGACAGGATGCTGGACTCCGGTCTTCGAACAAACGTGCGGTTCTGGTCCCTCTTAATGAATAGCAGATCAGTTACTAATGAATGTACGCACCGCCCGGCAACAAATACTGGATTGGCCATAGCTCCTGCTTTTGTTCAACCAGGTCAGACCACTTCACAACTTGAGCGTCGGGCTGAGGTAGCAACTTGATGTTCGAAAGAGTTTCGGCAATCGCGCTGCTAATTGTGTAAGCGTCGCCCGTTCCGATCACCGAAAATTCAGAATTGTGATTAATTTTCTGATCAGCAAATCGCGTGGCGATTTCGATATCCTCCATCATCTGCAGAAGGTATGGACGGCCGGTCAGCACTGAATTGTAAACGTAGTCGGCCAGCACACCGGAAATCGGGTTCACGTAAGCGCGATCAAAATCCAATTGGCCGAGCAGAGGATCGTCGGGAGACGCCGCTTTGTACGGCATTCGAGTTTCGCCAAGCCCTCGCGGATCGATGGAAACGATATCGTATCCCGCATCAAGGTACTTGGTCACGTTCGGCCAATCGGCGGCACTAACCTTTCCGTTTTCACCCAGCCACAACAGTACTCGGCGATAATCGGTAGACAATTTATGAATGTGCAAAAGCGGCATTGCTAAATAGCGGCTGTGATGCAGTAGATAGCGGTCGATGCGCACGTCGCTTGATGTCGTCGTGCCCATCTGTTCCCACAAAATCTCTTCGCGCGACGGTGCGGCACCCTGATACTCGGCCACGCGCCATGAATCGATCCCCGGATGAAGTTTTGAATAGTAAAGTTGCTTAAGGGTAATTGCCGGTCGGTTCTTGTGCTCCTCAAAGTAATCGCGGATCACGTCCATCAGTGACCGGGCGTTCGGGTACTCGATCATGACCTGTCCCGTGCGTGTGCATTGCAAAGTCTGATCGTCCATTTTTTTTACTTCAAGCAAACCGCGCCGCCGAGGCATGCCGTTGAAGTGATCCATAAAATTGATCGCGGCTTCCTGGTTTTCGTCCGAGAACTGATGCCCGTGGTACCCCTCATGCATTCCGATGCGATCGGCATGACCAAACTTTTCATAAATCCGTTCCACTTCGCGGACTGTCTGCAGTGTGCCCTCAATGGGAAAGAAATCCAGCACGGCTGCAGACACCCACACCGGCCGCGGGTACATCAACAGCAGCAAGCCAGGATGGTCCAAGCCGTTTGAGATCATCCCGTCCAAATCCTGCTCAGGGTCACTGTCGGGATCTTTGAAGATGCGGTTGTACACACGCATCGCAAGCGCGGTGATGTAACAGGAAGGGGCTACCACCTTTATGCGCGGATCAAGCGCGGCAATCAGGGTCGTCTGAAAACCACCGCCGCTGGTCCCGGTGATGTTAATGCGCTCAGGATCGACATCATTACGCGTCAGCAAATAGTCGACTGCGCGTATTCCATCCCAGATTTCCCAGCGAGCGAGGTTCGTCCCTGCGAGGTATGCGAGATTTCCCAAGATCGCGTGTTCGGCGCAAATGAGGTTGTAGCGGCTTTTGTGATTCTTCTCGTCCCAGAACTGGCTGCGTTCTCCCTGACCAAATGCGTCCCAGGAAATGACTACGTACCCGCGCTGCACCAGTCGTTGGCAGAGAGCCTGGTAATAGGCTTTTCCGTTGGTCGAATGACCACTCGGAACTAGGACCGCTGGATGTTTCGCTCGATCATCAGGCGCGTACACCAGGGCGGTGACATAGATTCCGGGTAGACTTTCGAAAATTAATTTTTCGATATGAAATCCTTGCATCTGGATTCGGCCGGTGGTACGAGCGTTCAAAGAAGTTTTTTTAGAGGGAAGGCCGCCGATCATATCGATCAAGCGGTTCCGCAATTCCCGCTGGGTACGGAGCAAATCATCCTCGGTGCGAATCCCTTCCCAAGAAGCGCGGCGGAGATCATTCTCGCGCCAAGCCATTTCGGTTTGATATTTGAGATAGGGCGTGATCGTGGGTTTCTCTGCAGAGACTGGAGGCAGTACACGAAATGCTTCGGTAGGAGGCGCGTCGGCCGCGAGCGCGGACAAGGAAAACAAAAACAACAGTAAGGCTCCGGCGATGATTGCATGACATTTAGCCAATGAGGTTTTGCCCTTTCAATCCAAAAGCAGCAGGGACCAAATTTTATTAGTCCCTGCCACTGATTACAGTTTTGAAGAATGCGTTCGTAACACCCAGACTACTGCACGGTCACAGTTGCAGTGGCGGTCGTCCGCCCGAACTGGTTCGTTGTGTATAGAGTGTAGGTGGTCGTTGCCGATGGATTGACCACGATGCTGGTCCCGCGCACCGGCCCGGCCTGCGGATCAATGATGTTGTACTCGCTGTTCGACACGCTCCAACTCAAGGTCACCGGCTGTCCTGCCATAACAGTCGTTGGATTTGCCGTAAAGCTGCTGATGGTTGGTGAAGGGCCAGTGGGTACATTAGCAGGAGTAAAAATAGTCCCCGTCTGCACCACTTCAAAATTGGAAGCGGTAATTTGCTTGAGCAGATTCAAATCAGTGTTGTTCCAGCGGTTATCGGGCGCGCCGCTTATGAAAATGGCGCTACCATTGTCAGCCAGGATTAGGCCGTATTTTTTCATCGCGGTCAAAATGACCTGATCGTCCGCGGGATAACTGGAAATGTCGAAGCTTGCCTTCAATCGAAGCCGTAGACCCATCGGTGGGGCATTCGGATCAGTGTTGGTTGAAGCCCAGTGAGTTGCGGGAAGAACGAAGGCTTTCTGGCTGCTGGGCAGTGTGAATCGCAAGGCATGATTGATTGCGCCGGCGGCGACTTCATCGTATCGTGCCAAGCCAACAAATACCGGCAGGCCTGCGGCATCTGCCGAGGTCCAGGTATACGGCCTCTGTTCGTTGGTGGTCATGTCCCAAATCGAGGCCTGGTCCGCGCTCCATAGTCCCTTCGTCAGCGAAGCGTTGTATAGCTCGTACAGCCAGCAGCCATCTTTTTCGAGCACCAGCACATGGCGGTCGCCATTGCCAGGCTTGGGATAGCCCTCGATGAGTGCATTCGATGGAATCGGTTTAGGACCGGGATCGCTTTCGTCTGCGAAGGCATTCAGCGTTACATTCACCTTGGCCTGAGTGCCGGCTACAACTTGATAAGGAATCCCAAGAGTCTGGTTGTGAAATGTGCCCGCTCCGAAATCAGGATGAAGGGTTACAGTCGAA
Organism: uncultured Acidobacteriota bacterium; assembly: GCA_963703465.1. GTDB lineage: Bacteria > Acidobacteriota > Terriglobia > Terriglobales > Acidobacteriaceae > Gp1-AA145. The sequence continues at coordinate 207,285 of CAVPEQ010000004.1, read as the reverse complement.
CCGATGAAGTTGATGTAGTTCGCCGAATTGGAATCAACCGGCGCGGTGGAAATATCGGTGTTCCACAGGTTGTTGGTTTGAAACGGCACAAAACCGTTCAGGCTTGTGAGCTGGCCAACGCTTATTCCGCTGCAGGTTCCGGCTTGAGAAAATGCGATTCCGCTTAACAGAAGAATGGTCGTACTCGCGAGAGCGAGAGACCGATTCAATTTTCGTAGCATGACCTCTCCTTTTCAGAAATGCTGCCGAAGCAGCCGTTTGGGGTTGATCTTTGCTTTCGTGGATGGGAGGAACAACAACGAAGCGGGGCTTCTCTCGACGCGAAGGAAATTCGGGCGCGCACATCGACTTGTAACTATTCAGCGTTGCATTTCGTCTGATCATGAATTGATTTGCAGCAAGCGTGATGCGTTCTGGTTGTAGACCTTGTGCAGTATCGATTCCGGCAGTTCGATGCCATAGATTCGCCACCTGCCCTGAGGCGGCACCTTGGCGGGCGCGTAGTCGAAATATTCGTCGCCGGTCTCCAGGAATCTGAAATAAATTTCGTACAGTTTGTCGTTGAAGACCTGCTGTGGAAACTCGTCTCCGTGGGGCGTTGCGTCGGTCCCGAACAGAATGCGGTCTTGATATTTGTCGAAAAATTGACGCGCGGTTCGAGGCTGTCGACCGAGTTCCCCGATGCGGGCGGCGATGTCCACGGTCATGTTGGGAAAGCGATCGAGGTTTTCTGAAACGTTTGCCAGATTTTCGGAGAAGTTCCCCACATGCAGCACGATGAACTGCGTTTTAGGATGGCGAGCAAACATACGATTGCGCGCTTCCAGTAGCTCCGCGTTACTGGGAAAATCGTGATCATAAAATGACCAATCGGGATGGTTGTTCAACTCCTCGTAACGTTCGTTAAAGCGATCGGTGGGAGTAAAAAAAGCAACCGGATCCGAGATGTGAATTGCGACCGGCATATTCAATTGCCCACAGGCATCCCACATGGGATCGAAACGCGGATCATCAATCTTCACCAACTTGCCTGAAGTAATGTTCTCCCGCAGATAAAGCCCTAGGGTCTTCAAGATTTTCAAACCTTTAGCCCCAGCCCGATGTGCGCGCTCAATTTCATCGGCTTGAATTCGAGGGTAATTGGGTTCAAGAAACCTCGAGTAACAGGGCTCAGTAAACGTGATGAATCGGCCAGGATGTGATTTGTCATACCTTCCAATTGCCTCCACCAGTCCGGCATCGTAGCCGCCTGTAAGGTTCACCATGGTGTGGAGGTTTTTTCGGTCCATCACCGCAAGCAGTTCGTCTGGCGTGCCGAGATATTTTCTGTCGGGCGAAAGCTCGACGCCATTCTCCGACTTGGCCGAAACCGTGATGTGAGTATGGATGTCGATGGCGGGAAATCGAGCCCGCTCCACGCGCGTTTCATGCACCTGAAGCATACTTTTCGGTTCGTAATCGGCCAATGCCAGGCGCTCACTGGGAACGGGTGCTTGTTGAGGGGAAGATTCCTGAGCCGGAGCGGGTTTCGCGCCGGCAAAAGCTCGTACCGTGCCACCCTGGACCGAGGCGCCTATTGCGAGACCTAATCCACGAAGCCACTGCCGCCTGCTGCTCATTTGCCACCTCGTGACGAGTTTATTTTCCAGTCGTTATCGAACCGGGGAAATGCAGCGTAAAACTCTGCACCACGCGATTGATTACTCCGCTCTCAGATGGGGAATCGGGGCGCAGTCCTTCTTCCATGCAACGGAAGAATGCCAGCAGTTGGCCAACAACGACATCGACTACCGGGGAAGCATCGTCACCCAATTGGGCTAAACCCTGGCACTCGACCACAACGTCGTGCTTGCGAAGCAAATCAGCTGGAACGTCGTCGCCAACTACGACTTTCATAATGCCGAGAGTCTTCTGGTCGAGCTCCCGGATCAGATCACATTCGTATGCCCTGGCAGTGGACTCGGCAGACAGGAAACAAACCACCATCGTATCGTCGTGGACAAAACTCATTGGGCCATGCCGCAGTCCTAAATATGTTTCAGGCATCGCCATAATTTTTCCTGCGGTCATTTCGAGCATCTTCAATGAAGCTTCCCGCGCAGCTCCAAATCTTGCGCCAGTGCCCAAAAAAACTACTCGCTTGAAGTTCGATCTTGCAGCTGCCGCCAAAGTTCCAAAATACGTTTGTATCAGGCGCGAAGCGATCGCGCTCAATTCCCTGCACTGGGCCTCATATATGTTGGGTGTGCTAAGAAAACCTAGAACCTGCACAGCGATCACCAGATTAGTGAAGCTGCTAGTCATCACCAGACTGCGATCATTCGTGCCGTCGTCGAGAGCGACAATCTGCACACGCGAGTCATCGCGAAAAGTGGTGGCCAATTTTCCACTCGCATTGCAGGTGACAACCAGGTGACGAAGTTCGGGATCGCTCTGCAGCAGCAGCGACAATGCGCCAAGACTTTCAGGGCTGTCCCCCGACCGCGCTATTGAAATCACCAGACCCGGGCGTTCTGGCGGCAACGGATTTGCCGCTGAACTCAGCAAGGCCCCTCCGCCAATCGCCAGAGCGTTTACCCCAAGCTGCTTCTGTAACGGAAGACGAACACAATCGCCCGCATATTCCGAGCTCCCAGAGCCGGTCAGGACCACAAGCCTTGCACCCTCGACGCATTCTCGCAGCTCGGTAGTACGCGCTGACAATTGTTGGGCAGTGCGGACCCAGCTGGCAGGTTGCTGAAGAATTTCACGTAGAGTGTGGAAGTAGCCGCGACGGTGCTGCTCTTCAGCCGACGCCTCGAGTAATTTCGCGGCCTCTGGCTGGCGTTCGCAAACTTGATGCCGCCACTCTGCGAGCGCATCTGGGATATCGGAAATCAATTGACCCTTTTCCAACCTGTTGGAAACAGTAAATTCCGTTACAACGCACAGTCCTATTAAGGCTCTGGTGCTCCCGGCTGCAGCTTGGGAGTGGCGATATCTTCCGGCTCGTCGCGACCGAGTAATGAACCATGCCAAAGACTGCCGCCAAATGTTGATACATAAACTTTATTTCGGTCCAGCGGGTCAGGGATTACCCGGTAACCCCATTTGAAATTGAATCCTGGAATTCGGGACCAATGCTCGCCGCGATCACTCGATCGCCACGCGGAAGATTCAAAGCCAGACGCATAAACAACATTCGCATCGTGCGGATCGAAGGTCACATCGTACACGTGCCGGTCGCGATCAAAAATCTGCCGCCAGCTCTGGCCGCCATTCTCAGATAAGAAAATTCCGCCGCCATCCCCGTGTGTTCCAGAGGCGCGCGCCCAGGCTGCCAGATACAATCGCTCCGGAAATTTTGGATCGGGACTGAGCGCGTTCGGGCCATTTACACCACTTGGAAGCGATACGGGCTCCCAGTGATCCGCTCCGTCTTTAGAGCGATAAATCGCGCCGTCATAGGCATTGCCGATACTCCCATCTTCTGAACGGCGCGCAATCACCACATACAAAGTCCCGTCAGAAGCTCGCGATAAACGCCATGCAAATGGTTGCTTCTGCGTGATCCCCTGATTTTTCAGCGTCCAGGACTTGCCGCCATCGCTGCTCTTATAAACTCCGCGGCCGAAACCGGCAACGTACAATACCCGCGCATCTGTCGGACTGTTCGGATCCAGAAGAATATGCGTTGCCGCAGTCTCTTCCATACCTGTATTGGATTTTCGCCAAGTTTTTCCGCCGTCATCGCTGACGCAGACCCCACCTTTGAATTTTGCTGGATCGGTGTGCCGCCACATCTTAGGGCGAGGCAGATCATGGGTGTAGCTGTTCACACTCCACATACGCCCGCGCACCTTAGGATCAAACACAACCCAGTAGGTAGTATTCAGCCATTCTCGCGGTACGCCGGCCGTCGAGCTCTGCCAACCGGCGCCCCCATCTTCGCTCCGAAATAGACCGATGTCTGTATATGTAAGGAATTGCCGGTTAGAATCGAAAGGATCGAAGTGAATGCCGTATACGTTGGTGACGTCGAGACCAGTGCTCGTCCACTCTCCATCCGGCAGCTTGCGGGAATACATCGCCCACCAGCTCTTCCCGCCGTCGCTGGTCTTCATGGTTCGTCCAAGATCCGTTGCGTAAACGAGGTTCGAGTCCTGATCGGCGACGGTGAGTTCTAAGGGATTTTCGGCCCACCCCGGTCCCAATCGCGCTGTGATCCACGCGTCGTGAACGTTTGGCGCCGCCGAGTCGGACTCCTTCCATACCATTTGCCACGATTCACCAGCATTCTCAGTCTTCGCAACTCCCATCCATTTCTTTCCATCTAGGGACAAATCGCTGTAAGAAAGGTATGCGATATTTCCATGCTTGAAACTGGTTGCAACTGCACGAACCTTCGCGCCGGTTCCGGGAATAGAAGACTGGAGCCAGGTTTTGCCGCCATCCTTCGATATAAAGGCACCCCGTTCTGAAACTGCATAAGCGACAGGACCGGGCGTAAATCCCAACGAAACGTCGGTGAAGGTGACTGAGTCAGGCGCTGGAAATTTACGAATACCGGCGCTGTCCTTCAGCGCCAAAAACTTCGGTCCGCCAAAATATAGAGTACGCGAATCCGAGGGCGAATTTGGGTCGATCCACATCCGTCGGGGAGTCTCAGGCAAATCTTCCTGCTTGCTCCAGCTCTCGCCCCAATCATGAGAAACAAATAGTGAGGCCTGGCTCTTATCACCGGCGGCGGCGTAAAGAGTTTTAGAGTTGCCAGGATCAATGGCCAGCGCAGCAATGTCGCCGAGCGGGTTGGGGTCGGCTACAAGGATTTCATCAGAATGATCAGACCTCATTTCGATCGAGTTGATCTTATCGGGCTTGGGATAAATCAGATCCCAGGTTTCGCCTGCGTCCGTGCTGCGCCACAAACCCGTGGCTTGCGCATACATTACCTTCGGATCGAGCGGATCGAAAACAAAGAACCGCACCACCCCACGCAAATTGAACATTCGCCATGAGTGACCGCCGTCGGTAGTTATATACGAGCCGGTCATATCGCAGGAAATCAGAACGGTGTTGGGATCGTGAGGGCTTACGGTTGGATTGAACATTGCCCCGCCGCCTCCGGGGCCAACTACCTTGAAATCGCCTGGGCGTGCCGCAAAAGCTGCGCCTATGAAAAACAAAAAGAAAAGAAGCTGACGGGCGATGTTTCCCATTTGATACTTTCTTTTACTTTCGATATCTTTGCTTTACCACTTTCCGGCAAAGCCCCTGAATTGTCAACGGCAAACTAATCCCAAGCGCGGCGAGGCGAATATGGAAAGACGAAGCCTGTTAAAAGGAAGCGCCCTGATTGCTGCATTGGGTCCGGTCCTTGGCCGCGCGCAATTCGGGAATCACACTTTCCATTCTTCTATATTTCAACGCCAGCGGTTGGACCAAGGTCCATTCGATATTGACCAGGATGAAGGCTGGCTCACAGCGCTGTTCACCACGCCTTCGGAGAAGCCTCTGCGAAATCCTGGGCTCGGATTGGTGGGCTACACCTGGGAAGAAAGTGGTCCTTCGCTCGCGGCGCGCGCCGGTCGAGAAACGCTCGAGCAGCATGTCGAGAGAATGTCGGGTCTGCCATTTATCGATGTCTTATACGTCCGGTGCGACTGGCGGAATGTGCAATCTCGCCCTGGCAGGCTGGATCTCGACCCGATTTGGAAGCTCACGCTGGATGCCGCCAAAACTCGGGGCCTGCGGGTAGCGTTCCGCGTGCAACTATCGAGTCCGGTATTCGAGCCAGAACAGATTTCGCTTCCTGAGTTCTTACGTCCCAAAATTCCAATGGTAAAGATCGGACGCATTCCAGGCCATGGAAGTTCCGAATATGTCGAGCCTCGTTACGACCATCCAGAATTTCAAAAAGCTTTTATCGAGCTCAATGGCCTTCTGGCCGCTGAGTTCGATGGGAACCCTCTCATCGAGTGGGTAGATATAATGCAGTACGGATTCTGGGGTGAGGGGCACACCAGCAATTTCCCGAACCCATTTCCCGACGATGTGATCGCTGAACGCACATTTGTGCAAATGACCGAGTTGCAACTCGAAAGCTGGAAGAAAACTCCACTCGCATTCAATACGCAGCCCGACATCAGCAAAGTGGGCAATCGAAAAACTCTGGCTATGGCGATGAGCGCCGGCGCATGGTTGCGCTCGGACAGCATTATTGTCGAGGAACCCATTCAGATTGACCAACTCGCGAATCGCCCGCCGTGGCTCGCCGCCATCCTCGAAGATGGTTACCTGCGAGCCTATGACATTTCCAAGCTGACCAAAGATGCGAGCGGCATGAACGAACTGGAAAATTACATGCTGCACACGCTCGACCTGAGGACGAATTACTGGGCGCTTTGGACGGAGGCTGCGAATCTCGCTCGTTACAATGACGCTTATCCACGCGGATTCGAACGGTTGCGCGCCAATCTGGGATACCGGTTGCGTCCGTCATGGGTCTGGCAACGAAAGCGACAGGGCACTTCCGAACTTATTGTGGCGGTTTCCAATCGCGGAGTTGCGGGAGTTCCGGGAGTGCTTTGGTTACAAGTGCAGAACCCCGATGGACAGTTCCAACTTCGCGGCACACTCGACGCTGGGCACCCTCACGGCGGCGGCATTCGTATGGGTTCATTCCTGTTGCCGAAGAGTTTTGCGGGAAGAGTTCATCTTTCAGCACAACTGGAGGTTCGCGCCGGAGTATTAAAGCCGGTCGCATGGGCATGCGAACAGCCGATCAATCCCGATGGCTCCATCGCCATCGAAGTAAAAAAACATGATGATCCAGGCTGGAGAAAGGGAGTCTGAGGAACCACGCAGTCCTCGCGGCGACCTATGAGTCGTTGCAATCTTTTCTTAATTGGCCGGCCTTGCCGAGGTGAGCAGTGCCGCCGAGTCGTTGTCAAGATACACGGTGCATCTCGGGTGAGTGCGCAGAATCGAGGCAGGCGCATCAGGGCTGATCTCTCCTTCGAAACAAGCCGCGACTGCCCGGGCTTTTCTTGCATCGGGCACAATACAAATAATTTCTTGCGATTTCAAAATCTGTCGCACACTCATCGAAAGCGCCGTACGCGGAACATCGGCCAGCGTCGCGAACCAGCCTTCGCCCATTTGTTGCCGTCGGCAAGCCTCGTCTAACTGCACAATCAGATACGGCTCTTCAGTTTCGAAATCCGCGGGCGGATCGTTAAAAGCCAGATGTCCATTTTCTCCGATACCGACAAATGCCACGTCAATTGGAGCATTGGCTAGCTCAGTTCCAACTTTTCGGGCAACCGAAGCAGGATCGCTCTCGCCATCCAGCAAGTGGTAGCGGGTTATTCCGACTTTGTTGATGAGTCGTTTGAGAAGGTAACTGCGAAAGCTGGCTGGATGGGAGAGCGGAAGGCCTATGTACTCATCCAGATGAAACATCTCTACTCGCTTCCAGTCAACATCCGGCATCGCAGTCAGGGCGTCCAGAAATTCAAACTGCGAGGCCCCGGTCGCGGCAATAATTCGTGCCTCGCCTTTGTCGGTGATCGCTTTAAAGATACTCGCTGCCGCCTGGGCAGCAGCGGCTTCTGCCAGTAAAGCTTTGTCGTTGAAGACTTTGATGTCCATGAGATCCTGTCACCCAAAAATATCTAATTGATCAAATGCGCCGCAAGCTTTCTACATCTCGCACCAGTTAATCCGGCAACTTTTGTGAGTTTCCGGGTCCTCCTACCGGATACAAACGTGGCAGCCGTTCGCGCAAAGGAGGAAGCGCGGGAAAAGACATGTGCGGCTCTGTCTGATACCAATATGCCACCGAGAAGTAATTGTCTGAGCGAACATTGGCATGGCCGTGCTCAATTGTGGCGCGCATCGATTTGGTGAAGGGTATGGGTGAGTCGAGGTGAAATCTATACACCGAAGATCGACTGCCTGCCGTCTGCCCGCCTTTCACCGGCGCTCCGAATAAATCGTAAGAAAATGCTGTCTGGCCGAAACCGAAAGCTCCCAGAAAGTAATCTTCAGATCCGGTCCCATTGATGGATGGGGTGGCCGATCCATCGATGAAGAACATGTCGTCGCCTTCTCCCCACCAGTCGTCCTGATTCTGCAGCACGGACATGGTGACGCCCACGAACTGTCCGCGACCGCGAGCTTCCATCCAAACGTAATTGTCGTCTCCGGTGGGATTTTTCCTGTCGTCGGCCACTGGATCATCGTTGCTCTTCCACTGGTTCGTCACACCTTTCGTGGGAGTTGCTTGCCGGTACTGCGCATGAAAATAGAGCATGTTGCTCGCTAACGGATGCGAGTAAATCTGGTAATCAACGTTAAAAAAAATCGCATGGACCTGGTGATCGCTCTCGTTGGTGAGCGTGATCCGCGCACTCTTATTGAATGGCATGGTGAAAAAGCAATTTAACGCGCGGTCGGGTCCGACAGCGAGCGGAATCGAGTGATAAAGAAAATACTCGCCGAGTCCCAGGCCGAAGAAGTCGCCGAGCGGAGCCTCTACGCTAGGGCTAGTCTCCCCGTCCCAGTACATGCGTAGTACTAAAGCCTTGAGATTATCGGGATTGTCGTCGGTGAGCGTGATCCAGATGTGCGTGATCATTCCCGGACCCGAGTCGTCCAACAGAGTCAACGTGTCCCCCGCCGGCAGGCGCCGAAGGTCGAAGTTCCCTCCGCTGCGGTCAAAGCTCGACGCTCGCTTCTGCGCGTAATCTTTCTGTTTGGGTAAACTGGCGAGCCAGTTCGAGGGATCTTGCGCGAAAGCCGGTAACGAAAGAGCAGCCATCCATACGAACATCAATAGTTGACGCATGTACGCCTCTACCAGGAATGGAATTCGCCGAGTCATGAAGGTGCGGAAAAATCACGAGCCCGTACAGAGTTCATCAACGTTCAGACCAGAATGACGTCAATCCCTTTTTTGCGCAGCGCATCCGTAAAATCTTCCGGCGCGTGAGTATCCGTAATGAGCCGGTGAACACTCTCGATTGGTCCGATGCGGAAAAGGCTGCGACGACCCAGCTTCGTTGAATCTGCCACGACGGTGACCTCTTTCGACACTCCCATCATTTGCCCATTGAGTTGCGCCTCGAGCACGTCGGCGGTAAAAGGTCCGTTTGCCAGGTCGAAGCCATCCACCGCCAGAAACAACCGGTCGGCGTGCAGATCGGAAAGCATGGCTTCCGCCTGCGGACCGACGAAGGAATACGAAGCTGTCCTCAAAAGTCCACCCACCATGATCAGGCAAATGTCCTGTGCGTCCGCCAATTCATTTGCGATGTTCAGGGCGCTGGTGATCACCGTCAGCAGCTTCAGCTTCGCATGGATCAAGGCTTTGGCGATTTCCGCAGTCGTGGTCCCCGAATCAAGCATGATGGTCTCACCCGGCTTCACCAACTGCGCGGCGGCTTGTCCGATGCGCGCCTTCTCAGAGCGATGAATCGTGGCTTTGACTTTCAGCGGATAGTCTTGCGTGGGTTCGTAGCGCACCGCGCCCCCGTGGGAACGAAGCACCACCCCGTTTGAAGAGAGGGCGTCGAGGTCGCTGCGCGCGGTCACAGCCGAAACCGCAAATCGTTTGACCACGTCGTGAACGGTGACCTGTCCGCTGCGCTCAACCAATTCCAGAATTTTGCGGCGTCGTCCTTCCGCCAGAAGCCGGGTGTGCTTGGAAGGTGGCATGAACAACCGGAGTGTATTAGGTAGTTATTCCCTGGTCAAACCAAAGCGCTTTCCATCATGGTGAGTGGCCTTACGTATCCTTTCCTATTCTTTTGCTTTTGCTTGTTTTTTTGCTTGCGAATCGTTTCTTTTTCGTGATACAAGTCCCCAGTTGCCCAATTCTGCTTCCGCGACGGAGTCCTCTATGAAACGGCGTTATCTCTTTGCCACGCTTCTAGTGCTGGCCATTCTGCTGGTGTGCAGCAGTGTTTTTGTCTATGGTCAAGGCACTGATCTTGGCACCATCCGGGGAAGTGTTAGCGATTCCAGCGGAGCGGTGGTGGCAAACGCAAGCGTCACTATCCTTGACACTCGTACTGGTCAGACTCGCCATACGACCACTAACTCAAGTGGCGAATACCAGATGTTCGGCTTGCCCTCAGGCACATATAAGGTGACTCTTGCGGTTGCGGGTATGAGTACTGAGGACATTACCGGTGTGGTGCTGAACGGCAGCGACGTGGCCACTGCAAACGGCGTGCTCAAAGTTGCCAGTACCACTGAACAAGTTGTGGTGACGGCGGAAGCCCCGATCATCGACAGCGCCGATCAAACCATCAGCAATACCATTAGCAGCACCGCCGTCATTGATCTTCCTCGCGACAGCCGCGATGTTTACCAATTCCTGTATCTGAATCCCAACATCACCCAAGGTGTTGATGACACCCAGTTCAAGTTCCTCGGCTTCCAGAGTTACGGTGCGAATTTCACCATCGACGGACAGCGATCAACTAATACGATCTTTGGCTCTCCCACGACGAGTGAACCGTCAATGGAAGCAGTCAGTGAAGTCAACGTCCTTTCTAACGATTTCAGCGCGGAATACGGAGGAATCGCCAATATCCGCATTACCACCAAGCGCGGCGAAAACCAGTTTCACGGGTCGGCTTTTTATAACAACAAGAACTCCGCCCTTGCCGCCTGGCAGACGCAGGACATCGTAGCCAAGCAAGCTTTCCTTCCCACCCAGTTCGAGAGCAAGTTTCCCACGCCGTATTTCAATCTTCAATGACATTGGCGGCTCTTTCGGCGGACCCATCCCTAAGCTGAGCAAGACATGGTTCTTCATGGCGTATGAAAGGAACTATTCTCGGTCGCCGGTTAGCTTCTGCAGCAACAAGCTTGCCGCACCCGTCGTTCTGGACTGGAGATTTTTCGCCGCTACTAACCGGTCCGAATCCCAACCAAGGCTTACTGCCGGATGTACCGTCAAACGTGACGCTAACTCCTGCTGAAAAGGCGAATGATACTTACCAGGGACAGGGTTCTCAATTTGTAACCATTCCTTCGCGGCTCCTGGACCCCAATGTCCAGCAGCTGATCAGCACGTATTTTCCTAAAATCAGTCCGGCTGTCGCGATTGATACGGACACGGGGCGCATCGCCGACCTATTTCAGACCCTCGTTCCCGGCGGCTCCACGAAAGACTTGGGCACCCTGCGAATCGATCACGACCTTTCAGATAAGGACCACATCTATGGCGTTTACGACGCCCAAGGCTTTGTCGGCGGCACGGCGCCTGTGTTTCAGCCAATGACCGGGCTTGGTCTCCAGCAAAGAGACATTCGCGACAACACTCTTTCCTTCTCATACGTCCACATGTTCACCAATACTCTGATCAACGAGGCGCGCGGAGGGATCAACCGAGAAAACAGCTTTACCGAAAGCCCTACGACTCTGCAGGGATTTCTTTCGGGCATCGGATTTGATCAGAACGCGATTGATGCTTATGCGGCGGTTGTGGGCACGTCGCAGCTCTCGACACACGGATATCCATTCATAAACATGGGGTCGGCTTTTGTAACCTTTGGCCGCAACGCAGACCGCAACACTGATCGTCAGACCAGTCAGTATCTTGCGACATTCGGCGATACCTTAACCTGGGTCGTCAACAAGCACAATTTTAAGATGGGCGCGGACTTTGTCCGCAATGTAGGTCAGGATGGGTTCGTGGCCGGGCGCGGCAACCCGCGCGGCTCAATCGTGTACCGGGGCAGTGGAACTGATCCATTCACAAATTTTCTGCTGGGAGAGCCTGCTACACGAGTTACTTTCATTCCCAGTGCGCGCCCCATCATGGATGCCCACGACTGGGAGCAAGGGTATTTCTTCCAGGATGATTGGAAGTTTAACTCCCGGCTGACATTAAATCTCGGCTTGCGCTACGAACTCGTAACCCCATGGGTCGACAAGCACGATATCATGTTGAACTTCGACCCTACATTCAACAACAATACTGGGCGCTTCATCGTTTCATCGAATAAGACACTCCAGTATGTGGATCCCATTATTGCGGCCACGCTGCCGGTCGTGACTGCCGCGCAATCTGGATTGGGGATTGGTCGCGGATTGGTTCGAACCGACAAGAACAACTTTGCGCCTCGCGTCGGCGCCGCCTTCAGGATTACGGATAAAACGGTGGTGCGTGGCGGATATGGGCTGTACTTCCCGACTAGTGCTGCTCAGGGAATTCGCGACCCGCTTGCGACCAACTCTTTCAATATTGCACGAACAAAGGATGACGAAGGAATCAATCCCACTCAGTTGCAACCCTGGCCTTTCCCGCTGACGGGCGGAGACGTTCAAGCTGAGAGCGGGATGTTCTCGAGCAATTCGGTGCCGGTGGGGTTGCAGGAACCTACGGTGCAGCAATACAACGCAACTTTCGAACAACAACTGGGACTGAACACATCTGTCCGGCTTTCTTACCTCGGTATTACGGCCCATGGTCTGATTGGCGGAACTGACTTAAACGAAATAGCCCCGAGTAACAACCCGTGGGGAACTACGCCTTGACCAGCGGGAAGGGATTGCGTGACGCTCCTCACGCCTTGCAGTCCCGACGATGGAGACTGCGCACCGACTCAAGCGGATCTTAATCGCCTTCGTTATCCCGCGCTGGGGGACTTCGCGCTCGCGTTCGGGAATTATGGCCACAGCCAATCCAACTCCTATCAAATTCAGTTCGAGCGCCGGTACACTCATGGCCTCATGTTCAATGCCTCCTATACTTATGCCGATCAGAAATCGACGGGTATCGATGGCGGCAATTCCAGCCTGGGTGGAGTTCCCTATGATCCATTCAATCCGGAAAGCGACTACACGCAGGATTCCTGGATTTCTCGCCACCGTTTCGTGTTCTACGGCATTTATGATTTGCCTGTCGGCCATGACAGAAAGTTTGGAAGCTCATTTTCGCATTGGGCCGATGCCGTGATTGGAGGATGGCAAACCACCTTTCAGATGTTCGCCAAGAGCGGCACCGCATTCACACCGTATTGGACCTGCGACAACTGCGGCAACGGTATACCGCATGGTCGGCCCGGGAAACATTGCCTCGGAGTCAATTGACGCGCTGGGGGATTTCAATGACTTCATCGGATATCGGCCTCTGGTCGTGGGGGACTACAAGCAGCACGTAGCGGATCAACTCTTCAACCCGGCCGCATTTGCGCCGCCTACGATGGGCGCTGATGTTTTCGACAATCCGGGAGTCGCCAGGAAGAACCTCTTGTGGGGCCCAGGAGCCTGGGGAGTAAATTTCGGGTTGCATAAGGACTTCAAGGTCGGCGAACGAGTAACCGCGACGCTTGGGGCAGATTTCGACAACATCTTCAATCACCCTATAAAAATGCCGAACCAGGATTTTGGTGACAGCAGTTTTTCGTATCTTGGCGGATTTGATATTAAAGTCAACCCTAACCTGCAGCCCGCTCTTCAAGACGTAAATCCCAACCCGGATTTCGGGCGTGCCTTTTCCACTTTTTCGCAGGAAGGGATTGATAGCCGTCGCACAACGCGTCTGCGCCTGCGCATTACATTTTGATCCAGGCGGGTCGCAGTCATTGGCATGGTTAGGCTCGATCGCGTGTTTCTTGGGACGCGAAGGGCGCTATTCCGATGGGAGGCGCTGAGGGGACGATTGAGATCTACAGCCGGTAAGCCGCTTTGGCTGTGCCGCCGAATAAACGCTCGCGTTCCGAAGATGAGAGAGAGGCTGTCGATCGCTCAACAACGTCGATCCATTTCTCATACGCACATGCGAGCAACGACACCGGCCAATCGGACCCGAACATGAGGCGATTGGGGCCAAAGCATTCAAGAACCGCATCGATGAAGGGGCGGAGATCGTTCTCCGTCCACGTACTCCATTCAGCCTCGGTCACCAGTCCCGACACTTTGCAATAGACGTTCTCCCGGCGAGCAAGCTCGCCCATGCGTTCCCGCCAGGGCGAAAAAACTTGGCTTTTGATCTTTGGCTTTGCTATGTGGTCCAGAACAAAAACCTGCGTAGGATGCCGGTCCACAAATTCTATCGTCTGGGGAAGATGGCGCTCAAAGATCAAAATGTCATAGCTCAATCCAAGGTCTTCGAGCTGGGACACCCCGTGATTGAAATCTTTACCCAACATATAAAGCTCGTCGGGCTCGTCTTGCAGAACATGACGCACAGCTTTGAGCTTTGGGTGGCGCCGGTACCTTTGCAGATGCGAGTCTATGGCTGGATCGGCCAAGGGGACCCAGCCCACAACTCCACGTATGAAATCATGCCGGGATGCCAGATCCAACAGCCAGTCAGTTTCACTCAAAGTCTGCCGGGCCTGCACCGTCACTACTCCATCGATGTTCCCGGCCCGCATAGCATGTGCAAGCTCCGGCACCAGGAAATTTCGCCGAATCGACTCCATAGCTTCCGAAATCCACGGATAGTCGGTGCTCGAGTACTTCCAGAGATGATGGTGTGAGTCAATCCGCTCTTCGGGCATAGATCCCCTGAGGCCACCTCTTGCCACGAAGCGGCCCCCACGACTGGTTTATAACAATACTGACCGAAACCGCCAATCCGGAGTACGCGTAATTTCTTTCATGGACTCACAATTGTCTTCCAACGGTCCGATCAATCTGACAGGAGATGCGCCGTCCCCGCAATCCGCGCCTTCGGCGGCCGGATATTTTCGCTGGATCATCTGTACGCTTCTCTTATTAGGTATCACCAAAAATTACATGGACCGCCAGGTCCTCGGCGTTCTGAAGACTACACTGCAACACAATTTCGGATGGAACGAAATCGACTTCGGCAATCTGGTGTTTGCGTTTCAGGCGGCGTATGCGGCAGGAATGCTCCTGGTTGGGCGATTGGTAGATCGATTGGGAGTGAGGCTGGGCTACGCACTCACCATGATTTTCTGGAGCCTGGCATCGATGGGTCACGCGCTGGCCTCGTCATTGACTGGCTTCATCGCGGCGCGCGCCTCATTAGGATTTGCCGAATCTGGAGTTTTTCCGTGCAGCATAAAAGCGGTCGCTGAATGGTTTCCCAATAAACAGCGATCGTTTGCAATTGGAGTTTTCAATGCTGGCGCGAACGTCGGCGCGATCCTGACGCCATTGCTGGTGCCGTGGATCGTAATTCATTGGGGATGGCGGTGGGCTTTCATTGTCACCGGCGGCATAGGTTTTCTTTGGCTGGCGCTATGGCTGTTGCTTTATCGCAAACCGGAAGAACACGGTCGAGTATCGAAAGCTGAGTTGGCTTACATTCGCAGCGATCCAGCGTTACCGACAACCCGGGTAAAGTGGCTCAGCCTGGCATCGCACCGCCAGACATGGGCTTTCATCGCCGGCAAATTCCTGATCGATCCCATCTGGTGGTTCTACCTTTATTGGGTGCCGGATTTTCTACAGCGGAATCATGGGCTCAAGCTAATGCAGATCGGCGTGCCGATCATGGTGATTTATGTAATCTCAGATATTGGCAGTGTGGCCGGGGGATGGTTTTCATCGTCGCTAATCAAGCGCGGCAAGACAGTCAACTTCGCGCGCAAAATTACGATGCTGATTTGCGCGTTGTGTGTTTTGCCGATCATGTTCGCCTACCGTGTCGAGAGCCTGTGGGGAGCAGTGCTGATTATCGGATTGGCCGCCGGAGGGCACCAGGGATTTTCAGCAAACCTGCTGTCAGTACCGTCCGATACGTTTCCATCACAAGCCGTGGGCTCGGTCGTGGGCATCGGAGGCATGGCAGGCGCGATTGGCGGGATGCTGATCGCTACAATTGTTGGGCACATACTGCAGTGGACGGGCAGTTACATGGTTCCGTTTTTTATCGCCGGATCTGCCTACCCAATGGCTCTTGCGTGTATTCATATTCTTTCGCCACGGTTGGAACCCGTACGCCTGAATTGATCGGGACAACAAGCTAATAATTTGGCGTTCGCTGCGGGAAGAGTTAAATTAATTCCGGAACCTAGTCTTCGTGAAAACCAATCCCACCCAACAAGGCCCGGCCGCGATTTTATCAACAGAGAAAATTCAGGATGCCGTGGAGCACACATTGGCGCAAACGCAATGCGTCGACATGCACACTCACCTTTATCCGGCGGCGTTCGGAAAAGTAGGTCTGTGGGGAATTGATGAATTGCTCACTTACCACTATTTGGAAGCAGAGTTTTTCCGTTATTCCAGCATAACGCCGGAAAAATACTGGGCGCTTTCGAAGCGAGAGCAGGCGGACGCGATCTGGAAAACGCTTTTCGTCCAGAACACGCCCATCTCAGAGGCAACACGCGGCGTTATCGCGGTGCTGAAGGCGTTCGGCCTCGCCACGGATGCTGCTGGCCTCGATGAGGCACGGGCATTTTTCGGCGAACAATCTCCCGACTCGCACATTAACAATGTATTGCGAATGGCGGGAGTTTCGACGGTGGTGATGACCAATGACCCGCTCGATCCACAAGAAATGCCGGTCTGGATGAAAGGCGTAGCGAGTGATGCGCGATTTCAGCCGGTACTGCGGTTGGATCGCATCCTGCGGGAGTGGTCCGATCCCTGGGAGCAATTGATCAGCCTGGGATACAACGTGGATAACCGCGCGTCGCCCGTGTGTATCAGCGAAATACGCAGGTTTTTGTCTGACTGGTACGGGCGCATGCGCCCAATTTACATGGCCGTCTCGCTCCCTGACACATTCCAATTTCCTGATTCAAGCCCGCAGGGAACTTTACTGCGGGAAGCAGTTCTGCCGGCGTGCCGCGAATTTGATCTGCCGTTGTCACTGATGATTGGCGTGCGGCGGCAGGTGAATCCAAGGATTCGCTTGGCCGGGGATGCGGTGGGACGCGCGGATCTGCGATCGCTGGAAACGTTGTGCCGTGAATATCCCGAGAACCGTTTTCTGATTAGCGTGCTCAGCCGGGAGAACCAGCACGAGCTCTGCGTGTATGCGCGAAAATTCAATAACCTAATGCCCTTCGGATGCTGGTGGTTCCTGAACAATCCTTCGATAGTGGAGGAGATCACGCGCGAGCGGATTGAAATGCTGGGGACCAGTTTTATCCCGCAACATTCAGATGCCCGGGTGCTGGAACAGCTTATTTATAAGTGGCGGAACACACGCATAACGCTTGCGCCGATTCTGGCAGCGAGCTATCGTTTGATGGTAGAAGACGGGCGCGACATCACGAGGCAGGAGATTCAACGCGATGTCGAAAAACTTTTGCGGTCGAACTTTGAGCAATGGGTTGGCCGCGAATTTTCTGCTAGCTGAGTTTTGCTGTGAATGTCCGCGACCGTCGCGCTGCCCAACATAAAGTCGAAAACCCCAACCTCCCGCAAAAAACGCGGGAAGGGCGGGGCACCCGATAGTTAAATCGCGCCGGCTTTTTCTAACGCAGCGCGCATTCCTTGCCAGCATTCGATGGAAGAGGCTTCGGGAGTTCCGGCACCGCGCCAGTGAGTTTCAAGACTGACCGCGTGATGATAGCCGTCACGCTTGAGCGCGGCGAATTGCCCAGGCCAGTCGACGATGCCCTTGCCCATGGCGGCCCATTCGTAGTCGTTACCGGTACGCGCAACGTCTTTCACGTGGCAATGGCCGATTCGATCTTTCGGCAAAAGATTGTAGGCGCCAGGGTAGGGGACTTCGCCGCGCTTGGCCGCATTGCCCGGGTCCCAGTTGAGCATGAAATGGCGCGATGGCACGCCAGCCAGCGTTTTCGCAGCTTCCGCTCCCGTCCCGGTGTTGCAGGCGAATTCGTTTTCTAGAAGCAGCACCAATCCCGCTCGTCCAGTTTTCTCAGCGGCCTTCTGAAGCACTTCGTTGATCGCTTTGCGATACGGCGCCGGATCATCTAACCGCCAGAAATCAAAACAACGTATGCGGTCGGTGGACAATTTTTTCGCCAGTTCAATGCAGCGATCGAGAACCTCATCCTGCTGTGCGTAGGAGAAACTGGCATTGAACTGGTCTTTTTCGGAGAACTTGGACTTGGGCGCGCCCGGCCAATCAACCTTGAACAGCGGGCTGGCGATGTCGGTCACGCGAAGATTATTTTTCTTAAGCACGCTCAGGATTTCGGAAATTTCGTGCGCGTCGAAATTCGTAATGTTCTTACTCCATGCGGCGCGGATTTCTACCCAGCCCATGCCAAATTGTTGAGAAGCAACTTCGCAAGCGTGGCCGAAATCCTGAGAGATCTCATCGGTAATGACGGCGATCTTGAATGGCGATTTTGCCAGTCGAGCGGACTCCGGCGCAGAGGTTTTCGCAGAGACGGCGCCAAAAGTGGTTGCCCCGAGTGCTCCCACTCCGGTGACGATGAACTCACGACGAGAGACGATTCCTGGCATGCCAATAATCCCCCAATGAACTCATGCTAACGGCACGAAATGACGAAGATAGGTATTGTATTTCGATTTGCGCGGCGAATGGAGGTCCAGTTTTGTCTATGGGCTTTGGGGTGGAATTTGCCCCGATCAGGCCGCGTTGAGCACCCTGCCGCACTCCAGGCAACAAGTCTCGTAACGAGGCGTGATGAGCCGGCAAAACGGACACATCCGCTGCGACGCGAAATCACCCGCTTGGGGTTTAGAACCTGACATTTGCCTCATCCACGCCGGGAAAAAAGCCCGCAGGCTGCGAAGACGGGACAGGAACGATGGACGAAAGGACGGCATATTCTGCTTTCACGACCTTGGCGTACCTACGCCGAGGGGGGCAAGATCACCCTACACTACCGCAACATAATAATGACAGGTTGGGAGGGCGAATTCTGAGCTAAATTGCTCACATAACAGCGCAGTACTGCAGCAGTTGCCGTGGGGCAAACATTGAGTCCCAGATTCGCGTACACTAGGATATGCACTCTGAAGCGCAGCTTAATCCGGAGACCGTGGAACGCCTCGAGGAGCAGAGTGGGTTGCTGTTGAGGACCTACGAGCTGGAAATGGCGAAAAATCCTGCCAGCCGGGCGACGGAGTCCGCGCGCAGCAATCTCATTGCCTTGCGCCATACTATCA
Organism: uncultured Acidobacteriota bacterium; assembly: GCA_963703465.1. Taxonomy (GTDB): domain Bacteria; phylum Acidobacteriota; class Terriglobia; order Terriglobales; family Acidobacteriaceae; genus Gp1-AA145. Next base: position 188,250 of record CAVPEQ010000004.1, on the reverse strand, counting down.
ACCAAATCTATGGGGAGTCCGCCGCGCTCGATGTGACGGATGCGTTGGAGTTTGCCACGGTTTTGGTTTCCGGTGACGATTAGTCGCGAGCACACTGAACCCGGCGTGCGCTCTTAAAAATTAGATTTTCGCGGAAGAACCAACCCGGTTCTGATTTACGGTTGTTTGACTTCCGCAGCTTTGTCGAAGGAAGAGACCAACTATGCCAGCAAGAAAAGAATATGTCGCCGAACAAGAGATGGAAGAATTGGGCCCCCGCCGTGTGTCATCCGAAGAAGAAACCGAAGACCTGTTCAGCGCGGTGAGTGAGCAGGGTCTGGATGTGATCGCCGGAGACATGGCGCTGCCCTGGCTGAGCATGGAGCAAAAGCTAGCCAGCGAAGAAGATGAGGAAGAGGTCGAACTCGATCTGAGTACGGGCGCGCCTGACACGTCCAGCGATCCGGTCCGGTTGTATCTGCACGAGATGAGCATTTCGCCGTTGCTGACTCGCGAAGGCGAAGTGGAGATCGCGAGGCGGATCGAGCACGGGCAGCGTCGCGTGTTGAAGGCGCTTTCACGTTCTCCCATCGCGATCCGCCAGATTCTGACCATTGGCGATGACCTGAAATCAGAACGGCGGGCGATTCAGGAAATAGTGACCTTCGAAGAGGAAGAACTCACGGAGGAAAAATTGAGCAAGCGCACGGATGACATCGTGCGCCGCATCGATCAGCTGCGAAAGCATTACAACAATGCCATTCGGTTGACGGAGAAGTTGAGCACGATCCCGCCGAAGAAGAAGGCAAAACAGTTCCGCCGCTGCCAAATGCAGCTGGCGCGCGAGGTGGTGCGTATCTCTCTCATCATCCGCACGCTGGGATTCACGCCGGCGGAATACAAACGGCTGATTGAGCGCGTAACCCGGACCGCGGATGCCATGCGCTCACTGGAACGCCAGCTTGCGCAGATGGAAAAGAAGATCACGAAGACTTCCAGTGAAGCCGTCAAGAAGAATCATCTCGCCATGCAACGGCAACATCGTGCCGAGATCAAGAAGCTGGAAAGCGATGCCGGAATGACCTTCGCCGAACTCCGCAATGCGCAACGCGCCATTGTCCAGGGGCAGATGAATGCCGATGCGGCAAAGCACGAGATGATCGAAGCCAATCTGCGGCTGGTGGTTTCGATTGCGAAAAAATATGCCAATCGCGGCCTGCACTTTTTGGACTTGATCCAGGAAGGTAATGTCGGTCTGATGAAAGCCGTAGATAAGTTCGAATACCGGCGGGGCTACAAGTTTTCGACCTATGCGACGTGGTGGATCCGGCAGGCCATCAGCCGTGCCATTGCCGATCAGGGGCGTACCATCCGGTTGCCAGTGCACATGACCGAGATCGTCAACAAGATGATTCGCACCTCCAGGCGGCTGGCGCAAACCCTGGGACGCGAACCTTCATCGGCGGAGATTGCCAAACAGATGGACATCCCAGAGTGGAAGGTGCGCAAAGCGCTGAAGATCATGCGCGCACCGGTCTCACTCGAAACGCCGATCGGTGAAGAGGGCGATTCTCATCTGGGCGACCTGATCGAAGACCGCACTGCAGTTTCCCCTGCGGAAGCGGTGATCGGGGTAAATCTGAAGGAACGCGCGGAACGAGTGCTGCGCACTCTAAGCCCGCGTGAAGAGCGCGTGCTGAGAATGCGCTTCGGCATGGACGATGGCTCGGAACATACGCTGGAAGAAGTCGGCCGTTGTTTTGCCGTCACGCGCGAACGCATTCGCCAGATCGAAGCGAAAGCGCTGCGCAAGCTGCGGCACCCATCGCGGTCGAGCGAACTGCGAGTGTTGCTGGACGCCGAATAGCACCCGCCCCGAATGTTGACTGCTCTACTCGTGACCGACCCTCGGCCCGGAGCTGAGGTCGGTCCACATTTAGAGATTGACACGCAAACCTTCACAGTTTGAATTAAGCAGCAGCGTTGACAATCGGGGTGGATGGGACTAGGGTCGAGATAGAGGGAATATCCCCTTTTCTCTCATTCAGGTTTTCTGATCTAAGTCAGCCTATCTGACGTTTCCTTCCTTAGATTTAACCACCAACTGTAGGAGGTTGACTATGTTTGTACGCAATGTATCACTGCGCTTGAAACCCAATTCTTTGGGCGAGTTTACACGGCTCTTCGATAACGAAGCGCTTCCTATGCTGCGCAAGCAGAAGGGTTTCCAGAATGAAATCAGCTTCTCGAACCCGCAAGCCGGGTTGGATGTGACCGCGATCAGTGTTTGGGACAGCAAAGAAAACGCAGAGGCATACAACACGACCGGCTACCCCGAGTTGCTCAAGAGCTTAACCGGAGTGCTCGATGGCACACCTAAGGTTCAGGCGTGCGATGTGATCAGCTCGACGATCCATCAGGCAGTTGCAGCTTAACTGTTGACTGAAAAGGCGGCGGCGCAGGCCGTCGCTTCTCCTTCTAACTCGACTAGTGCGGGGAAACATGAAATCACAAGTTGAAGTCGGCAGTATCCTTATCGAGAACCGGCCGGGGATGACGCGAACTCTCGGCATCGAGAGCGAACCTTATTCCGGGAATTGGAATTTAGTTCTCTTTCGCAACGGGCGCGATCTCGACAACACCGTCCGGTCCAGAGGGTGGAATTCATTTTTTATGGCCGGAGAATTACGGACAAAATTCTTCGGGGCCGTGTCTGAAAACGATGTTCGCAAGGCGCTCATGCGGATCATCGCGCGAAAGAGCGAGCAGAACTTCAACTGTCTTGAAGTCACAGGCATAACCGCCAAACATTTCCTGGGCGTAGCGTATACCGTGGTCACGGCGCACAGCCGGCACATCCAGCAGGGTTGGCTGCTTGACGGTCTGGGGCAACGCAGAACAGAGCAGAACGACGCCGAACCGATTCGGGCCCACCAGAATTAATCGGTTCAGCCTTCTTTTTACCCACCCAGTTTTCTCCTTGAAGCGCCGCCCGCCAAATCCATGACGCGCGTTCTCCAACCATAGTTACCTTTTGTCTGCACTATGGCTCCCTTAACCTAATGATGGGACAGGCCGCACTTCCCTCCTTACTATTGCGGAAGCCAGCCTTTTAATACACTGATTACACGTGACCGACTTGGACCAACAGGCGGCTGTTGATGAAACTCCGCCGCTGAATGAATCGAAGGTGGCTGCAGGGCCGGACAACGCGCCATCGCTGTTGAGCACCCGGATTTGCGATCTTGGGCTGGCGATCGAGGGATCGACGCTCGAAAAACTTGTGCAGCAGCTCTATCGCGAGTTGGCACAGAAAAAGATCCTCAAGTTTCATCCCGGGGTTTACTTAACGGATGAATGGGGCTGCCCGTCGGGAGAACCGGTGATTGGAATTCCGTTTTACCTGGCGCGGGCGGATGTGGCGCAGGTTGAAAAGGAGAATAATGATATCGAGAACGCTCGCGAGATCATGATGTACCTGCGGCATGAGGCGGGGCACGCGTTCAATTACGCATACAAGCTGCATCGCACGCCGGAGTGGAAGCAGTTGTTTGGGCCGTATCGCAGGCCGTATCGCGAGAACTACCGGCCGGTTCTGTTCTCGAAAGATTACGTGCGCTATTTGCCGGGATGGTATGCGCAGAAGCATCCGGATGAAGATTTTGCGGAAACCTTTGCGGTGTGGATGACGCCGCGTTCGAACTGGCGCAAGAAGTACCGCGGCTGGGGAGCGCTGGCAAAGCTGCAATATATGGACCGGATTGCGCGCGACCTGGGAAATGTTGATCCGTTACGCAAGCGCGGAACTCCGGACATCACTGCTGCGGAAATGGAAATGACGGTTGGCGAGTTTTATCGCAACTCCACCGATCAGATTCCGTTGCTGGATGTGACCCAGGACGGCGATCTGGCAGCCATGTTTAATACGTCTAAGAAGAGCAAGAGCGCGCAGCCGGCGGAGGTTTTTTTGCGCGAACATAGAAAGACCATCGTGGACCACATCACTCGGTGGACGGCATTGCAAAGGCCCGCCGTGAAAAAATTGATGGAATCGATTGAGAAGCGCAGTGGTGAATTGCGATTGATGATCGACAAGAAAAAGGAAGCGGAATATCTTTCGGAAATTACCGTATTCGCGACCACGCTGGTGATGACCCACCTCGCGCGGTGCAAGGCATTTCAAGCTTAGGAGAAAGTGGATGGCCGAGCCACTAAAAGTCGCGGTGCTTTACGACGTCTGGGGCGAAGAAGACACTTCGGAGCCGGAAGCGACGCAGACTGGACGCAAGCGCAAAGTGAAAGAAGACCGGGAAGAAATTTTCGATGCCCTCGGCAAATTGGGGCACGAACCTTCGTATTACGTGCTGGACGGGCGGCCACAGTCACTCTATGGGTTGGGAAAATGCGGCGCCGACTTGATATTCAACCTCACCGAATCCTACGCGGGCGACGATACCAAAGAAATGAATGTGTCGGCCTACATGGATCTGCTGGGAATTCCCTACACCGGCGCGGGTCCTCACGCGCACTTTCTAGCGCAGGACAAAGCGACGGCAAAAAAAATGTTCGCCTTTCATGACATTCGCACGCCGTTCTTTGCGACTGCGTATCGAGGAAATATCGACCACGCCCACGACGTGAAATTTCCGTTGATTGTGAAACCGCAGTCGGAAGATGGTTCCATCGGAATCGACGCCGCCGCCGTGGTGACCGGCGTGAAAGAGCTAATGGAACGAGTCGAGTACGTGCAAAATGAATTCGATTCGCCTGCCTTGATCGAAGAGTACATCGAGGGCCGAGAGATTTACGCGTCGGTGCTTGGCAGCTATGAAAAAACTGAAGTCTTGCCGCTGGTCGAACTCGATCTTTCAAAGTTGCCGCGAGGAACGCCGAAGATCGCCAGCCGCGACGTGAAATTCGAAACCGATTCAAAAGCCTACAAGCTGACGAAATCGACCATCGCGGAAGACCTCGACGAACCCACGGTGCAGAAATTATCGGAGACGGCGCTGGCCGCGTATCGTGCGGTGAAGCTGCGCGACTACGGACGCATCGATATGCGACTCACTCCTGAGGGCGAAGTTTACGTGATTGAGGCCAACCCAAACCCATGGCTCTCCAGCAAGCATGAATTCGCCATGGCTGCGAAGAAGTCGGGCCGTTCCTACACGCAACTCATCGGCGAGATCGTGGATATGGCGTTAGAGCGAACCCGTCGAACCACCAACTCCGGATCCTAGAGTTCTTTCGGTTTCTTCTTGCGGAAACCCAACACTTTCTTTTCTGGAATGCCGCTTTCAATGCGGTTCCTGCCGCCACGCTTGGCGCGGTAGAGCGCTTTGTCCGCCTGATTAATGATTTCGTCAGAGCTCAACTTCGGTTGCGATTCGCCAATCCCTATACTTACGGTTACAGACAACGACACCGACGCAGTGGCAGCAACAAGTTTAGGCGCTTCCCGTTTTTTGCTTTCCGATCTGCGCTCGGGAGTACGCTGTACTTTGCGGCGCTCCTCGCCACTGCGGACACGGAAAGTGGAACTTTCGATGTTGAGCCGTAACAACTCCAGTATGTCGACGATCTCCTTGCCCGTTCTGCCCGGAAAAAGAATGGTGAACTCTTCGCCGCCGACACGGAATGGGTCGCCGCCGCCGCCCACGCGGGCGAGCTTCGACGCCACCATGCGAAGCACTTGATCGCCGATGTCATGCCCGTAGGTGTCATTAATACTTTTGAAGTGATCGATATCGACCGCAGCGACGGCATAGGGCGGCTTCAGGCGAACCAGTGCGTCATTGAAGGCGCGGCGCGAGTGTAGGCCGGTAAGCTCGTCACGATATGCCAAGGCGTAGGAGTTTTCGACGATAGAGCTAGCGAGAATCAGCGCGGCCACGCCGAAATAGGCGCTGCTGAGTTTTCCTATTCCTCCAGCGTTCAGAGCTAGCCAAATTGCGATCAGCGACCAGAACATTCCAATGATGGTCGGCTTTTGAAAACGCAACAGGCGATACAGCAGATAACCGAGAGCGATCACAAAGAACAACAGCGCAGGTTGCGGCAACTTCCAATGCATAGACGTCATGGGTGAGATATGCAGGAGCGCAGGGGCGGGCTGGCCTGGACGGGCGATCGCGGCAACGAAAACCGACTCGAAAAACAGCAGGATCAAGAACCAGAACAGGCTGCGTCCGGGATATCCACGCTCAGGAAAGAAAGTCAGCAGAATAAAGTTCAGCGGCAGCAGCAGGGCGATGGCCTCAAATGCCACCCGGCCCGGCCCCGCGGCGACAACATGCCCTTGCGTAAAAAATTCGAGCGCCCGATGGGCGAGTAACAGCACAATCGCGGAAAGAAAAATCCGTGTGGTGTGGAACCTCCAGGACAGCAATAAGGCGGCAATGAAGACGGCATAATAAAAAAATCGAACGCCATAAACGGAAGGATTAATCCATCCCGGATTAAGCAGCAACCATGCCCCAAGGAGGATGGCGCCGCCGGGAAGGAATACCGCTTGCAAAAATCGTTTAGTCCAAGGCTCCATGGGTTAATCCCTTATCCTCTGGCGAAAGCTTGCTAAATGGCGAGTGGCAGGCGAGGTTCCGCTTGCCATCTCAAGCGACGATTGTTCCGCAGAATCGCCTGTGGAGGAAGGTTCCATCGGTTACGGTCACACGCCCCGCCCTTCGTGCCTTGCTTCGCAAGCCGCTCGGCTCTAAGAATGAATCGAACCTAATTATTCCTATGCGTGTATTGATTGCCGAAGACGACCCCGCCCTCGCCACCTTCGTACAAAAAGGCCTCGAAGCAGAACATTATGCCGTGGACGTGACCCATGATGGCGAGCAGGCCAAGGCCATGGCGACCGAACTGGACTACGACTTGTTCATGCTGGATTTGAACCTGCCGCGCATGGATGGAATTTCGATCCTGCGGCATTTGCGGCCGCGCAAGCCCAGCATGCCGATCCTTGTGCTCACGAGCAGAAACCGTGTGGAAGACCGGGTTCAGTGCCTCGATCTTGGCGCCGACGATTACATGGGAAAGCCGTTCTCATTTATTGAGCTTTCGGCCAGGATCCGGGCGTTGCTGCGCAGGAGCCACTTGCCGGCGGCATCAGTGCTCACGGTCGCGGACCTGAAACTTGACCGCGTGGAACGCAAGGTGGAGCGGGCCAGCAAGCGCATCGAACTTACATCCAAGGAATTCGGCCTGCTCGAATACTTAATGCTGAATGCCGGACGACGGGTCTCGCGGACCATGATCATAGAGCACGTATGGAATCTTTCCTTCGACACTGGAACCAACGTGATCGATGTCTATGTGAATTATCTAGCGTCCTGTAGAGTGTCGCCATTCAACGCTTCCGGGCTGATCCAGTTGGACTTGGGAATCACATTTGCGTTGATCGACATGCTGCTGGGCGGAGAGGGATCGAGCCAACCGCCTGCCCGCGACATCACTGAGATTGAAGAGCAGGTTGCTGAAACCGCCATGCGAATCATTTTTCGCGAGCTACAAACCGCATGGCAAGCATTGGCCGTGGAATTTCAATTCGAAGAAAGGAAACAGCCTGGGGAAGCGCAACAGCTCATGGCTCTCGAGGAACGGATGCTGTGCCTGGGGTTCGAAGTCGCACTGAAAGAGCGTCGCGGCGGCATGACCATTGCCATTCCTACGGTCATATCGAGTGCGCTGCTGCGAAAAATCTCAGTGGTGCGCCCGCGATTTTATACCCGTCCCGACTCGCCGGATTTTCCGCAGCAGTGGCGGAAAGCCCTGAAAAAGTGCCCGTTCCGGCTAGACCTCGGGCTGCCGGCACGTGCGTTGTCGTCGGAGTTGGCTGATATTCATCCTGGGAAGGTTATTGCGCTGAACCGGCCGGCCGGCGCGCCGGCAACATTGTTTGCCCGCGATCAACCGATCTTCACAGCCAACGTGGCGCGTGTCGGTCCAATGCGCGCCGCACAGATCAATTTAGCCATTGAAGCGCCGACAGAGAGGAAGCTGGTATGAGCAGCCCTGCCTTGCCATCGGGTGGACCGGTTAAAGCCTTTGCGCAACTGTGGACAGATGCGCTCTCGACGGTGTTGTCCCAAGTTGCCGCGACATCTTTTCCCATGCAGGATGGCGAGGGGGGAAATATGCCCACCGCCGTTCCCGAAGACGTGCAGCTTACGATCACGGCTGCGGGCACCGCTCGCGGGGAAATGAATCTTCGGCTCCCGCCGGAAACAGCCATCGACCTGGCCAAGACTTTCGCCTCGGACACTGATGCCGTACGAACTGAAATCACCGCCGATGATCGTTCCGCGATCGAGGAGTTGTTCCGTCAGGTCGCGGGCCACGTGGCCACTTCGGCAAGACCCAAGGGCCTTGAAATACAACTTACGGTAATTCTCGGCGAAGTGCCGACTTGGCCTCCAGCGGCGAGTGGATGGATGAGTTCCGGACCGACAGCGCCACGCCCTGTGCAAGTTGAATGGAAGTTGAGTTCGGCGCTTGCAACCGCTCTGGTTTCCGCCTGGCGCGAACCCGAACCCGTGCCTGCAGCCCCGACCCCTTCCCAACCCGCCTCCAAAGGACCGGAAAAGCTCGAGCTGCTCATGGACGTAGAACTCGATGTGGTTCTGCGTTTTGGAGGGCGCAACCTTCTACTCAAAGAAATTCTCGAGCTGGGACCGGGCTCGGTATTGGAGCTCGATCGCACAATCCAGGAGGAGGCCGATTTGCTGCTGGACGGAAGACTGGTTGCGCGCGGAGAGGTGGTAGTGGTGGAAAGAAATTTCGGCATCCGAATTACGGAAGTTTTGCCGGCGCAGGAACCGGCATGAAGACGATCGCAACCCCGCTGAAAGCAACATTTCAATGGCTATTCAAACGCCGTATAAAACCATCGCGGAGCTGTTCCAGCCATGATTGCGGACATGATCCCACCATCCGGCAAAAGCTTTGGCGCCCCACTCCGAGCGTGCAATTACACGGATCAGCATTTTGTTTTCCCGAATGTCTTGAGCGGGAGTTGCTCCGGCGTATGCAACATTCATCCACCGCGTCTCGTCGGGACCAGATGAGTTCGTGCCGTATTCCGTTGGGTTTGTTGATGCTGTCGCGTGGAGAGCTAACGAGTGGACAACTACAGGAGGCGCTGGAACTGCAAAAGAAAACTGGCAGCGGACGAATCGGCGAATGGCTGCAACAACTCGGCTACGCGCGCAATGTGACCGTGGCCGCGGCACTTGCCAGTCAGTGGTCCTGCCCTGTGATTAAGACAGTCCCCGCCGGAGTGGGCAGCTGTAGCATTCCGTTTTATCTGTTGAAAAATTTCAATATGGCCCCAGTTCATTTTTCAAACGACCGTCGCGTATTGCACATGGCATTTGCGGACAAAATTGAGCACCGCGCGCTATTCGCCATTGAGCAGATGATGAAGTGCAAAACTCAGGCTTGCCTGACCACCCGCGTCGAGATCGATGCTGCGCTGGTACGAATGGAAGAACAGAATGCAAGCTGCGAAAAACTGTTCGAGGGGATCAGCGATGCAGAAGAAAGAACTCGAATTATTTCCAGTTATATTTCGACCCTGCGGGCCACCGAAGTCCGCGTAGCTGCTTGCGGAGAACTGCTGTGGGCGCGGCTTACGGGCAATGAACTTTGCGAAAACCTGTTGTTCTCGCGCATCGCCGGGAAAGTACTTGAGTTTGTGAGCAAGAAACTTCCGGAAACAATTTCCAGCTGAAACTTCACACTTAAAGCAGTTCGAGAAACAGCCCGGCAGCCTCGGGCAAATATCCTTTTCGCTGGAACCAGTCTTCCATTGCGTCTTTCAATTTATCCAGCGGCACGCGCTCGCCAACTTCCATGAGTCCATCTCCCAAAGGAAGAGTGTCGTCAAAAATGCTTGCATTGGTGAAATTGCGCATGGAGAAATTGTCCAGCCATTTCAGCGGACACGGCGTGCGCTTGCCGTCAACGTCGTATTCAATGCGTATTTTGCGGGAGAACATCCTGCGGGAATTCTAAATACAATGACTGCGCACTACATTGCAGGCGAAGGCGCCGCGGGGGTATGCGAACTGGCCTCGCCATTTACCAAGTCTTTCAATTCCTTGCTGGGCTTGAAGAACGGAATTTTCTTTGCGGGCACGTCTACCCGATCGCCGGTCTTGGGATTGCGTCCCACGCGAGGCTTGCGTTGGCGGGTACGAAAGCTGCCAAAGCCGCGAATTTCGATCTTGTCCCCGGCTCGCAGCGAGCGGACGATACTGTCAAAGATGGTCTCGACGACCACTTCGCTGTCTTTGCGGGTCAATTCAACCAGACCGGAAACCTCGTCGATCAGATCCGCTTTAGTCATGATTACTTTGCTCTCCAATCGTCGAGAATACTTCCGCCGGGAGCTTCATGCTTGCCATGCCTTCGTCCGGCGCCGGCCCGAATGCCGTTCGCATAACCTTCTCAAATTTCAGGGCTTGTTGGCAAGAGGCAGATGGGATCACGGCTTGCTACTTCCAAAGATAGTAAAATCCAACCTGCTGATCGAGCAACTTTTCCTTCGTCGGCAAATAAGGAGTTACGTCGCCAAACAATAAGTCCAACAATGACTTCCGGTCCCTCTCCGGATGCACCAGAACGGGCTCGCCACTGATGCTGACCGACTTCGCCGTATCCATCACGGCAACGCGAAAATCTCCAATCTGATCAATGAGATGGAGTCCAATAGCCTGTTCCCCAGTCCACACTCGGCCGTCAGCGATCGACTTGATATCAGAGGTCTTGGCGTGCCGCCCGTCCGCCACGGCCTGCACAAATTGACCATACATGTCGTCGATGAGGCCTTGCATGTACTGGCGTTCGGCCGGGGTAAGCTCGCGGGTGGGATCGCCGGTATCTTTGAATTGGCCCACCTTCAATATCTCTGGCTTCAGCTTGGCCCAGCGCATGAGATCCCCGTAATTCACCCATTCGGCGATCACGCCAATCGAACCCACAACGCTACCGCTATCGGCGTAAATCTTATTGGTCGCCGACGACACGTAGTATGCGCCGCTGGCGCCCACTGTCTGGATGGAAGAGACGATCCGCTTATGCTTCTCATCGCGGACGCGCTTAACTTCGCGGTAGATTTCTTCTGAGGCCGCAACTCCGCCTCCGGGCGAATTTACGTGAATGATGATTGCCTTGATGGAATCGTCGTCAGCGAACCTGCGGATGTCCTCCACAACTTCACTAGGATCGATAATTACGCCATCAAGATCGACGACACCGATCTTGTCCCCGAAAGCGTGAATGCCGGCCTCGCGTCCGCTGGCATGCAGCGCGACGAAGACCAGAGTGAAGACGGCCAATACAAAGAGGAAGAACGCGCCTCCCCCGATTAACACCCATAGCCAGACTCGCGAACGACCGTTCTCAGCCATAGAGGTTGTAGTTTAGCACTCTCGCACAGCGGCGGTGTTTACCCGGGAACGATCACCTGCAAGGCTTCGCGCGCAACATTAAATTCGACCGGGGTTTTGCAGACATATTCGCCGTCCGCATAAACGTCGACGGGAACCTCGGTCTCAATGCTGACGTGGTCAGTCTGCCCATACTCGACACTTTTCGAAATAAGATGCCGCCCGAAGTAAGCGGTTGGGAAGAGGCAAAACAGTTTGAACTTGCCCATCGCCCTAACCACGCAAAGATCCAGCTTGCCATCGTCGAGTTTCGCCTGCGGCGCGATCTTAACGCCACCGCCGTATGTCGGAGCGTTAGCCACAGCGGCGAGCAGTGTCGGACGGAACGGTCCGGCAGAATTACCATTCGGCGATACTTTCATCGAAAATGGTTGAAAGCGAAAAAATTCTCCGGGCGCAGAAAGACCATAGCCGCCGCGGGCGCGAACCCACGATGGAAGTTTATTGGCGCGTCGGACAATCTCAACATCCAAGCCCACGCTACCGGAGCAGCAAAAATAATGTGGCTGGCCATTAAAATGCGCCGCGCCAGACTCATCTGCGATGGAGTTGGTTTTGCGCAAGGACTGAATCATGCCGAGATCAATTGTCCTGACATTGCCGGCGCCGGAAGCGAATCTCTGCCACGCTGAAAGTGAATCGCTCGGATCCTGCAAACCAAGAGAACGCGCGAAATCATTACCGCTGCCACAAGGCACAACCATCAGCGGAACGCCGAGGTCAACCAGAGTCGGAAGATTGCGGTGAATGGTGCCGTCGCCGCCAAAAATCACGACCGCATCGGCTTGTTCAATAAGAGAAGTCCACTGCGCGTGCGCCGCGCGCTGAAATGCCGCCAGCGGTTTGCTCACATTCCCTGGCCCGAGAATGACGGCGGCATTCATGTTCCCGGCATTTGAACACAGGAATATCGCCATGACCAGAGGTTTGTAGCTGGTTTTGTTACGCAGGAGTCCGTAGCACTATCGTTCCAACGAGTCCGACATGTCGGCCAAGGCGTAACCCATTACCGCCATGCAAGCCGCGTTTTCGCGCAGCTGTTCAGGATCGACCTTATCGAGCGTGTCAGCGGCGCTGTGATGATAGGTGAAATATGTTAATCCATTTTGCCAGATGCCGAAGACGGGAACGCCCTTGTCAGCCAGCGGTTCGATGTCAGTCTCGGGCGACTGTGACACAATTTGCAGCAGATTACCGCCGAAGGCAGTGAGCGCACTAAGCACGGGCGAAAGCTGCTTTTGGGCGGCATCGCTGATTTTGGCGTGGAAGCCAAGGGGATGTTCAGCGCCCAGGTCGCTCTCGATGGCGGCGACGTGGTTCGAGACATCGGCGTCGTGATCTTTGGCGTATGTTGACGCGCCGGTCGCTCCCATCTCTTCATTCATCCACGCAATAATGCGCAACGTGCGCTTGGGATGAAGATTGAGTTTATGAATGATCTCGGCAGTCTCCATCGCAACGACCACTCCGGCTCCGTCGTCGATCGCGCCGGTGCCGAGGTCCCATGAGTCGAGATGTCCGGAGACGACGACAACTTGCTCGGGATGCTCGGAGCCTTTCAAATCTGCGACCACGTTGTAGCCCTGCGCCTCAGGCCCCACTTTGGTGGTGAGGGTCAAATGAATTCGCACCGGCCCCCGTTGCGCCAGGCGTGAGATCAATCCGGCATCCTCGGCGCTGACTGCGCCTGCTGGAGTCGGAGCATCAGTGCTCGACCCGGTATGCGGGAGGCGATACGCTCCGTCGCCGGCAGTGCGCACCAAAGAACCAACAGCGCCCAGTTGCGACGCCGCCAGAGCTCCGCTGCCGCGATAGCGCACGACTTCGCCGTATGCCGCACCAGCTTGGCCAGCGATAGCTTTCTGGTGATCGTAGATCACATTGAACAACACAACTTTGCCTGCGACTTTGTCTCTTCCCATCTGTTGCAATTCTTCGAAAGAATTGACCACAAGGACATCCGCGGTGATACCCGCGTCCGGGGTGGGTGAATTCCCGCGCAACGCAGTGACGTATATTTTCTGTTTCGTTCCCTCGACCTGACCCGGGTATTCGATCAATTCCGCCGCGTCCGTCCCACGTTCGAAGCGATGGACCGGCACAGGTTCCAGATGAACATCCAGTCCCAGCTTGCGCATTTGGTCGGCAACGTAATGCGCAGCAGCATCGGCCTGCAACGAACCCTGCGGCCGGGGGCCGATACTGTCAGTTAAATATTCGAGTTGCTGGTATGCGTAATTGTCAGAAAGGGCGGCGTCGCGAATGTGTGCAAGTTGAGTTCGCAGCAGCGGCGAAAACGCCCGGGTCGCGGACTCAGCTTCCGGCGAAGGCGCGGATCGCGAGGACTTGGGAGTCTGGGCACCAGAGAAAGAAAGAATGAGCCCCACTAGCAGGAATGCGAAGGTTCCACGAAGCATCGTCACCTCGAATCAACTGTTTAGTTTTCTTTTTAAGGTAACACCCGCACTCGGGGATCGCACAGGCCTAGCGCTTTTGACGGCGTCAAAAAAAGTGGCTCCATTTCTGGAGCCACCATTCCAAAGAGGCAATTGGAGGGACAAACACTGCTAAGACACCGTCTTCGCTCCATCCAGCGCGCCAAGAGGTAACGCACCGGAGACCGAGAGCGTACGGCATTGGTCGGGTCGAGAACACAAAAAGAAGAAAATCGAAAGCATGGACTGTGGCAGCCTCTTTTCTTGCCTTTTGAAATTGCACCTTCGCGACCAAAGCCTTGCCGCTGGCCGGAAAGCCAGAGACTCGCCAAAAGCCTTGCTGGGCAAGGCTTTACAATGGGAGGGGATAATGTGACTCAGGGCGTCGCCATCCAGCGAACTGCATAACTTTGCACATCGGTCGCAAGCCTTGGCTAACTGCAGCCCTGTGGTGTCTATAAAGGAATCAGGCCTCCAGCAGCAACTCTGGTATGCTGCTGGTGTCTCCTGGAGGTCCAATGCCCCGCCATTTTGCTTGGCTCCTTCCCGTTCTGCTGTTCTCTTCCCTGTACGCCCAGACTCAGCAAGCGCCGCAAACCGCGCGTCAAGCGCTAATTGAAATGTTTTTTGGGACCGCGCCCAACCACCTGGAAAGACATCTATCAGATTCAACCCGCAACACTTTTAAAAGAATGAGCGGCACCGGCGGGATGAGCATGCTTGACGAATTTTCAATGTTCGCGAACATGACGAAGGGCGGCGGCGTGAAGTTTGAAACCTTCGATACCGGCCCAACTCTTTTGCAGGCGGAAGAAGTTGAACAGAACGAGAAGACAGAAATTACAGTCGAGAGCGATAACCTCTCCGGAGATGACGACGAAATCGAACTCACGCTCCACATCACCAAGGAAGGTAACGAGCAGCCGCTTCCCTTCATTCCACACTTTACTTTCATAATGAAGACTGAAGCAGACATCTGGCGGCTGAATGAGATCAGAGCTGAAGTGCGGATACCGCTGGCGGACCCGGAGTTTCTGAAAAATATCGAACGCCAAAACGGCAAGCAAAACGAACAGGGCGCACAGCTCGGAATGCGCATGATCATAGGGGCGCAAAATTCCTATCACCAGGCTCACGGCACCTATGCATGCAACCTTTCGGGGCTGATGGGCAGAAGCCAAAATAATGGTTCTTTCACCGACCTCGCAACCGGAAAACACGGTGGTTATGTGTATGCGATTTCCGGCTGCGATAGCACACAATACAAAGTCGTCGCCGAGCCCGAAATAAACGATTCTGGCCAGCGCGCATTCTGCTCCGACGAGGGCGGAACCATGCGGGCTGCATCTGACGGGAAGGCTACGACCTGCTTGAGCAGCGGAGAAGCGGTGGCGGGAGAAGCAGTCGCGGGTCAACACGCGACCGGGCTTAGTGCTATGGCAAGTGGCGGGCCTGGCCCACAAATCGATGCTCAATCCCTGGCAAATACGAAACCACAAGCTAGCGGAGTTACCCCTCAAGGCCAGTTGCCAATGCGGGTGCGGGTGTCCCAAGAAGTAATGCAGGGCATGGTCATCGCCAAAGTCCAGCCAATTTATCCGCCAGAAGCGAGAGCTGCCCGAATCCAGGGTTCCGTGGTCATTGCCGCGATCATCGGCAAAGACGGCAATATTCAAAGCGAACGCCTTGTCTCTGGGCATCCGTTATTGGCGTCCGCAGCAATGGATGCGGTGAAGCAATGGAGATATCGACCATACTTGCTAAACGGAAATCCAATGGAGGTCGATACCCAGATCACGGTAAATTTCACGCTCGCGTCAAATTGAACTATCTGATTAAGGTCTAAGACAGAAAATCTGCTGGGCGGCACATCGTTCTTAGGCATGCGCCGCATCCTATTTCCAGAATTTCTCAATATCTGATAAACAACAACTTGCACCGGAGGAAGACTGTGGGCAGATGTGCGGGACTGTTTGCGCTGTGCCTGGCCATTATGGGGGCGAGCGGATGTGGCGGCGGCAGCTCCGACACCACCCAGCAATTGCGAATCGTAATCGCTTCGCCCGACACGCCTCCGGTAGACATTCTGATCGATGGAGCCCAGGTTGCAACCTCGCTCGCTTACACAAATTCCACGGCGTACCTGCCGGTAAAGTCCGGATCGCGGCACGTCCAGGCCTTAACTGTTAGTAATTCGACCTCAGTCTTTGATCAGACGATTTCGATAACCGACAGCGCCAATGAGACGCTTTTGCTGACAGGCCCTGTGGCGAAAATGCAGTCCCTGCTACTCACAGATGGCGCGACCAATACCACCATCACCACGGGCGACGGCAAGGTGCGCGTGGTAAATGCGTCGCAAACGATGGGACCGGCTGACGTTTACATTGTGAATTCGGGGACAAGCCTCGCCGGCGCAACTCCAACTTCTCCCAGTCTCGCCTTCAACAAAACCACTGACTACGAGTTGGAAATCATTGGCAATTACCAAGTATTCATGACCCAGCCAGGAACAACTAATGTCTTACTTAACACCGGACCGCTTGCTTTGACTCAAAGTCAGTTCCAGACTGTGATCGCGGTTGATGCCCCAGGAGGCGGTTTCACTTTCATCGCGCTCACCGATCAATAGTGATCCAAAACTTCAAGCACACTTCTTTTGCAGGCTTAACGCCGGAATCAACAACGCTTTCCGCTGCTCACGCGTCTAAGGAACTGAGGGCTGAGCGGCGTCTGTGGCCGCGCTTTCCGGCTGTATAATCAGGAGTTTGTAATCTGGAGGCTATTCAACATGCAAGCGAGCGCCAATCTGTGGGGGCGTTTTAAGGCCAATCGCGTGGGATTCACGGCGGTCATCCTGCTCACGCTGACGGTCGGAATCCTGATCGGCACGGTGGTTTCATATGGAGTTAAAGGGCAAGAAAAAGATAAACGGTCGGCCGATGCGACACCCCTCACTGTTCCTTCGCCCCGCCAACTATCCAATCAGTTCTCACAGATCGCCAAGACGCTCGAGCCTGCGGTGGTAAACATAAATACCGAATCGACAATCAAGCCCTCCCGTCGCCGCGGTGGCAATGATCAAGACCAGGAAGGCGGCGACCAGGAAAGCCCCTTCGGCGATTTCTTCGATAAATTTTTTGGTGGACAGGGCGGCGACCAAGGCCCGATTCGCGAGCGTTCCCTGGGATCAGGCGTGATTGTTGACCCAAAGGGCTACATCGTCACCAATCGTCACGTGGTCGAGAAAGCCGACCGTATTCGCGTGCACCTTCAGGACGAAGCCGCCGGCATTCAACACGATGCAAAAGTGATCGGCAGCGACCAGGAAACCGATCTGGCCGTCATCAAGGTTGATGTCGATCATGCCTTGCCGACTGCGAAGCTCGGCAATTCGGACAGCATGCAAGTGGGAGATTGGGTCCTCGCTGTTGGCAGCCCGTTCGGTCTGCAGGCAACGGTTACCGCCGGAATTGTTTCTGCGAAAGGACGCAACATCGTTCCCGGTCGCCAGTTCCAATCTTTTATTCAGACTGATGCCGCCATCAATCCCGGTAACTCAGGCGGCCCGCTGGTCAACATGGACGGCGAAGTTATCGGCATAAATACTGCGATCCTGACCGACACCAATGCTTATGCCGGCGTGGGCTTCGCGTTGCCATCAAACACCATCGCTCAGGTTTACAACCAACTCACAGGCCCAGAGCACAGGGTAGAGCGTGGATCGATTGGCATTGAGTTCAATGCCCAGGAGAATCCGGCAATTGCGCGCGTTTATGGCGGGCAGGGCGGAATCACGATTTCGAGCGTTGTTCCTGGCAGCCCAGCTGAACGTGCCGGATTGAAGGTGGGCGACACCATATTCTCCGTTGATGGAAAGTCGATCAAGAACGGCGATGAACTGGTCTCTGATATTGCCGCTCGCAAGCCTGGTTCAAAAGTGACTCTGGGATATTTCCGCAACGGCAAGAAAGATGAAGCGGCGGTGACCGTTGCTGACCGCGCCAAATTGTTCGCCAGTCGCCTGGGTGAGGACCAGGAAGGCAACGAACAATCCACCCCTAAGCAAAGCAAGCTGGGCGCTATCGTTCGCGAACTGACCCCGGAAATGGCCGATCGTCTGAACGTGCCTTCCGGCCAGGGCGTGGTAGTCCAGGAAGTCAAGCCGGGTTCGTTTGCCGATGACATCGGGCTCACGCGGGGAGACGTGATCCTGGAGATCAATAAGCAAAAGGTGAATAGCGGGGACGACTTCGACCGCGTGCAGTCTGGCCTGAAAAGCGGTCAGGATGTAGTATTCCTCGTGCGCCAGCGCGGCGCCGGACGCAATGACGGCACCATTTTTCTGGCCGGGACACTTCCGTAACTGTTACTTGCACTAACGGAACTGGCGCGAAGGCAGTCTCCACGAGATCATGGATGGACGCCGGAACTGCGGTTTCATGGCGAAGGACTGAGCATGGATGTGAAAATCGATAATTTCGGGGCTGTGGCTGTAACGGTTTTGTTGAGTGCGACGCTGGCCTTTGGCGCTTCGACCTCATCGGAAAAGCCGTCCCCAAACCCGACTGCGAAAGTCCAGAACACCGCACACCATGCCCATCACGCCAGTAAGAAGGCGCGAAAAGGGCGGGTCCGTGGGCAGAAGGCGATTGACGGAGACCGGGTACGCCAGATTCAGGAAGCGCTCATCCGCGAGCACTACCTGAAAGGCGAACCGTCCGGAAAGTGGGATGCGTCGACGCAAGCGGCGTTGCACCGCTACCAATCGGACCAAGGATGGCAGAGCAAAACTGTTCCCGATTCGCGAGCGCTAATCCGCTTGGGACTTGGACCCGATTCTGAGCATCTGCTCAATCCGGAGAGCGCTATGACTATGTCGGCTGCGCCATCCACGCAACACACAGCTTCGCGCTCGACGGCCAAGCTTTCGTCAGCATCGATGTCAACAACGAGTAATTCAATGCCCGCCAGTTCAGTGCAGGCTTCGGCGCCCGCGGCCAGTATGTCTACCGTTCCAACGCGATAACACAATCACTTTTAAGGAAAGTAGGGCAGCGGCTGGTCTTTTACTACTGCGCCGGGATTGTGATTCACCAGCGCTTCGGCGAGTTCTTCTCCGTACTCAATGGCAATGATTTTTTTTGCCGCCGAAAGAACTGGCACCCGTCGCTTGGTCTCGTGCGCATCGGTAGAAACAAAGTGTACAGCTTTCTCTTTCAGCAGCCACTCAGCGATCTCTCGCGGCCGAGGTCCCCAAAAACCAGTGAACACCGACGCCGTGACCTGCACCGCACAACCCAGATCTCTCCACTTCACCACACGCTCAGGATCCTGCTGCAAGATTGGATTGCGCTCAGGGTGAGTGATGATCGGCGTAATGCCACGCTCGTGCATCTGCCTGAACCAGGCATCCACTTGAGGAGCGATACTGAAATTACTGAACTCCACCAGCATGTAATGGCTCTTGCCGATGCAGAATCTTTCCGGCGCGCGCAGAGCGATTTGCATATTGTCAAAGGAAAGATGAAAGTCGCAGCCTAGACTCAGCGCAGGACGAGGACCGACGCGCTGCCGCAAACCTTCAAGCAGGGTTAATAGATATTCGCGATCGTAAAAATAACGATCGTTCGAATGCGGCGTGGCGACCATGTGCTCGATGCCATCTTCAGCGGCCATGCGGCACATAGCTTCGGACATTTCCCAGGTCTTCGGGCCGTCATCTACTTCGGGCAGGATGTGGCAGTGAATGTCGATCACGCAGAATGATTAGAGCAGATTTTTTTGGGAAGCTCCAAAAACGTTGGGATGATGGGGCACCTAGTCCGCCTCAACCGCGACGGATCATGAAATCGCGAATCTCTGAGTAGGCTTGGCGCAGCATTTCTTCCTGCGGCAGAAAAACGATCCGGAAGTGCTTGCTGCCCGGCTTTTGACCGAAGCCCGAGCCCTGCACCGTCAGGATATGTTTCTCCAGCAGCAATTGCTTCACCCAGGTTGCGTCGTCCTCAGGAACATCAATGCGCGGGAATGCGTAGAACGCGCCACGCGGCGGAACACAGCTCATGCCGGGAATCGAGTTGCAGGTATCGACGGTCAGGTCGCGACGTGCGGTCAGTTTTCGGCGCACTTCGATCAGGTGATCCTGCGCACCTTCGAGCGCCGGTTTGATCGCATACTGCTCGGGATGATTGGCTGAAAGCCGCGCCCGCAGCATCTTGTGAATGCCCTCAACGTAAGGCTTCACCGCCGACGCCTCGCCGCTCACAATCCCCCAGCCCATGCGCCAGCCGGGAGCGAGATAGTTTTTCGACAAGCCGCCGATCGTGACTATGGGCACATCAGGAGCAACCGCGGCAATCGAGATGTGCTCGCCACCATCAAGGATGAGCTTGTCATAAATTTCGTCTGCGATGATCAGGAGATTGTGCTGCCGGGCAAGTTCAGCCAAATCTTGCAGCATCTTTCGCGTGCACAGCGCGCCCGTAGGATTATTAGGATTGATCAGAACAATAGCCTTGGTCCGCGAATTAATTTTCTTCTTGATGTCATCCAGTTCGGGCTGCCAGCCATCGTCTTCGTTCAGGTAATAAGGATTCGGCTCAGCTCCAACTTTGCAAAGAACAGCAGGGTAGAGCGGATAATCCGGACGCGGCGTGAGCACGTTGTCGCCGGGATTGAGCAGCGCGGTCAGGCAAAGATCGACCGCTTCGCCGGCGCCGTTGGTAATGAAAACATCCTGCACCGTGGTGATGCCGTTCTTCTTGGCCTCACCGCGAATGGCATCGAGCGCCTCGGGAACTCCCGCCGAAGGCGCGTAACCATTCTTGTTGTCGCGCATGGCGCGATATGCGGCCTCGATGACATGCGCCGGAGGCGCGAAATCAAAAATGTTCGGATCGCCAACGTTCAGATAAAGAACTTTGTGACCCTGGCGCTTGACTTCGTCAGCGAGGCTGACGAGATCACGAATGGCATAGCGCAAGTTTTCCAGGCGTTGGGCGGGGGCGATTTCGCGGGTTTGAGCTACAGGCATGGAAATATTCTACCTGCGATTCGGAAGAAAAGCGTCGTTGATAGTTCGTCGTTGGCTAAAAACCAAAGCCTTTAACTAAAAGATTCTCTCGGCGATCTCGGCGTGCTCTGCGGTTAAAGGCTTTTGACTCTGCCAACGACGCACGACGGCTTTCTACTCCGGCCTATCAATCTGCGCCCTCTGCAGCCGGTCCGAGTAATCCACGTACACCGACTTCCACTCCGAGTAGAAATCGATCGCCCCGATTCCGCCCTCGCGATGGCCATTCCCGGTCGCCTTCGTCCCTCCAAATGGAAGATGGACTTCGGCGCCAATTGTGGGCGCGTTGATGTAGGTAATTCCGGCATAGAGATCGCGCATGGCGGTGAACGCCTTATTCACGTCGCGGGTGTAGATTGCCGACGACAAGCCGTATTCGATGTTGTTGGCAATCTCAATCGCGTCCTCGAAGTTCTCGCACGGAATGATCGAGACCACCGGCCCAAAAATTTCTTCCTGCGCGATGCGCATCTTGGGATCAACATCGCTGAAGATCGTCGGCTCCATGAAAAAGCCGTGACCATAGTCGCCCTTATCCAGGCGATTGCCGCCGCATTGCAGCTTCGCCCCTTCCGTCTTGCCTACGTCGACATATTGCAGATCGCTCAGCAGTTGGCGTTCGTTGACCGCCGGGCCCATGTCTGTGGTCTCGTCGAGACCATTACCGATCCGAAGCTTCTTGGCGCGTTCGACCAGGCGGCTAACAAACTCGCGATAGACGCCCTTTTCAGCAATAATGCGACTAGTCGCGGTGCAGCGCTGACCGGTGGTCCCGAACGCACCCCAGAGCGCGCCTTCGATGGCCAGATCCAGATTCGCATCGTCGAGCACGATCATCGGATTTTTGCCGCCGAGCTCCAGAGAGCAATGCTTGAAACTTTTGGCCGCGGTGGTGCCAATGGTTTTTCCAACTGCGCTCGATCCGGTGAACGAGATCGCGCGCACTTCCGAATGCTCGAGCAGAGGTGCGCCCGCGTCCGGGCCGAATCCACTCACAATATTCACTACGCCTTTGGGTACACCGGCGTCGGCTAGCACTCGAACTAAGTTGTAGGTGGAAAGCGGAGTGTCCTGCGCGGGCTTGATCACGCAGGTATTGCCGCATACTAGGGCGGGTAGCAGCTTCCACGAAGGAATTGCCATGGGAAAATTCCACGGCGTAATCATTCCGCAGACCCCAACTGGCTGGCGGATCGCCATGGCAAACTTGTTCGGGAGTTCGGAAGGAGTCGTTGGTCCAAAAAGTCTGCGACCTTCACCCGCCATGTAATACGCGGTATCGACCGCTTCCTGAACATCGCCGCGAGTTTCTTTTAGCACCTTGCCCATCTCACGAGTCATGTCGCGCGCGTAATCTTCCTTACGCTCGGCTAGCATTTCGGCGGCAAGGTAGATGATCTCGGCCCGACGCGGCGCCGGCACCAGCCGCCACTTCGTAAATGCTTTTTTTGCCGCGTCAACTGCGGCATAAACGTCGTCTTTATTGGATTTCTGAAAGAAGCCAACTACATCGCGAGTGTCAGCAGGATTGCGGTTCTCAAAAGTCTCGCCGGACGCGGACTCGACCCATTCGCCGTCAATGAAATTCTTATAAACATTGGGACGGGATGCATCGCCGTCGATGATCGATTTGGTCAGGGTATCGGTTGCCATTAAAGTCCTCCGGGTAACCCTTCATGCTAAACGCCCAGCCAGACGAGGAGCAAGTTGAGGTCGCACGCAAATTGGGCCCGGTGGCTCCATTTGCGCGTATTTTTCTCATTCAGCTACAATCCTTGCCTCTTCGAAATCAAAACTTCGCGACAGCCTCGGTACATGAATGCCTTCGATCGATCGTGACCGGCTTCATTCGTTAATGCAGTCTGAACAAGAGAAATTTGTTACCGCGCGCCCGAAGTCCAAGGCCCTGTTTGAACGCGCACAGAAATCTCTGCTGGGCGGCGTGCCCATGAACTGGATGGTCAAATGGGCCGGCGCGTTTCCGCCGTTTGTGCGCGAAGCCCACGGCGCAGAATTTGTCGATGTTGATGGTCACCGCTACGTCGATTTCTGCCTCGGCGACACCGGGGCAATGACCGGCCATTCACCAGTTCCCACCGTTAAGGCGGTGCAGGAACAAGTCGCGCGCGGCATCACGCTGATGCTTCCCAGCGAAGATTCTGTATGGGTGGGCGAGGAACTACAGAAGCGGTTCAGATTGCCCTTCTGGCAATTCGCCCTCACCGCGACTGACGCAAACCGCTTTGCCATTCGGCTGGCAAGGCAGATCACCGGTCGCCCCAGAATTCTGGTTTTCAATTGGTGCTATCACGGGTCGGTTGACGAGAGTTTTATCACCCTGGAAAACGGTGTCGCTAAGGCGCGCCGGGGAAACATCGGGCCGCCGGTTGATCCGACGGTCACAACGAAAGTTGTCGAATTCAACGACGTCGAGGCGCTAGACGAAGCCCTGAAACCCGGTGATGTGGCCTGCGTTCTTGCCGAACCCGCGATGACCAATGTCGGCATTGTTCATGCCGCGTCGGGATTCCACGCCAATCTCCGCGAACTCACTCGGAAGTACGGAACATTGCTCGTCATCGACGAAACCCACACCATCTGCGCCGGCCCGGGAGGATACACGCGTGCCGAAAATCTGGAGCCCGACTTTTTGGTTTTCGGCAAGCCGATCGGTGGAGGCGTTCCCGGTTCTACCTACGGCTTTACCAGGGGGGTCGCTGACGCGATCAGCGCTCGCCAGAATCTTGAAGACTGCGACGTTGGCGGCGTCGGCGGGACTTTGGCTGGAAACGCACTCTCACTCGCCGCCATGCGGGCGACGCTGGAACACGTCCTTACCCAGAAGGCTTTCGACCAGATGATTCCGCTCGCCGAACGCTGGATGGACGGTGTGGCGAAGGCGATTGCCGAGTTCGATGTACCTTGGCACGTCACTCGCCTTGGCTGCCGCGCCGAGTACCTGTTCGCGCCAAGAGCGCCGCGCAACGGTTCCGAAGCGCATGACGCCATGGATTTTGAGGTGGAGCGCTTTATGCATCTATTCGCCATGAATCGCGGAATCCTACTGACACCGTTTCACAACATGGCTCTGATGTCGCCCGCCACCACCCCGGAACATGTCGATCGCCACACCCAGGTGTTCCGTGAGGCATTGAAGGCGCTGGTGAACTAATCCATCGGCTGATCGGCGTTGAAACCGGCTTCTCGGGAATTGCCGAAATGAGCTATCTCTTGTGACCTCAGTAACCTAAAGTGCATCGATTGCCGTTACCCTACCTATTCAGGCTGTAATAATCTTGGCTTAAATCCAAAGGGACTGTTCTGTCCTACAGAGGATATTTCGTGCACTCGAACCAAAAACCAGGGATACAGATCGCCTGGAAAACCGTCACCTACCGAAGCGTGGTTCTCTTCGTAATGGCTATTTTGGTGGCGCTCCTGGTTGCAACCAAGTTTGCTTTTCCCGAATTCAGCGCAACTACACAAAAAGCGGTCAGTAGCTTGTTCACGAATTTGCTCGAGCGAGTAGCCTCGCAGCCCACGGCGACTGGGGGAGTGGTGGCACAGCAAGCTCACATCACGGCTCTCGATGGAACGGTCCGCGTCAAAAAGGCGAACAGTAACGACTGGGTGAAGGCTGACTACAGCATTCCGCTTGAAAAAGGCGACGTGATTCAGACCGGATCTGAAGGCATGGCCAAGATCGTCTTTAACGACGGCACTAACTACACGGTGAAACAGGATTCGCTGATCGTGATCGAAGAGAACTCCGCGAATGCGCATCAGCAGACAAATGTTGCCGTTAGCGTGAACACCGGAACGGTTGATCTGGCCACCGGCACTTACGCGCAAGGCTCGAAATCAGAAGTCATCCTGGATGGCGCCACCGCTACCTTGGCCCCGGAAAGCGCGGCCCGCGTGAGCAAAGATTCCAAGGCCCAGCACGACGAGTTATTGATCACCAAGGGCAGCGGCGTGGTTCAGCGCGACGGTCAGACCTTGCAACTGGCGGGATGGGAAAAGGCCAGCTTCAAACCCGCTTCGGGCACTCTGGAAAAGGTCAAAGAAATCGGGCCACCGACGCCGATTTCTCCGGCCAACATGATGCCGATCTTCATCTCCCACGATCCCAAGCCGATTGAGTTTTCGTGGACACCAATGACTAACGCTAAGTCTTACCGCTTGCAGGTGTCGCGCAATCCTTATTTCTCGTCGCTGGTGCTTGACCGCCCTGTTAATTCTGCAGATGTCATGGTTTCGGGTCTAACCGAAGGGCCCTACTACTGGATGGTTCGGTCAGTCGACGCGCAGCAAAAGGAATCGGCTGAGAGCGAAAAGAACCGCTTCACCATAATTGCCAAGGAAACCAGTTCCGGCAAAATCACGCTGTCTCTCGATCCCTTTATTCAACATGGCCATGTGATCGAGTTGACCGGAAAGACCGAAGTTGGCGCTCGGGTCATGGTCAATGGGCACGAGGTACCGGTTGTGGGCGGCGACGGCAGTTTCCATTACTTCACCCCGCCGCTTCCCAATGGGGAGACCTTGATAACAGTCACCGCGCAGGATTCAAAGGGCGGGGTGAATACCGAGCAGCAAAAGGTAGTGATCCAGTGAAGGGTTTACTTTTATTGGAATCGTGGGGACAGTCGACGGCGTTATTTTCAGCGTTGGGGCCGAAAAGTCCTTACAATAAGGACCAAAGACCCAGAACAATTTCAATCTTTTCGGGCCGGGCCCGGTCTTCGGCAGAGTTGTGCCGGAGTGATCTAGATCAATAAAGGGACAACGTATGTCATCCAATGGATTTCGCAATGGGTCATCGGGCGGGCACAACGTCAGGTCGCTGTTCAGCATGTTTTCCAGTGATCTGGCGATCGATCTGGGGACCGCCAATACTCTCGTGTATGCCAAGGGAAAAGGCATTGTCGTCAACGAGCCTTCCATCGTCGCATTGAACAAGAATACGGGCGAAGTGGAAGCAGTCGGCAAAGAGGCAAAGGAAATGCTTGGCCGAACCCCGGGAAATATTGTCGCCATTAAGCCGATGAAAGACGGCGTCATTGCCGACTTCAAAGTCACCGAGAAGATGCTCAACTACTTCATCCAGAAGGCGCATAACCGCAAGATGCTGGTGCACCCGCGCATTGTGATCGGCGTGCCTTCAGAGATCACACAAGTGGAAAAGCGCGCGGTCATGGACTCGGCGTATCGGGCCAAGGCCAGCGAAGTTTACCTGGTGGAACAAGCGATGGTGGCGGCAATCGGCGCAGGCCTGCCGATTACGGAACCGTCGGGCAACATGGTGGTCGACATCGGCGGCGGAACGACTGACATTGCTGTAATTTCGCTGAGCGGCATTGTTTACTCGCGATCGGTTCGGATGGCGGGCAATCAGATGGATGAAGCCATCATGAATTATCTGAAGCGCAAATATAACTTGCTGGTCGGCGAGCGCACGGCCGAACAGATCAAAATGGAGATCGGTTCGGCGTATCCGCTCGATAAGCCGTTGACCATGGAGATTAAAGGCCGCAACCTGATCGAAGGCGTGCCGAAAACCATCACGGTCGACGACAGCGAGATTCGCGAAGCATTAAGCGAGTGCGTATCGACCATCATGAATGCAGTCCGGGTAGCTTTGGAGCGTACGCCTCCTGAGCTTTCCGCCGACATCAGCGATCGCGGAATTGTTTTGACCGGCGGCGGCGCGCTGCTTAAGAATCTGGATAAGCGCATCCGCGAAGAAACCGGTTTGCCGGTGTCGATTGCGGATGATCCGCTGTGCAGCGTGGTGCTCGGTACCGGCAAGATGCTGAGTGACTTCAAGCTGCTGCGGAAGATTTCGATCGAATAGCCGTCAGCCATCAGCACTCAGCCGTCAGTTTGGCCGGTGGAGCTGAAGGCCGACGCGAACTGGGAAGAATCTCCGGGGTCGCTGGTCGCGAATAAACCCAAATTTCGGACTGCAACAAAGACTTTACTGATGGCTGACAGCTGATTTTATGGATAACCTTATGGGCCGCTATCGTAATGTGAGTTTCCTGGCTGCGGCCATTTTTCTACAAATTTTGGGACTCGCGGTTCAGGTAAAGAGCCCGAATGAGAACCATCCGGCGCGACTGATCCGGGTATGGGCAGTTTCGACCATCACACCATTGGAAAAAGGTCTGGTCCGGATCCAGAGCGGAGCCTCCGATCTTTGGCACAATTATTTTTACTTGCGTGGCGTGCGGCAGGAAAATCGCGAACTGCGCGACCAGATCGAACAACTGCAAATCGAACAAGTGCGAATGAAACAAGACGCCGACCAGGCGCACCGTTTGCAGTCCCTCCTAGGATTCAAAGAACAATTCATCGCGAAAACTCTGGCCGCACAGGTAATCGGTTCCAGTGGCAGCGAACAATCGCGAACCGTCACCATAGACCGAGGCTCGCGCGACGGTATCCAGCCGGATATGGCGGTGATCTCTTCGACCGGCGTGGTCGGGAAAGTTATCAGCGTATTCAAGAGCACGGCGCAGGTGCTGTTGATCAATGACCAGCAGAGCGGCGTAGGCACAATTCTCGAACAGTCCCGGCTGCAAGGCGTGTTGAAGGGCAAAAGCTCGGGTGAGTTGGTGATTGACAAAATCATGCCCGATGAAGAGGTCAAGCCGGGCGACAGGGTTCTGACCAGCGGCGGCGATCAGATTTTCCCCAAGGGTTTAATTATCGGAAGCGTCGACCGGATCGAAAAAGGCCCTGAGTTTCTGCAGGTCACTGTCAAACCGACCGCCTCTCTCAACCGACTCGAAGAAGTACTGGTTATTTTGAAAAAAGAAGAACGCGAGCCAACTTCGACGGCCACCAATGTCCGTGCCTCAGACATTCTGGCGGAGCGCCTGCCGTCGGTTCCAGATAAGCCGCCGGCACCAACCAATGCTGCCGGCGCAGCGACGACCGCGCATGCTCCTCTCGTGCCTCGCGTCGCCCACGTTCAGCCGGTCACACAGTCGTCGGAAATACCCGGCCAGGCGAAATCGACTCCGTCGCCTGCCCCCGGTATTGCGAAACCTGCTAGTGCGACGGGGGTAAATCCGGCTGAACCGGCAGTCGGCACGAAACCCGTAACCGCGCCTTCAGCGCAACCTCCAAAACCGGCACCAAAAAAGCCAGCGCCCGCAACCTCGAAACCCGCTTCGGCTTCGCCATCAACTCAGACTCAGCCATCAACTCAGCCCCAGCCCAGCAATCCCGGGGACACTCCTCAATAGACTGTGGCCCTGACCTATACATCGCGCGAGCAGATTGAGGTTTACCGGTTCAGCTTGCCGGTAACGTTGATCGTCCCTTTGCTGGCGGTATTCCTGCAGGTGTTTTTGCCGCTGCAGTTCCCGTTTTTCGCTATTTTCGATTTGCCACTGCTGGTGGTGATTTTCTTCGCCATGGCGCGCCGCAGCCAGGTGGCCGGCTTGGTCACCGGGGCAGCGATCGGGCTGTTGCAGGATTCGCTGGTCGGCGCCCATCATCCGCTGGGATTGTACGGGATTGCCAAAACTGTAGTCGGCTACGGAGCTTCATCGCTGGGCGTCAAGCTGGACGTGGAAAGCGTCGGCACGCGCTTCCTGGTGGTTATCGGTTTCGATGTCATTCACGAACTGATTTATTTTTTGATCGCCCGCGGCATGGTCCGATTGAACCTGCACTGGAATTGGGCGCACGAACTGGAGTCCGCCTTCGCCAATGCGATTTTGGCGGTTTTTCTGTTCGCGCTGATGGATCGGTTGAAGGACAGGGCGTAGGCAGGTATTGGATATTCGTCGAGATCAATCTGCTCGAAGGCGTCCTGGATTCGCTTGTCAACTTAGTTTGGTTTCCTTGCGAAGCCTCCTCAGCTTGCCCAGGTGTTTCATCCAAGCCTTTGGCTCGGCTGAGGGAGCCGAGCCAAGCTTTTCCCGTAGCGCCTCCGCTACAAATTGACTAAGCGAAACGCCGAGTGACGCCGCAACAGATTTTGCACGACTGACCAAAAGATCCGGCATCTCTAGTCGAATTTTCACTTTTCCATGCTCTCACATAGAAGACTGAGACCGCGACACACAGGCTCCGCCTGTGACTTTCGTTACTCAAATTCATCGCCCACAATCCAGAGAAGATTTACAATTCAGTTAACCCGTCCCACCGCCGTTTTTTTCAGCAGCCTGCGACGAAGGACCGACAACTGACTTATGTTTGGCCGCGATGAAAAGCCCTCCCATATCCGCCTGACCGCGGTGCAATATGTGGTCCTTGGGATTTTCCTTTTCCTGGCATATGGGCTGTGGCGGCTGCAGGTCTCGCAGAGCGAGTATTACTCAGCTGCGGCCGAGCGTAATCGGGTGCGCGAGGTGCCTATTCTCGCGCCTCGAGGGAAAATTCTCGATCGCTACGGGCGCACCATCGTCGACAATTACACTTCTTTTACAGCCCTGCTCATGCGTGACTCGTCGCGCAACCTGGAAGCTGACGCTCCGTTAATCGCTCAAGGCCTCCATCTGGATCCCAAGGAAGTGCGCGAGAAAATTCACCATTTTGCTTCCCTACCTCAGTATCAGCCGATCTACCTCAAAGAAGACATCACCATGGACGAAGAGGCTTTTATTGAGGCGCACAAGAGCGAATTGCCGGAGCTGGACAGTATCATGGCCTACCGGCGGCTGTATCCGCGCAAGGGGTTTCTGGCGCACCTGGTTGGCTACGTTGGCGAGGTCAGCGAGGACATGCTGAATCAGCCACAATTTGAGCTCTACAACCCCGGCGATGTGGTAGGAAAATCCGGGGTCGAACTGGAATACAACCAGCTTTTGATGGGCACCAACGGATCGCGCCAGGTGGTGGTGAACAGCCACGGCAAGGAAGTTGGCGAGGCTTTAGAGGAAAAGCCAGCCGTCCCGGGCAAACCGCTTAAACTCACCATTGACGTCGATCTGCAGATCGCCGCCGAAGAGGCCATGGAAGGCAAGAATGGCGCTCTTGTGGCCATGGATCCGCACACCGGCGAAATTCTTGCGATGGCCAGCCGCCCCACTTTCGACCCGAACAATTTTGCGATTCGGATCGGCCGCGCGGACTGGGTCAAGCTGATCAACGATCCCAATAAGCCTTTGCTGAACAAGGCTATTCAGGCGCAGCTCGCGCCCGGTTCAACATTCAAAATCCTGATGGCAACCGCTGGATGGCAGGAGGGTATCGCACAGAACCTCCATGTGTTTTGCACCGGAGGCGCTGAGTTTTACGGCCGCCGCTTTGGTTGCTGGGTCAAGACTGGCCACGGTGAAGTTGATCTGCCCAGAGCAATCTACCAATCCTGCGACGTGTTCTTTTATACACTGGCGGAAAAGCTGGGCATCGACCGCATTGCGAAATACGCCACCGCATTAGGAATCGGACAAAAAACTGGCATCGATTTGCCGGATGAAGTCAGCGGAGTAATGCCGTCCGAGCAATGGAAGCTGCGCAATTTCCGCCAGAAGTGGTTTGCGGGAGAAACCATTTCGGTGGGCATCGGGCAGGGCGCGGTTGCGGTGACTCCGGTGCAATTGATACGGGCGATTTCCGCGATTTCAATGGATGGTCGAATGGTGATTCCACACGTGGTCGACCCTACTAACCTGCCTGCCGGATACGTAGAAGTGAGCCGCTACAGCCAAGTCAAAAGCATCCCCATTGACCCCAACGGATGGAACACGATCACTGACGCGATGGGGCGAGTGTTGCTGCCGGAAGGCACTGCACAATCAGCGCACGTTCCGGGTATTGATATCGCGGGAAAGACCGGATCAGCGCAGGTAGTCTCGCTGGCAACGCGTGCCAAACATGCGCACGATGAAGCTTTGGCGCAGAATGGATGGTTTGTCGGCTTCACGCCTCGTCGCAATCCCGACGTTATAGTGTGCACGCTGTTTGAAGGTGGAGAGCACGGCAAGCTGGCGGCGAGAATCGCGACTCAGGTAATTAAGGCCTTTGTCGACAAACAACGCCGTCAGCCGACGAATGTGGCCAAAGGAATTGGGCACGACGGGGTTGAAGCAGGCGCACTCTGGACTTCGCCGGGGGAAGAAGTCGAGAGCGAGAAACTTAATGGCGGACGATTCCAGATTAAGCTGGCGAAACGAGCTTCGCCGCTGGCAACTGCTGCGCCGGGGTTGAATTGAGGTTTCAGAAAAAGGAGGACAGCCGAGGGCGGCTGCCCCACATTTGAATGAAAGAGGAGCTAAAGGCTAATAGCTAAGAGCTAAAGGCTGCTTTATGGCCCGTAATGTTTCATTTCGCGATTTCGACTGGGTATTGGTGACGTTTGTCCTGATCCTCTGCGCGCTCGGGGTGATCGAGATTCGCAGCGCCACACTGCACACCAAGTTTGCCGGCGTCCACATCAAGCAGATGTATTGGATCATGGGCGGACTGGGCGGCATGCTTTTGGTCAGCGTCTTGAATTACCAGATGCTGCTGGAGCAGGTGCACTGGATGTACATCGGGGCAGTCGCATCGCTGATGACGGTGCTCCTCTTCGGCCAAAAGTACCTGGGAGCGCGCCGCTGGGTGAAATTGCCGGGAGGCAATCACTTCCAGCCATCAGAGTGGGTCAAGCTAATACTCATCCTGGCAGTGGCCAAGTACTTTGCCGACCTGCAAAGTCGCGAGCTTTCGTGGACCGACTTCATCAAAGCTGGCGCCATTGTCGGTGTTCCCATGCTGATGGTATTGGCGCAACCGGATCTCGGCACCGCGCTGACCTATCTGCCGATTGCAATTGTCGGCTTATTTCTCGGCGGAATTCGGTGGAGGCAGGCGCTGGTAATCATACTGCTTGCCGGCCTTGCCATGCCTTTGGCCTGGCACCACCTGAAGGATTACCAGAAGCAGCGCCTGGTGAGCTTTATGGCGCCGGATAACGATCCTCGCGGCGCCGGCTATCACGTTAAGCAATCAGAAATTGCGGTTGGTTCGGGCGGACTATGGGGTAGCAGTTCGGGATCGCAAACCCACCTCGCCTTCCTGCCCGAGCCCCACACCGACTTCATCTTCGCCGCATTCTCTGAGGAGCATGGTTTTGTAGGCGCGCTGGCGGTGCTGCTGTTATACTTCATCGTGTTGATGCGTTTGACCCAGAACGCCCAAACAGCACCCGATCGTGCTGGCACGTTTATTGTGATGGGTGTTGTGGCAGTTTTGACGTTTCATATACTGGTCAACATTGGCATGGTGGTCGGGTTTATGCCGGTCACCGGAATACCTTTGCCCTTAATGAGTTACGGAGGGTCATCGGTCCTGTTTATGTTTCTTGCGCTGGGGATGGTAATGAACGTCCGCATGCGCCGTTTCGTGAACTGACGTACCTGTGTGGCGCGGACACTCATGTCCGCGAAATACGGGGCAAAGAAAGTGTTGTGAATGCCGTGGCTTGTCGGACAAGACTGTCCGGCCCCACGAAAAAAAATTACGACCGCTCTCGCGTGAAGAGAGCAACTCACCGGCGGTGGGAGACAAAGCCGGGCAGGAATTTGAAGTAGAAGCCTCGGGCAGGGTAACGGCCCCCTCAGTTATCGCAGATTTAAGAATTTGCGATTGGAACTACAGCGACAAGAACTGAGAGAGCGGTCACAACCCCGGGCAGATTGCGATCAGTGGAAAAAAGCTTAGTACGCCCAGAACCCAGCCGGAGCCGCCGAGATCATTACGGGCCGGAGCGTTCTGCTTTAGCACGCTCATCGCAGCTTCAATCCCTCCCGCAGTTATTCGTCTTTCATCCGGTGAATCCGTAGCCGCGGAACGGCTTACGGATCGGAGTATCAATGACAAAAGAATTGTTTGTGTCTTCCACGCCGCACGAAACCAAAGTCGGCTTGGTGGAAGACGATCAGTTAGCAGAAGTGTATCTGGAGCGCGAAAACGAATACACGCTTGCAGGTTCCATCTATAAAGGCCGGGTGACGCGGGTTTTGCCGGGAATGCAATCGGCATTCGTGGACATCGGGCTCGAGCGCGACGCCTTCCTCTATGTCTCCGATTTCATGGAGCTTCAGAACGAGGACGACGACCTTGATGAGGTCCCCATCACCAACACCGTAGCCGATACGCGCGAAAAGCCGCAGGAACGGATTTCCAGGGAACCAGATCAACAAAGCTCGCAAGGTGAAGGGAATGGACGCCCGACGGCGGTGAGCCAGACCGCGGCGCCCATCCGGGAGAATTCACGAGATGACCGTGATCGCGGCGGCTGGCGTGGACGTCGGCGCCGCGGACGGCGCGATCAACCACCGGCCCGACCCGCACAAACCGAGTCTCGTCCAGAGCGCGAGCGTGAAGACTTCGGGCCTCCGCGCGGATATCAGCCGATACTTTTGCCAGGAGAGTCAATCTCCAAATATAGGGACCGCGCGCCTTCACCCTCCCTCCAACAGCGCGACGAAAATTTTGGCGGTGTTACCCAAGGCGGTAATTCCCTTCCCCAAGATGCACACGCCGAGCTTTCAGAGCAGTTTCCGCAAGATGAGCCTTTCTTCGCGCAACCAAACAATAGTGCGGCGGACCTCGATACTGAAGTTTCGCCCCCTCTGGACCACGAATTCAACACCCGATCGGATTCAGAAACTGACGACGCTCACGGCTCTGCCGATCAAGAAAATGTTCGTGCCTCGCATACTTTTCAGCCGGAAGTCAGCTCGGAGGGCTGGGAGCGCGAGCAAAGGCAGCAGCATGAGAAAAATGTGGCTGCGGTTTTTGGCCAGCCTGAAAATGAAGAGCCTAGCGACGAGCAGTCAGACGAAACGGCTCCGCTATCGAACGGTCGGTCGGATCAAGTCCCAACGGGCCCGGTTGCGGGCATGATGGAAGAGGAAGAAATCGACGAAGAAGAAGCCGCGCTGTCGGCATACGTAGACGCGCTCGACGATGAAGCCGGCTTCGAAGAATTCGAAGAAGAAACCCATGCCGCCGGGGAACATGCCGAAACCGAGTCTCAACCATTGATCGCCGCATCGGCAGAAAAGGGAGAGGATGTAGTTCCCTTCTCTTCGGAGCCGATCTCTCGCGAAACAGCGGAAATCGGCCAGGCCGAAGAGGAAGTAGATGAAGTTGCAGCCGAGGAAGCAGAACTGGAACAGGCCCAAGCTGAGGCCGAGGCTCTTCTGGACGCCGAGGTGCAGGGCACCGGAACTGTCGATGTGCGTGCCGAGGTTCGAGCACCCGCAGCAACCGCCGCCTACACTCAACGTGCGGCCCGGCCGGCATTTGATCGTGACCGCTCGCGTCGCGGCGGATTCCGCCGTTCGGGTGGAGGAGGAGGCAGGCGGTTCCGTCGCCAGGAGCCGCAGAACCTGCCGCAGATCACGGATCTTCTAAAGGAAGGTCAGGAAATCCTGGTTCAGATCGCGAAAGAACCCATCGGCAAGAAAGGCGCGCGTATCACCAGCCACATCGCGCTGCCCGGACGCTTTCTAGTCTATATGCCGACCGTGAATCACACCGGCGTTTCGCGCAAAATTGCTTCCGAAGAAGAGCGCCAACGGTTGAAGCGAATCATTCAGAGCGAGCGCGAAAACGGGCATGGCGGATTTATTGTCCGCACCGCTGCTCAGGGCGCAGATGAAAACGAATTGCGCGCTGATATTCGTTTTTTGAAAGGTCTGTGGAACGAGATTCGCGGCCGCGCCGACAATGGCAAGTCTCCGGCGCTGATTTATCACGATCTCAACGTAGTCGAGAGAATTCTGCGCGATCAGGTCACGTCGGACTTCTCAGCTATCTGGGTCGATACCGAGCAGGAATACGAGCGCATTCTACGCTTTGCCAATCGTTTTCAGCCGGGCATTGTTCGGCGGGTGAAACTCTATTCCAAAGAGACTCCACTGTTTGAACAGTTCGGGTTGAAAGAAGAAATCGATAAAGCGCTCAAATCAAAAGTATGGCTCAAGAGCGGCGGATACATCGTTATCAATCAAACCGAAGCTCTGGTCGCGATTGACGTGAATACCGGAAAGTACGTCGGCAAGACCGCGCGCCTGGAAGACACGATCGTAAAGACCAACGTTGACGCGATCAAAGAAATCGTGCGGCAAATTCGTTTGCGCGATCTGGGCGGAATTATCATCATCGACTTCATCGATATGGACGAGCGCCGCAATCGGCAAAAAGTGATGCAGGCGCTTGAAGAGGCCCTGCGCAGCGATCGCTCGCCATCGAAGGTGCTGCAGTTCAACGATTTCGGACTGGTCGCAATTACCCGCAAGCGGGTGAAGCAATCACTTGAGCGCACCATCGGTTCGCCTTGCCCGTATTGCGAAGCCACGGGTTTCGTGAAAAACGTGAACACGGTGTGCAACGAAATTTACATCGAGATGCGCAAGTTGGCCAAAGAGCTTGACCATTCAGATGTAATGCTAAGGGTGAATCCGGAAGTGGCAAAGGCTCTCAAGACCAATAACGGCCGCTGGTTGAACGAATTGGAAGAACTGACCAAGAAAACCGTAATTGTGAAGAGCGACGCATCGCTACATCAGGAGAAGTTCGATATTAATTAGCCATCAGCCGTCCGCTAGATCGAGTATTGCAGGGACCCGGCAGCATACTGACCGCCGCAACTCTGATGATCGCAAAAGAAAGATTGGCGCAAGGCGAGATTCGTAAGCAGAAATTGCTTCGCTTTCTTAGACGTGGCGAACCAGCGTGGAAGGACGAGGATCATCCAGAATTAAGCGCCGGATCCGCAGCATGGGTTCACAAATTACGGCGCGGCGAGATTTAGTCCGCCCCAGCCGCAGCGCCCTTCGGCTCTGCTGAAGCAGTTAAGCTGCGCTCGGCGATGCTGCTGTACTCGCGCAATTTCTTCAGCGAGCTCTGAATTTCATCCACGTGCTGCCGATGCCCGCGCTGCGCCGCCATAATCGATACGCGCTCGGCATTTTCCGCGGCGTTGCTGCCGATTTCAAGCAAGGTAGCCAGCGAGTCAGCGTGCAATCTCCAAATCGATGGCGAATTCCCGGCGCGTTTCAGCTCTTCCCATTCTGTTATGACTCTCGCTGTCACCGCCACCAGGCGGAGCAACACCCGCGCCACTCCTGCACGCAAACTTTTTTCATCGAGGAAATCCGCGGAGTACGCGTCCGCCTCGGACGGAGTGAGCGTCAAGTTGAAAAAGCGCATAGGCACAACCTGGCGAAATTTTGGATCAGCCACACGAACGAAAATTCGTACCGACTCTTCCACTTTGAGCAGCTTGGTCTCCTCTGCGGCCACCTGCTGCGCCGTGACTGTCTTTCGGACCGAGTTCAGGTTAAATGCCGGCTTGGGTACAACCACGGCTGGCGGCTTGGCTACGGGTTTAGGGCGCGGCGTTGCCGCTCCTTTCTGTGACGAGCGTTTGACCGGCGGTGCCAGTTCAAGGGTTTGCTTCAATTTGGAAACGCGACGAAACTTGTCGAGCGCCTGCCCGTAATCCAGCTTCAGAAGATTGTCTTCGTCCATCGACTTGACCTGCTCGACGGTGACGTCTACTCCGTCAACGCTGCCCAGGATCGTGCCGCCATTCTCTTCCAGATCTCCGGCAAAAGTTTTGATTTGGGTTGTGGCCTCGCGGAAAAGTTCGTCGAACTTCGTTCCAAACGTCGCGTTGTAAGGCGCGATGGTGGCCAGCACTCCGGGATTAAAAAAGGAATCATCGAGGTTCTGCTTGATCTGGCGCACGGTCTGAATGATGCCGGACTCGAGCAGTGCATTCAGATCGCGGAATTGAAGCACTTGCTCCTCGAACGAATCAAAGCGACGAAGCACCTGAACATGTTCCTCGGGTAACGGCAATTGGTCGGAGCCGGCAAGAATTTCGATTAAAGCAATTTCGAATGGAGAAAGCGGCAGCGAGCCATCCAGCCCGTATCCACGCTGGTCCCATTGTCCGGGAACACGCGGATGCCGATAAAGAAAAGTGACGATGATGTCAGTTTTGTCACGATCAGATTCGGTGTGCGGATTTTTCCGAACGAAGTAGCGCAACATGGCTTCCGCAATCTCAGGATCGATTTCATCAGTAAACGCATGCCGCAGCATGGCTGGCGAGATCGCGAGATCGAGCAGGCACAACCAGCGGCGCATGAGCGCCAGGGTGCCCCCGACATTCCCGTCCGCCTGCAGCGAAACCGCCTCGAGACCAACCGGAACCGGAACCTCGCCAGCCACGGCCTGTTGCAGGAGTTTTTCGCAAAAACCCTGCACAGTAGCCAGGATGGCAAGTTCCCATTTGGGATCTTCAGCCAAGTATTTCCCTCAATGAAATCTGGGTCGCGAAATTAACGCCAATTTAAATACTGCCAGAGCGAGGGATTACCGGATAGTTACCTTGGTAAGTTGAGGCGTTTGCGCGGCGTCCGAGCCGCGCGCCGAAATCCCCAGCGGAGTGGAACGGAGTCGAGGGAACTCGTTCAAGGATTTCCGAATGCCATAGAAAGCCAGGGCTGATGCGGTTCAGTTCGCTATAGCATTCCGTTGCCATTGCGCTTGTCCGTCCTGATTTTAGGCCCGAAACAGTGGCATCGCGGATTGCTATCGTTTATTCGAAGACAACCGTCTTGTTTCCATATACCAGAACGCGGTTCTCAATGTGCCAGCGCACCGCACGCGAGAGGACGACCTTTTCGAGGTCGCGACCCTTTTGAATAAGGTCATCAATGGAATCGCGATGCGAGACCCGCACCACGTCCTGCTCGATGATCGGACCGTCGTCGAGTACTTCAGTCACGTAATGGCTGGTGGCACCGATCAGTTTCACCCCACGCGTGAATGCCTGATGGTAAGGCTTGGAGCCGACGAAAGCCGGCAGGAAGGAATGATGAATATTGATGATGCGGCGGGGATAAGCATTGACCATTTTATCGGACAGTATCTGCATGTAGCGCGCGAGCACGATGAAGTCGACGTTGTTGTGCTCAAGCCGTGAGCGAATCTGGCGTTCGGCGGCAGCTTTGTTTTCTTTTTCAACGGGAACAAGAAAAAACGGAATGCGATAGAAGTCCGCAATTGCCTGACTGTCGGCGTGATTGGAGATGATGCAGGGAATCTCGCAGGACAGTTCGCCGCTTTGATGGCGATAAAGCAAGTCCACCAGGCAGTGATCGTATTTTGAAACCAGGACCACCATTCGCGGGCGGTAGTCCGATTGCGCAAGCCGCCATTGCATTTCGAAGCTGGCCGCGATGGGCGCGAACGGACGAGCAAAATCGTTCAGCGGAATATCGAACTCGGCGGGATCAAACTCCACCCGCATGAGGAATGTCCCTGAATCAACATCGCTATGCTCATCCGCATGCAGAATGTTTCCGCCGTGCTGGTAAATGAATCCGGCAATACTGGCGACCACGCCTTTTTTGTCGGGGCAGCTCAGCAGCAGGATCGCGGACTTCCGGTTCATCTCCGCGCTTTCAGGTCTCTCAGAATTTCCCGCGCCGCATTTGCTCCAGATGCGCCAGTAAGCCCAGTTCCGGGGTGCGTGCCTGATCCGCAGAGATATAGATTTTCGATCGGCGTCCGATAGCGCGCCCAGTCGAGCATGGGACGCATAGTGAAGATTTGATCGAGCGCCAGTTCGCCGTGAAAAATCTGACCGCCGGTCAGGCCGTAGGTCTCTTCGAGGTTAAGCGGCGTGATGACCTGGCTGTGCAGAATTTTCCCCGTTAGATCCGGCGCGTATTGGGCGATGGTTTTGATCACGGTATCGCCCAATGCCGCTCTTTGATCCCGCCAATTTGCCTCTTTCAATTTGTATGGCGCGTATTGCATATAGACAGACATCACATGCTGGCCCGAAGGCGCAAGCGACGGGTCGGTCAAAGAAGGTATTGCAATTTCCAGATACGGCGCGCGCGAGAAGTTGCCGTACTTCGATTCGTCGAATGCGCGCTCAAGGTAATCGATGCCGGGACCGATGTGAATTCTGCCGGAGAGTGCGTCAGTATTTCCATTAAGCCCGCCGAAAGTCGGCCAGCCTGAGAGTGCGAGATTGACTTTGGCGACCGTTCCGTTCATGCGGTAATTCTGCAACCGCTTAGTAAACGTCGGCGACAGCAACACTGGATCCATCAGCTTGAGGAATGTTCGCTTGGGATCGGCATTGGAGATCACCGCCCGCGACTGAATTTCTTCTCCGCTCGTCAGGACCACGCCTTGCACGGCGCCGTCCTTAATTTTGATCTCCGCAACTTCAGCTTCGGTGAGGATCTCGGCTCCGGCTTGCTGGGCGGCCTTTACCATGGCTTGAGTAACAGCGCCCATGCCTCCGACTGCGAAGCAATTACCGCCTGCCGGGTTCGCGTCCGCCGCTGCCCGCAATAAGAGCACTAGCGCCGTTCCCGCAGACCATGGCCCGAGAAATGTTCCGAAGATGCCGCGGGCTGCGATGACTGCACGCAGCAGATCATTTTCGAAAAACTCGGCGACCAGATCGGCGACCGCCATCGGACTCCAGCGCAACAGATCATAAGTATTTTTCTTGCCTGATCCGCGGACTGAACGGCCGAGTTGCAACAAGCCGAACAGATCGCCCTTCGAAGGCCGTGAGATTTCAGGAGGCGTGAGCGTTAGAACTTTGGAAATTATGCGAGAGGTTTTTTCCAGCGCAGCATGAAAGTCGCGATATTTGCCAGCATCGGATTTTGAAGTTCTGGCAATTTCTTGCACAGCCCGCTCGATGTCGCGATAAAGAATCAGCGCGTTCCCATCAGGAGAAAGCGCGGTTACATCGACTACCGGCGTGATCAGCTTTAACCCATGTTTCGCCAGCTGCATATCGCGCACAACTTCAGGACGCAACGGTCCAGCCGAATGCGCTAGCACCGACGCGCGAAATCCAGGATAAAATTCCTCGGTGATGGCCGCGCCGCCCACCTGATTGCGGCGTTCGAGCACCAACGGCTTGTACCCGGCCTTGGCTAAGTAAAACGCCGTGACCAGACCGTTGTGGCCGCCACCGATAATGACAATGTCGCGAGAGTTAGGCATTCAGTGTGCTCGGTGCTTTTCCTCTGTGGCTTTTCCTCAGTGAAACTCTGTGTTCTCTGTGGTTAGTTTTCGACTTTGGACGCGCAATTACACGCGGTAAGTCTTTACCCCACATCTTTCAAAACTTCCAAAGCCGACAGCCTTCCTGGCGCGCCCATAATTCCGCCACCCGGATGCGTGGCCGATCCGCACATGTACAAATTCTTGATGGGAGTGCGGAAGCGTGCGAATCCAGACACCGGACGCAAAAAGAAAAGCTGTTCGAGTGAAAGTTCGCCCTGAAAAATATTACCTTCGCTTAATCCCCATTCGCGTTCGAGATCGAGCGGCGTGACCACTTGTTTATGAAGAATGATGTTCTTCAGATTCGGCGCGTACTCGGAAATCGTATCGATTACCGTGTTTCCGAAATCGTCTTTCAATCCATCCCAATGCAGCCCGGGTCTCAGCTTGTAAGGTGCATATTGCACAAAGCACGACATTACGTGCTTGCCCGGAGGCGCAACGCTCGGGTCGGTGAGCGAGGGAATGACCATATCGATGTACGGACGCCGCGAAAACATTCCGTACTTGGCATCGTCGTAAGCCCGCTCCATGTAATCGACTGCGGGCGAAATGGAAATTGCGCCACGCAGATGCGCGCCTGGTCCCGGCATGCATTTGAAATCGGGCAACGCGTCCAACGCGAGATTCACTTTGCCCGACGATCCGCGGAATTTGTAGCGCTTTACTTCGTCGAGAAAATCGGTTGGCAAATTCGCGTTGTCAATGAATTCGATAAAGGTATGCCGCGGATCGACGCTCGAGGAAATGATCTTTCCATAAATCTCATCGCCATTCGCCAGCGCAACCCCAACCGCGCGGCCATTTTTCACGATGATTTTTGCGACGCTGACTTCTTTGCGAATTTCCACTCCGGCTTCTACTGCAGCATCGCCGATAGAGTTCGAAATTCCCCCGGTGCCTCCGCGAGCAAATCCCCAGGCGCGAAATGCGCCATCGATCTCTCCCATGTAGTGATGCAGCAGAACGTATGCAGTTCCGGGCGAGCGCACACCCAAAAACGTACCGATAATCCCGGACGCCGACATCGTTGCTTTGAGCACGTCAGTCTCAAACCACTGATCGAGAAAATCGGCAGCGCTCATGGTCATGAGCTGCACCAGGTTGTAACGGTCCTCGCTCGAGAGCTTCTGAAAACGCCGCGCCAAAAATAGCAGCTTCGACAAATCCTTGGGATTGAAACCGGTCGGATCGGGCGGCACCATGTTCATGATCGGTTTCACGAAATGGCACATCGGCTGCATGGCCTTGCCGAACTCGTCATATGCCTCGGCGTCAAGTCGCGAGTGGCGGGCGATCTCGCGATGCGTCTTGCCATGATCGTTTACGCGCCATAAATAATCGCCGCTAGGCATGGGCGTAAACGTGCCATCGAGCGGAAGAATTTCCAGGCCGTGCCTCGGGAGGTCGAGATCGCGAATGATCTCCGGGCGCAGCAGCGAAACCACATACGAACAGACAGAAAACTTAAATCCGGGAAAGATTTCTTCTGTGACCGCCGCTCCGCCCAGCACATGCCTGCGCTCGAGCACCAGAACTTTCTTTCCCGCGCGCGCCAGATACGCGGCATGCGTCAGGCCGTTGTGTCCCCCGCCGATCACGATGATGTCGTAAGTGGTCATTTTTAGCTTTGAGCGGTGAGTCGTGAGCTTCGAGCGCTCTGGGGCTTGCTCACAGCTCGCCGCTCATTGCTCACAGCTCTCTTTGAAACAGGAATGATACTCGCGAACGGAATTTTGCGCAGGGACGGATCAGAGTCCGCTAGGAAGAACGCTCCATCGGAGAAGGCGAGGCATGAAGGTCACCTTCATTGTAGCTGATCGGATAAGACATTGCCGCCGAATGGTCGGCTTACTGCGGGACACTGGGCCGACGCTGGTCGACTAAAAACACAACATGTTCTACCCCCGAAGACTGCACCTCGTCAAGAACATCCTCCACGCTGCGATATTTTGCTCGCGCATCGGCTCGGATATATATCGTGCGTTCAGATCCCTTGCTTACGCTTATGCGGATGCGATCGGCCAAAGTATAAGATCGAACTCTCTCGTCTTCGAAAAAGATGTCGCCATTTCTCATTACACCAATCATGATGGCGTCTTCGCGACGGGCATGCGGCACTGATACCGGATGGCCAACTTTGGGCAAATCTGCTACATGCCTAGGCAAATCATTAAAACCCAAACGGCTTGGTCAATGATGGCGATTGGGGTGTAAACAATTTCGCGCCGTTTTCGGTGATATGCATATCGTTTTCCCGGCGTATTCCGAACTCGCCGGGAATAGATACCAGGTTTACCGCTGCAGACCATCCTACCTATCATCTGTTTGACATTCCATTAGTCGCGATTTCTGATATGCTCATCGGTTTTATTCCGAGGTGAGATGTGGAGCCGCGTGGACAGAAATATCATCGGGAGCGGCTGGGTCAGGCCCTGATGGAAGAGATTGAAACTATCGTCGAAGGGGAACTGGCCGACCCGCGTATTGGGTTGGCAACGGTTACATCGGTCGAAATGGCCAGCGATGGGCGTTCGGCAAGAGTGCTGGTGATGGTACACGGAAGCGAAGAAGAGTGTCAGCGTAGCATGGAAGGCCTGGTCGCCGCGGCGGCGTTCATCCGGCACGAGGTGGCCGACCGCTTGCATCTGCGGCGTGCTCCTGAATTGCTCTTCATTCTCGACCGCTCTGACAAATTCAATGCTCGCGTCGATCAACTGTTGAAGCGGACGAAAAAGAATTAGTGTACTGATTTGGTGTTTATAAAATGCGCTGTCATGCTGAGCGAAGTATTGGCCATCCGGTTGCGGATGGCGGACCGCAGTCGAGGTTGCTTTAATGACGTCCGAAAGCAGGTTTCTCGACTCCGCTCGAAATAACAAAATTGAGTTATGGAATTCCCATGCTTGACCAGGTCCTAACCGAGATCGAACGCCGCGAGCGGTTTGTGCTCACATCGCACGACCGCGCCGATGGCGACGCGGTCGGATCAAGTCTTGCATGCCAGGAAATCCTGCGACGCATGGGCAAGCAGGCAGAAGTCGTGTTGCGCCATGGTGTGCCTCGCGTGTACCAGCAGTTGCCCTTTGCCTCGACCGTCATTCAATCAGAACGCGTGAATGGAAACTACGACGCCGCAATTCTTCTGGAGTGCGATAGCATTCAGCGCGCACGGCTGGAGGGATTGGAGAACCAGTTCCTCATCAATATCGATCATCACAAGAGCGGCCGCACTTTTGCACACGTCAACTGGATTGATCCGAAAGCGGTGGCCACCGCCGAGATG
The DNA here is from genome assembly GCA_963703465.1 of uncultured Acidobacteriota bacterium. Classification (GTDB taxonomy): domain Bacteria; phylum Acidobacteriota; class Terriglobia; order Terriglobales; family Acidobacteriaceae; genus Gp1-AA145. The sequence continues at coordinate 144,948 of CAVPEQ010000004.1, read as the reverse complement.
GTGTATCGCCTGGCCAAGCAAGCCGGGGTGAAAATTACTCCTGAAATAGCGAACTGCCTTTACACCGCCGTGCTGACTGACACCGGCGCATTCATGTTTGAAGGCACCAGCGAGCACACGTTTGAGCTGGCGCGCGAACTGGTGCTGGCTGGAGCAGATCCGGCGCGCAGTGCTCGGCACGTTTACTTCGGGCACTCCACGGCAAAGATGCGCTTGCTAGGAGCCGCGCTTTCCGCGCTGCAACGCGAAGGTCCACTAGCCTGGATTTGGGTCACGCAGGAGCAGATGGACCGGGTGGGTGCAAAAGAAGAAGATTGTGAAGGCCTTGTGAATTACGCTCTAGCGATTGGGGATGTTGAGGTCGCCGCCTTCTTCCGCGAACTGCCCGATGGGCGCTTTCGCGTGAGCCTGCGCAGCAAAGGCCAAGTCGATGTTGCGCGCATCGCAGCGGAATTCGGCGGCGGTGGGCACGCATGCGCCAGCGGTTGCGCGGTGGACGGACCGCTGCATGCGGCGGTGGAGAGCATCCTGGGAAGAATCAGGACGACACAACATTTCCAGTAAGATTTCTGTGTCCCGCCTTTTTTAACAAGCTTCAACCACAAAGGACACAGAGTTGCACAGAGAAAACCCCACAGAGGAATGCACCCCCAGTGAAGAACCGCTCACGCCTTACTGATTGGATCTTGCTGCTGGCTGTTCCAGCTTTCTTTTTTCTTTGGAAACTTGCGGCGTTCGGACTGATCGGCGCCGATGAGCCTCGTTATGCACAAGTTGCGCGTGAAATGCTGGCGCGACACGACTGGATCACGCCGACTCTTGGCGGAATTCCGTGGCTGGAAAAACCTCCACTTTATTACTGGCAGGCAATGATTGCGTTTCGCCTTTTCGGTGTGAGCGATTGGGCGGCGCGATTGCCTTCGGTTTTCAATGCTTTCCTGATGGTAGTTGCCATCTATTGGTTCCTGCGTCGCTTTCACCAAGGCTGGCAGCTCAACGGAGCACTCGTCCTGGCAACCTCGGCCGGTGTGGTGGGATTCGCGCGCGCGGCTTCGACCGACATGCCCTTAACCGCAACTTTCACAATCGCGATGTTGGCATGGTACGCGTGGTTTGAGAGCGGCGACAAAAAATATCTGGCCGGGTTTTATGGACTTCTGGCGCTGGCCGCGCTAGCTAAGGGCCCGGTCGGGCCATTTTTAGCCGTCGGAATCATCGTAATTTTTGCCGTCCTGCACAAAAGCGCAAAGAGTGCCTTAAAGACGCTCTGGATTCCCGGGATTTTGCTCGGACTGGCAATCGCTCTCCCCTGGTACGTCCTGGTGCAATTGCGCAACCCGCAGTTTTTTCATGTATTCATCGTGGAGCACAATCTCGCGCGTTTCGGTTCCAATCTATATCACCATCCCGAGCCGTTCTGGTATTACATCCCGGTCACATTGCTGGGATGGTTGCCATGGTCGATCATTGGCATTGCCGCGCTGGTCGTCGCATTGCGGCAATTGCGAAAGCCGGTCGCCGATAGGTTGCGCTCGTTTTTGCTGACCTGGGTCGCCGTGGTCGTGATTTTTTTTTCCTTCTCACAATCCAAGCTTCCAGGATACGTGCTGCCCGCAATTCCGGCTGGCGCAATTCTGATAACCGGATCTATTTTCGCGCAATCGTCCGAGAGGATTGCGACCAGGCTCCGGGTTGTGCTTTCGGCTAGCCACGCCTTGCTATTGGGCGCACTGGTTTTCGCGGGATTGGTCATTCAATACTTGATGCTTGAACATCGCGTTCCATGGGATGCCGCTGCGATTCCACTTACGGTCGCAATTATTCTGGCAATCGGCATTTTTGTTTTACTTATTAAGTCCGATTTGCGCGTCTTACGTCTGGCTACTCTCGTGCCCACAATTCTGGCGCTGGCCATAGCTCTGCGCTTTGGCGCTTTGCCGCTGGATGAAACGCTCTCCGCCCGGCCGGTCGCAAATGAACTGGCCAACTTCGATTCACACCATCTTCCGGTCGCGGTATTTCTGGCGCCGCGCGAGACCGAGTTTGGCCTGGCGTTTTACCGCAACCAGATTATTTCCAATTATCAGATGCGACAGATTCCACCCGGCGAGCACATCGTGATCGCTGCCCAAGGATTCCAAAAAAGTATCGCGAAAGAGAGCGGTAGAAAAGTGACATACCTGGGAAATTTCACGCCGCAAAAGCTGGAATATTTTTACGTCGCGGCGCACTAAGTGTGCCGTCCCTGCGGGACTCGACTCCATCTCCGATCTCCGCCCGGCATTTCCATGCCGGGCTTTCACATGCCGCCGCGTTGCGGCTGCTTTCGTGGAGCACACAACTCGCATCGTCGTAAAAATGGAGCATTCAACTGGCATCTTCGCAAAAGGAGGGATGCCACCAGAATTCCGGCTTTAGTGCCGAAGGCCGGCTCACAGCTGCATTGCCCTTCCATATTCCCTCGGTTTGATACCGCCCCTTCCTCCTACTACACTCATGGGTTGCTTCACGGAGCGTCACCCGGTTCCCCCGCGGTGATCTCGCAGGATTAAGGTGGAGATTCTCGATCTCAGGCACTTTTCTTCGGCCGATCTGCGTCCATTGCTGGACGATGAAATCAAGGTGTGGGCCGACCTGCTTTGCTGGGATTACACCGGCTCGGCGGAGATGATTCTCCGCTACATGGATGCCAAATTTCTGCCTGGCTACGCTGCGGTCTCGCGCGGAAATGTTTTCGGTTATTCATTTTTCGTCTACGAAAACAATAAAGGCGTTATTGGCGACTTGTTCGTGCGCGAAGGCGAGAACGGAATGAATCGCGGCGAAGTCGAGCGCCGGCTTTTGACGCATGTCATCGAAACGCTGCAGCAATCGCCGGGTGTTCACCGCATTGAGGCGCAACTGCTGGCGCACGAAGCCGGATCGGCATCAAAGCCATTCGTCGATCAGGGATTCAGCCGCCATTCTCGCCTGTTCATGACCTTACCGCTGACCGGGGCGCCAAGTGGCGACAGCAAACTCTCAGCCCAATTCGAAATTCGCCGCTGGACCGAGCACGACTATCAGTCTTCCGCCGGTGTAATCACCGCCGCTTATCGCAATCATGTGGATTCCGAAATCAACGATCAGTACCGCACCCTTAGCGGCTCGCTGCGGTTTCTGAACAACATCATTCGCTTTCCCGGCTGCGGGACATTCGATCCCGAGTCGTCATTCGTCGCGGTCGATCGGGAGACGCACTCGCTCGCCGGCATTATTCTGTGCTCACGTGTGCGGCACGATGTTGGCCACGTGACTCAAGTCTGCGTGCTGCCTGACTATCGCGCTCATGGATTGGGTAAATTATTGATGGCGGCTACAATCCGCAATCTTAAGCAGCGGAAATTCTCGACACTCTCTTTAACCGTAACCGAAGCCAACAAACGCGCGGTCGAGTTGTATCACTATTTGGGTTTCGAGACGAAACGCGTCTTCGATGCGTTTGTATGGGAGGGATGAAGCAGGTTGAATCTGTCCTTCTGCGCGTAAAGTTGCTCCAGGGTGGCCGCTTAGAAAAGCCTTTAACCGCAGAGGTCGCAGAGTTGCCGCGAAGATCGCAGAGATAAGCAGAAACAACGCCGTGGTTTTCTTTGCGATCTTTGCGGCGTTTCTCAGCGATCTTTGCGGTTATGATTTTTGAACTGTGCCCGTTCCCCGCATATAGCTACCGCAAAATAGCTGCTTAAAAAAGCCTTTAACCGCAGAGGCGTCGCAAAGATCGCAGAGAAATGATCATAGGAACCGCCGGCTAGCACGTCTGAATACGCTAATACAACCAAAGAGACAGGAGATTGACCAGAAAACGTTTGCCTGGATTCGATTCAGCTGAATTCTAAGCGCTAAATGCTATAAAAAGCCCCTAGTGCCGTAAAGCCCACATCACCCACCCGGCGACGATCAAACCGCCCATGAACATGGCGAAGCAGTAAAGGCCGTAGCGGAGCTGCTCGCGCGATCCCTCGCGAACCGTTATACCGAAGACCACGGAGGCGAAAATCGAAAACAGCAGGGCGGCGTTAAAGTGAGAAAGGACCATTACGATTTTTTACCGATCGCGATGTGATAGGCATCAGCCACGCTGATGAAGTTCAGCAATCCGGCAACGATGAGGTACTTGGTCCCATAGTCCGCGGTGGTGTGCGGAACGATGTTGTGGCCAAGATCCATGGCACGGCTGACGATGTACATTCCGCCCGCACCCAGGTCGCCGATGAAACCTAAAATATCGAGAATGTCGCCGCCATTCGGTCGGTAGATACGGCCATCCATAAGCAGCCCGAGCGCGAACATGATGACGATCGACGCCATCAGCAGCAGGCCGCGAATCCAGCGCTTCTGGATCAAATGCCCGGCGCCTGGGATGAGCCAGCCTACGGCCGGAGCCACCACCGACATAGTGCTCGGCGAAGCCGCGGAGGAGTTTTTTGTTAGGACGGGATCTTTTCTTGTCGGGGTGGTCGCCATATTTCGTTCAGAGCGGGCCAGGGTCACGCCCTCTCACATGATTAAAATTCAGATGAGTACCAGATCACTCTGCATTCTACCAGTTACTTCAGCGCTCTTGCTGCGCACCAGCATGTTGATTTCGCTGCGCACGCCGAACTCAGGAAAATAAGCTCCCGGCTCAATCGAAAACAAGCTGTTGGGCAGAATGCGGCGCTCGTCGTGGATTTCGAGGTCGTCCATGTTGGCGCCGTTGGCGTGGACCTCGGTTCCAATCGAGTGTCCAGTACGGTGAACAAAATAATTGCCGAGACCGGCTTTTTTGATTTGATTACGGACGGCCTGATCCACTTGATATCCAGCAATTGTTTTCCCGGAGGCGATCGATTCCTCTACAAACCTTGCGCCCGCATCGCGGGCATCGCGCACCGCGTTAAATACTTCCTGCATACGATCGGAAGGCGCTTTGCCGACGAATCCTGTCCATGTAATGTCGTAGTAAACCGCGTCGGGCACATTCTTCTTGGCCCAGATATCGAGCAGCACAAAATCGCCTTCACGGATTGAGGCCGAGCTCGTACTACTCGGCCCATAGTGGGGATCGCCGCTGTTTTTGTTCACCGCGACCACTGGGGCATCCGTGCACACGAGATTCTCCCGCCGAAACGCTTCCAGAATCCATTGCTGGATTTCAAACTCGTTGGTGCCGCCTTGGCGGACGCGGCGGCCAATTTCCTGGAAAGCGGCGGCAGTGATTTTATCCAGCGCGTCGCGGGCGGCGAAGTGGGTTTTGATCTGCTCCTCAGTCAGCGTCGCCTCGAACAGCGCGACCAAGTCACCCGAACTAACGACGTTCTTCCCTAGCCCGCGTATCAACTCAAGCGTCCCGCCGTCGACCAGCGATATCGTAAAAATGCTGTTGTTGGGCGAGTATTGCATCGCTACGTCGCGATGACCGGCCAACATCTGCTTCAGACCCTCAAATAATTCCTGCCAGGCTGCGTAGGAACGCTTTGTGCCGGGCAAGGAGTCCAGATGCCCCGCCTCTATTTTGTGCACTAACTTTTGCGGATCTCCTTCGGCTGGTATCAGATAAAACCAGCGCCGCGTTACCATCAATTTCTCAGGCAGTCCGAGTACCCGGTAGGCAATGGAATCGCGATGGTGGTGGTCGCAAAACAACCAGGCGTCAAGGTTGCGTTCGCGAAGGGCAGATTGAATTGCGGCGAGGTTCATAAGTTCAACTCAGCTAAGGGAAAAGCCATTGTAACCGCTGAAAGGATTATGAAACCAGCAGCCGCTGATGGGATTGAAATCACGCAAAGAGCGTTCCTTGATGCATATTGCAACGAAATTGTTGCATTTTTTGATTCCCCCGGCGTAAGATGAAGCTGGACGCGCCCTTCGACGTCTTTTGTAAAAGCTGCCCTTACTTCCTAGGTTCAATTTAACGAGCTGTCTCAAGAAAAGAGAAGCTGCCGGTTGCTTCTCGACCAGCATGGAGAGACCTCTTATGTCCTGGTACGCGTACTGCCTGACAGAGCACCAGAATCAAACCAACGGAACCCGTACTCGCCGTCCTTTCATTCTTGAAGGTATTCAGGGAGTGAATGGCGCGACCATCCTCAGCTACCCTAGCGGTGAATTCTCAGTGATCGTAAGCGAATTCGACCGGAGCACTAATAATCTTGATGAAAAGCATGTTCTCGAACATGCGCGGGTGGTAAGCGTTTGCTTCCGCCAGGGCACGGTGCTGCCGTTCCGTTTTGGAACTATATTTGACAGCGACGAGTCGCTGCGCCAGGCGGTGCGCAATAATCGACGCGCATTTGGCGAGAGTGTTGCTCGGCTGAAAGGTAAAGCCGAGATGCACGTGAAGTTGCTGGTCCGCAATGGCACGCTTAAGCCCTTCCAGGACATACAGATACCGGACACTGTCGGCGGCGAATACCTGATCAAATTGCGCGAAAAGGCAGTGGCTGACCGCGAACGGCAGACCAAAGCCAAAGCGCTTTCAGTTCAGGTCCACCGGCTGTTCAGTCCGCTTGAGGAAGAAGTTAGTTGCAAGCGGGTCAACACCCACGGAATGCTCATCGATATCGCCCACCTAATTGATTCGAAGTCGGTTGAGAAATACCAAAACCGCTACACCAACGCCGCCAAGCAGTTTAAGGATTGTGAGATCTCGGTCAGTGGGCCGTGGCCGCCGTACCATTTCGTGCCCGGCAAGCTTCGCACTGTAGCGTAAAGCTCACTACTTAGACAAGACTCGCGGCCATTGATTCTGCAGAATCAGTGGCCGTTTGCTGTTAGGGCCAGTGAGAGAAGCGCCTTTTGTTCCACTTCGTGCGCCTTTGATGACCCCGTCGCCGGACTGGGGCTGGCAGAACGCTTTACCGACATCACCGGACGTTCGCCTGCGAGATGCTTTAACCGCGGCAGCATGTAGTTGATCGCTCCCATGTTCGCTGGCTCCTCTTGCACCCACATTATCTCTCGTGCATTCCCATGTCTCTGCAGTTCGGCCGCGATTTCGGCCTCAGGGAAGGGATAGAGCTGCTCGACAAACGTAATTGCAATGCCCAGGTCTTTTTTCTTCTTGCGCTCCATACGAAGCTCGTGGCCGATTTTGCCGGTGCAAAGCAGAATGCGGCGTGCGTCCACGGCCTCGAGATCCGGACGGACTTTTAAAAAGCTCCCACTCGAAAATTCCTCGATCGAAGAAGAAGCTTCCGGATGCCGCAACATGCTCTTGGGCGTGAACACTACCAGCGGCTTTCGCCATTGCCTGAGCGCCTGTCGCCGGAGCAGATGAAAATATTGAGCGGCGTTGGACGGCTGGCAAATCTGGAAGTTGTCAGCGGCAGCCAATTGCAGAAAGCGCTCGATGCGCGCGCTTGAGTGCTCCGGGCCCTGGCCTTCGTATCCGTGCGGCAGCAGCAGCACCAACCCTGACAGCAGGTCCCACTTGAATTCTCCGGCTACGATGAATTGGTCGATGATCGCCTGCGCCACATTGGCGAAAGTCGCCGAACTGGGCCTCCCAGAGAACCAGCGTCTCGGGATAATCGCGGCTGTACCCGTATTCGAAGCCGAGCACTCCGGCTTCAGACAGAGTCGAATTGTAGATTGCGCACGCCGCCTGATCGTTGGAAACGTGCTGCAACGGGACATGTTCCTGCTCGTTTTCGATATCGATAAGCACTGAGTGCCGCTGATTGAATGTTCCGCGGCGGCTGTCCTGCCCGCTGAGCCGCACCGGCGTGCCAGCTTTTACCAGGCTGGCGAAGGCCAGCGCTTCCGCCATGCCATAATCGACGGCCCGCTTTCCATTGCCCATCTCGGCGCGCTGTTCGAGCAGCTTACCGACTTTGGGATGGATATGAAAATCCGCGGGAAAAGTCGTGAGCCGATTGGTCAGACTTTGCAACTCTTCGGCTGACACCGCAGTTTCCACTTCGTACTCCGGCTTGTAGCGCTTACCCTGATATTTGTCCCAGTAATTCGGCAAGGCGCGCATCATCGGCTTTTTGCGGATCTGTCCGGCGCGTTTTTGTGCTGCTTCGATCTCAGCTTTAATCGCATCGGCACGTGATTTCGCATCTTCGATTTCCGCGTCTTCGGCGTAGATCTCCCATAGCGGCGGATGATCCTTGATCGCCTTATAGAGCAAGCGGCTGCGTAATGGTCGGATCGTCCACTTCGCTGTGGCCGTGACGGCGGTATCCGATGAGATCGACCACAACGTCGCTGCCAAATTTGTAGCGATACTCGAGCGCCATGCGTCCGATGCGAATGACTGCATCGACGTCCTCGGCATTTACGTGGAAGATGGGAACATTCTGTCGGCGAGCCAACTGTGCAGCGAATCGGGAAGAGTGCAGTTCGCTGGGACGGTGGTGAATCCGATCAGGTTGTTGACGATTACATGCACCGTGCCGCCTACGCTGTAGCCGCGGACTTCGGCCATGTTCAAAGTCTCTGCGAAAACTCCCTGCCCGGCGAAAGCGCCGTCGCCGTGCACCAGCAGCGGAAGGAATTGTTTTTTCCCGCCATCGCCGGCGCGATCTTGTTTCGCGCGAGTGCGGCCTACGGTGACCGGATCGACCGCCTCCAGGTGGCTTGGGTTCGACACCAGGTGAATGTGTACCTTAGCGCCGCTGCGAGTCTCATACTCGCCGGTTGCGCCCATGTGATATTTCACGTCGCCGCTGCCCAGGACGCTGCGTGGATCGACGTCTTCGAATCCGGCAAAGACTTCTTCCGGCGCACGTTTCGCGACATGCGCAATTACGTTCAGTCGCCCGCGATGGCTCATGCCCATCACCAGTTCCACCGCGCCGTGCTGGCCCGCGCCATCGAGAATTTCGTCGACTAGAGGGATCAGCGCGGTCACGCCTTCGAGCGAAAAGCGTTTGGTTCCGAGATACCGCTGCTGCAGAACTAACTCAAACAGATCGGCGCGAATCAATAGATCAAGCGCGCGATTCTGATCGACCGCAGGCGCAGCAGCTTCCATGCGCTCCTGTATCCAGCGGCGACGCTCGCCGTCGGTGATATGGGCGAACTCAACCCCCACCGTGCCGCAATAAAACCTGCGAGCCTCTTCGGCAAATTCGTTTTCGCGAGGCAGGTCGGGGTGAGGCGCGGGTTGCAAAAATCCCAGTGGATCGAGGTCGGCTTCCAGATATCCCCACTGGCGGTAGAGATCAAACACGCGTTCGCGCTCACCATTAGGAGCTTCCATCACAGCGGTACCGGCAGAGTTGCCGGATTTGGATTGTCGGCTAGGCATAAGTCGTACTACTAGAATAAAGGATGCTGAGGGAGGCGTGCTTGATTCTTCAGTGACTTTGGTACGAAGGCGAGACTGCAAACAAAACTGCCCTGAGCTGAGCCCAGGGCAGAAATTCAAAAAATTAGAATGAACGCATTTTATGGCCAGCGCTTGGCGTTGTCTTCCCATCCAGCGGCGCGGGCGGCGGGCTGGGCTTGGGTGACAGCCGGTTGCGGGATGCGAATGGGCTGTTGTGGAGCAGAAGTGGCGGCCGGGGTAAGCGTTGGCTTGGCGCCGGTTTCAGCACCGATGTCTTTATCGTCGGACAGAAGCGGAGCGGCTACCCGCAAAGCCTCGACTTCCTTTTCCAGTCGGGCCATTTCCAGTTCCTTCTGCCGGAGAACCTCGTAAACATTCTTCATATTTGGGCACCTGTGAGAGAAACTACAGCCAAAACCTTCATCGAACTTTATGCAGCCCCGCCCAATTTGTCAAGAAATAAGGGCAAACCTGGCACCGATGTCCTATGTCGGAGACGAACTGTATCTCCGCCTTGGACACTCGGACAACGCTGATTATGGCCGAGTTAAGTGCCACTCCGGAATGGTGTACTCTGATTGGGCATGCGATTTCTGCTTATCCTTTTCGCTCTGCTGCTACCCCTGCTTTCAGCCGCGCCGCAATCCGCCCCTCCGGCAACCGACGATTACTCCGGAATGTATACCTTCCTGCGCGAAGGTGAATTTATCCAGGTCACGGTCGAGGAAGGTAAAGTCAGCGGTTTCATCTCGCGCTTTGGCGATTCCGATACCGATAAGAACGAATTCCTCGATCAATTCTTCGAGTCAGGAAAACTCGATTCCAGCCACCTGACGTTTACTACCAAGAACGTCCACGGGACCTGGTTTACATTTGATGGAACGCTGGGACGAGGCACGGGCAAGAAACCAGAAGAAGAAGGCTACTACGTGATTCGTGGAACCTTGGATCGCTTTCGCAGCGATGCTGACAAGAAGAACACCACGCAGGATTCGCGGCGGGTGGAGTTCAAATCTTTCCCGAGAGACGTGACTCCGTAGTGCAGCGAAGTTGCGAGGACGTCGCGCCGCCCGACCGGGAGTTATCTCGCGTGCCAGTCGCAGTCGAGAATCGAGAAGCCGAATTGCGGTCCCGTCTGGGATATTGTGTTAATCGGGCGCCGAGGATCGTGAGTTAATTATCCTACCTTGTAGTTGCTCGAAAAACGTCGCGTCGACCAGATTTAATATTGCTAAGTGATACGCGATGATTCGCTTAGCGGGCGCGGGGCAGCTATCTAGCTCCATAGCTTCCAACTCGACCGCCATCCGCTTTCGAACAGTCCTGCCCGGAATCGGACACTCACATTTTCCTTCCCGGCCTTGCCCAACCAATATCCTCCAGTGTTTGCAGTGGTTTGTCTCAAGGTTGAGCTGGCCGTAAACGTGCTTTCCGCAAGACAGGGTCCTCGACACCGCGGGCTCAGGCGCAAGACCTTTGAACAAAGACGGTCCTGACTGTCGGACTAGTAGCCTAAGGGAGACACAAATGTCAAACGTGCTGCAGGATTGCAAGTACGGATTCCGCATAATTAGGAAGAACCCGGGCTTTGCAGCGCTCGCGATCCTCACGCTTGCCTTGGGGATCGGCGCGAATACCACGATTTTCAGTTGGATCAATTCGACGTTGCTGAATCCGGTCCCAGGGCTTTCGCGTCCGAGCGAAGTCGTGTCGCTCACGCTGAGCAAGCCCGGCGACAATCCCTTCCCGTTTACTTATCCCGATCTCGAAGCCATGCGCGACGGCCAGCGGAGCTTTACCGGAATTGCGGCGTGCGGCTTTGTTCAAATGAGCTTAAAGGCAGAAAACAAACCCCAGCGTGTCTTTGGCATGGTCGCGTCCGCGAATTATTTCGATGTTCTGGGCGTGCGACCGTTTCTTGGCCGCACCTTTCTCCCCGAGGAGGACACCAAACCGGGAGGCGCTCCCGTCGCCGTGATTGGATACCGTTTCTGGCAATCGCATTTTGCTGCAAACCCCAACATCGTCGGCCAGCCGATTCAAATCAACGAACACCCTTACACCATTGTGGGGGTTACGCCGCAGGAGTTTCAGGGAAGCCAGACCGGCGTGCGAACCGACATTTGGGTTCCCATCATGATGCAGGCGCAATTGGACCCGCTGGGCGATCTGCTTCATGACCATCATCAGTTCTGGCTACTAGGGTTTGGACGGTTGAAGCCTGGCGTCACGCTGCAACAGGCGCAGCAGGAAATGACGTTGCGCTTGAAGCCGGAGGCGAAAGCTTATCCCGAGGAACACAAAGGCCACGATTTTGTCACCGTATACCCCTTGTGGCGAAATCCGTTCGGTTTGAATCAATACATGTCCACATTGTTGCCCGCACTGATGTGCATCGCAGGCCTGGTGCTGCTGCTGGCGTGCGTCAACGTCGCCAATCTCATGCTGGTTCGCGCGGTCGGACGGCGGAGGGAAATTGCTATTCGCATGTCGCTCGGTGTGACCAGGTGGCAGTTGGTTCGCCAACTGTTGGTCGAGAGCCTGATCCTGTCGCTCGCGGGAGGTGCGGTCGCGCTGTTGATCACCCTCTGGACTCAGGGGACTCTCCTGACATTCATGCCCGTGACCGAAGACATTCCGCTCTCCCTGCCCATCGCCGCGGACCACACCGTTCTGCTGGTAACTCTGGTAATTTCTGTGCTCACCGGTGTGATTTTCGGAATCCTGCCGGCATTAAGAACCTCGGGCGTTGCGCCGGCTTCAGCTTTAAAAGAAGAGACCGGGAGCGCGTCGGGTACGCTCAGGAAGGCGCGCCTGGCCAGCGGGCTGGTGGTGGCGCAAATTGCGCTGTCTCTCCTCCTGCTCATCTGCGCCGGACTGTTCATTCGCAGCTTCCAGAGGGCGCAACAAATCAATCCGGGATTCAACCCCCACAATGTGCTGATCGCTGCCTACGACCTGTTTACCGCAGGCTATTCGGAAACGACCGGAGCGGAATTTGATCGCCAACTCATTACGAAGCTGGAAACGCTGCCGGGTGTGCAATCAGTAGCCTTGTCGAATCGTTTGCCGCTAACTTTTGGCGGAGGCTCAACCAGCGTCAAGCCCGAAGGCTATGTTTCGCCGGCGAATGAGTCCATGGAAACGCCGGCGGCGATCGTCACACCCAATTTTCTTCAGACCATGCAGATTCCGCTGGTGAAAGGTCGCGACTTCACCCTACAAGACACGAAGAGTGCGCAACGCGTGGCTATCGTCAGCGAAGCCTTCGCCAACCGCTATTGGCCCAAGCAAGAAGCTTTGGGAAAGTCGCTGAACTCGGACTTCACCCACGAATGGTTCAAGGTTGTGGGCGTGGCACGCGACGCGAAAGAGAACGGCTTGAATGAAAAGCCAACGCCGTTCGTTTATCTGCCGCTTTACCAGATTTACCGGTCCGACATGATCGTCAGTGCACGGGTAGCGGGAGATCCGCTGAGTTTAACCAAGGCAATCGAGAAAACTATCCATGAACTGAATCCCGAGGTGGTCATGTATGACGTGACCACGCTCGAAGTACGCTCCCAGTTTTCCAACTTCGCCCTGCGCGTGGCCGGGACATTCGTCGGAGCATTCGGTCTTTTGGCTCTGGTTTTGGCTGCGGTCGGAATTTACGGCGTCACCTCCTACACTACGCGGCAGCGCATACATGAAATCGGCATCCGCCTGACGCTGGGAGCCACCAAACGGGATGTGCTGCGTTTGGTGCTGAGTCATGGATTGAGGTTGCTGCTAATCGGGGTTGGCCTCGGACTGGCGCTGTCGTTCGCCTTAACCCGATTCCTAAGCAAGCTGCTTCTTGGCATAACCAGCACCGATGCACTGACATTTTCCAGCGTGGCTCTCTTGCTGTGCACCGTGGCGTTGTTCGCCTGCTTCATCCCAGCACGTTGGGCAACGGGCGTGGATCCAATGGTGGCGCTGCGCTGCGAATGAAACTGTGGTGGCTCAATTCCCTAAAACCCGCCGCTGAAGCTGCCGATCTGCATAGCTGTGGATGACAGGACCTATCCGAGTCTGAGCCCGGAAACTTCGGTATGCCACTGCACGCTGTGTCCAGCGGATCTATGGTCGACAATTCGTCGAAGTGATCTCGTAATCGCTGCTGAGCACGCTCATGGGGCCGGGTATAGCTCTTAGCCTTTGGCTCTTAGCTGAATCTCTAAATACTGATGACGCTGTGGGTCGATTACTGAATGAGGCGGAGTTGCCGGGCGATTTAGCTAAGAGCTAAAAGCTAATAGCTTATTTCGCGGTCACCAGTGAATGGGTGATGGCATGCACCGAGAGTGCGATCCGGTTTTGCACCCCGACTTTGCGCATTAACTTCGCAACGTGCGCTTTCACGGTTCGCTCTTCGATGCCTAGCGCCGATCCGATTTCTTTGTTGGAGCGGCCGGCGACCAGCATCTCCAGAACTTCTTTTTCGCGGTCGGTGAAGGTGACGCGGCCGGCGGGGAAAATCCTTCCCGGTGACGTGCTGACCCGCTCGATGAATAATGACAACACCCGGCGCGGCGCCCAAACCGAACCCTGGGCGACGATGCGCAGTGCCTGAACAAATTCCGAAGCTGAAGCCGCTTCGTCAACATAACCTTTGGAGCCGGCGGCGATGGCTTTTAAAATTGTTTCTTCATCCATGCCGGCGCCGGTCACGATGATTCGCACATCAGGACGCGAGGCTTTCAAGCTGGCCATGACATCAAAAAGATTTTGCCCGTTGCGGTTTCCCAAAAGGACGAGGTCGATTTCCGGCATGTTGGCAAGCTCCGCGAGGCTGGCGGAGACCAACTCGAAGTCCGACTCAGAATCAAACAGCGCGCGGAACCCAACAAAACGAAGCGGATCGCTTTCGACGACCGCGATGCGAATCGCGTTCTTGCTGGAGGTTGTCTTCATGGCGGTTGCAGCTTTCATAGCTATGCCTGTCCTTTGGACTTAAGGTATGGTTAGCATATCTGTATCGCGTAGGGTTGCAAGGTTCCGTAACGTTTGCTGAATTACGGGAGTAACATAGGTTGCATCCAATTTTTAGCGAGGCCTGGACTTCAAATTGATGAAAATGACCCGAATTCTTCCCGTTGTAGCTTCAGTCCTGCTGGGCGCAATCCTTGCAGGAGCGCAGACACCGACCGCTTATCAACCGAAATTCAAAGGCGATCCGGCACGCTCGGACTCTGAGGCCGCAGCCCTGGGATATCTGCGTACGTTTCTGCGAGCGCAAAAAATTTATAAGAAGAAAAACGATCACTTCGCAACTTCTCTGATGGATTTGTCGAAGACTGGTTCGTTTACGCGGAGGATGGCATCCTCGACCAATCGCGGCGACTACACGGTTAAGTTCACCCCGCACAAAGAAAAGGATACTTTCGAAATTCTGATGACCCCGAAGCAGCTTGACTCAACCCATCGGTCGTTTTACGCAAAAGATGAGGGGACGACTCGCAGAGAAGACGGCGCGATTCGAGTCGATGATCAGAAGGAAGCCGACGAGCATTCGGCGATACTGAAACCGGATGCAAGCTAGGATTTAGTTGCGTGCTGGCTTGGGGGGACGGGCATCTCGCCCGACCAATAGCGGCTAACTCGCAGGGCCTGAGCGAATATCGATTGCTTTCCCGTCGTGATAAGTGATGGTAAGCGGCTTTCCGCCATTCGGATAATTCATCTTTTTGTCGATCGAATCGCTGCTTGGATCCATTAAGCCGACTCCAATCGCGAAATCCGCCTGCATGTCGGTCATTCCCGGCTTCACCTGATGCTGATCAATCGCCTGCCAGATATCGGCCGGCCAGTGCTTGTAGAGCTGGTGCGGATCTTCGATGAAAAACATGTCGTCGGAATAAAACTTGAGATCGCCACCGCCACGGTCAACCGCAATCGGCGCGGCGTAAGACTTCCCGCCATCTGAAAAAACTGCCAGCACTTTCGCGCCGCTTGAGTCGCCGAGCGAGACACTGGTAACCACGTCGCGAATTTGGAGCTTTTGCAAGGGCAGGAGCTTCCCTACCTCATGCGAAAAGTCGGTGTGATGAGCGGACGGGTCATACGGGTAATAGGGGTAAAAGTATCCTACCTTGACCCAAACCGGCTGCTTGGTCAACTGCTTCGCCGACTTCACATCGTAAGGATAAAGTTTTCGCGGGTTAACGTAATAATCAGGATTCAGCGGAGGCGCTTCCTGCTTGGCGACCGGTTTGTTGGCTTCATGACGTTCGTAAAGAATGATGCCCAGGCGGACGCCGGTTACGATGATGCCAAGCACAAGGATGATCTGAATTTTGCTCTTCATCGCAGGCTAGGATAACAGCCCGGAATGGCCGAGCGACGGGACTTATTCCATGCTCGAGCCAAGTGGCTGGTAACGATACTTCTTGCCGTCCCAGAAAACGGCCGCGGTCATTTGGTCTGCGGTAGCTTCTTCCACGTACATCGCGTTCACTGACTTTTTGCGGCTGATCTTCATCTTTTTCAAAACCAGGGTCTTAACTGGAAGATTGATAACCACGAATTTCGACAGCGGGGTCGCCGACCGCCACGCTTCAGGCCCAGATCCATGAATGACCAGAAGCGCGACTCCGCGCAATTTGGGATCATCCGGGGCAAAGCTGGTGGTGATAGCCGGATTGCCGTATCCGAAGAACGAGTTCATAGGATCGATGACTTTGTAATTTTTCTCGCCCTGGTCGATTAACGCATTTTTGCAGCGCGCCACCAAAACAATATCGTCAACCCCGTCGGCATTTAAATCGGCGATCATGGGCGCGAAATTCGGTTCGAGAGAGCAGCTGTCTCCGAATTGCTGGTGCACGAATTTGTTGTCGACCGGTACGGGCACGACTGCAGGGACGCGTTCCTGGGCCGCGGCGAATGAGCCGCAGAATGCTGCGCCCAACGAAACTACGAGAAGAGATGAAGCAATTCGGGACCACATAAATTTAATGTAGTCCCGCAATCGCGAACATTGCTAGGGCCGCTGGGTAACCAAAGTCACACGTTACTTCGTAATTGCCGGGCTGATGGGGAACTTCACTGATGACGAAAGTGCTGCCAACCCCCGGGTCGCAGCGCCAAGCATTTTCCGGTTTCTGTGATGATAGAAATCTTCTTTTGGCGTGTGATCTCGCCAATGCAGATGATCGGAATTCCGGAGATCTCTGAGGCCACGCGCCGGCGAGATCGAGCGGTAAACAGAAGTTCGTAGTCATCGCCGCCGTGAAGAGCGAATTTGAATTCAACCAGTTCATCATTTTTGCCGATCGCCCCGCGCGGAATCGCTTTCGCCCAAATCTCCGCTCCTACACCACTCTCTTCGCAGATGTGATTCAGATCGGTAGAAAGCCCGTCGCTGATATCGATCATGGAAGAGGCAAGATTTCTGGCGCGGAGAAATTGTCCCTGGAGAATTCTAGGCTGCGGAAAAAAATGTTTTGGAAACTGCTTCGGCGCCAGCTTTCGTTTCGAAAATAAAAGATCCAACGCCGCCGCTGATCCTCCCAGTGACCCGGTCACATAAATTCGATCTCCCGGCCGGGCGCCAGACCGCAATACGGCTTTGCCTTTAGGCACCGACCCCAGAACAACTATGTCCGCCAGAATTCCCGCTGGTGATTGCGCGGTGTCACCGCCGGCGAGAGTCACTCCGAATTCACGCGCAAGTTTTAACAGACCTCTGGTGAATCCATCGATCCACGCTTGCGGCACTTTGGCGGGCAGAGCCAGCGAGAGAAAAGCTGCCACCGGCTCCCCACCCATCGCCGCAATATCGCTCAAACCCCGCGCCAGGCAGCGATGGCCGACCGATTCCGCCGGATGCCATGCTCGCCTGAAGTGGACGTTTTCCAGACTGAAATCAGTGGTGGTGAGCAGATCGTGACCCGCTGGAAGCCGCAGCACGGCACAATCGTCGCCAATTCCGGTCACCACTCTGCCATTTTTTGGCAACCGCGATTGTCGGTAACGGTGCCCCTGCGCGGCGCCGGATCCGGCAGCAACTTTGATCTTCGAGATAAGCTCTTTTTCTGATGAAGGCAAGGAGAGGACATCATAAGCGGAATTGCAAATCGGCCCAAGCCGCAGATTCAAAGGAAATAGGACAACCTGGAGTTTTACCGGGACATCACAATGCGGTCCGCAGGTCTTATTCCAGCCCAGGCATTTCTCGGGTGGCCAATATTCGCAACGAAGTACCTTAGTCACCCTCGTCCCGGAATGGTAACTGGCCTTCGGGTCACGTCTAGTTACCTGCCGTTTGTAACTAAAGAAATCGGTCGACCGTCGTTGACAGGCTGGAGGTGCTTTGCTACCGTTACTCCAAGCATTTTCCCAAAACCTGTGGTCGAGCTAAGTGCTGAATCCGCATGGAGTTAGCGGAGCAGCGATTTGGGCATGATCTATTCCAGGCCTAGTTCCAGCACGGGAAGACGGCGTTTGGGCCTCCCGGTGCTAGACAAAGTATGTTGGGCCGAAGCCGATTTGCCGGGTGCTCCTATTCTGGCCATAAGGATTTAAGATTAAATTGCGTAAACGCTTTTACATTCTGTTTGTGACTCGCGGAGAAGATGGCCAACTCCGTAAGATCCCAATTCCCATTCATTATCTGTATGTGTTTATCGCGGGTGCCGCAGTCGGACTTTTCGGACTTACCGGCTTGGCGCAATCCTACATGCGAATGCTGTTGAAGACGTCGCAATATAACGAGCTTCGCGCCGAGAAAGACGATCTCAAAAATCGATACACACATCTTGAGCAGGTTGCAAAAGTGCGCGACCAGCAGGTTGCGTCCCTGGGATCTCTCGCGAACGAGGTTTCGTCCCTGTATGGATTGAAACCCGATTCGACACTGATGGGAGTTTCCGACCTGGTGGAAGATGAGCAGGTGAATTCTTCCCTGGACCGTCTGGCGACACTGAAGACAACAGCCTTGACCGGCGCCACCACCGCTGGCCTGACGCTTGGCCTCACCCGCAACGTGACCACAGCAGACTGGGTGCGCGCCAATTCTGCGCCTAACATCTGGCCGGTCGAAGGCCCGATTACAGCAGCTTTCGGCGAACGCATAGATCCGTTTAACGGCGAGGGCGCCTTCCACTCAGGAATTGATATTGGGGCGATGATCGGACAGCAAATCATCGCACCTGCAGATGCAATTGTGGTGTTCGCCGACTTCATGGGCGGCTACGGACGCGCCGTCGTCCTCGATCACGGCCATGGCATTACGACGCGCTACGGCCACATGAAGAGCGTCGCAGTATTTGCCGGTGAACACATTCATCGCGGCGACACCATCGGCTACGTTGGGGACACCGGGCGGAGCACCGGGCCACACTTGCACTATGAAGTCCGTATCAACGATACGCCGGTCAATCCGCACAAATATCTGCGCACCACCTACGCGCATGTCGGCGGATTTGCCGCGGGAAGCTAGCAATCAGCAAAAGAATATGTAGTACGATGAATATGCAATCGGATTGTTCGTAATAATTTTTCGCTGCAACCTTCGTAACCAAGCAGTATCTTTTCCCACAGCTCTTCTAGGCTTATTCTTGAAACAAGAGTGGGCCTCATGGGCTCTCACCCAAAAACTTTATGTTTCCTTTTCGGCTTTACACCCTGATTGTGGGCGGAGCAAGTGCTGCGGGCGCTGCTTACCTGATGTTTGGCCGCAAGAAGAAAAGCTCGGCTGAGATCGAACGCCAGCGCCGCGACTGGCTGAACCAGACTGGCCGCATCACCGACGGCACCGTGATCGATGTCCAGGAGCTTGCGCAAAACGGTCATGCGCCCGCAACCCTGCTGATTTTTCAATACGACGTGGGCGGCGTTTCCTACGAAGCGTCGCAGGACGTGACCCATCTACGGCAGCTCATCAATCTGCATTCCTGCCGGCTCGGCCTGCCGACGTCGGTACGCTATGATCCGCAGAATCCAGGGAACTCGATCGTGGTATCAGAAAAGTGGATGGGGCTAAGGCAGTAGCTCTCACCCTTACCTGATGTCGATCCGCAGAACAATATCCACAACTTTGCGGTCATCGAACTGACTCATGCGTTTGGTGTCGCTGGTCTTTCCATTGGTCTGCGCGTAAATTTCGTAATCCACATTCGTAGCCAGCGCTGGAAAACGATAGGTGCCGTCGGGGCCGACGATGTAGGTTTTCACCGCGCGAGTGCGGGTGTCGGTCACATACACAACCGCATTGACTACGGCGTTGTCCTGCTTATCCAGTACTTTGCCGGTGAGCAAGCGGCCGGGAGTGGTGTCTTTGTTTTTGGCGAACGCGCCAGGCACGGCCATCAGCGCCAAGATGAATACACAAATCGCGATAGTTTTTGTCCCCATCGGCGTCCTCATCATCGCACCTCCATCTAACATCTAAGCCTGAGCTGCTGCTATTTTAGATGCACCCCGGTATCGACTCGCTCGTCTCTTTCGAGATGCACCGTGACTTCCGGCCCGGGCTGCAAGTGCTTGTACGCAGGGTTTTTATATCCCTTTAAGTCTGCCCACAGCACGTAATCCTGTTTTCCTACCGGCACGCGCTGCTCGAATTCTCCCAGATGGTTGGAGTGTACTTTCCAGCGCGTTTTTTTCTCCCCAGCGAGGCGAATCTTTACCTCCACGCCATATACTGGCCGATCATCCGGCCCCCAGACGGTCCCAAAGATTAGCGCGTAATCCGGGGGCTTGGATTTCTCTCGTGCGTGCAGTGGATTGTTGATGGTCAAAAAAAGCGTGAGGCAAGCCAGAACGGAAGTGCGGAAAATGAACGTGGGGGGATAACGATATCTATGAATAGTCGCCGTCTTCAGTCTCTTCTTCCTCTTCATCTTCCTCATACTCTTCTTCCACGGGTTTGAGTTCGACAGGATTAATAGTGGTCACTTCGAAGTCTGTCCCACACTCGGTGCAGGTAATGACCTCGCCCTCGTCTACCTCGTCGTCCTCAATATCAAAGCTGGTCTCGCACTCTGGACAGTACAGCATAAGCCCTCCGTTCGCGTCCCCCGGTTTTATGATTGCACGTTTGTATATTTATTGTCTTCTCGGCTGCAGGTCAAGGGGTGGAGGAACCAGAGTGCCTGCACGGCGCGAGCATAATTATCTATCCAGCCGGTCGGTTATCTATGCACACCTGTCCTTGCCGCCGCGACCCAGTGTGCGCACCAATCCCGCACGTCGGTTCACATCAACCACAGCGCGTCTACATCCACGATCAGATTCGTTCGCGGGATTTTTTCTTTTTCTGCCTGAGCCAGCATGGCCCGTAGCACTTCGTTCAGTTTCTGCCGACTCTGCGATTTCAAAATAAAATGATAACGGTAGTCACGTTTTAGCCGCTCAATGGGCGCAGCGGCGGGGCCGAGCACCCGCACGCCTTCATGTCGATTTTTTTCAAACCAGCGGCCCAGCGCGCCTGACCAGCGCAAGGTTTCATCGAGCTTGGCGCTGCGGACCATTACGTTGGCCAGCGAACTGTAGGGTGGGTAGTGCATCCAACTGCGGAAGCGCAATTCTTTTTCGTAGAAGCCGGCGAAGTCGTGATGCGCGGCATATTGCACCGCATAATGATCGGGGAAATAGGTTTGCAGGACGACTTTGCCGGAAACTTCTCCGCGCCCGGCGCGTCCCGCAACCTGCGTGAGCAGCTGAAACGTGCGTTCGGCCGCGCGAAAATCCGGCAGCCCCAGCGCCATGTCAGCGCCGACCACGCCGACTAGCGTCACGCCGTGAATGTCGTGGCCCTTGGCGATCATCTGCGTACCGACGAGCAGATCGAGTTCGCCGGCATTCAGCTCGTTGAGTACGCGCTCGAAATCGGCGTGGCTCCGAACCGTGTCGCGATCGAGGCGCGCGATCCGGGCCTGCGGAAAAGATCCGTGCAGCAGTTCTTCTAATTTTTCCGATCCTGTGCCGAGGAAATAGACGTATTCGCTACCGCATGCAGCGCAATGCTTCGGCACCGGAGCCATGAATCCGCAGTAGTGGCATTCCATTCGCCGCCGCGACTTGTGGTGGGTGAGCGCGATGGCGCAGTTGGTGCATTCAAGTTTCTTGCCGCAGGTGCGGCACAAGACTACAGGAGAATATCCGCGGCGATTCAACAGCACCATGGCCTGTTCGTTTCGTTGCAGGCGCAGCCGGATCTCCTCAATCAGCTTCCGTGAGATCACCTGCTCATTGCCGGTTTCCTCGAACTCCTGCCGCATATCCACGAGTTCAACTTCTGGCAGCGGACGCTTCTCTACCCGGTCCGGCATTTCGACCAGGGCATAGCGATGCTTCTTTGCATTGAAGTACGACTCGAGCGAGGGCGTCGCCGATCCCAGGACCGCGACGGCGTCAGAAAATTTCGCCCGCATCACTGCAACGTCGCGGGCGTGATAACGTGGCGTTTCTTCCTGCTTGTAGGAAGAATCTTGTTCCTCATCGACGATAATCAGCGCCAGATTAGAAACCGGAGCAAACACTGCCGAACGCGTGCCGACGATCGCTCGCGCTTCCCCTCGGCGGATGCGGTGCCAATGCTCGGCGCGTTCCTTGTCGGAGAGTCCCGAGTGCAGAATCGCCACCTCATTTCCGAAAATGTCGTGAACATCGGCGGCGACAGCAGGTGTAAGGCCGATCTCCGGGACCAGCAGAATTGCAGTGCGGCCTGCGTCCAGCACCGACTTCATCGCCGCCAGATAGACAGCCGTCTTCCCCGATCCGGTGATGCCATGCAACAGAATGCCAGCGAATTTCTTGGCGCCCACAAGCGCGCGAATCCGGTCGAGTGCTGTCCGCTGCGCCGAATTCAGGTCCATTCCAGCAGGAATGCCGCGTGGATTTACCGTAGACTTCGGCAGCTCGATCGCCTGGTCAATCAACTCGACCAGCCCACGCTTTACCAACGTGGCAAGCGTGCTGCGGGGGACATCGAGTTCACGCAAGGTCTCAACGTCGAGTTTGCCGCCGGCGGTATTGATCGCGTCGATGATCAGCTGCTGATTAGCATTTAGTTTTGTTTGCGCATGCGGGTCGTGAGATTCCTCGCGCCGGGCGTGAACGCCCGCCGCTACATTCATCTGATTGTGTAAGAACGGGTGTCCACGCCCGTCCAGGTTTGCCTCAACTTCTGGCGGACGTGGACGTCCGCCGTTACACAACACCGCCACTTGCCGCGTGCGCGTGGCATCCGTCACGTGCGATACATCTTCACGCTCGATCCACTTCTTTCGCACCATGCCTGCGAGCAACGCCGGCGAAATGCCGATCGCCGAACGCAGCGTTCGCTCGCGTGCCTCATCGCGCACGGCCAGATAATTCAGCGCACGGTACTCCATGTCCTGCTCTTCAGGATTTTTTTTTGATCGCGATGAAGATCCCCCGCTGCCCGCCAGGTGCAAGGCCATGTGCCCTTCTTCGGTAATCCGGTAAGCGATGGCGCGGCGGAACTCCGCACCGAGCGGCAACATCGAGCGAAAGACTTCGCCGATGGGAGCAAGGTAGTAGTCGCTAATCCATTTCCCCAACCGCAGCAATTCTTCCGAAATCGACGGCGACTCATCCAGAACTTCGAGAACGGTCTTTGCGGCAATTTTCGGGGCGCGGTCGTGCAGCTCGGTGACGACCCCGGCCAATCTCTGCCGACGGAACGGCACAATTACCCGGCTGCCGACGGCGGCTCTCGCGCCCTCGGGCACACGATAGGTGAGCACCATGTGGAGAGGAACGGGCACGGCGACGTCGCAAAATTCAGCCATTAAAAGTGGAGATTGAATCCTAGCATTCCGCTGTTTCGGGCCGCTGGCGTACAAGACTGTGGCCTAAACCGCACCTTATCCTGCGTACAGTTTTTCCCGAGCTGAAAATCCTTTAGGACTACACGGTGTAAAGATGACATGGCACGAAAGTGTAATTAGTTCCATAGGGATGCGGAAGCCCGGTAAAATTTGTCCTAAGGTCTTTTACCTAAGAATCCAAAGAATCCACAACTTTCCTGCCGCAGGCGTGAGTGGGTTCAACTCAGATGTATGTGAATGGTTGGTTTATGGTCCAAATTGCCGATCCAGAATTGACCTCAGGTGTGTTCAGTGAGTGGAATATTTAGTTCATTTTGTGCCGCTTGCAGAGGTAAGTAGCTGCTTTAGATCTGCGGAGATAGCAGGATTTAATGTCAACTGGTAAAATTTGTAGTGTGGCAAAAAAACCGCACTTTGGCGAATTTTGTGCGGTCGTTTTTCTCCGATTTTGACCTGTGCTGGCACCCTATGTGCAAAGAAAGTTACAGCCCCGCAAGGCTGGCTTCTTCCGACTAGGCACCAAGGTGAGGTCATTCCAGCAAGAAGGTGACTTGATGAAGGAAAAAGAACTGCGGCCACGGGAGCAGCAGGTAGTGGAACTGCTCCTACAAGGCTGTGATAACGATGAGATTTCGAAACAACTGAACATGGCGCGGCGAACGGTGAAGGCGCATTTCAACCGGCTGTTCTCCCGCTTTGGAATCAATGGCGGAGTCAAACGAGTAAAACTGGCGACACTTCTATATAGGAGGCAACTATGGTCCGAGGAGAAAACGGCAGAACCTATCCCAATGAACGAGAGCAGCGAGTCATCGCCCTCGTCGCACAGGGACTTAAGAACAAAGAAGTTGCAAGCGAAATCGGAACCACGGAACACGTCATCAAGAATTATCTCCGGACCATCTACGACAAACTGGGGCTCTGGAACCGTGTAGAGCTGGCCTTGTGGTATGAGGCGCGGCGGTTTGAAGGGATGTTCCTGGCACCCGCGAATTAAATTAATAAGATCCCACCTTGCACCGAATGGCTCGCGTAAACCCGGAACATCGCCCAAAGATGTTCTGGGAGCGCGACGCCTGACACTCCCTCAATCTCGCGAGCTGGCTTCGACTGTAGGCGCTAGATAACCGAACGGCGGAGTTATTGCCCGATAGCTCGGGGCCGTAAGCGCGACTTCAAAACCGCTAACACGCCGCGAGGGCTGTGCTTGCGCTCTGCAGACGATTCCTCGTGTTCGTCGGTTTCGGTGTCGTCTGAGGAGTTTTCCGTCGGCGAGGCTGTGCTGAGGTGTGTTTCAGCATTTTCCGCATGGGCTGTATGAAGGGGCCACAGGCGCTCGCGGCCCTGTTCAGTGTCGACGGCTTTCTGGGCCTGCTGCATAAACCACATCGAAGCCCACTTGCCCTGCAGGCCATTGTCGGGTGAGGCCGAAAGCATGCCGCAGCTCCCGCAAAAATTCACATCGTCACTAAGTGGTTTGCCGCAGACGCGGCAAATAGGATCGGATGATGCCACTGCTGCGTCTACAATTGCCCGGCTTGAAGACAGTTCTTGATTACGGGCGTCAGATTTTGCAATTGGCGTGGCCAGCTCAGCAATTGCACTGCGTGGCGCGGTCGCTTGGATCGGATGAGTAACTTGGGCATTTACCCGACCGTCTTCACCTTCCAGCACCTCGGCCATGAGGTTCGCCATCAACTGGCAGATCCGTTCATCCCCTTCACTGAATGCGTCGGCCTTCGTCCATCGGGCCTCGATAATCCCTGCCACCTGGTTGTGCCGCTCGATAGGAAACGCTAATAGCGAACCAATTTGTAACTTCAGACATACTGACGGCCCCAGTCGAATATCGCTGCACGCATTCGCCGACTGGAAGGCGCGCCCGTTGCGCAGGCGTTCCGTCGCCACCAGCGAGTTAGACGCTACCGAACCGCCTGACACTTTGGCAGCTGTCCCAGCGTACGCTGTAGGTCTCAAATACCCATCGACGATCAGGCAGACGCTCGCGCCATCAGCTTTTGTCAGGTGCCGCAGACACTCGGCTACCAAGTCGGCAGCCTCGGCAGCTGGCTTTGGGTTGGCGTTTTTGGGGTTGGCGTTTTTGAGACTAACTACATGAGGCTCAAGCGCGTCGACTTGCGCGAGAACTTGCGCTCGCAGGGCGCCGATTTCTGAGAAAACCGCAGCTGAATCCTGCGAAGAATTGCCCGCCCACAGGACATCCTTGTTCTCTTGCAGCGCGTAGGCAGCGGCCAGCAACTGCTGAAAAGATTCTTCGTCGAGCGCCAGTTTCCGGGCGCCTGCAGGGGGAAAGGTCACAGGCTGGGGACTCCGTTCGGACATTCTAAAGCACCGTGCAAGGTTCCAACACACAGAAGTGCAGGCAGGAATAAGTGATTATTATTGAGAGTCTTGGGGATCGGAAGAATTCTTAGCGACTGAACGTATGTCACTTCGCTCGATGATCACTGCCGTTCTTGCCTACTATGTCATTCGGTTTCTAATGACGCAGTCGTTAGAAACGGAATGGCACTCAATGGAACAGGGGCGGTGTAAGGCTACCCGTTCTCATTCCCGGCGCGCTTCCATGAAACCAGTTCGCCGATGGTTGATCCCGTGCTCGATGACGGCTGCTTGTAGCTTTCGACTTCCGAGCGCGACGCTTCTTCGCCGACCGCGCGAATGCTGAGCCCAACTTTCTTTTCTTCCGGGCTCATCTTGATGATCTTGAAATCGTGCTCAACCCCAGGCTCGAGATGCACCGGTTGTCCATTGCCATCCACCGCTTCGGAGTTGTGACAGAGACCTTCAATGCCTTCTGAAATCTCGACGAACGAGCCGAATGCCGCAACCCGCAAGACTTTGCCGTGAACGATGTCGCCCACGCGATGTTGCGCGAAGAACGACTCCCATACATCCGGTTGAAGCTGCTTGACGCCGAGAGAGAGGCGACGCTTTTCGGAATCGATCGCGAGCACGATGGCTTTTACCTTATCGCCCTTTTTCAGCACTTCTGAGGGGTGCTTCACGCGCTTGGTCCAACTCAGATTGCTGACATGAACCAGGCCATCGATACCTTCTTCGATTTCGATGAACGCGCCGAAGTCGGTAAGGTTGCGGACGCGGCCTTCGACCGTCATGCCCACGGGATATTTCTCGATGAGAGAATCCCAGGGATTGGCCGCCAGTTGCCGCATGCCGAGAGAAATCCGGCGTTCGGTCGGGTTCACGTTCAGCACCACGCACTCCACCTGATCGTTTACGCCGACCAGCTTCGAGGGATGCTTGGCGCGCTTCGACCAGGTCATCTCGCTGACGTGGACCAGGCCCTCGATTCCTTGTTCGAGTTCAACAAAGGCACCGTAGTCAGTCACGCTGATGACGCGTCCGTTCACATGCGCGCCCACCGGATAACGATGCTCGGCATCGAGCCACGGATCAGGCGTGAGCTGCTTGAATCCCAGCGACACGCGCTGCTTGTCGTTGTCGAATTTCAGGACTTTTACCTGGATCTGGTCGCCGACATTCACCAGATCGCGCGGGTGAGTCAGGCGTCCCCAGGACATGTCGGTGATGTGCAGCAGGCCGTCGATGCCGCCCAGATCAACGAATGCGCCGTACTCGGTGAGATTCTTTACAACACCGGTCAGGATCGTGCCTTCTTCGAGATGGCCCAGCAGCTCGGAGCGCTTTTCGGTTTGTTCCTGCTCCAGAAGTTGCTTGCGCGAAACCACAACGTTGCCGCGCTTCTTGTTCAGCTTGACGATGGCGACGTCGAAGGTCTGTCCCTTCATTGCGTCAAGGTTGCGCACCGGGCGCAGATCAATCTGCGAACCGGGAAGAAATGCGTTGGCGCCGAGAATGTCCACCGTGACGCCGCCCTTGGTCCGTTCCATCACCGTGGCCTTGATGGGCTGGTTATCGGTGTAGGCCTTTTCGATCTCGTCCCAGGCGCGCAGCTTTTGCGCCTTCTGGAACGAGAGATTGATGTATCCCTCCTCGGTCTGTCCCTTGTCGCGCACCACGTGGATCTCGTCGCCGGCCTGGACCTTGGGCTTGCCGTCGTGGTCCATCACTTCGGCGAGAGGAACCATGCCTTCAGACTTGGCGCCGATATCCACCACAACGTGCGTAGAGGTGAGCTTGATGACCGTGCCCTTCAGCACATGGTCGTCACTCTCGAGTTCTTCGCTTTCGGTGGTGAAGCTTTCGAGCGCGGAGGCAAAGTCGTCGGCGGCAGGCTTCTCATCCGCGTCGGCGGGATGTTCAGTGTGCGCGTCGGTTGACTGCTGCTCGGTTAGGGTTGTGGTGGAGGAGTCGGAATAGTTATTGTTGGTTTCGTCGAACAAAGTCATTGCCTCTCAGCGGTGTCCGAGATGCGGGCTGGTTAGCGAACTGCTGGTTGGGTCTTGGCCTGGTGCCCAGTTTATGTTGGCCCAATCCTGGCGGATGGGCTAAAGCCAGCGGTGCGGTAAAGATCGAACCCGAATCCCAAAGGGAACACTTCGACTATAGCAACCGCTCGGAAAAGGTGTCAATCGAGGAAGATGAATATTAATAATGGAAAAGATTGGGTAATTTTGTAATTGGGTAATTGGGGAATTTCCTCTGTGGCGGTTCTCTGTGAACCTCAGTGTTCTCTGTGGTTAAGATCTTAAAACTAACCACAGAGAACACAGAGTCTCACAGAGGAAGAACCACAGAGGGGTCCGCGAAAAACTCACGCGGCGGCGCTTTCCGTTGGTTTTCTCTGCGAACTCGGCGCTGCCTCTGCGATCTCTGCGGTTAAAAGCTTTAAAGCCTGGTTCAAATTACAAAATTACCCAATTTCCTGATAGCCTCCGTTCGATGGACTACATCTTCACTCCCTGGCGCTATGCCTACATCACTAACGTCGCAAAGACGGACGGCAAATCCGGCGGGTGCATATTTTGCGAGCTGCCCAAGCTGCCCGACCCTGAAGCCAAAATCGTTTTCCGGGGAAAGCATTGCTTCATCATCCTGAACAGCTTTCCCTATACCTCCGGCCATGTGATGGTGGTGCCGTTTGCCCATCTCGACGAACTGCAAAAACTGCCCGAGGCCGCCGCCACTGAAATGATGGCTTTGTCGCAGAAGATGGAAGGCGTGCTGCGCAACATTTACTCGCCGGACGGTGTCAATCTAGGCATGAACATCGGCCGCGCCGCAGGGGCCGGGGTTGCGGGGCACGTCCACATGCACGTTCTGCCGCGCTGGGTCGGCGATACCAACTTCATGACTGTAACGGGAGAAAGCCGAGTGCTGCCGGAGGCGTTGGAAGAGACTTACCAAAAGCTGAGAAAAGCGCTTGATCCCAAGTAGACGAAAATAAATTCCCGGAGGCCCACCGTGGCCATGAGAGACATCACCGAACTAATGAATGCTAGCGAGAGTGTTCGCGAAACCTTTGGAACGTTTATTTCTCCGGGCGCGAGAACATAGGTGGCTTTCTGGATGCTTTTGAAGATATACGACGATTGCTCTTCGATTCTCTCGTAGTGAATGAACTTTCTTACGAAGGAGAGGCTGAAGGGGAAGATATCCCGCCGCCGGTCCTGATGGTGGTTCCTCGAGAAAGGGCGTTTGCACTAATCGAGCGTGCGAGTAGACCGGGGGAGGCCAGCTATTGGGATCAGGAAAAGGATATGGTCGTCGGGCCGAATGATATCAAGCTGACATTTCTCGACTACTTCGACTTTTCCCATATCCCAATCATTGACTTCCGTTACTACCGGTGCAAGATATTTAGCTTTCCAAGTCGGCCTGAGTACGACGGAAGAGAGGCATTGATTAATGCAGTGGATGGGCGGGTGTTTCATGATGAGGAGTCAGTGTGATCCTCCCCGAGCCAGTACCGCTAGTCGGAATAACCATCAACCGCGAGTTTGCAAGTTGATGAGCTTTCTGACTTCATCGTGAAAGTTCACACCATGAAAATCGCGAGACTATGTAGGGATATTCATGGTAAAAATTGATGGGGTTTGGGGCGGAAGCGATTCAGCGGGCAAGGTCTTCCATTCCCTTTTCATCTACCACGGCCACGCCCAACTCCCTCGCCTTATCCAGCTTGGATCCCGCATCGGCGCCCGCCACGACGTAATCGGTCTTTTTGCTGACCGATCCTGCGACTTTGCCGCCGGCATCTTCGATCAGCTCTTTGGCTTCGTCGCGAGTGTAGTTGGTTAGAGTTCCGGTGAGCACGAAGGTTTTACCTGCTAGCTTGGTGCCGCGTTCTTTCTTTTTGCCCTTCAACGTGAGTCCGGCGGCGCGGAGTTCTTCGACCAGTTCGCGATTTCTTGGCTCGGCAAAAAACTCGACAATACTTTTCGCAATCCGGGGGCCGACTTCTTCGACTTGCTGCAGTTCCTCTTCTCCGGCGTTTTCGAGGGCGCTGATGTCTCCGAAATGTTCGGCGAGGAATTGCGCCGTGCGTTCGCCCACAAAGCGAATGCCTAAACCATAGATCACGCGCTCTAGCGGCAGCTTTTTGGAATTTTCAATTTCGCGAAGAACATTATCGGCCGACTTTTCTCCCATGCGCTCGAGGCTGAGCAGTGTAGCGTTTGTCAGCTTGTAAATGTCGGCGATGTCTTTCACTACGCCGCGGTCGGTGAGTTGCGTGACCAGCGCATCGCCCATACCGTCGATGTTCATCACCCCGCGCGAGGCAAAATGGAGAATCGTCTCGCGCAGCTTCGCCGGACACTTCTGGTTCACACAGCGATGGTCGGCTTCACCCTCAGCGCGCACCACGTGTCCGCCGCAGACCGGGCACTTCTCCGGCATGTGAAAAGATTTGTGGCCGCGTGGATGATCTTTGTCGTCCACCACGCGCGTGACTTTGGGGATCACGTCTCCGCCACGCTCGACTTCAACCCAGTCGCCGATCTTCACTTCCAGGCGCTCGATCTCGTCCATGTTGTGCAAGGTGGCGCGACTGACGGTGGTGCCGCCAATAGGCACTGGCTTGAGTTCCGCGACTGGCGTGAGTTTGCCGGTGCGTCCGACCTGCACGTGGATGTTTTCGATCTGCGTGATTCCGCCGCGGGCGGCGTACTTGTAGGCAATCGCCGAGCGCGGTGCTTTGCCGGTGAATCCGAGCTCGCGCTGCAGCGCCGTGCTGTTGACTTTGATCACGACGCCGTCGATTTCGTAGGGCAGTGTCTCGCGCTTTTCTTCCCATTGCTTGATGAACTGCAAGATTTCTTCGAAGTTTGTAGCCAGAGCGCGGCGAGGATTCACTTTGAATCCGGCGTCATCGAGAGCGTTCAGAGTTTGCCAGTGGTTGGGGAAAATTGCACGGGCGGGGACGCCCGCGCCTCCGTCCCCCCCAGGGTTTGTGGATCGACGGGCGCGCTCGCCCGTCTTACTCTGCGAGCTCGCAATCAGCATGTACGCGAAATAATCCAATCGCCGCTGCGCAGTAATACTGGGCTCCAGCTGCCGCACGGTTCCCGCCGTCGCATTTCGCGGATTGGCGAATTGCGAGAGCTCTTGCTTTGCCCGCTCCTCATTCATTTTTTTGAAAGAAGCGATCGGCATCAGCATTTCGCCGCGGACTTCGAAATCCAGCGGAATACCAGCCTTCTTTAGCTTGTCGGGAGAAATGGACAGCGGCACTGAGCGCACGGTGCGCACGTTTGAAGTCACATCTTCCCCGGTCGAGCCGTCGCCGCGGGTGATACCGCGCACCAGCTTGCCATCTTCATAGCGCAGGGCCAGCGACATGCCATCAAGCTTCAGCTCGCAGACATATTCAATATCGTTGCGTCCACTGAGTTCGTGCACCCGCCGTTCCCAGTCGCGCAACTCTTCTTCGCTGTAAGCGTTGTCGAGCGAAAGCATCGGCGCGGAGTGCGCGACTTTAACAAATCCCTCGCGCGGCTTGCCTCCAACTCGTTGGGTTGGAGAATCGGGCGTGATCAGCTCAGGGTGCTCGGCTTCGAGCTTTTTCAGCCCATTCATCAGCAGGTCGAATTCGGCGTCGCTGATCTCAGGATCGTCGAGCACGTAGTAGCGATACTCGTGGCGGCGAATCTCGTCGCGAAGGGAATCGATATCCGCGTCTTTGCTGGTGGCTTTCATTGTTAGCAATAAGTCAAAAGTACAGAAGTCAGAATGCAGAAGTGGAGCCGGATTGCAGATTTGAGCTTGTAGATTTCAGATTTATAGAGAGTCAACGTGCAAGCCGGTGATCGGAAATCTGCAATCTAAATCTTCAATCTGAAATTTTACTTATGCATTATGACTTCTGCCTTCTTACTTCTGCATTTCATCTTCCGGTCTTTCCCAGAAACATCGGCCACAGCCGGTCGCCGATCACGGCGTAAATATTGAACGCTGCGCCGCTGTCCCGGCTAGTGCGAAACAGCAACTCTCCGCGACCGTCGCCGTCGACGTCGACGGCATCGATGAATTCGAATTTCGGGATTACGTCGAGGTGCTGATTGTCGGTGGTCTGGGCGAAGACTTTGTGCAACTCGCCGTAAATATCTTCGCGCGTAACCAGCGCGGTGGTGTACTGCAAGGGGATGCGCGCGTTAGGGACGGTCGCGTTCGCAGTCAGCACCAGCACCGGCTCGTTGCTGCTGGTGAGATCGAAAACGTGCATCTGCACATCCTGCAGTTCCGGTGTTATCGCGGGCCGCGCCGCCTTTCTCGTAAACTTCACCGCCGGTTCCGATTCGGCCAACAATTGCTTTGCTCTGGTCCGCACCTCGTCGGTTGCCATGCTGGTCATCGTTTTCAAAAACTTCTGTTCTTCTTCGGGCTTCAGCTGATACGTGTATGGACGCGGCTCCGCGCCGCCACTGTCGGAGACTGCGGGGATCAATTGAATCGGCCCCTTCAATGGTTCATCTTCGTTGCCCGGTTTGGTCTGTTCGTGGGGCGTGTCGGACACCGGTTGGCGGCGCAGCAGAGGGCGATCAGGCGCATCAACCGAGTTTTGCGAGTCGGAATTTCTTGCGCTCGGGCTGGAACTGGCCGACTCCTTCTTCGGCGCAGTGGAAGACGTTGCGGGAGGAGCGTCCTTCGACGGCGCAGAAGGTTGAGTCGCTGACGAATTTGGAGCAGGTGCGCCGGAGGCAGGCGCTGAAGACGAAGTACTCGAAGGTGAAGGGGACGCCGGCGTCTGATCGCCGGATTGCGGAGCGCGCTTCAGCTTAGGTGGTCCGCTAACATCTTCTGGGGCTTTGTAAGCTTTCTTCGCGGCTTCAGCTTTGTTGCGTTCGGCATCAGCTTTGATATCGGCAGCACTGCGCCATCGTCCATCTGCGATCCAGCCACCGTTTGCCGAGATCGCTCCAGAGACGGTAAACAGTCCCTGAGAGGATCCCGACTTCAGCGCCTCGTAAACTGTTTCCGGTTGCAGGGCCATGGGGACGGGATCAGCCTTGTAAGCTCCGGCGTCATAAAATTTGCCATCGATCATGAGGGTGATCGGTATCAGATGCGCTTTGCCATTGTCGGCGAGTTGGAGCAATCCGACAGCGCGCGGCCCTTTGCTGACCTGGCGCTTCTTGGAATATTGGGCGAACAACGGCACGCATGCAGCCAGCGTCAGCCCGCAGATGACGGCCGAGCACGGCTTTGCGGTATAACCGTGTGCGATAGTGATTGGAGAGGCTCCCATGGAAAATCCCATAGAAATCAATGATAAAGCCCCGGAGTTTACTTCGCTTGACCAGAATGGTGAGAAGATTTCGCTCAAAGACTACAAGGGTAAGTGGGTGGTGCTTTATTTCTATCCTCGCGCCGACACTCCCGGCTGCACGATCGAGGCTTGTGGCTTCCGCGATTCGTTCCGAAAGCTGGAGAAGACGGGAGCGGTTGTGCTCGGCGTTTCTCCCGACCAGCCGAAAGACCAAAAAAAATTTGAAGAGAAATTTGATCTGCCGTTCACACTGGTGGCCGACGCCGATAAGACCATCTGCAATGCCTATGGCGTCATTCAGGAAAAGAACATGTACGGGAAGAAGGTGATGGGCGTGGCGCGGACCACGTTCATCATTGGCCCGGATGGCAAGATTAAGCACATGTTCCGCAAAGTAAAGCCCGAAGGCCACGCCGATGAAGTGCTTGAGTATTTGAAAGAAGCGCAGAAAAGCGTGGCATAGCTCGGCGCAAAAAAAACCCGCCGGCAGAACCGGCGGATCGTTGGTTAGCAGATGGGTTATTGCTGCAACTGGATTGTCCCCGAGGTGTTGGTGCCCGAGTCGATCTGCAACATGTAGGCTTGGGATCCGGAAACTGCGTACCCCACCAGGTCAAGGCCGCCGCCGCCGTTACTCAAACTTCCGGTAAATCGCCCGCCGCTGCCTACCTGATACGTCCCTGACATTGCTCCGGGAGTCGACAGCGCCGCTTCCCGATTGTGAAGCATTTGCCAGCTCAACCAGCGTCAACTTGCTTGAACCGTCAAACTGCAACGTGCCAATCCGGGCCAGGCCTTCAGGAGTCTGGTGTCTATGCCATCCATCAACAACGCGAACTGCCCCTTAAAGGTCGCTGCAGAAAACGAAGTGCGTGGTCTGCAGGTCGGCGGTCCCGTCCTCGGCGCGGGTTGTCAGGTTATCCAGAAAAAATGCACGTGTGGGACTGACCATCCAGAAGATGACCGGAACAGAGGTACCCGACTCATTGAGAGTAACTTGCACGCGTCCTTGCGGCGAAGGATTGCTGGTTCCTGTCGTTGGCGGTACCCGTAAAGGCCACGTTTTGCGAGTAGTTTGTTCCGTCCTGAAGGGCATCGAGATGCCCCGCGCTGATGGTTGCACCGCTGCCAGTAAACTCGCCAACTGTAGCGACATCGGCGTTAAAACTGAAGTCATCGCCCTGACTGCCGAAGGCGTAAGGGCCTTGAAGGCCGCTGCCGACTGCGCCTGTCTGCGCTTCGGCGCTGCCCGAACCAACCGCGCCGGGATTGCTTGCCAGCAGTACAAATTTCGCGCTGTTGACAATGTAGTAGAGAAAATTCGTAGTGAACGGCGAACTGTCACTGAAACTGCCGCTGCCGACGCCTAGACTCGAGGGCGCACTAAAGGTTCCCCCGGTGAGGGTCACCAAACTGGAGCCGACCGGAAATAGGTTCTGATCCATGCTGCCAGTAGTTAATGAACCGCTGGCGATGGTGAAGAACCCAACCTGCGAAGCCGATGTGGAGTTCTGCGCGTCGACCTCCTGATGCATGCGAAACACAAATGTGCCGTTGGGAGCTGAGCTAATTGCGGTCGCAGTCTGCAGTTCAGCGGTCCCAGTGCCGGAAGCGAAAATGTCAGCTTCCATTAGAGTCGCTTTGGTTGTGCTGGCCAGGGTTACTGCCAGGCTGATCTGCGATACGCTCGCTAGCGTTCCCAAGCCTGTCGAACCTAGCAATATCTGCCCGGTACCGTCACTAGCAATGGTGTAGGTGCCGGTGACAGAAGCGCTGCTCTGGAGAGCGCCACCAGTGTTCGGGTTCGCAAAACCATCAATTCCGCCGGTAATGTTCCCTTTTCCGTCTGCAGTAATGACCCCCGCCTCGCGGTAAGGACTGTTGTCGGCCAGGATTCCGTGTATTTCGTACACGTATGAGCCTTGGAAGCTCGCATTAGAGATAATTTCCGGTTGGGTGCGGAATCACAACTCCAGAACCGCCGCCGCAGCCGACTGCACCCATGAGTGAAGCTACTCCTGCAAGAAACAGACATTTTGTACAGAACTTTCGAAATTACGCAAAGCGCACAGCTCCTTCTAATTCGCCCAAATTTTACGCGTAGACGGCGAAGTACCGGTGAATGAGGATCTACCCCGAATTTTAACCCTGCCATTAAAGGAAAGTTGTTTCTGGGAAGTTAATTGATAACCGAAGTCACCGGACAAAAAGTAAAAAGATAAAGCTGCTACTCGACGGCTATTTTTCCGGGCAGGGACGCGACGGCGGATCTCGCCGCGGATATTTGGCGCTGCCACATGACCACGCGATAGGCAAGCAGTGGTCGCCAGTACCGCGCCGTACTCGAGCGGCTTGTGGATGTCGGCTTTCACCAGCCATAAGTAATGAATTACCCCGGCGATCGCGCTCAAGTAAATCAAACGATGTAATGCCTGCCAGCGTTTTCCTCCCAAGCGCCTGATCCAGCCCGCGGTTGAAGTCACCGCTAGCGGAATCAACAATACGAACGCAAGAAATCCAACCGTGATGTACTTGCGCTTGGCGATATCCGCGAGGATCTCATGAACATTAAAAAACTTATCCACCCAAAGGTACGTCGTGAAGTGTAAACATGCGTAAAAAAAGGCAAACAGTCCGAGCATGCGGCGGAATTTGATCAGCGCCGGCACCCGCAACAATTTTCGCAGAGGGGTGACGGCCAGTGTGATGAGCAGAAAACGAAGGGTCCAGTCGCCGGTGCCATGCTCGAGCGCTTCGACTGGGTTTGCGCCCAAGCCTACTCCCCATGTGGTCATATCGGTGGGACTGGCGCCGAAGAATCTCCAGGCCAGAAGTCCCAGAGGAACAAGGCACACGATGAACACGCCGACTTTGATAATGCGAATCATCCAGGATCGCTAGTAGTTCTTGACCAGATCCATTCCGGAGTAGAGTCCGGCCACCTGATCATACCCGTTGAACATTAGTGTTGGGCGAGGCAGGAACTCACCCAGCCGATGTTCATGAGCCTGGCTGTGATAGCGATCGACATTGGGATTCACGTTGGAATAAAAACCAAAGTCGTGAGCATTGGCTTCGTTCCAAGTGGTGTTCGGCTGCTTGTCAGTGAAGCTGATCTTTACGATAGCTTTCGCGCTCTTGAATCCATACTTCCAGGGCACGATCAGGCGCAACGGGGCACCATCCTGATTGGCAAGATTTCCGCCATACATTCCGAAGCAAAGTAGAGTTAGTGGATGCATGGCTTCATCCATGCGCAAGCCTTCGGTGTAAGGCCAATCCAGCATCTGCTGTCGCTGTCCCGGCATTTGGCTGGGATCGTGGATAGAAGTGAACTTCACGAATTTTGCTTTGCCCAACGGCTGCGCGCGTTTGATTACCTCACTCAACGAAAATCCGATCCAGGGTACGACAATCGACCAACCCTCGACGCAGCGGTGGCGATAAATTCGCTCTTCCGGCGGCGCGAATTTCAGCAGAGCATCGATATCCCATTTCAGCTTTTTTGGCACCGCACCGTCGATCGAAACCGTCCAGGGATGGGTCTTAAAATTTTTCGACAGCTTTGCCGGCTCTTCTTTCTCGGTGGAAAATTCGTAGTAATTGTTGTAATGAGTCACATCGTTCACGGGCGTGATCTTCTCCGTGGTGGAGAAGGGACTCTTCTGAAGCCCGGCTATTTTGTCTTCGGCGGCGGCCTCGGCTGAAGGAGAGAACAATTCACTTCCTCCCAATCCCGCGGCGGCCACGGCGCTCAACCCTACCCCAGCAAGAAATTTGCGACGGTTCAGGTAAAGATCACGCGGCGTGATCTCGGCGAAACGCGCGTCATCTGAATTGGACGATTTAAGCAACATGGAAAAGACTCCTACTAGTAAAGACGGCCGGTCGCCCCTTTTGGATTCCTAGGATTCCTGAAGGCCAAAAAAGTTACATCCTGCGAACGCCTTATCGGAACGTTTCCGCATGGTAAATTTAGCAAGGCTATTTGCTGTCAAGCTAAAGCTCGCTTTGGCTAGCAGCTGTGTACGCGGCTATAAATGGCCGCTCTTCCACCGGCTGTGCAGGTTTCTTATTCCCTCAGGCCGAGCAGTTGGCAAGTCTTCAAAATCAACTCGTGCTGAGCGCCATTACGCGCCAGGAACTCGAAGCCGTGGCGCAGTCCGTCGCGGTAACGGACCAGTCCACGCAACCGGAGCGGAGTTCCGCTCGCGGGCAGGGTCAACTCCAACGTGGCGACTTCCCCCGGCTCTAATTGCCCGGTAAGAGTTATCCCGATGCCATCCTGCCCAAGTTCAATCGACCTTCCCCAGAGTTCCAGCGGAGCTTCAGGCCGGAACACTCTCACCGACACTCTTACGTCCAGCGGGTAACGTGGATATTTTCGCAGCTTCTTTGGGTCAGTCCGGTCTGTGAGCATCCGCCTCGGGTTCCCTTTTTCAGAGGATTGGACTCCTGACCCCAGAGCGCTCCCCATGTATACGATAACGTTCGCGAACTGGCACCTCAAGCCTTGGCACCAGCAGAGTAATAGAATCGGTGCGATTGAACTTCCGCCTGTTAGCCGGCGTATCCTAAACTCAGGAGTCGCGTATGTTCTGCAATCGCTGTGGCACTCAATTACAGTCTGACTTCAATCTCTGCCCTAAATGCGGCGTTCCGGTGGGCGCACCTGCCGCGGTTCCCTCTCCTGGGGGAAGATTGCAGCGGCATCTGCGCACGGTAGGCATTCTATGGATAGTGGTCGGCGTGCTGTGGGTAATTCCATCGCTGGTGCTTATGGGCATCAGCCACGCACCGCATTTGATGATGGGCGATGAGATGTTCACCCATGCCTTTATGCCGCCGATGATGTTCTCACTGGGGATAGTTTTTCTGGTCATTGCCGCCGGCGGCGTACTGGTAGGTTGGGGATTGATGAATCACGAACGCTGGGCACGGATGACTGCCATCGTGCTGGGAATAATTGCGCTGTTTCATCCACCGTTTGGAACCGCCCTGGGAATTTACACACTTTGGGTGCTACTCCCCGCCGAGTCCGCCGCCGAATATGGTCGAATGACACAGGCCTGACCTGATGTAATTACACTTCAGTTTCGTCTTGTGCAATTCTGATCTTCTGAAGTTAGGGCGGAAAGGTGATAAGCAGCTTTCAATGCATCTGAGTCCGCGTCTAACCTTCCAGGCAGTTTTGAAAATTGTTGTGCCATGTCGCGTCTGTATTCTGCTTGCCCTGGCGATCCCGTCCGTGGCCCAGACTGCGCTGCCTCCCCATTCTTCTGACACCCACTCGCTGACTATCACCGTGCTGGATGAAAATGGCGTTGCTGTGCCTGACGCCCGCGTGCGGCTGCAAGGGCCAGCGAAATCTCTGCAATGCGAGACCGACCTTACCGGGCATTGCAAGCTTACCGGTTTAACCGGCGCACCCTGGCACATACGGGTGGACAAAGAGGGCTTCTACGCTGCTGATGTCCCGGCGGTACAAGATTCGGGGACACTGGAAGTCGATATACATCACCAGGAGGAGGTCCGGGAAAACGTCAGCGTGGTTGAGTCCGTACCGGAGATCGATCCCGCTCAGGTGTCGTCGCAAGAACAACTCAGCGGCATCGACATTTTGGACATTCCTTATCCCAACACCCGCGATTATCGTTACGCAT
Source organism: uncultured Acidobacteriota bacterium (assembly GCA_963703465.1). Classification (GTDB taxonomy): domain Bacteria; phylum Acidobacteriota; class Terriglobia; order Terriglobales; family Acidobacteriaceae; genus Gp1-AA145. The sequence goes on along the minus strand of CAVPEQ010000004.1, from coordinate 106,488 downwards.
TGAATTACATTCCCGGGGTGATTCTCGACCAGAGCGGGCAGCCACACATCAATGGATCTGAAACTTACCAGTCGCTCGTTTTACTCGATGGATTCAACGTTACTCAACCCGCGAATGGCCAGTTGCTGGTGCGCCCGAGCACCGACGCATTGCGAGCGGTCACCGTCGAAAGCAGTCGCGTGTCGGCTGAATACGGCAAGGGACCGGCGGGAGTGCTTTCGATCGAGACCGGTATCGGCGATGATCATTTTCGATATGCCGTCACCAACTTTGTCCCCTCGTTTCAAGATAAAGCAGGATGGGCATTTGACAAGGTCGATCCCCGGTTCACGGTGTCGGGTCCGATCGTGAAGGGAAAGTTGTGGTTTTTTGACGGCTTGGATGGTGAATACGACAACGTAGTGAATGCGCAACTGCCTTCTGGCGAGGATAGCGACAGAATCTGGCGCGGCGGCAATCTGGCGAAGGTGCAAGCTAATGTTACGAATCACGACATCATCACCGGCAGCTTTCTGCTGGACTGGCTGCATGACCAACATCAAGGATTCTCGTTTCTGGCGCCGCCCGACACGCGTCCCGCAAACAACGAGAATGTTTACGTGGCTTCGGCGAAAGAGCAGCACACTTTTTCGAGCGATACACTTTTTGAAATCGGGTATGCCTACGATCATTACGGAACGCGAGTTTCACCGGCGGGCTCGCAGCCGTTTGCGCTTACCCCGGCAGGCGCGCAGGGGAATTATTACCTGCATGCGAATACATCAGCTGAACGTGCGCAGGTTTTATCAAATTTCTATGTCCCGCGGCAGAAGTTTGGTCGGCACGACCTGATTTTCGGAACGGACCTGGAATACATAACTTATGACCAGTTTGTGCAGAGGACACCAGTTTCCACTCTGAACGTGGGCCGCACTGTGGCTCCCAATGCCACTTGCCTGGGCCCGCCGGCGGTGCCACCGGCCCTTTCGCCTTGTGCACTTTATTCGGTTTTTCTTGGGGCGGCGCCTTCGACGACTTCTAACGCCGAGGCCAGCGCCTATATTCAGGACCGCTGGTCTCCAATGTCGCATCTGTTGATTGAACCCGGAGTTCGCTTTGACTGGGACCAGATTATCCGGCGGCCGCTGTTTTCTCCGCGCTTGGCGGGAACTTACGTGCTCGATCGCTCGGGTGAAACCAAAATTTCCGCCGGCATCGGGGTCGCATATGAATCGACGCTGCTTTCTTTAATCGCAGCGCCACTTCAGGGATCTCGTCACGATTATTTTTTCGATCCTACCGGCAACTTAACCAGATCGGTTTTGACGACATTCTCGGTTGACCGCAACGCGCTGCTCGCCCCACGTTTTATCAATTGGAGTGTGGCGGTAGAGCGCCAACTTCCCTGGCAAATTTTTTTGAAGACGGAATTCTTGAAGCGCGAAGGCAAAGACGGTTTCGTATACAACGTTCCCACCGGTTTGGGTGGGACAGACTATTTGCTGCAGAACACACGCCACGATCACTACTATTCATTCAAGGTCGACGTGCGGCGCACCTTTCGCGAGCGCTATAGTGTGAGTGCGTCTTATACTCGGTCGCGATCCACTTCCGACCAGGTGCTCGACTATTCGCTCGACAACCTGGTGAGCAGCCCGCAGGTGCCTGGCCCCTACGGCTGGGACGCACCCAACCGGTTTATCTCCTGGGGTCTGCTGCCGCTGTTTAAGGGTTTCGATTTTGCGTATTCCGTTGAAGCCCGCACCGGATTTCCCTTTGCCATAATCAATGGCCAGCAACAATTGGTGCTGCCGCCGGGCGCGGACCGCTTTCCCAGATACTTCACGCTCAACCCGCACATCGAGAAACGTTTCCATGCGATGGGATTTTATTGGGCCTTGCGCGGTGGATTCGACAACGTTACGAACAGCCAAAATCCTTACACCGTGAACAATACGCTCGGTTCGCCACAGTATCTTCGCTTCAGCAGCTTCGACAAACGGGCGTTTACTGCACGAATTCGATTTCTGGGACGAAAATAATTAGTACACGCCAAATGTTCAGCCACCTTGAATTTCTTACCGGGTGACTCTGCGCATGTTCTCCGTTAACTTACTCAAAACAGGCACCCACAGCGCCTTGGTATGGGAAATGCAACTGTGTACATGAAACCAGCCCTACGGAGGTGTACTCATGGAAACTCAAACGCAGGATTGGCGCGTGCTCTCTAAGGCTGCAAGCCGTGAGCAGGATCCCAAAAAGCTTATAGAGCTTGTAGAAGAACTCAACCGCGCACTGCTTCGCCGCGAACTGGAATCGAAACGGCGCCCATCGGCAAATTAACCCTCCCTGCCACTTCGTCTCCATTTCCCTGACCTCACAATTCTTCCAGCTACGTGCAAACTTATCTTGATTGATGGACAATAGAGCGGTGGCTCGTTGTCAGTGGCCAGTGACCAGATCACGCTTCTGACCACTCGCCACTGATCAACCGCCACTGCCTGCCTGCAACTTTGGGCCTGACTGAATCATCATTCATCTGGAGGAAGAAATTATGGCGCACGAACTACCCCCTTTGCCGTATGACTATTCTGCCCTGGAGCCGGTTATAGACGCCCAGACCATGAAGCTTCACCACGACATGCATCATGCCGCGTATGTGAAAAATTTGAATGCCGCGCTGGAAAAACACCCGCAGTTGCAATCGAAGAGCGCAGAAGATCTGATTCGCGATCTGAACTCGGTTCCTGACGACATTCGCGCGGCCGTGCGCAATAATGCCGGCGGCCACGTGAACCACACCATGTTCTGGAAGATCATGAAGCCGAAGGGCGGCGGTGAGCCTAACGGTGCGATCGCTGATGTGATCAAAAAGAGCTTTGGAAATTTCAACGACTTCAAAACCAAATTCAACGATGCCGGAGTGAAGCAGTTCGGCAGCGGCTGGGTCTGGTTGGCGGGCAAATCAGGGCGGCGATGTACAAATCATCAGCACGCCCAATCAGGACAATCCGATCTCGCAGGGCCTGTTCCCGATTTTCGGCAACGACGTTTGGGAGCACGCCTATTACCTGAAGTACAACAATCGTCGGCCGGAGTATCTGGCAGCATGGTGGAGTGTGATCAATTGGGAAGAAGTCAACCACCGTTACGAAGCTTTTAAGTCGGGAAAATTGGAGCCCGCATTGGCGGCCAGATAAGCCGAGCGGCTCTTGTCCGACGATTTTGAATTTTAATTTGTGTGTGTGGGGCGGGCGCCTTCGCCCGCCTTTCTTTTAGCTCAGGTCATCTGCACCTAAATAGCCCATGCCCAGCCAGGTCTTAATCATCGGCGCCGGAGCCGCCGGATTGTCCGCCGCAGTTGAACTTTCCCGCGCCGGCCTGCGAGTAGAAATTCTTGAAGCTCGCGACCGCATTGGTGGACGCATGTTTACAGTTTACGATCCCACACTGAATCATCCCATCGAGTTGGGCGCTGAATTTGTTCACGGACTGGCTCCGGAGATTTGGCTGCCAGTGCAGAAACGGAACCTCGAGGTCACCGAAGTTGGTGGCGACATGTGGTGCTCGATCGGCGGCAAACTCGAGCGCTGTAATTTTTTTGCCCAAGCCGATAAGATTCTCAGCGCGATGGACGATGAGTTTGCCGACACGAACAAACCTGACGAATCGTTTCTGGATTTTCTGAACCGCCGATTTCCGGGAACAGATCAGGAGGAAGCGAAACAATGGGCCACCGGTTATGTCAGCGGATTCAACGCGGCCAATCCCGGGCTGGTGAGCGCCCGCTGGCTGGTTGACAGCCGCCGCGCCGACGAGCAGATCGAAGGCGAACGCGCATTTCACATCGCGGGCGGCTATCAGTCTCTCGTCGATATTTTCTTGCGGGAGCTGAAGGATCGCAACGTAGAAATCCGTCTGAACACGATCGTCACCAACATCAAATGGAAGTCCGGCTCGGTTGAGATTTTGGCGAATGGCCCACAACATGAAACCAGCTTTTTCGCGCCGCGTGTTCTCGTTACACTTCCGCTAGCAGTTCTCAAGGCGACTGGCTTCGTTAGGTTTGAGCCCGAGTTGCCGTCGACAAAGCAATCTGCGCTGGAAAAGCTTGCGATGGGAAAAGTGGTCCGCGTCATCTTGTGTTTCCGGGAGCGCTTCTGGCAAAGCCTACATGGCATGAACGGCTCGCGCAGCTTAGGCGATGTGAGTTTTCTTTTTTCTCGCGATAATTTCTTTCCTACGTGGTGGACGCAGATGCCTGAGCGAGTGCCGATTCTCGCGGGATGGGCGCCGGCCAAGTCGGCTGAACGTCTTGCAGGACTGAGCAATGACGCAGTCATCGATCAAGCAGTCGAATCCTTAAGCAAGCTGCTGCAGATCGAAAAATCCAAAGTGCAATCGCAACTCGCCGCAGCCTATTTTCACGACTGGGATTCCGATCCCTTCTCGCAGGGCGCCTACAGCTACGTGAAAGTTAGTGGCGAAGGTTGCCAGCGGACACTCGGCTCGCCAATGTCGAGCACGCTTTATTTCGCCGGGGAAGCCACCGACACTTCCGGCCACAATGGCACGGTTCATGGCGCGATCGCCAGCGGACATCGAGCCGCGCAGGAGATACTCAAATCCAGAGTAGATCCGACGCTTAAACCGAAGTAGAAGCCGCTCGGCAACCCGCCGCAGAGTAGCAGAATTCTTTACAAATCTGGCAACTAATGGGCCATCGGTGGGTTTGAACCCTATGTTGTGGCTTCCCAGGCCCTGCAGCCACGGAAGTCCCAGCCCTCATTTCATACGATTTTTCGGGCTGGATAAGGAGAAACTATGTCTTATCTGAAACATATGGGGATCGCAGCGGCCGCGTTATTCATGGTCGCGGCGACTGCATCGGCGCAGGTCTCGGTTGGAGTCGGCGTGAGCGGCGACGATGGCTATCTGAATTACAGCTACAACGGCAATGGCTACGCTGACAACGGTTATAACAACGATTACCGCGACAACGGATATTCGACAACGGTAGACAACGGCTACTCAGACGACGCGTACGCCGATTCAGGGTACTACGACAATGGCGCCGCGAATTATGGCGCAGCTCCGGTTTGTCCGTACGGCTACTATTCCTATTACCCATATGCTTGCGCACCCTACGGGTATTACGCGCCCAGCTACTTTATTGACGGCGTCTTCATCGGCGCGGGTCCCTGGTATCACGGCTACTACGGTGGCGGCTACTATGGCGCGGCTATTACGGGGACACGGTTACTACGGCGGACACGGTTATTACGGCGGGCGAGGCTACGGAAATCGCTACTACGGGCATGACGGGTATCGCGGACATGATTACGGCCGCGGCTCCTACGGACATTCCGCATACCGCAACGACTACCACCGCGACTACGCGCGAAATAACTACCGCGCGGGATACGGCAGCCGAGATCGAGGCTATCGCGGCGGTCATGACCGGGACGACCACGCTTATCGCGGCGGCCACGAATTTCGTCAGACCGGCGGCCACGAGAGCCATGGTGGCGGCGGACATTGGGGAGGCGGCGGTCACGAGAGCCATGGTGGCGGTGGACACTTTAGCGGCGGCGGTCATGAAAGCCACGGCGGCGGCGGACACTGGGGCGGCGGTGGCCACGAGAGCCATGGTGGTGGCGGATCCCACGGCGGTGGCCATGAAAGCCATGGCGGCGGTTCGCATGGTGGTGGGCGTGGCGGACACCGGTAAACCGGCAGCTTAATTCAGGGCAAAAAGGTCGGATCTTCAGATCCGGCCTTTTCTTTTTCCCTCGAGATTCTCGATCTAATCCCCACATCACCATAACGGTGCAACACTAGCTTCAAGAAAGACTGGCTTAGGCCCACCCTGGTTCGAAAGGTGCAGCGCGGTTAAGTAAGGCTTCGCCTGCGGATCATAGGTGACCATGATCGTCCCAGCTCTGCCCGACGGGCCGTACGATCCGCTGTGTCCGTCCATTCCATTCGAACCGCTGTTCCCGTTTGGACTGCCACTTCCTCCTGAACCCCCGCGTCCACCTCGGCCACCTCTGCCGCCGGAGCCTCCCGGGCCACCATCGGCCTTAACAGTCAGTGAGCCCCCTTGCGGATCCACGAGATAGAGTTTGCGTTTGCCCGCCGCTGACACACCGATCTGAAGCAGAGGGTGGCTTCCAGTTCTAAATGCAACCTGGACTTGTACTGGCGGCGCGTCTCCGCCGGGTCCGCCATCGCTCCCATTTGAGCCGTCCGCGCCATTGCCTCCATCGCCACCCGCGGACGGATTGTTCGGATCGATTGAACCCATGCTGCCGCTGGTTCCGTCGCTTCCATCCAGGCCGTTCATGCCGCTCGATCCTGGACTGCCCGAAAAGTTTGCGGTGAATGGATGGTCATAGCGCACCGGAACGTTAAGTTCCGCGCGCATGTCTGGATGGCTGGGTATCGTGATGGCAACGTGCGGATCTTTTCCGTCACTGACCCTGGGATCGTGCGGCAGGGAAATAATGCCTTTCTTGTTTGCGGTGACGATGCTGGGCGCAACTTGAAGATCCTGCCACAAGATTTTGCCATGACCGGCGCCTTCGGTCTGCAACACTTTGCCATTGGGTTCTGTCACGACCACAATCAACGCAGACTTCTGACCCGGGGCGATGCCTGTGTCTTTTGCCTGACTTGCTTTGATCGAGGCGATGGGCGTCTTCGCCAGATAGACTTTCATCCCCAGGTGAACCTGCACGGTGGCGCAGGCACTAAGTAAGACCAGAGAGGCGAACGGTGCGCATGCTGACAAGGCTCGTACAACCAATGCGATTGCGCCCCGCAGGGTGGTGAATGCTGGGTGCGTCCGTAATCTGCTCATGGTCTAGCTCCATTCAGCGCGCGCTGCGTGACCGAACCATGCCAACATCAGCATGTTAGGAGGTAAGTTCCTGGTTGAGCGTAGAAATTTGTGCAGATTTCAAGCTGATTTGTAAGCAGATGTAATGAAAGGTGGGAATTTCGCTAAATCATTCTTCCGTGCGGTAGTCTTCCTGCGAGCTGTTTTTGATGTAGCGGTAGAACCTGACCGGGCCGCGTTTTTTCCAGTATTGCGTGTCGTATTCCTCGATGCCGGGCCCGTGTCGCAGAAAGCTGTAAAACTCGCGTCGCGCCGGATTCACCACTATTCCCACATGCCCTTGCCAGACCACCAGGTCGCCAGGCTGCGGTTTTTTCACCCGGTGGAAATCGTCAGTACCGCGATACAGATCTCTCGAACTCGCGTAGGGATATGAGAAGCCCGCCTGCTCATAAATGGCATGCACCAAATGCGAACAATCCCGCTTTCGGCCCATGTGGATGCGCTCGTCGAGCGCCACCTCGACCACTTCCCGGCCGTCGTCTTTCGACAACGTACGGACATTGCGGTCTGGTTCTGACTGCCGGGCATTTTCTGACAGCGACTGGTTCTGCGCCACTGCGGAGGTCAACAAACCGGTCCAGACACAGGCAGAAAGTGCCCAGCCGCGAACCACGGTTTTTCGCCTCAGAAGCATGTTCGTTATTCTGATGCCGTTTTCGGGATAAGCGCAGGTTACACAGGTCTTACGACGACCAATTCTCGGCCATTTTTGGCTGGCTACCCTCACTTCTCAGTACGATAACGGACGTTCAAGCCGCTTCATGTGGACGCGTGCGACAATGCTGCTGTAGATATGGCCAACCGCGACGGCGAACCGCAGCAAGGCGAAGGCAAAGACCTCGGAAATTTTGATGGAATTCTGCACACCGGTCTAGCTTCTCATTTCCGGGCCGCCGGTTCGGGCTATTCGAAGACCAGGTATGATCCGCTAAATGCTTTTCTGCCCGGACATTTAGCGGCATGGATCCCGCATGTCGTCCGCTACTGGTTTCATAAAAAGCACGCGTTTCGCGATTACACCACGCCCGGCAAAGGGAACGGGATTTTTCCGATTAGTGATCAATCCACGCTGAGCGTGGTGGGTGATTGGGCCACGGGAACTGACGAAGCGCAGAGCGTAGCCGACTGCGTTCAGCAGTTCAAGCCGGATTATACGGTCCACTTGGGAGACGTCTATTTCGTAGGCGACGAAACCGAGGTCAAGGAAAATTTCCTGGGCGAAAAAACCAGCCCGTATCCTGCGGTGAAATGGCCGATGGGGAAGCTCGGCGGCTTTGCGCTCAGCGGCAATCATGAAATGTATGCGCGCGGCAACGGGTACTACGAATCGATCCTGCCGAGAATGGGTGTGAAAAAATCCGGCGCGGGGTGGGGCGAGGGGCAGTGGGCAAGTTTTTTCTGTCTGGAAAATAAGTATTGGCGAATTATCGCCCTCGACACCGGATACAACGCCACCGGATTCGATTGGGGCAAAATGCCAGTTTTTCAACGGAGCAAATGGATTCGTAAATCAGTTCACTTCAAGCCGCGGTGCGAGTTTCCCGAGCCGGTGCTTGCATGGCTTAGAGACGTAGTCGATGCCGATGGCGACAAGCGCGGGTTGCTGGTGCTGACTCACCACGGCTGCTATTCCGCCTTCAGCGACTGGTATCAGATTCCTGCCAAGCAATTGGCGCGAGTCATTCATCGTCCAGTGATCTGGTTTTGGGGACATGAGCACAAGCTCACGGTTTACGACCGCTTCAGTGTGCGCGAAGGAATCGAAGCCCATGGCCGCTGCGTGGGGCACGGCGGAATGCCGGTCGAGCGCGGCCGGCCCCCTGACATCGAATGCCCCTGGCTCGCCTGGGACAATCGCCGTTACCGCAATGGCGAAAAGATCGACGTGGGTTTCAACGGCCACGCAAATTTATCTCTGAATGGACCCGAGCTCCACGTCGAATACGTAGACCTGAATTGCAATACGCTGCTAACCGAAGACTGGCGCGTGGAGTTAGCGTCCGGCGACCTGCAGGGGCCTAATTTGAAAAAAATTCTGCAGGACCCTTCAATCCATGTGCGCCCGAGTTCTTTGTAGCTACTTCTGGTCGGCTTTCTTCTCTGCAGCTTTCTTCTTGGCCTCGACCGTCCACGGCGGAATAATGCCATTGACTCGCGCGTAAGCCACGAGCTGTCCGAGATGTTCGTGCGCATCGGCGACCAGAATATAAACGACGTCTCCGGCATTCGCCTGCGGACCGAGCTTCGGCAATAGCTTCGCGAAATCGGCATTGCTCATTCCGTTAATGGTCTTCTGCGCAAACTCCCATGATTTGTTCAGTTCCTCAACGATGCGAGCTTTGTCGGTGGTCGATTTCTCAAAAGTCTTTCCGTTGAAATCAGGCGGAGGTGTGGCGCCGCCAAGCCCAAGGATTCCATAGCGCTCGCCCGCAACATGGAGAAATACTTCCGCGAAGGACCGGGAATCCTCCGACGGACGCCAGGTGAGTTTGTCGGTGGGTACTACATTCAATAAGTCAACACACTTCTTCTGCACCCGCTCAAGATCGACCAGGGCCTGAGCCTTCATGTCATAACTGGGGGCAGTATGGTCGGCGGCGGCGGCGGAGGTTTGAGCCGCGGCGCCGAAGATGCTCGCGCTCAGGCAAGCCAAAATCAAAGCTGTTCGCACAATCAATCTATTCACAGGTTTCTCCTATGGAAGGGACGATCGCATTACACACTACCCTAACAAGACGGTCATCACTTCTTTTTCGCCCGGGGCTGAACTCACGCCATTGCGATTCAGGACGCATTGTCAACGGTGCGAGTCAAGGCGACCCTGCCTGATTATGTCGGCAACTTTGTACGTCAAAACAGTCGCACAGACCAAATCACTTTCTCTCAAAGCGGACAGCGCCTTTAAGACTAAGGAAAGACTGCAGCATATTCGGCTCGTAATCCCGTTCGCATATAATCACTACGTAGGCAGCTGGACCGGACGGCCGCTCGCGTTTCGTCAAGAAGCGCGGGAGGAAAGTCCGAACTCCGCAGAGCAGTGTGCCGGATAACGTCCGGGAAGCCGATCTCAAAGTCGGTTGACGGCTAGTGCCACAGAAAACATACCGCCTGGGCGGCAACGCTCGGGTAAGGGTGAAAAGGTGCGGTAAGAGCGCACCGCCGCCGCAGTAATGCAGCGGGCAGGGCAAACCCCACACGGAGCAAGACCAAATAGGGAGGGAGCCTATGCGAAGCGCAAGCTTCGCGGGGCGCGTGCCGGCTCGGCGCGCCACAACCTCCGGGTAGGTCGCTTGAGCTGCGCAGTAATGCGTAGCCCAGAGGAATGGCCGTCCTGCGGGAGCAATCCCGCGGACAGAATTCGGCTTACAGGTCCAGCTGCTTTCATTCCATATCGATCGCGAGCCGCACAAGCGGTATCGCTATGCTCGTCGTTTGCGGTGATTCCGCTGCCAATCCTCAGCGCGCTCTTTCCGCTACCAGAACAAGGCAACAAACAGAAAAAGGGAACATTCAGGCTTTAGTTGTAGCTGACTTTGCGTTCGCCTTTGACGATGCGGCCGACGGCGTAATATTTTTCTCCGGCGCGGTCGAGAACGCTTTCGGCTTTCTTGAATTTTTTGGAAGGCACGACCAGCAGCATGCCGATTCCCATGTTGAAGGTGCGCATCATTTCATCTTGCTCGACGCTCCCCAGCGTCTGCATGTGGGTGAAGATGGGAAGCACCGGCCAGGAGCCGTATTCGATGATGGCGGCCGTGCCACGGGGGAGGACGCGCGGCAGGTTTTCGGTGATGCCGCCGCCGGTGATGTGGGCCATGGCGGAGACGCACTCCGCGGCCACCAGTTTTTTGATGATCGCCCAGTAGCTGCGATGGGTCAGCATGAGTTCGTTGCCGACTTTGCCTTTGATTTCGTTCACGTAAGTCTCGGGCTCGTATTTGGCGACTTCGAACAGGAGTTTGCGGGCGAGCGAATATCCATTGGTGTGCAGGCCGGTCGAGGGCAGGCCAATGATGATGTCGCCGGGTTCGACGGTTTTTCCGGTGACGATGCGCTCGCGCTCAACCACGCCGACGATGAATCCGGCGAGATCGTATTCGCCCTCGGGATAAAAGCCGGGCATTTCCGCGGTTTCGCCGCCGATCAGCGCGCAGCCGTTGTGCTTGCAGGCTTCGGCGAGGCCTTCGACGACTTTTTCGGCGACGCCGGGGTCGAGCTTTCCCGTTGCCAGGTAATCCATAAAGAACATTGGAGCGGCGCCCTGGACGGCAATATCGTTGACGCAGTGGTTCACCAGGTCCGCGCCGATGGTGTGATGGACCTTCATCTCGAAGGCGAGTTTTAATTTCGTGCCCACGCCGTCCACGCTCGAGACCAGGATGGGATCGACGTACTTCGTCTTATCGATCGCGAACAGTCCGCCGAAGCCGCCGATTTCGCTCAGCACGCCCTTGGTGAAAGTTTTGTGGGCGAGGTACTTGATGCGCTGCTTGGTGCGATTGGCCTGATCGATATTGACGCCCGCGTCGGCGTACGTAATGGGTTTGGAAGAGTTGGGGGCCACAATAGTCAGTTTACTGAGCGGGAAGCTTATCAGACCCGGCCTCCGCTCTCGGGAAAATAATGACGAAAGAAACCAGAGGCAAAACCTTTAAGAGCGGGTAATTGTAGCACGGGTGAGAGATGCAATTGAGTCATTCAGCGATTGAGTCATTGAATCATTTGCAGAATCGACAGGTCTTCGCAATGACTCAATGATTAAATGATTAATGATTCAATTTTTCCACAGCGCTTGAGCCAAGATGATCATTGGCCGTTCATTTTCGGGAACTTTTCCACTAATATTTTTAGATTCGCCTTTTATTCGCTTTGCCCAGGCTGTATACTCCAGCCGTAATCCCAAATTTGTGGTTCTCACAGGAGACGTATCCATGGCCGACGAGCGGGCGAGGGCGATTGATCTGGCATTTGCGCAAATCGAAAAACAATTCGGAAAAGGCTCCATCATGCGACTGGGGTCGAAGGAAGCCATCGTCCCGATTTCGGTGATATCGACTGGCGCCATTTCATTCGACGCCGCGCTCGGCGTGGGTGGAGTTCCGCGCGGACGCGTAGTTGAAATCTTCGGCCCGGAGTCGTCGGGCAAGACCACGATTGCGCTGCAGGTGATCGCGCAAGCCCAGGCCCAGGGCGGCATGGCGGCGTTTGTGGACGCAGAGCACGCGCTCGATCCCGGCTACGCGAAAAAACTCGGCGTTGACGTCGACAATCTTCTGGTCTCGCAGCCGGACTACGGCGAGCAGGCGCTCGAAATCACCGAGGCCCTGGTGCGCTCGGGAGCGATTGACGTGCTGGTTGTCGATTCGGTGGCCGCGCTGGTGCCCAAGGCTGAACTCGATGGCGAAATGGGCGACAGCCACATGGGCCTTCAGGCGCGGCTGATGTCGCAGGCGCTGCGCAAGTTGACCGGGACAGTTTCAAAATCGCGCACCTGCCTGATCTTCATTAACCAGATTCGCGAAAAGATCGGCGTGATGTTCGGCAATCCGGAAACCACCACCGGCGGCCGCGCGTTGAAGTTTTATGCATCCGTCCGCGTGGACATTCGCCGCATCGCGGCTATCAAAGAAGGCGATGTGGTCATTGGCTCGCGCACCAAGGTTAAAATCGTCAAAAACAAAGTAGCCGCCCCGTTCCGCGAATCCGAATTCGACATTCTTTATGGGGAAGGGATTTCGCGCGAGGGCGATCTGCTTGACCTGGCGGCGAACCAAAACATTTTGGAGAAGTCAGGATCCTGGTATAGCTACAAAGGCGAACGCATCGGCCAGGGACGCGAGAATGCCCGGCAGTTCCTGAAGGACAACAAGGATGTGATGGGCAAGCTGGAGACTGAAGTGCGCAAGGCGCTGGGGCTGGTTCCATCGCAACCTGCGGCCGCAGCTCAAGCCCAGGGGGCTGCGCAGGGAGCGGGCCAAGGAACAGGCCAGGGCGCGCGAGTGACGACCATGCCGACGGGAACGGATGGAAAGGCGGCGGCGAGAAGGTGAATTCCTCGTCGGTCAGCGGCGAACTACTTCTCGATGAGATAGTTACAACTTAGTGGTGTCATCCCGAAGCTGCGATCTGAAAGAGCGCAGGAGAGAGACCCTACATACGCGTAAAAGGCTCGGACGTGCCCAGGAACGGCGCACGCTCTAAGCAATCCTGTTTACGTTCGCGATAACGCAAAAGCACCGTAAGATCCTTTCTCGTCCGCTTGCGGCGAACGAGTTCGGGAAGGAAAATAAAACTAGTACGGTCATCCCGGATGACACGGGCTGAGGCGTAGCGCCTTCATCCCGACCTACAGTGTCATAATATCTCTCACCAGGAATTCATTCATCGCAAAATCCTTCAGTTCCATTCATCGAGGAGTTCTCGCCCCCGGACATCAAGTGCGCAACTTTTCAGACCCGCTGCCACAATGTTTCAAAAACAGGAATCTCTTGATGAGTTTGCCTGATAAAATCTATTCATCTCTGGTCATGTTTCAGCGGGAATAAATAGAAAAGCAGGTTCCTCGACTGCGTATGATTTTCCCCTCGCGAAAATCATACTTCGCTCGGAATGACAGTTATTGGAACAGGCTTGAGTTACACGAGAGCGGTGCGGATGAAGTTGGACTCGCTGATTGAAAGATTTAATTCAGAGGCTCATTGAAGAAAGTTACTGCCATCTATCCCGGGTCGTTTGATCCGCCGACTAACGGGCATTTGGATTTGATTGAGCGCGGCAGCCATATTTTTGAGGAGCTGATCGTGGCGATCCTCAGGAATGCGGACAAGACGCCGTTGTTCAGCGTGGCCGAGCGGCGGGCGATGCTGGAAGATTTGACGGCGAAATTTAAGAACGTTCGCGTGGATACGTTTGACGGCCTGACCGTCGATTACGCGGCGAAGGTCAAGGCGGGCGCGGTTTTGCGCGGCATTCGGGCATTGAGCGATTACGAATACGAGCTCCAGATGGCGCTGATGAACCGCAAGCTGCGGCCCGATCTGGAGACGGTTTTCATGATGCCCGCCGAGCAGTATTCGTATCTCAGCTCGCGGCTGGTGCGGGAAGTGGCGCGGCTGGGCGGCGACATCAGCGAACTGGTCCCACGACTTGTGGAACAGCGGCTCAAGGCGAAACTTGATCCCACGTACAAGCTTCAGACTCGAAAAACAAAGGCAGGCAAAGCATGAGCACAGTCACGGCAGTTCCGGCGACGTTGAAAGTTGCTGAGCGAATCAACCGCATTGAGCCTTCGGCCACCATGGCCGTGGTGGCTGAAGCCGACAAATTGCGGCAGTCCGGCGTCGATGTGGTTGATATGAGCGTGGGTGAACCGCACTTCTCGACTCCGCCGCATATTAAAGATGCCGCCATTGCCGCGATAAACGCGAACTTCACGCGCTACACCGCGGTCGGCGGGACGGTGGAGTTGAAGGACGCCATCCTGCAGCGTCACGGTAAGGACTTCGGCTCCCGCTACAAGCGTGAGGAGGCAATGGCTTCGGTCGGCGGCAAGCATGTGCTGTTCAATGCCATTCAGGTCCTGGTCGATCATGGCGACGAGGTCATCCTGCCGGTGCCGTACTGGGTTTCGTTCAAAGACATTGTTCGCTATGCGGGCGGCAACTGCGTGATGCTGCAGAGCGACGAAGCCGCGGGCTTCCGGGTGACTGCGGAGATGGTTTCCCGCCTGGTCACGCCGCGCACGAAATTGATCATTCTGAATTCGCCGTCGAATCCGTCGGGCGCGGTAATGTCGCCGGAGGACATGACAGAAGTGGTGCGGTTTGCGGCGGAGCGCGGCATCTGGGTGATATCCGATGAGTGCTACGTCTATCTCAACTACACTGGCCGCGAGTTCTCGGTGGGATCGCTGAATGATTATCGGGACCGCATGGTGGTGGTGGGGTCGCTCTCGAAAACCTACGCCATGACCGGATGGCGCATGGGATATGCGCTGGCGCCCGCTGCGGTAATCGCCGCCATGCAGAAGCTGCAGAGCCAGTCGACATCGAACCCGACGTCGATCGTACAGAAGGCGGCAGTGGCTGCGCTGAACGGCTCTCAGGACTGTGTGGCCGAGATGCGGAAGGAATACATTCAGCTTCGCGATCATGTGCTGGACGGGCTGGGCCAGATCAAGGGGATCAAGTGTGCGCGGCCGGAAGGCGCGTTCTATGTCTATCCCAATATTTCTGCATTTCTCGGCAGGAAGGGACTGAATTCGCCGGCTGAATTTGCGCGAAAGCTGCTCCACGAGGCCCACGTGGCCAGTGTTCCGGGCGAGGGGTTTGGTACGCAAGAGCACATTCGGCTCTCCTATGCGACCTCCCAAAATGAGTTGGACCGCGGGCTGGCGCGGATAAAGGGCTTCGTCGAATCCCTCTGAGGGCGAACCTAACCACAGAGGACTCAAGTTTCGCAGAACATTCCGGCATTTATTCGCTGTGCCGGGTGGGCTCTGTGGTCAAGGCTTCAATCTTTCAGATTTGCGGGCAGCCTCTCTGCTCGGTTCGGCTTCTAATTCGGAGCAGCACGACCGAGAATGAGCGATCTCTATCCATTATTAATGCAGCCCCTGTTCGATCCTCGACCCTGGGGCGCGCAGGACCTTTCGCCCATCTATCCACAGCAATTCAACGAAAAAATAGGGGAGTCGTGGCTTACCGGAGACCATTGCAAGGTACAGAATGGCGCGCTGGCGGGAAAATCGCTGGCGGAGCTGGCGGCGCGGTATAAGCGTGAACTGGTTGGGGACGCTTCGGCTGATGAGAGCCGCTTTCCGCTGCTGGCGAAATTTTTATTTCCGCACGAAAAGCTGTCGGTGCAGGTGCATCCGGATGACGATGACGCTCGCGCCATTGGGCAGCCGTGGGGGAAAACCGAGTGCTGGTATGTGGCGCATGCCACGCCGGAGGCCGAGATCGGGCTGGGCCTCAAAGCCGGGACCACGCGCGAACACTTCGAAAAGGCGATCTACGAAAACCGGGCTGAGGAATTGCTTAACTGGATCAAGGTTGCGACTGGGGACCTGATTTATGTTGCGGGCGGTACCGTACATACGCTGGGGCCGGGCGCGATTATTGTCGAGACACAGCAACAGTCGGACACGACGTTTCGGCTTTACGATTACGGGCGGCCGCGCGAATTGCATTTGGAACACGGACTTCGAGTGATTAAACATCAGGTGGCGTCGGGGAAGGTGAAGCCGCGAGCATTTTCGAAATCTGGGATGAACGGGAACCGGGTGCTGCCGCTGGTCGAGTCGCCTTATTTTTCGGTGGAGCGATTGGAACTGCACGGCGAGCAGAGGTTTGATTTCGCCGCCGAGGGAAAAAGTTCGGCGCAGATTCTGGTTGCGATCGAGGGGGCGGCAACTTTATCGGCGGCAGGATGCGAGGCCGTGAGATTTGGTAAGGGGGACGCGGTGGTGGTGCCGGCCGGCATTCCGCAGTTTAAAGTTCAGCCGGAAGGTGAAGTGCAGTTTTTGAGATCGTACGTGCCGGGAAAAGCAACAGCGCCGCCGGACACATACATTGATTGAAGATTGCAGATTTTAGATTGCAGATTGAAAAGCGTGATTACTAAGCCTGAGGGGAACTCGAATTGACATCCGAATATTTCACTCCGAATTCTGAAATCTACAATCTAGAATCTTCAATCCGCTGATGCCTGCCAACTTCTATCCCGTAATTCTTGCCGGAGGGCGCGGCACGCGCTTCTGGCCACTCAGCCGAAAAAAGCGCGCCAAGCAATTGCTCGCGCTCGACGGCAAAGAGACCATGATCCAACAGACGGTGGCGCGGTTGCTGCCGCTGGCGGCGGCGAAACAGTTCTGGATCATCACCAATGAAGATCTGCGGCCGGAGATTGTGCGGCAGTTGAAAAAGCTGAAGCCGGAGCACATCGTTGCCGAACCGATGGGACGAAATACCGCGCCCGCGATCGGCCTGGCGGCTTTTATTTTGCGGCGGGAGAATCCTGATGCGGTGATCGGGCTGTTTCCTTCTGATCATGTGGTTGCGAACGAAGTGCGCTTCCGCGAAATTCTGAGTGAGGGCATTGAGATTGCGGCTGCCGGGGAAAACATTGTGGTGCTGGGCATCGAGCCCTCGCGCGCGGAAACCGGATACGGCTACATCGAGGCGGGATCGCTGGCCTCGGGAAACGCCCGGCACGTGCTGCGTTTCACCGAAAAGCCAAATGCCGAACGTGCGGCGGAGTTCGTGCGCTCCGGGAACTTTTACTGGAACAGCGGTATGTTTTTGTGGAGCGCGAAGACACTGACCAATGCGCTGACCGAGCATCTGCCCAAGACTGCCGCACTACTGGAGAAAATCGCCGCCGACTTCGGTACCCGGAAGTTTGCGGCGACCTTCAAGCGGCTGTATCCGAAATGCGAGGACATCAGCGTCGATTATGCCGTGCTTGAGCCGCGCTCGGCCAAGGGCGAGCAGGAATCCAATATTTTTTGTTTGCGCGCGGATTTCGGATGGAACGATTTGGGCTCGTGGACCGCGCTGCACGAACACCACGTGGGCAAGAGCACTCCGGCGGATGGAAACCTGGTTACATCGGAGGGGATTTTTACGCTGAACGCCAGCGGCAATTACGTTCACTCGCCGAAGAAATTTGTGGCGGTGGTGGGCGTGAACGATATTGTCGTCGTCGAGACTGAAGACGCCTTGCTGGTGACCACGCGGGCCAATTCGCAGGACGTAGGCAAAGTCGTGAAATTTTTGGATGAGAAGAAGTTGAAGAAGCTGGTATGAGAAAACGGGTCGTCGGCCTTCGGTCTTCGGTCGTCGGCCAGTGCGCGAAGAGGATAGGGAGCTGATGGTCACAGAAACTAAAACCGCAAACATCAATCCGCCATTGCCGACGACCGATGACCGGCGACCGATGGCTCCCATCAAGTTCGGCACTGACGGTTGGCGCGCGATCATCGCCGACGATTTCACGTTTGAAAATGTGCGCCGGGTTGCGGGGGCGATCGCGGCGTATGTGCTGAAGCATGAAGATCCGTCTCGCGGGTTGATCGTGGGCTATGACACGCGGTTTGGATCGCCGCAATTCGCGCGGGCTGCGGCGGAGGTATTGGCTGCCGCAGGAATTCCGATTAAGCTGGCCAGCGATTACTCTCCGACTCCGGCGATTTCGTTTGCGGTGAAAAACATGGGCGCTGCCGGGGGCGTGGTCATCACTTCAAGCCACAATCCGTGGAATTGGAATGGCGTCAAATTCAAGGCGAAGTTTGGCGGATCGGCGACCCCGGCGATCATGAAAGTGATCGAGCAGGAGGTGGCCGCGGGAACGGCTCCGAAAGGCAAGCAGGCGAAGATCGAGGAGGTTGATCTGAAGCCGGCGTACATTCGCGCGGTTTGCAAGTTTGCTGATCTGGATTTGATTGCGAAAGCGAAATTTAAATTTGCTGTGGATTCCATGTACGGTTCGGGGCGCGGGATTCTGGCGCAAATTTTTAAAGAACACGGGATCGATTTTGTGGCGATACGGCAGGAAGTCAATCCGCTGTTCCCGGAGATTAATCCTGAGCCGATCGAGCCGCATGTGCGCATGCTGCAGGAGACGGTGGTGCGCGAACATTGCCATGCGGGTTTTGCGACCGACGGCGATGCCGATCGAATTGGCGCAGTCGCGGAAGACGGCAGCTTTGTGGATTCACACAAAATATTTTCTGTGCTGCTGGAGTGGGTGTTGCGGCGCAAGCAGTGGCCGGGCGAGGTGGTGCGCGCGTTCAATACCACGCGCATGCTCGACCGCATCGCAGGTAAATATGGGCGCAAGTTGAACGAGTGCCCGATCGGATTCAAACACATTGCCGATTTGATGATGGAGCGGGAGATCGTGATTGGCGGCGAAGAGTCGGGCGGGATCGGATATTCGCGGTATCTTCCGGAGCGCGACGGTATTCTGAATTCCCTGCTGCTGGCGAATGTGCTGGCGGAAGAGAAGAAGCCGCTGGGCGCGCTGGTGGCTTCGTTACAGAAGGAATACGGGCCGCATTTTTATGGACGCCGCGATCTTCACATCGCTGACGATATTAAGTTCGGCGCCATCGAACGGGCGAAGTCGGAATCCACAAAGCGCCTCGGGAAATATGGCGTGATCAAGAAAGAAACACTCGACGGGATTAAGTTCTTTCTCGATGCACCGACCAACGGGAATGGGGCTGAGGCATGGATCCTGTTTCGCGCTTCGGGCACGGAGCCGTTATTGCGGGTTTATGCGGAAGCGGCATCGCCGGAGCTGGTGCAGGAAATATTGGGTACCGGCGAAGCCTTCGTGCAGGGCGCTTAGTATACGCCGCTAGTACAAGTTGCAATTCCTCTTTCGTACCTCGCGCCCACTTGCCTGGCAATGCAATAATCTAGCCGATGGCTTCTCCGGGCACAGTCCAACATCCCGATTCCGCCGAGGCGCGCAAGTACAACCAGATTCGCCGGCGCGTAGGTTTGAGCGAGTTTCTGCTCGGGCTGGGGCTGCTAGTTGTGCTGCTGCTCACGGGCTGGACCGCGTGGCTGCGGGACTTAGCATGGCATGCCGGGGCTCAAAGTTATGCGCTGGCACTTTTTTTGTATGTGCTGATGCTGATCGCGGTGAGCAAGGCGGTTTCGCTCGGCCTCGACTATTACGGCTTCCGCGTCGAACACCGGTATCAACTTTCGAACCAGCGGCTGCGGGCTTGGATTTGGGACGAGATCAAGGGCCTGTTGCTGACCGCGATTCTGGGCGCGGGGCTGGTTGAGTTGCTGTACTTGATTATCCGCGACTTTCCGGCACACTGGTGGCTGGTGGCGTGGATCGGATTTCTGGGGATTGCGATTCTGATGGCGCAGCTGGCGCCGGTGGTGCTGTTTCCAATCTTTTATAAGTTTGAACCGCTGCATGATGAGGATTTGAAGTTGCGCCTGGTGCGGCTGGGCGAACGGGCGGGGACGCGAATCCGCGGGGTGTACAAGTGGCACTTGTCGGAAAAGAGCAAGAAGGCGAATGCCGCGTTGACCGGGCTGGGAGCGACGCGACGCATCATTCTGGCGGACACCTTGCTCGAGAATTATTCGCAGGATGAAATCGAAGCGGTGCTGGCGCATGAACTCGGCCATCACGTTCACAAACACATTCTTAAGAGCATCGGCGTGCAGGCGGTGGTCACGTTCATTGGCTTCTGGGCCGCTAACTGGACGTTGCACTATGCCATTAATCGCTGGCACATATTCGAATCGATGTCGGATTTTGCGAACCTGCCGCTGCTGGTGCTCACTTTCACGGTGCTGTCTTTTGTCCTGATGCCGGCCCTGAATGGGCTGTCGCGCTTTCATGAGCGCCAGGCTGATCGATATGCGTTATCAAACATTGCTACTCCCGGGCCGTTTATTTCGTCGATGAATAAGCTGGCTGATCAGAATCTTGCTGAAAGAACGCCATCGCGGTGGGTGGAGTGGTGGTTTCATTCGCATCCGGCCATTGCGCGGAGGGTGGCGGCGGCGGAAGCCTGGGCGAAAGCTAAAAGTTGAAGGCGTCTGCACAGACCTTCAACTTGTTGTGAGTGCCGTAGCGATTTTGTAACAACTCGGCTCTCAGACCGAGCCAATCAGCAACTTATTCACATGGTCGTCGAGGCGCTGTATGCTCATTGTCCACGGGATGATCGAAGGCCACCGAACTCGATAATGCACGGTCCATCCACCCGACTGAAATATGCGGTCTGGCGGAGTATCCAGTCCGAATGGGTTTTGTTCGGCTTGGGACGCCATAAATGTGCAATAGGTGCGTCCCCCGATTGCGCTGTCGAAAATGAGAACCGATGATCTGTTTTGTTGTCCCTCGATTACATTCCAAGCCTGTCTGATTTCACCTACCAGATGACAAGCGTGGGGAAGCGGAATAGGGGGTTTGACCTTGCGGAAATAGTAGAAGCCCCAAAAACTCGGAACACTGGGACCGATGTATTTGAAACCCCGTCTGGCGGCAAAAGCGCGCATAGATCGTGTGCGAAACGTGAAGAGGATGGCGACAAACCCGACAAGCAGCACCATGACGGTGGCCGCAGGAAGGAAATTGAGTAGAGTCACAGCGGTATTCTGATTCAATCACGCCATCATTGTCTAGGGTGAGGGTCGAAATCAGGAGATTACACACCCAAGTCCTCAGTGAAACGGTGGCAAGCCTATTTCGCAAGCAGCCTACTTACTTGCAGGAAATCCTGCTCGGTGTCCACGCCGATACTGTCATAAGCGGTTTCTGCTACGTAGATGGGGATTCCATTTTCTAAAAATCGCAGCTGCTCGAGGCGTTCGGCGCGCTCCAGATTCGATTCCGGCAGGGTTACGAATTTATCGAGATACGGCTTGCGGTAGGCGTAGATTCCCAGGTGCTTGAAGTACTTGGGCTGAGTGTTATCGCGATCGTGGGGGATGGTGGAGCGGGAAAAATACAAGCTGCGCCCGGTTGCGTCGGCCACGACTTTTACGGCGTTGGGATTGGCGATGTCATCTGATGAGGCTGGAGTTTTCAGGGTTCCTACCGGGATGTCGGGATTTTTCATCAACCCGGCCAGCGCTTCGATGTGAGCAGAGCGAATCATGGGCTCGTCGCCTTGCACGTTGATGTAGACATCTGCGGGAATGGATTGCGAAACTTCGTGCACGCGTTCGGTGCCGCTGCGATGCTGGTCGGAGGTCATGCGGGCATTGCAGGCGTGCTTCTCGCAGGCTGCGAGGATTTCTTTGGAGTCGGTGGCGATAATGACGTCGTCGAGCAGGGACGATGCGCGCACCGCTTTGTAGACCCAGACGGCCAGCGGCTTCCCATTAATTTCCCGCAACATTTTGCGAGGCAGCCGCGTGGAGGCAAGCCGGGCCGGGATTACGGCGACAATTTTCATGAAGGGCAATTTAATCACAGGCACGTGGGAACTGCGAGCGAACAGCATTTACCCGAAGGACACTAAGGTTCGCGAAGGATTGTGGGCAGCGAGTATCAATCACAATGGGCTCTTGGGCGGTGGCTTCCTTGCTTTTCTTTCCCGCCGCAAACGTATACAACAAAGACGATGAAGCTCACGGAGCTGGCGGGGAAAATTGGCGCGCGCGTTGTTGGGGACGGTAACGTCGAAGTCGTAGGAGTGGCGAGCGTAGTCAGCGCCGGGCACGGAGATCTAGTCTTCGCGGAAAACGCGGAGAACCTCGCTGCCGCACTCAAATCAAAAGCGTCGGCGGTTATAGCGGGTGAGTTTGCCGCGAAAACGCGGGCGCCACACGCACTGTTGATCGTCGATAATTCCCGGCTGGCGTTTGCTCGCGCGGCGAATTTGTTACGGGGAAGTTCGGCGCAGTCAGCAGGTGTCCATTCCAGTGCGGTGGTCCACCCGAACGCGAAAGTCGGCAGCGGGGTTTCAGTTGGCGCGAATGCGGTAGTCGGACAGTCGGTCATCGGCAACGCACAGCAACATCGGCGCGGGAAGTGTGATCGGCGACGGCGTAGAGATTGGCGAGGACTGCGAGATTTATCCGAATGTGACAATTTATCCGGGTTCGCGACTGGGAAATCGCGTGATTGTGCATGCGGGCGCGGTACTCGGCAGCGATGGGTTTGGGTATGTTCGCGACCCAAAAAGCGGGCATCACGAAAAGTTTCCGCAGATCGGAAAACTTGAAATCGGCGACGACGTGGAGATCGGGGCGAACACGACCATCGATCGTGGCGCGCTGGAGACGACGCGCATTGGGCGCGGCACGAAGATTGATAATCTGGTTCATATCGGCCACAACTGCCAGTTTGGCGAGGACGTGATTATCGCGGCGCAAGCTGGATTTTCGGGCAGCATAACCATAGAAAATAACGTGGTCATCGGCGGTCAGGTCGGCATAGGCGAACACGCGCGCATCCAAGAAGGCGTACTGTTAGGCGGGCAAGCGGGAGTGTTGCCGAAGAAGATTTTGCGCGGTAAAGGCGTCGCGTTCTGGGGAACTCCGGCCAAGCCGCTGCGAGAATATCTCCGCAGTCTGGCTAGCCTGGCGCGATTGGGCAAGAAGGAATAATGGCGATTGTTGTTATCGGTGGGCACTCGCGGAACGTCGGCAAAACCAGCGTCGTTGCCGGGCTGATCGCGAAGTTGCCTGCCTACAACTGGACTGCGTTCAAGCTTACACAATTTGGTCACGGAAGATGTTCGCTCAACGGTAAACCTTGCCAGTGCGAAACTGCGGACCACGCGTGGGCGGTCACGGAGGAAAAAGATGCGTCCGGGAAAACTGACAGCTCGCGTTTTTTGCTGGCGGGCGCGAAACATTCCTTCTGGGTGCGCACTGCTCAAGGCAAGCTGGAAAAGGCGATGCCGGGGATCGAGCGCAGATTGAAGGAGGCCGAGAACGCGATCCTGGAGTCGAACAGCATTCTCAAATTTATCCAGCCAGACGTTTATATCTCGGTGCTGGATCCGGCGAATGAAGATTTTAAGAACTCGGCCCAGCAGTATCTCTCACGGGCCGATGCAGTGATTGTTCACCGTAGCGGAAATCGCGAACCCAACTGGCCGGAAATTTCACTGCCAGACCGCCCGGTGTTCATGATCGATCCACCGGACTATGTGAGCAGCGAAGTTGTGGAATTTGTCGAGCAACGATTGAAGGCCCATTCCAGTTTCGCGCGCAGCGTACAGGTTTGAGGAACTGACAACCTACCGAATACAGGAGGAAGAAGCATGGCCACCAGTAAAGTCTGGCTCGTCACCGGCGCCGGCCGCGGCCTGGGCGTGGATATCGCCAAGGCGGCTTTGGCTCGCGGCCATAAAGTCGTCGCTACCGGCCGCAATACTGCCAGGGTGGCGAAGGCCCTTGGAAAATCTGCCGAACTTCTGATCGTGGAATTGGACATCACCAAACCGGCTGACGCGGAGTCTGCGGTTAAGGCGGCCGTTGACCGGTTTGGCCGCATAGATGTGCTGGTCAACAATGCCGCAAACTTTTATGCAGGATTTTTTGAAGAATTGTCGCCAGAGCAGATGGAGCGGCAGTTGTCGACCAGTCTGGTTGGCCCGATGAACGTAACCCGCGCCGTTCTGCCAGTCATGCGCAAGCAGCGTTCAGGGCTCATAATCACGATCTCATCGACGGCAGGGCTCATCGGTTTTGAGTTCGGCACCGCCTACGCCGCGTCGAAGTTCGGCCTTGAGGGCTGGATGCAGTCGCTGCAGGCTGAAGTCGAACCGTTTGGCATCAACACCATCACTGTCAATCCGGGCTTCTTCCGGACAGAGCTTCTTACCGAAGAATCTACAAATTTCGCAGAGCGGACCATTGAGGACTATAACGAGCGCAGAGCGAAGCAAATGGAATTCTGGAGAGGCTACAACGGCCAGCAGTCCGGCGATCCCGCCAAGCTTGCGCGGGCATTGATTACGATCTCCGATCAGGAAAAGCCGCCACGGCGCTTCATTGCAGGTGCAGATGCCGTTGGCACCGCAGAGCAAGTGGCCGCAACGCTCCGGCAGCAGACTGATGCATACCGGGAGCTCTCATCTTCCCTCGCGTACGACGATGCGGCATGAGGACCGGGCAGAATATTAGAGCCCGATGAACGATCTGCCCTGCCCTGCACGACGGAACCGTGCAGCTTCGCTGGTACACAGTCATCGTTGCCCATCCCCTGATATCCTTTTTCATTCATGCGTGGAATCGAAAGCAAGGCATGGCTGCTGACCGTCGCGTCGGCGGTGTTGCAGGTCTTAATTTTTCCCCTGCCGAATTTGTACGTGCTCAGTTGGATCGCGGTCGCTCCGTTGCTGGTGGCGTTGCTGCGGTCGCGGCGTCCTGACAGGCTGCAGTTGGAAGGCGCGGTGAAGCTGCTGCCAGCCACGCCATTGCAAGGATTTCTGCTGGGATACGTTTGCGGGATTTTCTGGTACTGCGGCAGTTGCTATTGGATTTACAGCACCATGAAGCAGTATGGCGGGATCAACAGCGCGGGGGCTGCCGGTCTGTTGTTTCTCTTCAGTCTGTACCTGGGCTTGTATCACGGATTGTTTGGGTTAGTTATCGCCGTGCTCGCAAAATGGTCGCAACGCGCGGCTTTGGTGTTGTCGCCGTTTGTGTGGGTCGCGGTAGAACTGGCGCGAACCCGCATTACCGGCTTCCCCTGGGACCTGCTCGGAATCACGCAGGTGGACAATATTGCGCTGTCCAGGCTGGCGGCTGTCACAGGAGTCTATGGAATCTCGCTCGAGATCATGATCGTGAATGCCGCATTTGCGGCGGCATTTCTTATACATCGCAGCCGGCGACGGTCTTTACTGTTTGCGGCCGTGGCTGCGGCGCTGCTTTTACAAAGCGCGCAATGGATTCCGGCGCCGAAGTTTCCTACTGAGCGAACTGCGCTGCTGGTGCAGGAAAATATTCCGGTGCTGGATAGCAATGACTGGACTAAACAGTTTTTCGACGACACTCTAACCAATCTCAGCACGATGAGCCTGAACCCTCCGGGGGGAATGCTGCAACATCCGAGCCTGATCGCGTGGCCGGAATCGCCGGCACCTTTTTATGGTGGCGATCCGCTGTTTCGGACGGCGATCGGGAAGCTGGCGACCAGCGGTCATACGTGGGTGGTCGCCGGCAGTATCGGCGTGGAGAACGCGAAATTGTCTCCCCAGCAACCCAGCCAGATTTTCAACTCGGGGGCGCTGGTCAGCCCGGATGGAGAATTCGTCGCGCGGTACGACAAAGTTCATCTGGTGCCGTTCGGCGAGTATTTGCCGTTCAAAGATTGGCTTGGGTTTGCGGGAGGATTGACCAAAGAAGTCGGTGACTTTTCGCGCGGCCAAGCGCGCGTGCCGTTGCAAGCTGGCGACGAAAAACTTGGCGTGTTCATATGTTACGAGTCGATCTTCCCTGACGAAGTGCGGCAGTTTGCAAAAAACGGCGCTCAGGTTTTCGTGAACATCTCAAATGACGGCTGGTATGGCGACAGCGGCGCGTACGCGCAACATTTGAAGCAGGCGCGGATGCGGGCGATTGAGAATGCGCGCTGGCTTTTGCGCAGCACCAATACCGGCGTGACTGCCGCCATCGATCCAGATGGGAGAGTCGAACAATCCGTGCCGCGCAAAGTTCGCACCGTGCTGCAAGCGTCTTATGGCCTGAACGATCGCACCACGTTCTACACGCGCTACGGTGATTGGCTGGCATATCTGTGTGCGATAATTTCAATCGGAGCGGTGATTGCCGCTCTTATTCCCGCCAAAGGCAGACGTACAGCATGATTCAGGAATTGGAACACGAATACTCGGCATTGCAACAAAAAGTCCGCGAACTTCGGGAGTACCTTTGACGCCGGCAAACTTCGTCCGCAGCTAGCAGAAATCGATAAGCAAGCCTCCGACCCGAACCTGTGGTCGAACCCGCAAAAATCTCAGCAGGTGATGCGCGAAAAGAAGCGCCTGGAGGGCATGCTCTCCACCGAGGCTGACCTGCAGCGCCGCACCGACGACATCGCTGCTTATTTCGATCTGGCTCGCGAGGGGGAAAGCGTGGAAGCCGATCTGCGCCGGGACATCGATTCACTGCGCGCGCGCGTGGAACGGCTTGAGACTGAGACGCTGTTGTCGGGCGAGAACGACGCCCGTAATGCCATCGTCACCATCCATCCCGGCGCGGGAGGAACCGAATCGCAGGACTGGGCGGAGATGCTGATGCGCATGTACCTGCGCTGGGCCGAGCGCCAGGGATTTCAGACGGTCCTCTACGACTATCAGCCGGGGGAAGAAGCGGGAATTAAATCGACGACCTTCGGCGTGAATGGCGAATACGCGTTCGGCCTGCTGACCAGCGAAATCGGCGTGCATCGATTAGTTCGAATATCGCCGTTTGATCAGGCAAAGCGGCGCCATACATCCTTTGCCAGCGTTTTTGTCTCACCGGAGATTGACGAGTCGATCGAGGTGAACATTAAGCCCGATGACCTGCGCATCGATACTTACCGGTCGAGCGGCAAAGGCGGACAGCACGTGAACACCACGGATTCTGCGGTGCGAATTACGCATATTCCTACCGGATTGGTGGCCGCTTGCCAGAACGAGCGTTCGCAGCACAAGAACAAAGATCGCGCCATGAGCATGCTGCGCTCCAAGCTTTACGAATTTGAAATGGAGAAGAAGCGCGAAGCCACGCGTAAGATCGAAGACTCAAAGCTGGATATCGATTTCGGATCACAGATTCGGTCTTATGTGCTGCAGCCTTACCGGCTTATTAAAGACCACCGCACCAAGACCGAGGTCGGCGACGTAGATCGCGTGATAGATGGTGATTTGCAGCCGTTTATTCATGCTTATCTGCGTATGCGACGCGATGGAACGACCTCTGGCGATTCGTCCGCATAGTGCCTTCGGTAACCTGACCTTCCCTCGAAAATGCTGGAAACGGCAGTGCAGGTGCGAGACCCTACAGGGTACAACTCCGTATCCGAAATCTATGGCCCGTTTACTGGAATTAGTTCGCAGATGCGCATTGCCATCGAACCAGATGATGGCTGCGGCCAAGGGCGCGCTGGAAGTGTCGGCCGAAGAGATGGTCGAGATTCTGGTTTTTCTGGCCGACAACAACAAAATATTCGGCGAGACCTCGCGCATCACCCTCGCGGGCTGGGACGAGAACTCGGCCAAGGCAATAGCCTCGAACCCAGGCACGGCGAAAGAAGTGCTGGATTATTGGTTGTCGCCAAAAAATCTCCGCCCGGTTTTGTTTCCGCTGTTGCTGGAAAATTCTGCGGTCACCTTGGAGAAGATTGGAAAAATTGGGTCCACCTTGAAAGGCGAGTGGATTGACGCAATGCTGGCCAGCCCACGAATACAGAAGTCACAACAGGTCTTGCAGGAATTGGCCGCAAATAACCGGCTCAGCGGAGTGCAATCCGTACACGTGCAAGAGCTGATCACGGGCAAATCGGCGGCAGCTGCGGTCGAGACGAAGCCGGAGCGTGAACCCGAAGCCGACATCCCAGTGCAACCGCCGCCTGCGCTGGAAGCTGTCCCAGCCATGCCGGCGCCAGCAGAGTTCGAGGTAGTTCCAGATCCCGGGACGGCTGAGTCGGATCCTGAAACCGAGAAGGTAATAATCGCATTCATGACCGAGCACGCCAGTGAAATCGCGGCCGAGGCCAATAAGCCCTTTCAGCCGATTGGCGGAATTCAGGAAGAAGTCAGCGTCGCAGAGCCAAAGGCCTTGGCCGCGGCCGCCTCGGCGGTCGCGGCTCCAGTCAGAACGTCACCCACGGTGAAGATGCCGCCCAAGAAGCTGACCAATCCGGAAGACGACCAACGTGGCAGTGTGCTGCAGAAAATTGCCAAGCTCGACGTGAAGGGGCGAATCCAGCTGGCGATGAAGGGAACAAAAGAAGAGCGGTCGATTCTGGTGCGCGACGGGACAAAAGTGGTTGCGCTTGCGGTGCTGGATTCGCCAAAGATAACGGATGGCGAAGTGGAAAAATTTGCCAACCAGAAGAACGTATTGGAAGCTTTGTTGCGCGCGATCCCGATGAAGCGGCGATTTGCAAAAAATTACATCGTGGTTCGCAACCTGGTAGCCAATCCGCGTACGCCGCTGGATGTCGGTCTGGGGCTCATGAAAAATCTCCTGGTCCAAGACCTGAAGAATCTGTCAGCCAATAAAGAAGTTTCCGATACCGTTCGAAAACTTGCTCTGCGAATGTTCAAGCAGAAATTAGATCCAAGCAAGGGTTAGCGGCGTCTGCACTCACCGCAAACACTAGCTAGAATACAAGCGTGGCCTCCCGTCCTGAAGCTGATCCGATCCGCGACCTGCTGCAGCGCTCGAAAACCATTGCTGTAGTCGGGCTTTCTGATAGCCCAATGCGTCCCAGCTATGGCGTCTCGGCTTATATGCAATCGCAGGGATACAAAATTATTCCCGTGAATCCGACCATTCGTGAATCACTCGGGGAAAGATCGTACGCGTCGTTAGCGGACGTTCCGGAGAAGATCGACATCGTGAATATTTTTCGCCGTTCACAATACGTGGAAGAGATCGTCGATCAGGCTATTCAGCTGAAGGTTCCGGCGGTGTGGATGCAGGAAGAAGTCATCCATCGCAAAGCGGCAGAGAAGGCTAAGAAAGCGGGCATTTTTGTAGCGATGGATCTCTGCATACTCAAGGAGCATCGGGCGCGATTCCGGTAGCGCGCTTAGGCTCTCACAAAAATTACGGTCGCGTCATCCTGCAAGCCTGCGCCGTTTACGTAGTGTCGAACATCGGTCAGAATGCTTTCGCTCGACGCCAGTGGGTTGAGCGCATGCTCGCGCAGGCGCTCAGAGCCGTACTCTTCCTCGTTGAAACCTGAAGCCTCGGTGATGCCGTCGCTGTACAGTACCAGCCGCGAGCCGGGTGGTAGCTGAATTTCGCTCTCCGAAAATCCGGTGATAGATAAGCCCAGCGGGGTTCCGGCTTCAGTGGGCAGAAAGCGCGCATGGTCGCCTTCGACCAATAGCGGAGGCAGATGTCCGGCGCTGGCGAATTTAAGGGTGCGATTTTTTGGATCGAGAATGGCGTAAATCAGCGTGACAAATCTTCCTGAGGGGAAGTCTTCAACCATCAGTTGATTCATTTTCCTCAACGTCTCCGCCGGAGAGCTGCAAGTGTCCGCGAGTGAGCGCAGCATGGCGCGCGTGGCCGACATCAGCAGCGCAGCCGCAGTGCCTTTGCCCGACACGTCAGCCAGAACCAGTCCCCAGCAGCCGTCGTTGAACGGAATAAAGTCATACCAGTCGCCACCAATATCGCCCGCAGGAACGGAAAGTCCGGAAATGGCGAATCCAGGGATGTAAGGCGACGCCTTAGGCAAGAGCGCCTGCTGGATGATCCGCGCCTCTTCTGACTCGCGAGTCATGCGCTGGCGCTGCTCTTGTTCGGCCCGAAAACGTCTGCAATTGTGCAGCGCAACAGCAATGTGTTCGCAAAGCGCGTGCAGCAACCGCAATTGCTGCTGCGGAAAAGCATTGACCTCCGAATGAGACGCGGAAAAGACGCCGACCACCTTGCGATCAACGATAAGAGGTATGGCCACTTCCGAAAGCGTGGATTCCTCGCAACCGAGGTAATAGGGGTCCAGTCTCACGTCCGGCGCGTAGTGCATTTTGCCGGTGGCGGCGACCCGCCCGACCATTCCGTCGATGCCGACCTTCAGCCGATCGCCTTTGCCATGAAGGGTGCAGCCACAGACGGAGGCAAGTTCCAACTCGCCGCGCTCTTCGTCATGCAAATAAAGGTTGGCTTCGATGCAGCCGAAGGCACAGGAAACGTGATTCACAATCTGGTCGATGAGGAGATCAAGATCAAGGATGGACGTGATCTTCGGAATCCACTCCTGCAGCTTGAGGAGGTCCTCGATTCGTCCACTCTGCAACGAGTGATCGATGACAGAGGTGATCTGCAGCCGGGTTGGGAATTGTAGCCATGATCACACGTGGGGAGCGCTAACAGACAAGATGATCCGAGCTATTCGCCGGATTCTGTTTTAGTTTCTCGGGTTGGGGATGCTGATCGCTGCGAACGGATTTCTTCCAAGCGTTGGCGGATGCGTTTTTCTACGCCTTCGTTCGTGGGATGGTAGTAGCGGCGATCTTTCAGATTGTCGGGCAGGCACTGCATGTCTGCGATTTTGTTTTCGAGATCGTGAGCGTATTGGTATCCCTGACCATAGCCGAGGTTCTTCATGAGGCCGGTGGGCGCGTTGCGAAGATGTAACGGAACGGGCTCGGCCGCGGTGCGTTCGACATCCTGCTGAACGTCGGAATACGCGGTATATAGAGCGTTCGACTTCGGAGCAATGGCAAGATAGACGGCAGCTTGTGCCAATGCAAGATTGCCTTCCGGCATGCCCAGGAATTCGATCGCGTCGCGTGCGGCCATGCACAACCCAAGCGCGTTGGGATCGGCGAGGCCGATGTCTTCGACGGCCATTCGCACAATGCGGCGGGCGATGTACAGCGGATCCTCGCCGGCTTCGAGCATGCGCGCCAGCCAGTAGAGTGAGGCGTCGGGATCGCTATTGCGTACCGACTTATGCAGCGCCGAAATCAGGTTGTAATGCTCTTCACCGGCTTTGTCGTAAAGCAGCACGCGCTTCTGGAGAGCATCCTGAACGATCTCGGTGGTGATCTCGTGTGCGCCGGAAATTTCTGCGGGTGCCCCAGCCTTCCCCGTTTTCCGGGGAGGCTGGGTATTTTGACTTTCTTTCCCGAGTCGGGTGTCGACCGTAGCCAGCGCGGCCGCGACCTCTAGCACGTTATAGGCGCTGCGGGCGTCGCCACTGGAATAAGCTGCGATTTGGCGAAAAACGTCATCGCTGGCGGACAATTTCATCGCGCCCAGGCCGCGTTCTGCGTCTTCAAGCGCGCGGCGCAGCAGAATTACGATCTGTTCTTCGGTGAGTGGTTTGAGCACGTACACGCGGCTGCGGGATAGCAGCGCGGAAATAATTTCAAACGATGGGTTCTCGGTGGTCGCGCCGATCAGGCGAATGTTGCCTTTCTCAACGTGGGGAAGGAATGCGTCCTGCTGGGCTTTGTTGAAGCGGTGAATTTCGTCGACGAAGACGATGGTTCGAGTGCCGTACTGGCGTCCGCGTTCGGCGTCGGCCATCACTTGCTTAATCTCTTTGATCCCGGAAAGCACGGCGCTGAACTCGATGAATTCAGCTCGAGCCATGCTGGCAATGATTTTTGCGAGTGTGGTCTTGCCGGTGCCGGGAGGTCCCCAAAAGATGAGTGAGCCGATGTCATCGCGCTCGATCTGCGCGCGCAGAGGCTTGCCGGGCGCGATCAGATGCTCCTGGCCGACGTATTCGTCGAGCGTGCGCGGGCGCATGCGATCGGCGAGAGGACGGCCGCGATCGTCGGGGTTACTGCCGCCGGGAATCGCTTGGAAGAGACTCATGAAAAAACCATTTCACCACGGAGACACGGAGGCACGAAGAAAACTTGTTATAAACACCCTGGAACATACGGCAATTTGCCGCTCCAAATCATAAAACAACGTTTTCTCCGTGCCTCCGTGTCTCCGTGGTGGCTCGGCTATAAAACTCTTCTGACAATTCCATTCTTGAGGACTGCGACATTGAAATTGATGATTAGTCCCACTTTCTTGCCACTTAATCGTAGGTACGTGAGCAACTGCGCCTGATGAATCGGCAAGATTTGTTCGACGGCCTTCAATTCAATCACGACGGTTTCGTCTACGACCACATCCAGTCGATATCCGCAATCGAGCTTTAGGCCTTTATACATGACTGGCACATCTAGCTGGCACTGGAATGCCAAGCCTCGCAGGTGCAGTTCGTGGCAAAAATATTGTTCATAGGCTGATTCGAGTAAACCAGGGCCGAGTTCTCGATGCACCTCGATCGCTGCACCAATTATTTGTTCCGTAAGGTGTTCGTGAACCAACATTGAATCAGCCCGCGTTTTCTCCGTGCCTCCGTGTCTCCGTGGTGATGATGGTTTTCTGCCGTGATGCCTCATACAAGATTATGCTGGCGGCGATTCCTGCGTTCAGGGATTCGACTCGTGGTGAATGTGGGATCATGATTAGCTCGTCCATTTCTGCTATGAGCTTTTTGTCGAGACCGGCGCCTTCGTTGCCGATGAAGATGGCTATCTGGCGACTGAGATCTGTCTTTGGAAGCGCGATGCCTTTGTGGGATGAAGTCGCAACCAGCCTGACACCGCTGTTGCGCAACTTTTCAATAACGCCTTTCAGGTCGGCTTTTAGAGCGGCGACGCGGAAAACCGAGCCCGCCGAGGCTCTTACCACTTTGCTGTTGTAAACACTCACGGTGCCTTCGCCTAAGACCACGCCAGCAGCTCCAAAGGCCTCGGCTGAACGCAGGATTGTGCCCAAATTTCCTGGGTCCTGTAGGCCGGCGACTACCAACAGCGGCCCCGGAGCGTTCTCCATAAGCTGATCGAGAGTGTGGGTCTTCACATGGACCAAAGCAGCCACGCCCTGAGGAGCCTCGCTGGGAACTGTGTTGGCAAACAGCTTGTCGGGGATCAATACAGTTTCGACCTGCGACTTTATCTGCGGAAGCAGTTTCGCGGCGCGGGCCTGGCCGGATTCGCTGACGAAAACGGCGCGGAAACGAAGCCCGCTGCGG
Source organism: uncultured Acidobacteriota bacterium (assembly GCA_963703465.1). Classification (GTDB taxonomy): domain Bacteria; phylum Acidobacteriota; class Terriglobia; order Terriglobales; family Acidobacteriaceae; genus Gp1-AA145. The sequence goes on along the minus strand of CAVPEQ010000004.1, from coordinate 73,388 downwards.
ACGGCTTCTTCGATGACGCGAAATCCCTCGATGGCGCACTCACCGGAAGCCGTTAGTTCGCCTCGGCTGAAGGCTTGCCGCAATTCCTTTAGCAGCGAGTTGTGGCGGCCTTCGATCCGGCGCAGGCGGTCGCTACCGGCATGTCGCGTATTTTCCAACATTAGCTCCTAATGGGAAATCACACGCGATACTCGGCTGGGGAACGCGTGCTGTGTTATCTTAACTCTCTAAAATAAAAAGGGTTCGGAGAGTGGAAGTGCGGGTGGAGATAGTCAAAATTAATAGTGAGAAACCGGAGCCGTCGCTCGTCCGGTACGCCGCCGATCAAATTCGCGCCGGCGAAGTTCTGGGTATGCCTACTGACACTTTTTACGGCCTGGCAGCCGATCCTTTTAATCTGCGCGCGGTGGAGCGAGTTTATGAAATCAAGTCGCGCTCCCGCCACAAGCCGCTGTCCCTGCTGATTGAGGGCGTGGAGCAGGCGGAAGAAATGGCTAAGCCGTTGCCGGTTGAGTTCTACAAGCTGGCGAAGAAGTTCTGGCCCGGGCCTTTAACCATTATTGTAAAAGCTGCATCACGGCTTCCCTTGAAGGTCACAGCTAACACGGGAAACGTGGCTCTGCGCGTTCCGAATGCTCCCATTCCGCTGGCGGTGGTCATAGCGGCACAGATTCCAATTACTGCGACTTCTGCCAATCTCAGTGGCGAGACTGAATGCACCACGGCGGCGGCGGTTAGAGATCAACTGGGCACGCGAATTCCAATCATTGTGGATGGCGGGGAGTCACCGCGCGAAGTCGCCTCTACCATTATTGATCTGACCGACGACGAGGCGCGCTGGAAGATATCTGCGGGAGGGTGCCATTCCGTCCCAGGAGATTTCGGAATTCTTCGCGCAGGGGTGATGGCTACGGCGGAAGCTGAGCGGAAATCCAGCCGCTGGCTGTTCTGGACGACTGTCGCTCGCGGCCTTGATGGCGCTGGCCGTATTCTCTTCAATCTTCGCAACCATCCTCAACGACTCCACAAAACAAGAGCTTCATTCTGCGGATGCGATCATCGTGTTTGGAGCCGCGCAGTATGACGGACGGCCATCACCGGTATTCAGGGCGCGGCTCGATCATGCCAATGAACTCTTCCGCCAGGGACTGGCGCCGGTTGTAATTACGACCGGGGGATCAGCGGCTGATCCTAAATTCAGCGAAGGTGGCGTCGGCCACGACTACCTTATGCGCAAGGGGATCCCAGAATCTGCCCTCATCGGGGAGACTCAGGCTACCGATACTGCAGAATCTGCGGAGCGCGTTGCCACCATCATGCGGACAAATCATATGAACAGTTGCCTGGCGGTAAGCGACTCTTACCACATGTTCCGCATTCGTATGCTGCTGATGCATCAAGGCTTACGGGTGTTTCTCGCACCCCGGCCTGACTCCAGGCCGAAGTCTTTGTGGTTGAGTATGGTGGCGCTGATGAAGGAGAGCGCTAGTTATCTGCTATGGCGAGCCGGGTTGCGAGGCTAATCGCGTCGTCATACGTCTAAGCAAGTGAATCGTGGCGAGACCTTACGTCTCGCCAAAGTACACGATTGCAATATAATGAGAGGCCTTTCGTCGCGAACAACTACCGGACGAGTCTCATCCTGAGCTGTCAGGACTATGGCGGAACAAAAGAAAACAGAGGATTCGAACGGAAGCATTGTCACACTGAAGGCGGTGGCCGCCCACGTGGGGCTTTCGGCGGGAACCGTTTCTGCAGTATTGAACGACGCCCCGTCCGCCAAGCACATCCCCAAGCCTACCCGTGAGCGCATTATTGCTGCTGCCCGCAAGCTGGATTACCGGCCAAACTTTTTTGCCCGTTCGCTTCGCAAACAAAGAACATTCACCATCGGGGTGATCGCGCACGAGATCGGCGATGGATATAGTTCAACTGTCATTGCCGGAATTGAAGCCAGTGCCCGGGATAAGAATTACTTTTTCGTGACCGGCGTACACCGCCACAACCAGGAACTCTTCGACAAATATTGCCGGCTGTTATTGCAGCGGGGAGCAGAGGGGCTGATTACTCTAGACTTTAATCTTTCCCACTCTTTGCCGGTTCCCGCGGTAGCGATTCCCGGCCATATGGACAATGAGGGCGTCACCAACATCGTGCTCGATCACCACCGAGCGGCTGAGTTAGCGCTCAAACACCTGATGGAGCTGGGGCACCGGCGGATTGCAATCCTAAAAGGGCATCCGGATAGCGCGGATTCAGAGAGTCGATGGAAAGCAGTTCAAGACGTAGCGCAGGAGATCGGACTGGAACTCGACCCCGAGCTGGTGATCCAGATCGACTCAACCGACTCGACTCCGAGCCTGGGTTATCCGTTTGCTAGGAAACTGATAGATAAGAAGCGGCCATTCACCGCGTTATTCGCTTACAACGACATTTCTGCAATTGGTGCCGTCCGGGCGTTCCAGGAAGCGGGATTGCGCGTGCCGCAGGATGTGTCAGTGGTTGGATTCGATGACATTCCGGCAGCGGCGTTCCATTATCCGAGCCTGACGACGATAAGACAGCCACTGCGCAAAATGGGAGAAATTGCGGTAGATTTACTGGTACGGCAGATTGAACATAAAGGCCAGTGGCAGCGGGAGATTGCGGTACAGCCAGAGATCGCGATCCGGGAATCAAGTGGCCCCGTAGCCCGGTAGTGCCTGTCGGGCCCGCCTCTACACTGTTCACTGTATTGCTTCAGTGCCAGCATCTGTATCAGGCTAACCAAGCTGCCTGTGGTGCCTTTGTGCGTGTCCTCGAAATGGAATCTAAAACCTCCACCATCCTTTGCATTGACGACGAGCAGACCGCGCTCCAATTAAGGCAGCACTTGCTGGAATCAGCTGGCTATCGGGTTCTTGCCGCCAAATCAGGGGCTTTAGGAATCAAATCATTCAAGTCTGAGCCGGTCGACGCGGTCATTCTTGACTACTGGATGGCCGATATGAACGGCCTTCAGGTGGCGCGCGAAATCCGCAAGATCAATCCCGCGGTGCCGATTATTATTCTTTCCGCATACGGGGAGCTGCTCGATGAAAGCCTGGGCATCGCCGACCTTTGGATACGCAAGGGCGAAGAAGATCCGCAATATCTCTTGAATCGGCTGGAACAGTTGCTAAACAGCCAACCACCCCGTTAATTCCTTTCAATCATTTAGCGAGCTCGAACTTTAATCCAGATAGGTGTGCCTACGAAGCCGAATGCGGCTCTAATCTGGTTTTCCAGAAAACGCTGGTAGGAGAAGTGCAACTTCACCTGGCGGTCGGTGAACAGAATGAAGGTCGGGGGAGCCACGGCAGCCTGGGTCAGGTAGAGAATTTTCACGCGCTGGCGCACTGGGACCGAAGCGCGGTCGAAGTCGACGTGCTTGAGGAAGCGGTTCATCTCGCCCGTGGTCACGCGCTTGCGGCGTTCGGCGGCGACTTTCTCGAGCGTGGGGAAGATTTTATCCGTGCCCTTACCCTTGGCGGCTGAGACAAAAAGCACCGGAGCGTAATTCAGAAATTTCAGCGCATAACGCAGGCGCTGCTCGTAAGCGGTACGGTCGTCGGGGCGTTTGCCGTCTTGAATTCTCGCCGTCCGAGATTGGCTTACGGCTTTTTTGTCGCCGCTCGTCACCAGGTCCCATTTATTCACCACGATGATCATGGAACGCCCGCTCTCGTGGGCATAGCCGGCGATTGCGGCGTCAAGAGCGCTGACGCCTTCGGTGGCGTCGATGACCAGCAGGGCGATGTCGGCGGCTTCGAGATGCTTGCGCGCCATTACCACTGAGAGCTTTTCGGCCATGAGGTGGGTCTTGCCCTTGCGGCGAATTCCCGCGGTGTCGATGAAACGGAACTTCATGCCATCGCGTTCGACGACTTCGTCCACCGCGTCGCGCGTGGTGCCGGGGACGGGGGAGACGATCGAGCGGTCAGCGCCGGTAAGTTGATTCAGCAGCGTGGACTTGCCGACATTAGGATGGCCGATGATGGCAACGCTGACTTCCGAGGGCGCCGGAGCTTCCACATTTTCAGTTTCGTCGTCGGTCGTCGGTTGTCGGTCTTCGCTCTTCGGCAAGACCTTCGATTCCCGGCGACGCGTCGACCTTTGAGACTGGGGCTTGGATTTGTGATAGTCCTTTGTCTCGTCTGTGCTGGGTAATTGGGAGTCAACATCCCCAGCCTCCCGCGCAGAACGCGGGAAGGACGGGGCACCCGCTGTAATTCTTCCCTCTTCAGGTTTTTCCTCTGTGGCTTTTCCCTCTGTGTTCTCTGTGCCCTCTGTGGTGAGGGTTTTTTTCGGTAGCGCCGCGAGGATTGCATCCAGCAAGTCATCAACTCCGCGGCCGTGCTCGGCGGAAATGGAAATGATCTCGCGGATGCCCAGCCGATGAAGGTCGTCTGCGAGAGATGACTGCTTGTCAGAGTCAACTTTGTTCGCCGCTACGAATAGCGGCTTTCCGGTTTTTCGCAACAGTCGCGCCAGTTCGAGATCGGGGCCGGCCAATTCAGTGCGGGCATCGACGACCATCACGATCGCGGCAGATTCGTCGAGCGCCACCCGCGCCTGGCGGAAAATCTCTGAGGGGATGAAATCTTTGTCTTCGGGAATGATGCCGCCGGTGTCGACGATGCGGAAGTCATATCCGCGCCAGTGGCCTTCGCCGTACAAACGGTCGCGAGTGATGCCGGGTTCGTCGCCGACGATGGCGCGGCGGGAACCAACAAGACGATTGAACAGCGTGGATTTGCCGACATTTGGCCGGCCGACGATGGCGATGAGAGGAATTGAATTCATTTGAGGTTAACAAAAGTTCGTCGAGCATAGCTCGACTGGACGGGCGGGGGCGCCCGTCCCCACATGGCTCGGCTCTGTGCTGATTTGTGGCTCGCAGCTATTATAGAGACTCCGTGCCTGCCGGTTCTCAGCCCGCTGTTTCCATTCCCAAAGGCAGCCCTTCACTCAACCAGTTTTTTGGGCCGGGTGGAGTACTCTCGCAGACTCATCCTGCGTATGAATTTCGGCGCGGGCAGTTGCAGATGGCGCAGGCGGTCGAACAGGCGCTGGAAGAGCGACGGCACCTGATTGTCGAAGCCGGCACCGGAACCGGCAAGACGCTGGCTTATTTAATGCCGGTGATTCGATCGGGCAAGCGTGTGATCATTTCGACCGGAACCAAGAATCTGCAGGAGCAGCTTTTTCACAAAGACGTTCCGTTTCTTCAGCAGGCGCTGTATCCGGAAGGCAATCGCAAAATTAGCGTTTGCTATATGAAGGGGCGCAATAATTATTTGTGCCGGAAGAAACTTTACGACCTGACCGGACAGCCGGTGTTGAACGGGCTTGATGAGATCGAACAGTACCGCGCGATTGCGGCGTGGGAAGAAAACACAGCCAGCGGCGACCGCTCGGAGCTGGCTTCTCTGCCTGAGGCTAGCGCGCTTTGGCACAAGCTCGATGCCCGCGCCGACACCTGTCTGGGTCAGAAGTGCAGTGCGTGGGACAAGTGCTTTGTCACCGAAATGCACCGCCGGGCGATGGAAAGCGACATCATCATCGTCAATCATCACTTGTTTTTTGCCGACCTGGCCATCAAGCAGCAGGCTGACGGCGCGCCCGATGCCGGGATTCTTCCGGAAGCGGGGGCGGTGATCTTCGATGAAGCGCATGAGTTGGAAGACGTTGCAGGAAATTATTTTGGGATTTCTGTCAGCGCGGCGCGACTGGAAGAGTTGTGCCGGGACGTTGAGGGATCACTGCAGCGGAATCGAATGTACACGTCCGGGCTTTCCGGCGCCATCAAGAGCTTGCGGGAACGCTCGGGGTTTTTCTTTTCGCTGCTGCCCGAAGGGGAGGGGCGATTCGCATTTGAAAATCGGCGAGAATTTTTAGAAGAAAATGGCGAGGAATTTCTCGGACTGCAGCGCTCGCTCACCCACATCGGCGCCGAGCTGGAAAACTTACCGTCTAAGCCGGAAGAAGTTTATGCGTTCTCACGGCGGGCGCAGGAGTTGCAGGTGCAGCTCGGTTTCGCGATGGAATCGGAAGATCACAATACAGTGTTCTGGATTGAACGGCGACGCACGGGGCGAGAGAAGCTGAACGTGTCGTTGCAGGCTACGCCAATCGATGTTGGCCCGGTGTTGCGAGAATGCTTGTGGTCGAAGCTCGATACCGTGGTGCTGACTTCAGCCACACTGGCAGTGGGCGGAGGATTCGATTACATACGCCAGCGGCTGGGAATCGAGCACGCAAAAGATCTGGTGCTGCCCTCGCACTTCGATTATCCGAACCAGGCAATTTTGTATGTTCCGCCGGATTTGCCCGATCCGCGCACTCCGCAATTTTCCGTAAAGGCTGCCGACCGCATTCGCAAACTGCTGGAGATTACTCGCGGGCGGGCCTTCGTTCTATTCACCAGTTACGCGCAGATGCGCGACATTTATCAAAGATTGTTGGGCGAGGTTGAGTTTCCCATGCTGCTGCAGGGCGATGCTCCGAAGAGCGCGCTGCTCGAGGAGTTTCGCGTCACACCGAATTGCGTGCTGTTTGCGACGTCTTCGTTCTGGCAAGGAGTTGACGTGCAGGGCGAGCAGCTGAGTTGCGTGATTATCGACCGGTTGCCATTCGCGGTGCCGTCGGATCCGGTAGTCGCAGCGAGGGTGAAGGCAGTGGATGCCGAGGGCGGGAATGCGTTTTTTCAGTACCAGGTGCCGGCGGCGGTGATTACGTTGAAGCAGGGATTCGGAAGGCTGATCCGATCATTGCATGATCGTGGACTGCTGGTGTTGCTGGACAACCGTATTCTGAAAAAACAGTACGGGCGGGTGTTTGTGGAGAGCCTGCCGAATTATCGGCGCACGACGGATATCGGGCAGGTGGAGAAATTTTTTGGGATCGCTGAGTGAGTGGCGGTACCCACTGCTAAAAAGCATTTAACCGCGAAGATCGCTGAGGGATCGCGAAGTTCGCAGAGGAAAGCCAAAGCCCTTTAGGCGCGGCCTTTTTTCTTGGTTGCCAGGCGAACTTTTTCCCACGGGCGCTTCGGACGGTCAATCGCCGGTTTATCGCGACCGACTACGCGGTCATATTGATAAGCTTCGCTGACTGTGCCGAGCGATTCGTTGTACAGGCTGGGCAGGCCGAGGGCTTCTTTCAACTCTTCGCTGAACTGCTGCAGAGCTTTTAAATGGTCGGCGGTGGCCGCAACTTCGGTCTTTGAGGTTTTCAACACCTGCTGGTAGCCGCGGTTGATGAGCTTCGACATCTCGCCGTTGATCACGTAGCCAGGGTAGGCGAAAATCTTCACGCCGTCTTCGCCATCTTTGTCGATGGCGGCAGAGACGTTGTACTTCCTCACGAACACGCGTCCGGGCCTGCCGGGGGCTTCGATTAAGTCGAAGCCATGATCGCGAAGCCACTGAACTGCGTCTTCGTATGTGCGTTGCTCAACGGTGGTTGCCATTAATTCAGCTCCTAGCTGCTAGCTTTTAGCCTTTAGCTCTTAGCCTTTAGCCAAAACAAAATCGCTTCAGCTAAAGGCTAAGAGCTAATAGCAAAAAGCTTGCCTTCAATCGTTAGATGCGTCGCTCACTTAATCGACGCATACCCAAACCACTGTATCCTAGAGCGCTCTTCTATAATCTAACCACTAAGCGCTGATTTGTATTCTCAGCGACATTACGATAGTCACAAGCGCATGCGGCCTTCAACTGTCAAAATCGACGAACCTGAGACTGAGATTGGCCACTCCAAGCTCGGCCAGAGCAGCTTGGAGCGCATCGGCAACACGCCTTTGTTGAGGCTGGGGCGCATTGTCCGCGATCTGCCTAATGTGCAACTGCTCGGGAAAGCCGAGTGGTACAACCCGGGTGGATCAGTAAAAGATCGCGCTGCCTTCAACATCGTGAAAGAAGGACGGCGTAGCGGAAAATTTTCAGTCGGCAAAACTCTGCTCGATTCGACCAGCGGCAACACCGGCATCGCCTATGCCATGATCGGCGCCGCCGATGGATTTCCGGTCACGCTGTGCATGCCGGAGAATGTTTCGGTTGAGCGCAAGCGCATTCTATTCGCTTACGGGGCAAACATCATCTACACCGACCCTGCTGACGGATCGGATGGAGCCATTACTACGGCACGCGAACTCTACGCCCGCGATCCGGAAAAATATTTTTACGCTGACCAGTATTCGAACCCGGCCAACTGGCAGGCTCACTACCATGGCACAGCTGAAGAAATCTGGCAACAAACGGAAGGACGGGTCACGCACTTCGTGGCCATGCTCGGCACCAGTGGAACCTTCATGGGCACGTCGCGCCGCTTGAAAGAATTGAACCCCAACGTACGCTGCATTTCCCTGCAACCGGATTCGCCGTTTCATGGCATCGAGGGCGCGAAGCACATGGCCAGCGCCATCGTGCCGAAGATATACGATCCCAAGCTGGCCGACGAAGACATCGAAATAGCAACTGAAGACGCCTATGCTTATGCGATTCGCGCCTCGCGTGAAGAAGGCCTACTGCTGGGCATCTCGGCAGGAGCGGCCATCGCCGGATGTTTGCAGGTAGCACATAAATTAAAGAAGGACGACGAAGCCGTGATGGTCACAATCTTCCCTGACTCCGGCGATAAATATTTGAGCGAGAGATTTTGGACGGAAGGCGGCTTTTAGCCATTAGCTCTTAGCTTTTAGCCAAACCCAATCGGGTTCAGCTAAAAGCTAAAGGCTAAGAGCTAACAGCTGATGTTGCGCCTCGGCCAATCCCACTACGACGCGCTTCGCCGCCACGGCGAGGAAACGTATCCGCATGAGTGCTGCGGAGTCCTGCTCGGCCGCATGGACGACGATGGCACCCGTGTTGTGACTTCGATCGCCCGCGCCGGAAATACCCGCACCGACTCGCCGCAGAACCGTTACAACATCGACCCGAAAGAGTTGGTCCGCATTCAGCGCGAGGGCCGGCAGCGTAGCGAAGACATCATCGGGTTTTATCATTCTCACCCCGACCATCCGGCGCAGTGGTCGCCGACCGACTTCGCCGAAGCCCACTGGCTCAGCTGTTCGTATGTGATCACCAGCGTGGAAAAAGGCAAAGCAGTGCTGACCAATTCGTTCGAGCTTACGGGCTCAGATGAGAATGACAAGAAGCTGGAAGATGAAAAGATTGAAGTAGTCTAATGTGGCGCGGGCGCCCTCGCCCGCGAATTTGTGCACTACGGTTATAACGCTTTAGTTTTTTCGGAAGAGACCGAGTGCGCAGAAAACCAATTCAAAACTCTGCGGCCAAATTCTTCGGGATTGACATCGTAAGCCCCGCAGTGACCTGCCTTAGGTACCAGCCAGAGAACAGCGTGCACGGGATTTGTGGCCTGAATGTCATTTGAGTTGTAAGACGGAATGTTGCGATCGGCCGTCCCATGAATCAGCAACACTGGCACTGTCGACGCTCTCACGACTTCTTTCGGTGAAACCAAGTCCAGATTTAATCCGTATTTCAATCGTACATATAGGAACCCGACTTCATCAGTCGGCCAGAAAAAAGTTCTGCCCGTCCATGGCCCTAAATTAAAAGGCTGGCCGAAACGCGCATATGAAACCTCGCGAAAACTCTCGAACGGTGATTCCGCCACCACAGCGCAGAATTCCGGCTCGCGCGCGAGCGCTTGCAATATCTGTCCCGCCCCCATGGACTCACCGAATCCAAATACGCAGCCAGGTCTTTCATTTTTCCTGGCCCAATCCGCCCAGCGATGAATGTCCTCAGATTCCAACAGCCCGTAAGTTGCGATCTGTCCTCCGCTCAGGCCATGGGCTCGGGCGTCAGGGAGAAGCACGCTGTAGTGATTTGCGAGAAGCCATCGACCATAGCCGTACATTCCGAGCCGGTTATCGCTTACCCCGTGGAGCAGAATTACTGTAGAGCCGTTTGCTTGGGCAGGACGAAAAAACCAACCACGGAGCGCGATTCCGTCACGAGCCGTAATGCTGGCGTCGCGAAATTCAATTTTATTTTCGGTTGCGTAGAGCTTGACTTGTCTTTCATCGGTGGGGGTAATCGGGCGACGTCCGGGATGAGTGGCGACTTCGCCCAGCCACATGCCTCCGAAGATTGTTCCCGCGACATATAAGATCACGAGGACGGTGCCAATGCGGCGGAGCCAGCTAGCTCGGCGTGATGGAGGTCCGTCATTCATGACTGTGCGTTGATACGAACGAGATTCGAGTGATGTTCCGCTTTCGCATTCTCATCAATGCCGAATCGCGGGCGAGGGCGCCCGCGCCACACCACCCACACCACACCACACCACACATTAACGGCTGACCGGCAGGGGTATCCGACACGCACGGGCATTGCTGATCCCGCCCGATGTGACTTGATCACCGTTCGCCCTACAATACCCCCATACGCTGTTCAGAATGATGCACTTAGCTTTCGCCTGTGTTCTAATAATTACAACCATCCATGCTGAGTACCCGAACCAAATTGCGCCGGAAAGTTAAGGCTGCCTCGCGAACTGTGCGCGGGGTGGGCAAGATTCTGGGCGCGCTGGTTTCGACCGATCATCCTTTGCTGGCGCACATCATTCCTATGCGGCGCTGCAATCTGGCGTGCAAATATTGCAATGAATTTGACGATGTTTCGAAGCCGGTGCCGCTTGAGACCATGTTCAAGCGCGTGGACAAGCTGGCTGAACTGAAGACTTCCGTGATCACCATCAGCGGGGGTGAGCCGCTGTTGCATCCCGAGTTGGATGACATCATTCGTCGGATTCGTGGCAACGGAATGGTCGCGGGCATGATCACTAACGGCTACCTGATCGTGCCGGAGCGCATTAAGCGCCTGAATGACGCTGGTCTGGAGTGGCTGCAGATTTCGATCGATAACGTCAACCCCGACGACGTTTCGAAGAAGAGCCTGAAGGTGCTCGACAAGAAATTGCAGATGCTGGCCGAGCACGCGGACTTTCACGTGAATATAAATTCGGTGGTCGGCGGCGGGGTGTGTAATCCGCAGGATGCGCTCACCATCGGCAAGCGCGCCCTGGAGCTTGGCTTCAGCTCGACGGTTGGAATTATTCACGACGGGCAGGGCCAGCTGCAGCCGCTGGCGGATGAAGAACGCCGCGTCTATCACGAGATGAAGGCGCTCGAAAAACGCAGCTTTACCCGGATTAATTCTTTTCAGGACAATATTGCGTTGGGACAGCCGAACCAGTGGCGCTGCCGCGCAGGCGCCCGGTATCTGTATATCTGCGAGGATGGGCTGGTGCATTACTGCTCGCAGCAGCGTGGTTATCCAGCGATCCCGCTTGAGCAATATTCGGTTGCCGATATTCGCCGCGAGTATCTCACCGAGAAGGGGTGCGCGCCGCACTGCACGGTTTCGTGTGTGCATCAGGTATCGGTGGTGGATGGGTGGAGAGACCCGCAGAGACCGCCGGTAGAATCCGAGGCAAGCCAATTAGTCCACATTGAATAAGATTTGTTCACAGACAGTCGCCAGCCTTTTGAATCCTGATTTTTTTGAGGGTGTCGGTTTGTGAAGGATCCGACGAGACCACACACCACGAAATAAGCAGGGCCAGCAAAACACTAAGAACGGTCCAGAGTTTTTTCACCTTCGCAATGACTTCTTTCTTCGACTCATGGCGGGCGTGGGCGCCCGCCCCACACTCAACATTTTCTTCTGGCGAAGCACAGGCCTGACCAGGTCTCATCGATCGCGCAGACTTTGTAATCCACCCAGCCGGCGTCAAGACCGAATTCGCGCACGATGTTTCCGTCGAGATCGGTCTTCACTCCCGACGTCTTCTTCGGCCAGGCGATCCACAGTGCGGTTTTTTCGGGCAACGCTTTTGCCAGCGAACGAAAATCGCGCGCCAGTTCGGCTTGGGACATCGCGAAAAGTATAGCCACATTCGCATCTTTCGGATCGTCGATGATTTTTGTGTATGCGGGCAGCGGGTCAAGCTTTCGTTCAAAGCGATTCGGCGGGTTGATTAGCATGATCGAGCAGTTGTCGCGGATGCCGAGCTTCTTGGGCAATGCTGAGGCGGAGTAGCTCGCCATGGTGCTGGGAACGGAAGGATTTCGCGGCGCATTCTTGATGGCTCGTTTGATGGCCGGCTCTGATTTCGTCCCATGTCGCGAACTCGGCGTCGGGGATAAGTTTGCGGGCGGCCTTTACGCGCTCGGGGTCTCCGCCGACGAAGAGGATTGGCACTTTGCGAGTCGCTTTGGCGCGGCGGAAGTGTGCGGCTATTTCGCGGCCGTGTGATGGGAGGCGGCTGAGGTCGATCAGGAAAAGCTCAGGTGGGTGCTCGCGAATTTCTGCGAGGTTGGGCTTTTCTGGATCGAACAAGATCTTGGGTTTGTACCCGAACGCTTTGAGTGTGCGTGCACGTTCTTTGGCTTCTGGTTCGTTCCAGTGGACTAAGAGGACGTTTGCCATTCAGGAAGTCTTGGCGGGCGAGGGCGCCCGCCCCACACATGCCCGCTCCATACATGACCGCTCAACACATGTTGGTCCCAGCTGCTTCAACCGATGGCTTTCTTGTCGAACTGGCGCAGGCCTAGGACCAGCAGCAGCAGATCGAAGAATGCCAGGCCGCCGAATACTGCGGTGATCGCGAGATGCGGGAATCCAGGCACCAGCGCTGCGCGCAGGCCTTCGCTGGCGTAAACCAGAGGATTGATCAGGACCGCCTTCTGCAGAATCGGAAATGCGTTGAGCGCGCTCCATGGATAGTAAGTGCAGCCGAAGAAGATCATCGGGGTAAGCACCATGCTGAACATCAGGCCGATGTGCTGCTGGTTCACGGTGCAGCCAAGTGCCAGGCCTCCGCAGGCGGAAAATGCGGCGACCAGAATGGTGACCCCCGCGAACATCAGCGCGGCATGCACATTGATATCGATGGGCCGCAGCAAAAGCCAACCTAATGGAAGCACGATCAGGCCGGCGACTATGGCCTGGATCATTCCGAATAAAATTTTTTCGATGGCGAGCCACACGGTTCCGATCGGGGCGAGCAGGCGATCTTCAATTTCTTTGGTCCATTGAAATTCGGCGATCAGCGGCATGGCTACTGCCCAGATTCCGGTGAACACCATGCTGATCGCCATGATTCCCGGCAGAAGCAAGGCTTTGTACGACGCCGGCATGTAGCCGCTGCGCACCATCACCCGTCCGAAGATGAAGACGAACATCAGCGGCTGCAGGAAGGTTTGCAGGAACAGCTGGATCGCATTACGTCTGGCGACGTGGGCATCGCGAGCGAGCAGGGCGCCAAAAGTTTTCCAGTTCAATCGCGCAGACTCCTTCCGGTGTGATGAAGAAATAAATTTTCGAGACTGGGCTCGGAGATGTGGACGTCCATCAGTTCCGCGCCGGTGGTACTGGCGAGGCTGGCAATCTCGGGAATGAGGGAGCCGCCACGATCGGCGTAAACGTCAGCGCCGGTGGTATCTTGCGAGCGCACTTCGCGGACGCCGGAGAGCGATTGCAGTCCGAGCAACAGTCCAGGCGTGTGTTTTGCGAAACGTAGCCGTAACACGAAGGCCCCAGGGATCGAGCCTTTCAGTCCTGCGGGCGTATCGACGGCGATGACCTTGCCGTGATCGATGATCGCCAGCCGGTTGCAGAGCGCGTCCGCTTCTTCCATGTAGTGCGTGGTCAGCAGAATAGTTTTGCCCGCCTGGTTGTACTCGCGAATAATCTCCCATAGCAGGATGCGGGTTTGCGGATCGAGGCCGGCGCTCGGCTCATCGAGAAATAAAACTTGCGGGTCGTGCATCATAGCGCGGGCAATGGAAAGGCGCTGCATCATGCCGCCGGAAAATCCGCGCACCATTTGATTGGCGCGGTCGGTGAGCTTGAATTTTTCGAGTAGTTCGCTGGCGCGCTGGTTGCGGTCTTTGCTGCTGAGTCCGAAGTACGCGCCGTGGAAGGTGAGGATTTCGGCGGCGGTCAAAGAAAAATCAAGGTTCGGCCGCTGCGGCACCACGCCGATCAATCGTTTGACCGGAGCCTGATCTTTCCAAACATCGTGATCGCCGATCCACGCCTGTCCGGCGCTGGGCCGAACACGGGTCGTAAGCACCCCTACCGTGGTCGATTTGCCGGCGCCGTTGGGACCGAGCAAGCCGAAGATTTCGCCGCCTTCGACTTGCAGCGAAATGCCGTCGAGCGCCACGATCTCCGGCTTGGCGTGCTTGCCAGATTTGTCGCCAGCCGCAGTGGAGCGCGGAACGCCAACTCCCCCGGCCGCAAACGGCGGCGCGGAGTTGAAAATTTTGCGCAAGTCCTCGGTTCGGAGACCGATAGCCATGGAATTCCGGGGTGGTTCGAGCCTACCTAGCCGGAGAAGTATAACTTACCAACCGGCTTAAGCAGAGTGAAAGTGCAGGCTGCTGAGGCTTGCGGCTTGGAATTGGCTTTTGGTCAGGCGATCGTGTAGGCGGGCGGGGGCGCCCGCCCCACATGGCCCCCCACATGGATCATTTTTTATTTCTTTGCGGTGGGTGGAAGGAGGCCGTTCAGGCGCAGATACATTGCCGCTGCCCCGTAGTGATCGGCCCAGCTGCTGGCGAGTCCGAGGAACGCCATCACCCGAGGATGCGGCTTGCCATCGAACCATTTGATCTCACCGTTCATCGTGGAATCGTCCGCTTTTTCGAGTGCGGTGTGGCAAAACTCGAAAGATGCTTTCATCGCGGCCACCAGCTTGTCTTTGCCTTCCGTGCCTTTGAGTTTCTCGACCTTCGGTTCGGGAACGTTGCCGACATTGGCGCAAAAATAATTATTGGCTTCGACAATGTGTGCTGCAAGATGGCCGAACGTCATCTGGTCAGCGGTGGGCTTGTAGTTGTATTTGTCGGCCGGCATTCCTTCGAACGCGGCGACGGTGTTCTTTTCGCGACCGGGGAGCATCTGGCGCAGGGCGTCAGAGACGGGCGATTTAGATTGAGCGGCGGCAGCCGATGCGAGAGTCAAGATCAGAATTGCAAGCTTCATGTGTCCTCCTGTTATGGGCGGTTGAAGGATAAATCGAGAAGATGTCAGGTGTCGAATGGTCGATGGTGCGTCAAATTCACAAACCACGACGGACACGAGGATTCGGAAGGTAAAACCCCTACCGTGTAACCCTCTTGCGAATTACTCTGTGTTTTTCCTCTGTGGAACTCTGTGTCCTCTGTGGTTGATGCTTTTAAAATTCTTTCACCACAGAGAACACTGAGGTTCACAGAGAAACGCCACAGAGTACCCCCCTCTGGGAGTTCAGTTGTGCAGGTTGGAGATCGTTATCTTCAAGGAAATAGAAGATACTCTGGTCAAACTGCGATTTCCGGGGTGGCTGCGAGCAGCGTTTTGGTGTACGGGTGCTGCGGATTTTGCGTGATCTGATCGGTTGAATTAATCTCCACGATTTTTCCGCGATACATCACCGCAATTCGAGTCGACAGGTAACGCACGACCGGCATGGAGTGCGAGATGAATAAGTAAGTCAGGCCGAAGTCGCGCTGCAATTGCGCCAGCAGATTCACGATTTGTGCGCCGACGCTGACGTCGAGGGCGGAGACGGGCTCGTCGCAAACAATAAATTTGGGTCGGAGGGCCAGTGCACGGGCGATGACGATGCGCTGGCGCTGGCCTCCGCTGAATTCGTGCGGGAAGCGAGGCATGGCGGAGGAGTCGAGTCCGACGGCGGTAAGGAGATCGGCGACTTGGGGTTTGATCGCAGACTTGGTACGGGCGAGGGCACCCGTGCTAGCCCCTGAAGCCTTATGAATCACCAGCGGCTCGGCGACCAAGTCTTCCACTGTCATGCGAGGATCGAGCGAGCTGAATGGATCCTGAAAGATAATTTGCATGTGGCGGCGCAAGCGGCGCAGGTCGGTGTGGCTGGCGTCGAGCAGGTCGTGGCTGTCAAAGCGAATGCTGCCGGAAGTTGGCTCGATCAGCCGTAGAGCAAGGCGTCCCAGAGTACTCTTACCCGAACCCGATTCGCCCACTAGCCCGAGGGTCTCGCCGGCGTCGATATCGAGAGAGACATCGTCGACGGCACGGACTTCGGCTTTGCCGGCGCTGAAGGCGGACTCGCCTTGGGGGAAAATCTTGGTAATGTTGCGGATTTCTACGAGGGCCACGAGTGGATGTTAACAGCTTCGCTTTGCAGGATGAGTTTGCCGTTGGTGCGAAGGAAAGCAGGTCCCTCGACTTCGCATGAGCTACGCTTCGCTTCACAATGCTCCGCTCGGGATGACAGGGTTGGGGTGGGAATATTCGGCGAACACCGCCCGACATTGAGGATCCTTCCTACTCGCCCAGAATGCTTACAAAAGATCGCGTACGCCCTGAGCCCATCAACTCTGTCCAGAATGACTACACGGAACAATGTAGGCCACTGCATTGGACCCGCGCCGACTCGCAGTTAGCGCGCGCTATCCCGCCGCAATCATTGGCACGGCCACGAGCGCTGCAATCATGCCAACTGTCTTCCATCGGGTAAAGTGCTCGCCCAAAAACATGCGGGCCAAGATCACCGTCAGCGCGGGATACAGTGAACTTAGAATCACCGCCGTGTCTAGCCGACCCAACTGGCTGGCGTGAATGAATAGGAAGGTCCCGGTGACATCGACGCAGCCAGCGAGCAGCGCAATCCCGAAGCCGCGCCTGTAAGTGGGGGAGAATTTTCGCCCGAGCAACGTGATCAGGCCGGTGGCCACCAGCGACGCGGAGCGGGATCCGGCTGCAATCCATAGCGCCGATCCATTGCCTGCCTGCTTAATAAATATGTAGAACAGAGCAAAGCCGAATCCGGAAATCAAGGCCAGGGCCAACCCTTCGGGGCGACGGCCGCTTTCCGGGCGCGAGATCAGCCAGATTCCTGCCAGTGCGATCACGAAACCTGCGATCGGCAAAGCTTTGGGCAAGCCTTCGGTGAGCATTGAGAATGCCACCGGAATGGCTGCGCCGAGCACCGCCGAAACCGGCGCCGCCAATCCCATGTTGCCTCCTGACAGCGCGCGATAGAACAATGCCAGGGCAACTCCGCCGCATGCTCCGGCGGCAAAGGCCCAGCGAAGGTGCACGAGCGCGGGAAGGGTTTCGTGATTTGCCAGCGCCAGGCACACCATTAATGTTGTGCCGCTCAAATGTCCCAGCGCCGCCAGATAGAACGAATTAAATCTCCGCGCCGTGTACCCGCCGACGAAGTCGCTGATACCCCAGCTGAGAAACGCGCCGAGCGCGTAGAGAACCGAAGCCAGTTGAGCGGAGGCAGGCATTTGAGTTTGAGCATCGAGAGTAGCACGCAGGCACGGACTTTGAGCGCGACGCGCCAAACCCACAGCGATGTGGGATGCCGATGTAGAATGCGCTGCTATTACTTCTGGATTGGAGCGTGACTTTTGAAATTGTTCAGCTTGATGCTGGTGTCAGTTCTCATGTGTGTGACGGCGATTGCTCAAGTAACGGTGATCAAGGCCGGGCGGCTGATCGATCCCGACAAAGGCGCGGTTCTCACTGACCAGATCATCGTGATACGCGCCAACAAGATTGAAGCCGTGGGTTCAGGACTCGCGATTCCGCAGAATGCGAATGTGATCGATCTATCGCAGATGACCGTGCTGCCGGGATTAATTGACTGCCACACTCACTTGGCTGACGGAAAATACGGCGAAGGTGATCCGTTATTTCAGCTCAGGAAATCGGCTTCGCAGAGCGTGCTGGAATCGGTGCCGAATGCGCGGGCGATGCTGGAATCCGGATTCACCACCGTCCGCGACGTGGGTGTGTACCGGGCTTTGAATGATGTCGCCCTGCGCGATGCCATCAATCGTGGCGACATCATCGGGCCGCGCATGTATGTGGCTGGGGCGTACATCACGATCACCGGGGGAGCCGGAGCGATGACCGGAATGGCCCCTGACATTCAACTGCCCTGGGACTTTCGTTATGGCGAAGCCAATAGCCCGTGGGAGGTGCGGCAGAAAGTGCGGTTGTTGGTCAGCCAGGGAGCGGACCATATTAAAGTGCTTTCGACTGGAGCGGTGCTGACCCACGGCAGCAATCCCAAGTCGGAGGAATTCACGCTTGAGGAGTTGCAGGCCGCAGTTGATGAAGCCAGCCACTTCGGCCTGCGGGTCGCTGCCCATGCGCATGCGGCCGAAGGCATCAAGAACGCGATACGGGCAGGCGTGGCTTCGGTCGAGCATGCCACGCTAATCGATGATGAAGGCATTGCGCTGGCCAAACAGCACGGCACGTATCTGGTGATGGATATTTACGACGATGAGTGCATTCAGGCCGATGGAAAGAAAGGAACCATGCCGGCGGATTTTTTGGAGCACGATCGTGAACTGGGCGAGGTGCAGCGCGAGAACTTCCGTAAAGCGGTCAAAGCGGGAGTAAAGCTGGCCTTTGGAACTGACGCAGGCGTCTGCGCGTATGGAACTTCGTCCAAGCAATTCGCTTTCATGGTGAAGTACGGGATGACGCCGATGCAGGCGATTCAATCAGCGACTTCAGCGGCGGCGGATTTGATCGGACGCAGCAGCCAGTTTGGGTCGATCACGGCGGGGAAGTATGCAGACGTGGTTGCGGTGGGGGGCGATCCGCTGAAAGATGTCAGCATTCTGGAGAATGTGCAGTTTGTGATGAAGGATGGAGTGGTTTACAAGAGACAGTGATTGTGGCAGGTGTTTGCACGCTTAATGTGAGAGCTTTTAACCGCAAAGGGCGCAGAGGAAAGCCGCAAAGTTCGCAGAGAAAGGCAGCCGTTGAGATTTGACCCAACGGCTAAAGTAAGTAGCTCATCGCTCATAGCTCATACTAAAAACTCCCTCTCGCTTCCATCCAGTTCTGAAGAATCAGCGTCGCCGCCATGCGATCGACGGCCTGGCCGCGTTTCTTAATCGACATGTCGGTTTCGCGCAGGAGCCGGTTGGCCTGGGTTGAGGTGAGGCGCTCGTCCCAAAGATGGACTGGCAAGCCAAACTTCTTGCGTAATTCCTCGGCGAAGAGCCGCATTTTTTCGGACTGGATGCCTTCCATTCCGCTCAGCCGGAGCGGGTAGCCGACGACGATTTCTGAGACCTGGTAATCGCTGACTACCTTGGCAAGATGCTCAAAATCCAGTCGTTTGTTCTGTCTGAGTAGGGTCGGCAACCCCTGCGCCGTAAGGCCAAGCGGATCAGAAATGGCAATTCCGATTCTCCTTGAACCGACATCTAAGCCCAAGACTCTCGGTTTTAGCCCTGGCGTGGGGCCGCCGTGATCCATGCAGCGATTATATGGCCCAAACAATCAGCAACATTGAAGACAGGCTGGAATTGAAGAAAGAGGGCCCGGCGCCGCCGCCTCAGGGGGCCAACATCGCCCATCCCCGCCCGAGCAGCAAGAGCTGGGCACTAAATTTCCTAGGCGTCGGGGCGATCCTCGCATTCTTTTATTTCGCAGAGGAACCGCTGGCGGTGATTTTGGTGTCAATGCTTTTCGCATTCGTTCTTGATCCCGTGGTCGATGTTTTCACACGAATGCGAATGCCCCGCGCGTTTGCTGCGGGAGCTGCCGTGTTGCTGACGTGCGCGGCGCTAGCCGGGTTGGTATACGGCGGATTCAATA
The DNA here is from genome assembly GCA_963703465.1 of uncultured Acidobacteriota bacterium. Classification (GTDB taxonomy): domain Bacteria; phylum Acidobacteriota; class Terriglobia; order Terriglobales; family Acidobacteriaceae; genus Gp1-AA145. The sequence continues at coordinate 53,733 of CAVPEQ010000004.1, read as the reverse complement.
AGGCTTCGGGCCTTTTGGAAGAGTTGCCCAAGCACTCGGTCGAGATCAAGCAGGATTTCGCCAAAATAAGCCGCAAAGCACAAAAGATCGCGGATCTGAACCCCGCTCAGGAAAAAGGAACGATTAAAGTCCAGCAAACCACCAGCTGGGCCGACCTGCTGACACGCGGCTTTGGGTCTCTGTCGCAAGTAATCCTGGCAGCTTCGTTTGTTCCCTTTCTGGTCTTCTTCATGCTGACCTGGCAGGAGCATGCCCGCAAAGCGACGCTGGGCCTGGTGTCGGCGGAAAACCGCCGCCCCGCTTACGTGACCATGGGACTGATTTCGGGCATGATCCGCAATTTCATGGTCGGCAATCTGGTGATTGGCCTGATTATCGGCGCCCTGAGCACGGTGATCTTCGGATTCCTGCACATCCCATATTTCTATTTCGCGGGATTTGTGAGCGGATTTCTGAGCCTGGTTCCGTACCTGGGAGTTCTAATCGCTCTGCTGCCGCCTATATTCCTCGCCATCGGCCACATTACTGTGGCGAAGATTATTTGGATCGTGCTAGCGGTGTTCTCGCTGCACGTCATTTCGATTAACGTGCTATATCCAAAGATCCTTGGAAGCCGGCTGCGACTTAACCCGCTGACCGTCACCCTGGCTTTATTGCTGTGGGGATGGTTGTGGGGCGCGGTGGGGCTTATTCTGGCGGTACCGATCACTGCGGGAATGAAAATCGTGTTTGACCACATTCAACCGCTGAAACCATTAGGGGCATGGCTGGGCGGAGATCAGCCTAACGGAGAACTTGAAAAAAGTAGTTGATCAGGCCTGAAGTTCAGCGGCGTCAGGAAATTTCAGGTTGGTCTTGGAAAGTGCCTTGTCAAGAATCTCTTCCACGTTTGACTCTTCAGTGTTTCGTGCCATGGCAAGCTCGCTCACCAGAAGATAGCGGGCGCGCTCCAGCATTTTCTTCTCGCGGAACGATAGCCCCTTGGCTTCCTTTAGGACCAACAAACTCTTCAAAACCGCGGCCACTTCCAGTAACGATCCCGTGCGCATGCGGTCGGAATTCTCTTTGAAGCGGTCTTTCCAGTCGGTTGCGCTGTCGCCGTTACCATCGGAGAGATAATCGAGGATCTTCTGGATTTCGCCGTTTCGGACTACGCGGCGCAACCCAACCGCACCCACGCTGTGAAAGGGGACGGTAACTTTGAGATTGCTGGATTTGATATTGAGGAGGTAGTACTTTTCAACTTGCTGACCCAATGTCCGGCTACCGACTTGCTCGATAACTCCCACGCCATGGTTTGGATAAACAACCCGGTCACCGATGTGGAAGTCGCCGTTAACGTTGAGGTTCATGCCTGGAACAACCCACCAGTCTACTCATTCATTGTATCTGAAGCACTAGGTTTTAACAATCGCGCAGACGGCAGGCCATTCATTTTCTTAGGTTTAGCTACTCGTGAGTTCCAACCCCGCCGTGGAAGTTTAATCCAAATAATGTTCAACTTGGCTGCTGTGGGGAGGTTCGTTTGCCCAAGTTGGGCCAAAAAGGTGGCACTCTCGTGCCGCGAAAGTATTCGCCCCAAACGGTTTATAATTCGACACGATGACCGAGCAGATCAAAAGAAAGTTGCAGGACGAGATCAATGCGCTCGAGCACGAGCTCATCCATGAGCTGCCTAAAGAGATTAAGAAAGCTGCGGCGCTGGGCGACCTGAGCGAGAACGCCGAATATCACATGGCGAAACAGCGCCAGGAGTTCGTTAAGGCGCGTGTCCGCCAGCTCGGAAAACGTTTGGCTGACTTGTCCATGGTGAATATGAACAACATTCCCAAAGACAAAGTTGGCCTGGGCTCGACGGTAAAAGTTTTCGACAACACCAAGAATGAAGAGATCGAGTACAACATCGTGACCAGCGAAGAGTCCGACGTGGCTGCGGGAAAAATTTCAACTACTTCACCGATTGGACGGGCGCTGCTCAACAAGAAAGTCGGCGACAGCGCCATGGTTGTGACACCGAATGGCAATCGCGAGTTGGAAATACTGAGTCTCATGACGATCCATGACTCAGCAGCGGCAGGATAGATGGTATTGAATCATTGATTCATTTAGTCATTGAATCAATGAAAGACTCCCATATTCCATTGCCCGATCGCGTCCATCAATTCAATGGTTCAATGACTGAATGGTTCAATGACTGAATGACTCAATTCTTCCATGACCTGGACTAGCGCTTTCGGCCGCGCCTGCGGAGTTCTGCTGAAGACCATTGTCCGCTGGCTTGCACTTACTAAAATCAATCCCAACGTTTTGACCTTCATGGGGCTGGTGGTCAATGCCTGGGCGGCGTTCCTGTTCGGCTATGCTACCGCCGAAAATCAGCAACGGATGTTTTTTTACGCCGGCCTGATTATCATCGGCTCGGGATTCTTTGATCTGGTCGACGGAGAAGTGGCGCGCGCGCAAAATCGCGTGACCCGCTTCGGAGCTTTTTTTGATTCGGTGATCGACCGCTACAGCGATGCATCACAATTTTTTGGCCTGCTGGTTTTTTATGGGCGCGGCGACAGATTTTTCTACGTGGTACTGACCGGCTTCGTGATGGTCAGCGCCATCATGGTCAGCTATACCCGGGCCCGCGCCGAGTCGCTGATCGGATCCTGCCGGGTAGGATTCATGGAACGGCCGGAGCGCCTGGTATTAGTCATCATCGGCGCGCTGTTCAATGTGATGGCGCCAGTCCTGTGGATCATCGCCGTGCTCTCGACGATTACGGTGATCCACCGCATTCATTACACTTGGTCGCGAACCAATGGGCCGGAAGCAATTAAGACCGGGCAGGCGGCGTAAGGTCGAGTTTATTTGGCGCGCAACCGTAAAAATGCGACCATGCCGATTGGATGAGATCCATAAGTTGTCTGCAATGCTCCTGGCATTCCATACCAGGTCAGTTGCGCTCCCACTGCGGTTGAAAGATGCGGGATATGACCGATGTCGCGGTCGTATCCTGCGGTGTAGGCCTGCACGCGGGTGAAGTAACGCTCCGTGAAAGTCGGTGGCAAGGGCGTTTCGCCGGTCAGCAGTTCATTGGTGCGGTCCACGTTTTCGATCCGCGTCCAGACATTGTTCTTATCGAGAAACCGCAAAGTCGACTCCAGCAAATAGCCGTTGCCCACGTTTCCATCCTGCAGGCTCTGGTTTCGTCCCCATAGCAGCCATAGAGGCCCAATTGCCATTACCAGTGGACGGTTGTAGATAAGCGATGCGGTCATGCGGCGGATGTTTTCATTCGAGAACAAAGCTTCTGGGCTGGTTAGATCGCCGACGGAGTACTGAAAGCTCCAGTTCTGTCCGGGATTGGCGGTCAGTCGCGCCGACCACGAGTCGATTTTGCCGGTGTCGATGTTCCAGCGATGTTCATCCGGCTCGCGTCCGTGGAACCCTGACGCCTCAATTCGGTAGATACCGTGCGTGATACCCACTGTAATCACGTCATCGGCAATGTGCGTTGAGTCCTGAAGATGATGACCCAACGGAGCCATGGGATCTTCTGACGCAGATGCGCGGTGCGGATAAGCCGGCGGCCCAAGCGCAGGGTCGCCAACGGGGGCAGCGTACACAGACAGCAAGGTGTGTTCGCCCGCGCGGTGGTCATACATGGCGGCAATTTCCATGACGAAATCGTGCGGATGCTGGCCATCGACGATGGGTAGTCCGTAGGCGGTCTCGCCCTGCTGGAATAACTCAGGGTATCTTTCGCTGCTCACGGTCGCGGGCTCCAGACTGAGCATGGTGCGCAAAGTGAGAGTTCCGCCGGCGCCGATTTGTCGGTGCGCCATCGGCATAAACCAGTTAGTCGAGAAAAATTTGTCGGCGCCCCGCGGGGCAGTCTGCTGCAGCTCGTTCAGAAAAGCTTCGCCGTGAAACATGAGCATCCAGCTTCCCTTTCTAAACATGACCATTTCGGTGGGCGTGGAGTTGGGCTGGGCATCGGTGCCGGAGGTGGTGTGCTGGGTGATGAAATCCAGAAAAGAGGACGGTCGCATCTGCATTTCATCTTGAGGCCTGGCCTGAGCAGCGCTCATGCTGTCATGCCCGTCTGCTGCACTGGGCATGGTTTGAGCGTTCGCCACGCAAACAACGAAAATTGCCGTCAGGCAAAACAACGCCGACTTATACATAGTGTCAGATTATCGCGATGAGTGTTACTTCCTGTTTCCGCATCCGGCACTACAATCATTTGCGCAACGCGGATTTAGCAGCATCGATGGTCTTTGAAATGTCTTCTTCCGAATGTGCCGTGCTGAGAAATGCGGCTTCAAACTGCGAGGCGGGGAGATATATACCGGCGTCGAGCATCTTGCGGAAGAAACGGCCGAAGGCGGCTACGTCAGATTTCGCGGCGGAATCCCAGTCGGTGACTGGTTCTGGATTGAAGAACCAGGTGAACATGGATCCGGCGCGCTGTGGGGTTAGCTTAACGCCCGCATCTTTTGCGGCTGCTGTTACGCCGTCGACCAATTTGGCGCTGAGGCTTTCGAGACGCGGATAAATTTCGCCTTTTTTCTCGCGCAGAATTTTCAATTGCGCGATCCCCGCCGCCATTGCCAGCGGATTCCCGGAAAGCGTTCCCGCCTGGTACATGGGGCCGAGCGGAGCGACCATATCCATAATTTCCGAGCGCCCACCGTAAGCGCCAACCGGTAGTCCGCCGCCGATAATTTTGCCAAGAGTCGTCAGGTCAGGCTTGATACCGTAAAGCTCCTGCGCGCCGCCATACGCAATGCGGAAACCGGTCATGACCTCGTCGAATATGAGGACGGTTTTTTCGCGCTGGGTGATGGTGCGGAGATTCGCGAGGTAATCGCCCGCAGCGGGCACGACGCCCATGTTTCCGACTACCGGCTCCACAATCACACAGGCGATCAGGTGGCGATATTTGCTGAATGCCTGCTCCAAAACCTCAGTGTCATTGAACGGAAGCGCGATGGTAAACTGGCTGACTTCCTCGAGCACACCCGCCGAACCGGGGATGCCGAGCGTAGCGATGCCCGATCCGGCTTTGACCAGCAGCGAGTCTGCGTGGCCGTGGTAGCAGCCCTCGAACTTGATCACATACTTGCGTTTAGTGAAGGCCCGAGCCAGTCGGATGGCCGACATGGTGGCCTCGGTGCCGGAGCTGACGAAGCGGACTTTTTGAATGGTGGGAAAGGCTTCAATGATCAATTCGGCAAGATCGGCTTCAGCGGGAGTGGACGCGCCGAAGCTGGTGCCGTTGACCGCCGCGGAGAGTATTGCTTCCACAACCGTCGGCTCCGCATGGCCGAGAATGAGCGGCCCCCAGGAACCTACGTAGTCGATGTACTCATTCCCGTCGGCGTCCCATATGTGCGAGCCTTGGCCGCGAACGATGAATGGCGCTTCGCATTCGACTGCCTTGAACGCGCGCACGGGAGAGTTCACCCCGCCGGGGATCAACCCTTCGGCACGCTTTTGCAGCCTCCGGCACTCATCGAGCTTGCGTGGCATTTCCCTCCTCTCTTATGTGGGGACAGCCGACCTCAGCTGTCCAGCCAACTGCTGCACGAATTCATAAATATAGCCGAATTTACGAAGATTTCATTTCACATGCATATTCCCGCAACCTGAAAACGTTATTCTTCAAACAGCAGGGCACCTCCTAACCGGGAGGGAAAGAAGGATGATTAGGGCCGGACCCCCAATCATCCGATTTTTTTGTTTAACCGCCTGCATTTCTCCTGCACCTTTCTTCTATAAAAACAGTTCCGATTTCCTTACCGTTTTTTTATGCCCTGCAATGTAGTCTGTAATTTTGGATTTTTGCATGGCGAGAATCGCCGTCACAATTCGAATGGCATGGAAAGTGTCGCTCTGCGCGGTCATCGGATTGTGCGCGATTTCGCGTGGCCATGCGCAATCCGCGCCGCAAACTGGCGATGCTCAGCAGGCAGGAAGCCAAGCGTCGGTCCCCGAAGAAACGATCTCCAATGATCCCGAGACTATGTTGCCGCACCTTGCCGACACCCGCTACTGGCTTTCGGGGCAGGCGAATTTTATTTTTCAGGCGCATCCTCCGTTTCACGCGCCTTACAGCGGGCCGAACAGCCTGAGTCCCGATTACGAGAAGGCTGTGTCGCGAGTGCTGACTCTCTATACCGGGGTGCGGTTGAATGACTCGACTGAATTACTGTTAGACATCGAGGAGGCCGGCGGCAGTGCACTGAGCGCTGGCCTCGGGCTGGCCGGCAACACGGATCTCGACATTGTGCGCAACCCATCGCTTAGCAAAGCTCCCTATCTTGCACGAGGCATGATTCACAAAGTCTTTGCGTTGAGCGAAGACAAAGTCGAAAGCGAACGCACCGCGTTGTCGCTTTTCCCTGAGTTACCCCGACGCCGTATCGAGGTGCGATTCGGCAAATTCAGCATGGTGGATTTCTTTGATCAGAACTCGGTGGCTACCGACACGCACTTGCAGTTCATTAATTGGACCGTGGACAACAATGGCGCTTACGATTACGCCGCTGATACTCGCGGCTATACGGCCGGCGCGATCGCCGACTATGAAGACCGCGACTGGGGACTCCGTTTTGCCGAGGCTCTCATGCCCAAAGTTGCCAACGGAACTGACCTGGTTTATCGGCCATGGCAGGTGCACGCGGAGAATTGGGAATACGAACTACGACGCGGATTTATGCCGGGGAAGGCGGGCGTAGTTCGCCTGCTTGCTTTTACCAATTACGCGAACATGGGAATTTATCGCGACGCGATATTGCAGTACGACGAGCATGTTGTGCCCAGGCCGGAGATTACAAATCACCCCTGGCACATAACACGCAAGTATGGATTCGGAGCGAATTTCGAGCAGCACTTCACGCCGAATCTCGCCTCCTTCGGGCGTTTCGGCTGGGACAACGGGAAAACCGAATCATTCGCGTATACCGAGGTCGATCAGACTTTTGCCGGCGGTTTGGGCGCGTACGGGCCGATGTGGCATCGCTCTCACGATCGCGCCGGGGTCGCCTTCGTCAGCGATGCGATTTGCAAATATCACCAGGAATATCTGGCCGACGGCGGACTTGGATTTCTGCTTGGCGATGGTCGGCTTAACTACAGGCGCGAAAATATCGTTGAGTCCTACTACACAGCGCACGTGTGGCGCGGGATCTATGTTGCTCCCGGGTTGCAGCACATCAACAATCCCGGCTACAACCGCGACCGAGGGCCGGTGCTGGTGCCGAGTTTCAGAGGGCACGTGGAGTTCTGAGGCCGGAGCAAGAAAGTTTTACTTCACGGGTGACAGTGCAACGGTGTCGTCCACATAAGCGGTCAGCGGAGTTCCGGCCTTGACTTCGACATTCTTGCCATGCTTGATTAGGCCTATAGGACCAAACAATACCGTTAAGGCTACTGCGGTGCCCTCTTTCCCTTGACCCTCTTTGCCTTTGCTTCCGCGAAGTCTTACTTTGTCGTCGCCGACTGTTAAGTGCTCAAGTCGCATATTCAATTCACCAGCCTTGCCCATCATTCCGGCTTTTTTTGCGTTGGTGATGGTTCCAACCGCTTTGCAACCAGCTTTGGCCACGACTACATCTCCGATCTTGATGTCTTCATCAAGAATCAGATTCACCGGATCGCCTTCACTCGCGGTTTTGGAGCTGAGATCGTCGGAAAACTTAAGCTTGATCTCGGTCCCTTCTTTCAATGAGATCTTGCTGGGCGCTGGCTGTTCATCGGCCGCGTACGCAAACGGAAAGGAAAGGAGATTCAAACTGGTCACAAGCAACCAGACCGATACCATCGCAGATGTTTTTCTTTGCATACACAAATCCCTTTCGTCGGACGGACTAGTTCATTCCCAAAAGTTCATTTTTAGCGCGAAGTGCGGATGTGCCCTGAACGCGAATGAATTCTGCGCTTGATAACCAGAGCTGTCAAGCAGAATGGGTAGTGGAATCTATCCAGGAACTGAAGGCTATTTGGCTCTTTCCCAAGGTTATTGCTGCTAGAAGGTTATATTCGTTGGGCGTTCGTCACCCCTGAATCCAACCTCATTTCTGTGGCATCATTTATCCATGCCTAAGATTCATATACCTACACCGCTGCGCCAGTATGCCGGCAAGCAGCCTGCAGTTGATGTGAAAGGCTCGACCGTCGCCGAGGCCTTGAGCGGATTAGTCTCCCAGCATCCCGACCTTCGCCGTCACCTTTATACCGAAGATGGCAAGCTGCGGGCCTTCGTGAATGTTTATCTCAACGACGAAGATGTTCGCTATTTGCAGAAAGAGGCTACGGCGGTGAAGGACGGGGACGATATTTCGATCGTGCCGTCGATAGCAGGAGGATCGGCTCTTAGCTGTTAGCTTTTAGCACTCAGCTGAACCGCGGAAAAGATTTTAACCGCAAAGAACGCTGAGAAATGCCGCCGAGTTCGCAGAGAAATTCTGGTATTGAAATTAGGACTCAAGGGAGTGAATCTAGTTACTGGATAGTGATTTCTCTGCGTTCTCGGCGAATCCTCTGCGATCTTTGCGGTTAAAAGCTTTTGATTTTGCTTGAAGCGAGAAAGCTCTTAACCGCAGAGTTCGCAGAGAACCGCACTGAGAACGCAGAGAAGTCCAATTTCACAATTACTAAATTACAAAATTACCCAATCCAAAAATCATGACCACATTAACCGAAACCCAGCCAACGCCCGTTACGCTCAACAACGACGAGATCCTGCGCTACTCGCGCCACCTGATCATGCCGGAAGTCGGCATGGCGGGCCAGCTCAAACTCAAAGCCGCGAAGGTGCTGTGCATCGGCGCGGGCGGACTCGGGTCGCCATTAGCGCTTTACCTGGGAGCGGCCGGTATCGGCACGCTGGGGATTGTTGACTTTGACGTCGTCGATTACACCAATCTGCAGCGCCAGATCATCCACTCGACTGCCGACGTGGGCCGTCCCAAGCTCGATTCCGCCGCCGACAAGCTCAAGGCGATGAATCCGTTTTTGAACATCAAGAAGTTCAACACCCGGCTTTCGAGCGACAACGCGATCGAACTGTTCAAAGAATTCGACATCATCGCCGACGGAACGGACAACTTCCCGACTCGTTATCTGGTCAACGACGCGTGCGTGCTCACCGGCAAGCCGAATGTTTATGGATCAATCTTTCGGTTCGAAGGTCAGGCGAGTATTTTCGCGACCAAAGAAGGCCCGTGCTACCGCTGCCTTTATCCCGAGCCGCCACCGCCGGGATTAGTGCCTTCCTGCGCGGAAGGCGGAGTGCTGGGAATTCTGCCTGGGCTGGTGGGCGTGATCCAGGCTACGGAAGCGATCAAGCTGATTTTGGGCGCGGGCGACCCGCTGATCGGACGGTTGCTCTTGATCGATGCGCTGGCGATGAAATTCCGCGAGCTCAAGCTGCGCAAGAATCCGGATTGCCCGGCGTGCGGGAAAAATCCTACAATCACTAAGCTGATCGACTACGAAGAGTTCTGCGGAATTCGCGGCGAGGAGGCACCAGCCGAAGTGACTACCGACGAAATTGAAGTGGAAGAACTGAAGAAGCGGCTCGATCGCGGCGACGACATTTATGTCCTCGATGTTCGCGAGCCGCACGAGTACGACATCTGCAACATCGGCGGACATCTGATTCCGCTGGGCGAATTGCCGAATCGAGTGAACGAGCTCGATACCAGCAAGGAAATCATCGCCCATTGCCGCTCAGGTGTTCGCAGCGCCAAGGCGGTGAACTTCCTGCGCCAGGCGGGATTCAAGAAGGTCCACAATCTGGCGGGCGGAATTCTGGCCTGGGCGGATCGTGTCGATCCCAGCATGCCAAAGTACTGAGGTCATACCACGCAGCTGGAAAACGCAGTTTCAAACGATGGCCGACCGCGAGGCGTAATCGCGATCGCCATCGTTTTCTTTTTGGCTTCAGCCTACCTGCTGATTTTGGGATTGATCAAGCTGATTAATCCTGAAGCCATTCCGCTATCGCTTGGGCGCTCCGCTGCTGCATGGGCTCGAAATCTACGGTCCTTACATGTTTCTGTTGGCCGGCGGATTGGGACTTGCTGTCGCCTACGGATTATTCCAACTGAAGAATCTTGCGCGGCGGGCTGCGATCGTGATCGTGGTGGCTGGAATGATTTTGCTCGTCCCGAAAGTTTCTGCCGACACGGCTCAGTTTTCGGTCGACTTCTTCGTGGCCGGGTCCATGATCGTGGTGCGCATTATGATCGCGTGGTATTTGTGGCAAGGATGGACGGCGGAAAAGTTTAAGTGAAGGAATGCGCGTTAGCAACTCGGCCACGAAAACGCGAGTTGACCTGACAGGCGGAGGCCGCGTCATCTCCCAGAACATGTTCAGCCCGGAGGGCGACATTTAAATAGCCCAGGGCGTAAGCCCTGGGTTGAATGGGTTGAATCAGACGGGAGGGCAGAGCCCGAGCAAATGTCGGCAGGGAAAAGGGTGCTAGTTCGCGAAGCTTAGCTTTGCCGGACAGCCGAGGGCGGCTGTCCCCACGAAAACCTAACCGCTACTGCTCTAAGTCGCGTACCCGCGCCAGGTTCAATCCGAACCACTGCTGGTGATCGAACCAGGTTTTCTCCAACTTGAATCCTGAAACACACAACATCCGCTCGACCATTTCGAGCGTGTATTTGTGGCTGTTTTCGGTATGGATGCGTTCGCCAGACCGGAACTGTACGGTGAGCCGGGCCGTACGCAGCGTGACTTTTTGTGGGCGTGTGGCTTCGAGGAAAATTTCCATGCGCGAGCGCTCGGACGACCACTCCGCGACGTGGCGGAATGAATCCACATCGAAATTGGCGTCAAGCTCGCGATTTAGCCGGACGAGTACGTTCTTGTTGAATTGCGCGGTGATGCCTTGGGCATCGTCGTAGGCGGGTACGAGGATCTCGGCGGGCTTTACCATGTCCGTGCCTAGCAAAAGAGCGTCGCCGGCGGTGAGTTGCTCACGCACTTTCCGGAGCATGCCGATTGCATCGACCCAGTCGAAATTACCGATGCTCGACCCGAGATACAAAACCAGCTTTCGGTCTGGGATCTCGCGCAGAAAATGAAAGCCGTCGCTGAAATCCACTACCACAGGCAGGACAGTGACGTTTGGGCATTCGTTTTTGATTCTGTCCTTGGCATCGGCCAGGGCACCGGCCGAAATGTCCACCGGAAAGTATTTGACGCGCAGTTGGCGGCGCGCGAAAGCGTGGAGCAGGGCACTGGTCTTAGTGGCGGTCCCGGCGCCTAACTCGACGACCGAAACCGGAGTTCCCGCGGCTTGCACAATTTCTCTCGCCGAGTCCTGCAGGATTTCGAATTCTGTTCGCGTCGGATAATATTCCGGCAAGCGCGTGATCTCTTCGAACAACTGCGACCCGCGGTCGTCGTAGAAAAGTTTGCACGGCAACGTCTTCGGACGCGATGTCAGGCCGAGCACGACTTCGTCGATATAAGGAGGAAGGGGGACCGGTTCGTGAAGGATCATTTGGCTAGCCTTATGCCCATGAACTGCCAGCGCACATGGGGTGGAAAGAAATTTCGATAGGTGGCGCGGATGTGGCTTTCGGGAGTGGCGCACGATCCTCCGCGCAACACAAACTGGTTGCACATGAACTTGCCGTTATATTCGCCGATCGCGCCAGGGGCGGGCGTGAATCCCGGATATGCTACGTAAGGACTCGCAGTCCATTCCCAGACGTCTCCGAACATCTGCTGCAAACCCTTGCCGGACACGGGTTGTGGACGCAGCTTCTCGGATTCGAGAAAAGTGCCTTTCGTCGATAACTGCGAGGCCGCGACCTCCCATTCGTCTTCTCGCGGCAGGCGAGCGTTGCTCCAGTGGGCGAAGGCGTCGGCTTCGTAATAACTCACATGGCAAACCGGAGCTGCGGGATCAACTTCTCGCATTCCGTCGTAGCTGAAATCGAACCAGTTGCCGTCTCGCTCTTCCCAGTAGAATGGCGACTTCCAGCCCTGTGCGCAAACCGTGTCCCACCCATCTGAGAGCCAAAGTTCGGGGCGGCGATAACCGTCATCCTGCATGAATTCCAGATACTCGGCGTTGGTTACCAGACGCGAGGCGAGTTTGAACGGAGTCAAAAGCACCTGATGACGAGGAGTTTCGTTGTCAAAAGAAAAGCCCGAGTCTGCGTAACCAATCTCGCGAATACCGCCCTCAAATTCCACCCATTCCAGCGGCTCGGCACTCGTGACCACGTGTGGACCGCCGACGCTTTCCGGCCGCAACGGCATGGACCAGAGAGCATGCTTCATGTCGGTCAGGACCAATTCCTGGTGCTGCTGCTCGTGATTCAAGCCGACTTCGATAAGGGCCGCCGTGCGCTCGTCAGCAACTTCCAGATAGCGCAGCATGGCTCGGTCGACGTGCTCTCGATAAGCCTGAATTTCGTCGAGGCTGGGGCGGGACATCAATCCGCGCGCCCCGCGATAAGGATGCGCTCCCAGCTGCTTGTAATAAGAATTGAAAAGCTGCTTAAAGCGGGGGTCGTAGGGCTTGTATCCGGGAACGTAGGGGCTGAGGATGAAAGTCTCAAAAAACCAGGTGGTGTGAGCGAGATGCCATTTTGCCGGGCTTGCATCCGGCATGGATTGCAGCATCAAGTCTTCCGCTGAAAAAGGCGAGGTGATGTGCAGCGTGGTATTGCGAATGTCACGGTACCGGTCGCGAAGCGGGCTACAGGCTAACGGATCGACATGGCTGGCGTGCATTGCGTTCTCCACAACAGAGATTTGGAGTTTCAGCTACCCGCTGAATTCGGCACCTGTCATGGATGCGCAATAAGCGGCACTTGTTACACTTTTTTGAGGGAAAAAGGGGCATAGGAGTTGTCCGCGGTGCCGTACAGTATCGATGACCAGATCCGGTTCCCCCTGTGCTATAAAATTGCATCCTACTCAGGTTCAAGGCGCATCCTAAATCCGCCGTCAGCGCCATATATTCTAGCGGGAGAAATTTTTGCGTAAGATTTGCGCTATCTCTTTCATAGCCTTTGTTTTCTCAACCATTGCCAGCGCCCAGCTTCCCTCGGGAGGGGATGCATTTTTCGGCTACTCCTATGTTCGCGGCCAAACCTTCACCAACAGCACAACGGTTCAGGCCAGTCCGGGCGCTGCGGGCATGAGTGGGTGGGAAACCTCGGTGGAAGGAAAGTACCTGCCATGGTTAGGCGTGGTGGCTGATCTTGACTGGCATTATGGCGGGCGGCGGACCACCGGGTGCGTGCTTTTCGGCGGCTGCAATACCTTTTGGCTGAATGCCAGCCGTGACACGTTGATGTTTGGCCCGCGCGCGTCGATAACTCGTGGCAAATTCCGCCCGTTCGCGGAGTTCCTGCTGGGGGTAGGCTATCAGTCGGATAAGGGTGGCAGCATTTCCAATAATGATTTGAGCTTTGCTGACGCCTTAGGTGGCGGCGTCGACTATGCGTTGCTTCCAGCTGTGGCCCTGCGGGCGCAATTACACGGGGTTCACACCAGCTTCTTCGGTAAATCGCAGTTGGATCCACGGTTTTCTCTGGGTATAGTTTTCCGGTTTTGACCTCCACAAGGGTCCGAGTCTCCCTGAATTGCATCTCGAGTTCATGCTGCCGGCATCGAACTTTCTAGGCTTGCCGGTCAATGCAGGAGTTTCCTAATGAGAAAGACGACAGGCACTTTTTTGGGCATTTTACTGGCGGCGGGGATCGTGCACGCGCAAATCCCAACCAGCGGCAATATATTTCTGGGCTATTCCTATTCGCAGACACGTCCGAATATGGCTGTGGGCCTCAATGGTTGGGAAGGTTCCCTCGAGGGCAAATTCCTGCCGTGGATCGGCCTGGTAGCGGATTTTGGCGCTGGATATGGCACCAACAATATCGCACTGCCCATTACCTGCCCGACGGCCGGGTGCTTGCCAGTTAGCCAGAGTGTAAGGAAGTACACGTACCTCTTCGGACCACGAGTCTCGCTTCCTATACGCCGATTTACCCCGTTCGCGCATGCATTGTTCGGAGCCGCGCACATCAACGATCAAGAAGCTACCGATACCTCCTTTGCAACCGCAATCGGGGGAGGATTCGATTATCGATTGATTCACGGACTGGCAATAAGGATGCAAGGCGACGACATTCACACCAATTTCTTCAGCATTGGTGAGAATCATTTTCGTTTCTCGACAGGAATCGATTTCAGGTTTTGAGCCAATGGGCGGCTAAGAATCTAGCTCGCTTTCGTGGGCGCCACATAGTCCGGGGGCGGGGCCGCTCCTTCGCCGAAGAAAAACTGCTCCATCTGCTTCACGATGACTTGCTGGTCCTCGCGGCGGGCCGGGTTCAGGCGATATTCGTTCAGCAACATTTTGCAGAATTCCGTCCACTGGTTCCAAGCCTGCTGCGATACGTTTTCGTAGATTTTTTTGCCCAGCTCAGTGTCGAAGGGGGGCTCGTCCAGCCCGGGAAGATCCTGGTGCAACTTTACGCAATTCACTGTGTGTTCCGCCATTTTTTCCTCGTTTAAAAATTATCTCACAGGGTTAGACGAATCTATAACCGACGGACGGGGGCGCCCGTCCCCCAATTCACTTTTGTTTGAACATAAAAAAGACCCGCCGAAGCGGGTCTTTAGTTGCGGCTCCAAAAGTGCTAGGCGCTCGGAGGAGGCGCGCTAGGCGTAGTTTGTGGTGTTGTAGTCGGCGGAGTGCTGCTCGGAGGATTGGTTGATCCTGGCGCTGGTGAACTTGGATTAGCATTCGGCGTTGCGGTTCCCGGCGTGCTGGGAGTTGTCTCCGGAGTCGGGCCATTAGGCGTGGTCTGCGGAGTCGGCGTCGTGGTGGTATTCGGAGTCGTTCCCGGCGTCGCCGTTCCCGGCGTCGGGGCTGCAGTATCTGGGGTTGGCGCGGCCGTTCCCGGCGTTGTCGTTCCCGGTTGAGTAGTCCCCGGCTGAGTGCCCGGAGTGGTCTGACCCGGAGTTGAAGTTGACTGTCCGGCCGTGGATCCCGTTGTCTGTCCCGCAGCCGACCCTGCTCCTGCACCCGCCGTGCCTGCGCCCGCCGAGCCGGTCTGCAGTGCTGCCATTAGAACTGAAGACGCTTCGTGTTTTCGCGCGCTCGGTTTTGCCGCCGGGGTTGAACTTCCACACTGGTCAGCAACCTTAGTCGCGCTGGTCACATTGAATTCCTTGGTCGCACCAGTGGACGGGCTGGAAGTCATTCCGGAGTTTCCAGAACTGGCCGTGGCCGACGCACCGGAACTCGGCGCGTTCGAACCCATGCTGCCGGAGCCTTCCTGGCCGGCCACTTGGACTTCGTTTCCGATCAGGGTGCGGACTGCATTCAAGTTTCCGGTGAGCTTGTAAGCGTTGCCGGACTTGTCAGTCAGCGTGTAACTTCCAGAAATCGGGGATCCGGCGAGGCAGCCAGTGATTCCATTCCCGCTCGCGGCGGGATCAGTTGCGCTCGGGGTCGTCGCGCTGGGAGCGGTTGCGCTCGGCGCTGCGTTTTGCTCAGGCGCAGTTCCAGGGGTTGCCTGCCCGGATGCGTCCGGAGTTGCCGGAGAGGTTCCAGGAGTCTGTGGCGTTGTGCTTGGAGTTTGCGGCGCGGTGGCGGGTGCAGATGATTGAGAGCCTGCGGTCTGTCCACTCGCCTGGTTCGAACCTGAGCTTGACGGCGATGCATTCTGAGTCTGGGCTGCTACCCAGACCGCCGAAAGCAGCAACATAGAAAATAACGGTGCTTTGAATTTCATGGAGTTTCATCCCTCCGAATTGTGTCTTTCACATATAGAAATGTAGGCTTGGGGGAGCCGGGTGGGAATCCGGTGGATTCTCTAGGTAGCTGAAGACTTTACCGTACAGCCCATTTTTCGAGCGGATGGAAAAATTACAGGCGAGAGCTGCTGTTCTGCAATTCAGGGTTGCTATCTCCAGATTATTTAGCAGAAGTATTCAGCGCACGAAATTCGGAAAACCCGGCTGCTCTTGCCCTTAAAACTTTTTAAAATCTCCAGCTACAAACGGCACTGAGGTTCACAAGATACGCCACATAGAAAAGCTCCAGGAATATCAATTTTGAATACGAAGCATCTGCATAATCCTGAGAAATATTCCCTGTTTTTTCCTCTGTAAACTCTGTGTTCTGTACGGTGAAGGCTTCTCAAAAATGCAACTTCCTTATCTATAATCTAGCAAAACTTCTACCTTACCTCGCGTACGGTTTCGCCGATGCGATCCGAGGACATCATCCTGAGTGGCTGCTGCATCTTTAAAGCACACACAGTTTCTACCAGGAGTATTAACCGTTATGCGCACCCGCTTTGTATCTCTGCTATTCGCCTTCTTCGCCCCCCTCGTTCCCGCAGCCATTTCTCAAACCAGCGTGTCCGTAACTTACGATTACGCTCCGCTTAAATTTCCTAATGCGCCCGTAACCAACGTTGCCGGGATAAATAATTCGAATGTGATTGTGGGCTCTTACTACGACTCGCAATACTTTGTTCATGGATTCATTTACCGCGCCGGCAAATACACCGCGGTCAATTTTCCCGGAGCAACCATGACTGAGGTGTTGGGAATTAATGACAACTCGGATATCGTGGGCACGTACCAGACCGCGGGCACATTGAATTTTCATGGTTTCCTGCGCCACAACGGAGTGTTTACCAAGATCAATGATCCATCTGCCAAAATCGGCACCATGACTTACGGAATAAACAACTCTGGAACCATTGTCGGCACTTTCGACAATGAACAGGGGTTCGTTTATCAGAACGGAACGTATCGCACTCTCAATGCCCCGCAGCTGGCGGGCGAGCCGCATCAGACGCAGCTGAACGGAATTAGCAATCTGGGTGTGATCGTTGGACAGGTGTTCACGAGTGGAATCTGGCGCGGCTTCTGGATCGCGACCAATCAGATTCATTATGTCGAAGCGGCTGGCTCAGTCGACAGCCAAGCCAATGGAATTAATGGTCATGGCGACATCGCGGGCTGCCATGACATTCAATCCGGCTTCGTTTCGTTCCTGGCAACTTCCGTTAGCAAATATTCCGCACAGCAGACGGTTGTTTCTTGTGCGGCTTCAATCAATTACTCGCGGGCGGTGGTTGGCACCTATTCGACTCTGAATAAATCGTACGGATTTCTCGGAGTGCCGGAGCTAACGCTGCAGGTTTCGCGCTCGACACTGCTGGGCACGGCTGTCCATTTGACCGCTGCGGCTTCGGGAATCAATCCGGTGTCACAGATACAAATTTGGTTGAACGGAAAAGAAATTTACCACGTCGCCGGCCAGACTCTGGACACCAGTCTCAACCTTCCCGCGGGATCGACTGACAGGCTGGTCGTCCAAGCCATCGACTCTAAAGGAGTGGCTGCAAAGGTGGTGAACACGATCGCGGTGAACTGAGGGGGCCACGCCCCTGCGACTGCGAAGGGCAATACTTTGCCGCAGGGGTGCGATAAGGATTGGGACACTTGGCCCTTCTATTCTCCGATCCTTTCACCCACGTCAGGCCGGTAGCCGTGCACAAAATCGCGGGCGGCAATTCTTTTCTTGCCTTCGGGTTGGACTTCTAATAATTCAAGCGCTGTCGAGTTCCCGCAGCCTACAAACAGGCGATTGTCTTTTACGAGAAGCTGCCCCTGCGGAACTGCCTCCGCAGTCGTCTTCGTTGCCGTCACGCTTAGAGACTTACCACGAAACGACGTGAACGCCCCCGGCCAGGGCTGGAATCCGCGCAGACGATTGTAAATTTCCTGCGCGTTGCGGCGGAAGTCGATCCGGCCATCTTCCTTTTTGAGAATCGGAGCCACCGTAGCTTCGTTATCTTTTTGCGGCTGCGGAGTTAGGGTACCTTCGGCGAGCCCCCGCAAAGCGTCGACCATCAAATCCGCGCCAATTGCGGCGAGCCGCGGCGACACAGTTTCAGCCGTGTCCTCGTCCAGAATCGCCAATTGCTTTTGCAGCAGGATGTCACCAGTATCGAGGCCTTCGTCGATACGCATCGTGGTCACGCCAGTGACTCGCTCACCGTTTGCTATCGCCCACTGGATGGGTGCCGCACCTCGATACTTCGGCAGCAACGACGCATGCAGATTAATATTTCCGTACTGCGGAAGGTCAAGCATCCATTTGGGAATGATTCGCCCGTAGCCGACCACGATAATTGCCGCTGGCGCAATTTCGGCTAGCTTTGCCTTGAGTTCTTCGTTTTGCTTGATTTTTTCCGGCTGGTAAATCGGCAAGCCGAGGCGCTCAGCCGATTCCTTAACCGGAGATGCAACTAGTCCCAGGCCTCGCCCCTTTGGACGATCAGGCTGGGTGAGGACGAGGCGCAAATTGAATCCCTCGACAAGCTTCTCGAGAGTGGGAACGGCGAATTGCGGTGTGCCGCAGAAAACCAGATTTTCAGATTGCGCCATGGGTTGGTGGAATCAGCAAAAAACGCGGAACCAATCTATTACACAGGCACAAATCAGGATAGGCAAGCTTGGTTAACTATGATCGATGAAAGACGCTTCCCAGGTTTCGGGATGGGGTAGATCCATGCTGAGTTCCACCCGGTTCCGGCCATTGCGTTTGGCCTGATACATGGCGGAATCGGCCACCGTAACCAGGAATTCCGGATCGCTGTCGGCGGTGCCCAGGGTAATTCCAACGCTCACGGTTAAGGGAACGCTGTCGTTCCCAAGTTCAATACCCTCGCTGCTGACCGCCTCGCGTATGCGTTCTGCGAGCCTTTGCGTCAGCCCAAGATCGCAATTGGGAGCAATGACCAGGAACTCTTCGCCGCCGTAACGGCCGATCAAATCGTAAGGACGCAAGGTGGATGAAATGCGCTGGACCACGGTGAGCAACGCGGCGTCGCCGGCGCCATGACCATAACGGTCATTGATACGCTTGAAGTGGTCAACGTCCGCCAGCATGACCCCGAGACTTTGGTTTTCGCGGCGGCAACGCGCAAGTTCGCGGCGCAGAACGTCGCGGATGGCGCGGCGGTTCAGGACCCCTGTGAGTGAGTCGTGTTCAGCATGAAAGCGCAATGATTCCTGCGCCTGCAGCAGTTCAAATTTTGCCTTCTGGATGGCGGTGAGCATGGCATTCACGGTGCCGGCAAGGGCGCTCAGCTCATCTTTTCCCTTCGCATCAAGACGCAATGACAAGTCTCCGCTGACCGTCACCTGCGTGATCTTGCGATTTAATGACTCGACTCGAGACAACAAGTTTTCTTCCAGCACGAACAGCAATACGGCGCTGTGCACGATTCCGGCCAGCATTAGAAGCAGCAGCAGGTAGCGGGTGACTTTTTGGCCTTCGGAATACAAATTCGACGGAATCCGCGCAACCAGAAGACGTTTTGTCGCCCCCGACATATCTTTCAACGGAAGATAGGCGAGCATGGTCGAATCGCTCTCCAGAAAAACTGAGTTCGTCCCATCGCTCCACAATGTCTGGCCATTCTTGGCAGAAGGTGCATTATCGGGTGGTTCCAGCCAAAGCGGTAGCCCCATTGACTGCGCCACACTTGAAAGTAAACTCTCGCTCAAGCCCTTGCCCATGACCAGCGTACCTCGCGGCGAGCCATCGCCCCGACTAGTCAGAATCGGCTCATAGGCGAGCAGGAAGAGACGTCCATTGATCTCTACCAGGCCTCTCAAAGGGCCGTTTGACTTATAAGCCAAACTGGAACGATAGGCCGCGGCTATCGCGGCGAGGTCGCTCTTGCCAATAGGCCAGTTTCCCGCCTCGCGGTTCAACGTAGGCCGTCCCGATCGGTCGAGCAGCAGAAATAAATTGATGTGGATGATGTTAAAAGTATCGTCCGTCAGTTCGGATCGGACATAGTTCCTGTCGCGCCCGGCCATGAATTCGTAGGTGCGGTCCCATTGGGCATAGTCGCGCGCCATTGTAGAAAGCTGAGATTGTTCGCTGTCCAAATGATTTTGCAGCCGGCGGATGCTCTCGTACGCGTAACTGCTTTCGAGGCGGGAGAACCCCTTCATCAAAGAAAAGCGGGAAACAAAGTAGACGGCTGTCAGGAAGGCGCCCAGCGCAAGCGCGGAGTACAGCAAAATTTTTTTACGGATCGTCATATGGTGGCGCGGCGAACCGACTTAAGCAGTTACCCCCAATATTTCTGCAGGGCTACGCCTGTATCATCCACTGGGAAGTTGCGGACGCATGCCTCCGGCCTGCCGGGATTACACCCGCAGCACTTATCGGCACAACGGCCCTACATTAACATCGCCGCTTTCATTTTCCGACGTACCTGGGCCTCATTCCCGAACTTTGGTAACCACGCTGCGTGACGTCGTGGTGATTCGGGAATGCTTAAAGCCGTATTTTCTTAGGCTTGACCGAAGCAAGAATTGCCTTGGGTAGGCTTTCCAGCAGCTTCCCCGGGCTTTTCATACGATTGACTTGCGACGACCATAAAACGGGGTGAACCAGCGGGAGCGGTGTGGTCGGTTCGCCGAATGGATGACGGAACCCGGCGCGGCCGAAGATCAGAGAGTTTTGGGCGTAGTGCCAGGTAATGCGCGAATTGGTCCAGATTTTCGGACGCAGGAAGTCATAACAGTCATACCGGAGATCCGCAAACAGCTCTGCCCAATAGGCCGGCCATCGCTCGTTAATGTGATGGCGGCCACCCTGCCCGGGAATGGCGGCAGAAAAAACTACTACATCTGCGGCGTCGCACAGGCTTTGCACAAAGACTTGCGCCGCCGACGCTGGCAGATGTTCGGCTACTTCGAGAGAGAGGGCGAGGTCGAATCGACGATCCAGCTTTAACGGCGTGGACAGGTCATGCTCGACGAAGTTTTCCGGGGGAATTGCTAATTGTGCTTTGACCCATGGCCCATCGATGCCGAGAATATCGCGCACGCCTAATTCGTGGGCGACTAGCAGCCAATTGCCAGTGCCGCAGCCGATGTCGATAACACTCGCAGGTTTAACGACATCGAGGACAAGGGGAAGAATGTCGCGGGCAGACTCCTGGGCGGAAGCCAGCTGGCGATAAAACTTCGAATTGTAGTATTTGCTCGGATTATTATCCGTCATGAATCTTTGGCAGCAACCGATCAGCGGCGAATTATAAATGCGAGACTACGCGGGCGCATTTGCCTCCGGGTTCACGCGTCTCTACAATAGTGGTTTACCCCGCAATTTATGATTCATTTTCCAGTTCCTGAAGCCCTCACCTTTGATGACGTGTTGCTGCTGCCTGCCCGCTCTGACGTGATTCCGGCGGAAGCGAACACCCAGACACAGTTGACTCGAACCATTCGCCTGAATATTCCCGTACTGAGCGCCGCCATGGACACCGTGACCGAATCTCACATGGCAATTGCGCTGGCGCAGCAGGGCGGGCTGGGAATCATCCATCGCAATCTGACGCTCGAACAGCAGGCGGAAGAAGTTGACAAAGTGAAGCGCTCGGAAAGCGGGATGATCGTCGACCCGGTGACCATGTCGCCTGACGATAAGGTTTCGGACGCGCTCGAAGTCATGCGCAAGTACAAGATTTCCGGAGTGCCCATCACAAAAAATAAAAAGCTGGTCGGCATCCTAACCAATCGCGATCTTCGTTTTGAGAGCCGCTTCGATATTCCCATCAGCAAGGTCATGACCAAGGAAAATCTGATCACGGTGCCGGTGGGAACCACGCTCGAGGATGCGGAACAGATTCTGCACAAGCATCGTGTCGAGAAGCTGCTGGTGGTGGACGATCGTTACAACCTGAAGGGTTTGATCACGGTAAAAGATATTCAGAAGAAGCTGAAGTATCCGAGCGCCGCGAAAGATTCCCAAGGGCGGCTGCGCGTGGGGGCTGCGATCGGAGCTACTGGGGATTATTTAGAACGATCCCAAGAATTAGTGAAAGAAAATGTCGATCTGTTGGCGATCGACAGCGCGCACGGGCACTCATCGCGGGTTCTGGAAGCTGTCAAAAAAGTGAAAGCAAAATTCCCGGAAGTTCAGGTGATTGCCGGCAACGTAGCCACTTTTGACGGAGCCTGCGAACTGGCCCGCGCTGGAGCTGACGCGATCAAAGTGGGCATCGGACCGGGGTCGATCTGCACGACTCGCGTGGTCACCGGGGCGGGCGTGCCGCAAATTACGGCTATTGCCGAATCCTACCGCGCGACCAAAGATGCAGGCATTCCCATCATCGCCGACGGCGGCATCAAGTACTCCGGCGATATCACCAAGGCAATTGCGGCTGGGGCGAGCGCAGTCATGATCGGTTCGATGTTTGCCGGAACCGATGAAAGCCCAGGCGAATTGATCCTTTACCAAGGCCGCACTTTTAAGTCGTATCGCGGCATGGGATCGCTGGGCGCAATGGCCGCGGGATCGAGCGAGAGATATTTTCAGGTGGCATCAGGCGAAGCTTCTGCGGCGATTCCAAACATGGGTGGAGATCCGAACCGTCTGGCTAAGCTCGTACCTGAAGGCATCGAAGGCCGCGTGCCATATCGCGGTTCGGTTTCAATGATTCTCTATCAGATGGTTGGCGGTCTGAAATCTGGTATGGGCTACTGCGGCTGCGCAACACTTGCTGAGTTGCACCAGAAGACCCGTTTCGTGCGCATTAGCGGCGCCGGTCTGCGCGAAAGCCATGTTCACGATGTAATGATTACCCGCGAAGCGCCTAACTACGCTGCGGAGTAAGGAATTCTTCTGAGATTTCTACGTACTTAAGCCTCTGTGGCTTTGGCAGAAAACACTGAGGTTCACAGAGAAAACCCACAGAGGAGTTTTGTAATAGTGAAACTTCGCGGCTAATACAGCGAGTCGTACTTCGTGACCACCCAGTCTCCGCTGCGGCTGTCGAGGGTCACCGAAAGTAGTTCGTCGTAACTCGAGCCGTCACCCTGGCGTTTGGCTTTATATTCCAGAATTCTCAACGGCGGGCGGTCGTCCCAGTCGGCAACTTTCCATGAAATCAGCGGATGTTTCGCTTCCGAGTCGCAGATAAAAGCGGCGTAACGTTTGCGATAATCTTTTTCCCAGTCGGCGAGTTGAGCTTTGCAGTGCCCATCGCGCATCGACCGCAGGAACTCGCCGGCCGCCCGTTCCGACGAACGGTCGCGCAGTGGGTTCAGGCTGATGGTCACAGGAATCTTGGTTAGCGGATCGATATCGGCCGACTTCTCCAGCACCGGCGGTTGATTGTTCAGCCACATCAGGTAGCCAAAAAAGCCAAAAATAATCAGGCATCCAGCGCCGGCAGCTATGGCAATCTGCAACTTCGAAAA
Source organism: uncultured Acidobacteriota bacterium (assembly GCA_963703465.1). Lineage (GTDB taxonomy): Bacteria > Acidobacteriota > Terriglobia > Terriglobales > Acidobacteriaceae > Gp1-AA145. The sequence goes on along the minus strand of CAVPEQ010000004.1, from coordinate 30,443 downwards.
TTTCATGGCAAGCACACCTTTTGGGCCGAGCCAAAACTTTGTTCAAGTCTAGAACGGCAAGCTCTCGCCGCACAGGTTACTTTCGTGGCAAGCACAACGCCTGTACCTTTTTAGGTAATGAACGATTACCTTGGTGCACCTACCGGTTTGGCAACGGGAGCGGAGTTTTATTGAGAATGATCGCTTGAATTTCACCCAACATTTCGACGATCGGCTTGCGGCTTAGACTCGTTTGGCGCGGCACTTCACCGACCTTCGTAGCCGCCGGGAAAGCTACTTGCGGAGTGTCGAGCAACGTATCGTCTCCAGGATTTCTGATAATCCTCGCTCGCTTCTCGATGTCGGTGCAGGCGATGGTTCGCGCGCCGTGCGGATTGCCTCCGCAGCCGAAATTTCAGATGTTGTCCTGGTCGAGCCGAGCGACGCTGGCTGCTTCACAATGTCGAAACGCACCCGTCGGTTGATCTGCAATGTCATTACCCTTGGCCTTTTTAAGAGAATTTCCTGCAGAAGCTGCATTCTACTGTTTTTTCTGGGACCCGAGTTGGACAGAATCCGCCTAAGTCCAACGTAAAGGGTGCTACGTCCAGCAGAGCAGCCAATATCCGCCAGAAATTGATAAACTGGAAGACCTCACTGGTGAATCCTTCTCGGACTCAGATCGATCCAAGCTAGGGAGAGATACTTCTTATGGCAGTCAGCGATCAGGCAGTACTCACCGGCCAACAAATCGACACCCTCAGCATTAATACCATCCGCACGCTTTCGATCGATGCGGTGCAAAAGGCCAATTCCGGGCACCCCGGCGCGCCTATGGCGTTTGCCCCCGTTGCCTATGTTCTGTGGCAACAATTCTTGCGTTACGATCCCGCGAATCCAGTGTGGCCGAATCGCGATCGCTTCATTTTGTCGAACGGACACGCGTCGGCGTTGCTTTACTCGATGTTGTATCTCTCGGAAGTGAAATCGGTCGATTCCGAGTACAAGGTCTTGGATCGCCCTTCGCTCACACTTGACGACCTCAAAAGTTTTCGCCAACTGGATAGTAAGACGCCGGGACATCCGGAGTATCGCGTCACGTCTGGAGTTGAGACCACAACCGGGCCACTGGGTCAAGGCATTGGAAACAGCGTCGGCATGTCGATGGCGAGCAACTGGCTGAAGGCGCGCTACAACCGTCCGGGTTTTGAGTTATTTGATTACAACATTTACGCGTTTTGCAGCGATGGCGACCTGATGGAAGGCGTGGGCAGCGAGGCTGCATCGCTCGCTGGCCATCTGAAGCTGCCCAATCTTTGCTGGATTTATGACGCCAACCAGATCACGCTCGATGGGCCAGCCGACTGGTCCTTCACCGAAGACGTCGCAATGCGTTTCAACGCTTATGGCTGGAACGTCACTCATGTACGAGATGCCAACGATCTGGGTGCGCTGGCCAAAGGCTTCAAGGAATTTCTGGCAACCAAAGACCGGCCGACGCTGATCATCGTGAACAGCCACATCGGCTACGGTTCGCCCCATAAGCAGGATACAAACGCTGCGCACGGTGAGCCGCTAGGTGAAGACGAAGTTAAGCTGGCGAAAAAGTTCTACGGCTGGCCGGAAGACGCTCACTTTCTGGTTCCGGATGGGGTGCTGGAAAATTTTCGCGACGGTATCGGCAAGCGCGGACGTGACCTCAGCTCCAAATGGTACGACCTCTTCGGAAAATACAAACAGCAATTCCCTGATCTCGCAGACCACATCAATCGCATGCAGCGCCGCGAGCTTCCGGAGGGATGGGACAAGAATCTGCCGATCTTTCCGGCAGATGCAAAAGGCCTCGCCACCCGCGAAAGCTCGGGCAAAGTTCTGAATGCGATTGCGCAAAATGTTCCGTGGCTGATTGGCGGAGCGGCCGATCTGGCAACTTCCAACAAGACTGATCTGAAATTTGAGAGTGCGGGAGTTTTCAGCCCCAAAAACTACGGCGGCCGCAACATTCATTTCGGGGTCCGCGAACATGCCATGGGTTCCGCGCTGAATGGGATGGCGATGATCAAAGTGCGCCCCTTTGGAGGTACTTTTTTCAATTTCACCGACTACATGCGTCCGGCGATGCGACTGGCTTCGCTGGCTGAAATTCCGACCATTTACGTGCTGACCCACGACTCCATCGGACTCGGCGAAGATGGGCCAACCCATCAACCGATCGAGCAACTAGCGTCGCTACGCGCCATGCCGCACATGATCGTCATGCGGCCGGGCGATGCCAATGAAGTAGTCGAGGCATGGAAAGTGACTATGCCGCTGAAGCACAATCCGGTGGCGATGGTTTTGAGCAGGCAGGCGCTACCGACCATTGACCGCACAAAATACGCCGCAGCTTCGGGGACGGCCAAGGGTGGATACATTCTCGGCGATGCGCAGGGCGGAAAGCCGGAAGTCATTCTGATCGGCACCGGCAGCGAGCTTTCGTTATGCGTAAGCGCTTATGAAAAATTGACTGCCGAAGGAGTTCGCGCCCGAGTAGTCAGCATGCCCTCAACCGATATTTTCGACGTGCAGGATGAGGTTTACAAAAATTCGGTATTGCCGCCGAGTGTTAGAGCGCGGGTTTCGGTCGAAGCCGCGGCTATTTTCGGATGGGAGCGCTATGTAGGTCTCGATGGTGTGATTATCGGCATGACGACCTTCGGCGCATCCGCCCCGGCCAGAGATTTGTTCAAGAAATTCGGATTCACGGTCGATCATGTGATTCAAGCCGCCAAGCAGGCTCTGGCAAAAAACAAAAAATAGCGACCCTGGATCGCCCACTTGGGCGTCGCACGGACAATCAGCCAACTATCGAAGCGAGGTAAAAAGTATGCAGCCGACCGGAGTTATCGACACCTCGAAAGCCACCAATCCGCTGAAAGATCTTTTGAAGTTTGGCCAGTCGGTTTGGCTCGACTACATCCGCCGCGACCTTATCACCAAGGGCGAACTCAAACGCCTGATTCAGGAAGACGGCCTGCGCGGCATGACTTCGAATCCTGCCATCTTTGAAAAGGCCATTGCTGGCAGCACTGACTATGCCGACATCCTCGCGTCGTTGAAGAATCGCTCCGATCTCGACGCCAAAGCCCGTTACGAACTGATTGCCATTCGCGACATTCAAGACGCCGCCGATCTGCTGCGTCCGGTCTACGACGAATCCAAAATGCGCGACGGCTACATCAGCCTGGAAGTGTCTCCATACCTTGCGCGAGATACACAAGGCACTCTCGAAGAAGCGCGGCGGTTGTGGAAAGCCGTCGATCGCGCCAACATCATGATCAAAGTTCCGGGAACGGCAGAGGGCATTCCCGCATTCCAGCAACTGATCAGCGAAGGCATCAACGTCAACGTAACGTTGCTGTTCTCGCAAGAGGTCTACCAGAGAGTTGCAGAGGCCTACGTTCGCGGCTTGGATAAATTCGCCGCCAGCGGCGGAGACGTGAAGCGCGTCGCCAGTGTTGCCAGCTTCTTCATCAGCCGCATTGACAATGCCATCGACGCCGACCTTTCTGCGCGAGTGAAGTCGGCCAAGAACCCGCAGGAAGAGCAGAAGCTCAAGGGCTTGCTGGGCAAAGTAGCCATCGCCAACGGAAAGCTGGCGTATCAGCGTTATCTGAATATTTTTTCCGGCGCCCAATGGGACAAACTTCGCGCTAAAGGCGGCCAGACGCAGCGCGTGCTGTGGGCCAGCACCAGCACCAAGAATCCTGCGTACCCTGACATTCTTTATGTGCAGGAGATGATCGGCCCGGACACGGTGAACACCATTCCGCCTGCCACCTTTGACGCGTTCCGCGATCATGGCCAGCCTCGAGAAACTCTGACCGAAGGTGTTGACGAAGCCAAGCAAGTGATGCAGAGCCTGGCGTCGGTCGGAATCTCAATCGATCAAGTTACCGACAAGCTGACCGACGAGGGCGTGCGTCTGTTTGAAGAGGCCTTTGACAAGCTGCTCGCAGCAGTCGAAAAAAGCACCCAGGGGGAAACTACTCCCAAGATCAGCCAGCAAAGTTACAAACTCCCGGACGCGTTAGCGAAAGACGTCACGCAAAATGTGAACGACTGGCGCGCCGCCGGAAAAGTTCGCCGCCTGTGGCAGCGTGACGCGTCGTTGTGGACCAGCTCCGACGAGTCGCAGTGGCTGGGATGGCTCGACATCACCGAAAAACAGCTAGCCAAGAAAGCTGAATTCCAGAAACTGGCTGATGAAATCCGAAAAGAAAATTTCAGCGACATCCTTCTGCTCGGTATGGGCGGATCGAGCCTCTGCCCCGAGGTCCTCGAGAAAACTTACGGCCACATCAAAGGATTCCCGCAGCTCCACGTGCTCGACTCGACCGATCCCGCACAGGTGAAGGCATTCGAAAAGAAAATTGATCTCGAGAAAACGCTGTTCATCGTATCGAGCAAGTCGGGCACGACGTTAGAACCCAACATCTTCAAGCAGTATTTCTTCGAGCGCGTGAAGCAGACTATCGGCGCTGAAAAAGCCGGCAGCCGGTTCATCGCGGTGACAGATCCTGGATCGAAGCTTCAGAAAGAAGCCGAGGGCGACAAATTTCGACACATCTTTAATGGCGATCCCAGTATTGGCGGCCGCTACTCTGCATTATCTAATTTCGGAATTGTGCCGGCTGCGTCAATGGGACTCGACGTCGCCAAGTTCCTGGATCGCGCCGAAGAAATGGTGGAAGCGTGTGCAGCTTCAGTTCCGGTAGAAAAGAATCCCGGCGTAATGCTTGGAATCGTCATCGGTACAGCGGCAAAAACCGGACGCGACAAAATCACGCTGATTACGTCGCCTTCGATCTCTGACCTGGGCGCGTGGCTCGAGCAGTTGATAGCGGAATCGACCGGCAAGCTCGGCAAAGGCATCATTCCGGTCGATCGCGAGGAACTCGCCGCACCCGAGACTTACGGCAATGACCGCATTTTTGCTTATGTACGCTCGGAGAAATCTCCCGACGCCGGTCAGGACGCGAAGCTTGCCGCCATCGAAAAATCCGGCCATCCCGTAGTCCGTATTGCGCTCGCTGACACCTACGATCTTGGACAGGAATTCTTCCGCTGGGAGATTGCCACCGCTGTGGCGGGTTCGATCATCGGCATCAATGCATTCAATCAGCCGGATGTTGAGGCTAGCAAAGTCGAGACCCGTAAGCTGACCAGCGAATATGAGAAGACCGGTTCACTTCCGTCTGAGAAGCCGATCTTTGAACAGAATGGCGTCAAGCTTTTCACCGACCCGAAGAACGCGACCGCATTAGGAAACAAGAGCGACCTGACCGAATATCTTCGCGCTCACCTGGCACGAATTAAGACGGGTGACTACTTCGCCGTTCTCGGCTATATCGAAATGAACGACGAGCACGAAAAAACACTGCAGCAGATTCGCCATTCAGTGCGCGATTCGAAACACGTTGCTACCTGCCTGGGCTTCGGGCCACGATTTCTACACTCGACCGGGCAGGCCTATAAAGGCGGCCCGAACTCGGGTGTGTTTCTCCAGATCACCTGCGATGATGCCGTCGACGTTCCCGTGCCGGGAGCGAAATATACTTTTGGCATCGTGAAGGCCGCTCAGGCGCGTGGCGATTTCCAGGTCTTGGCCGATCGTGGACGGCGCGCGCTTCGGGTGCATCTCGGTAAAGATGTCAACGCCGGACTTGCGAATTTGGCGAAAGCCATTCGCGAAGCGCTGGGCTAATTGCTGCGAAAAGCAAACCACAGAGAACACTGAGTTACACAGAGGAAAAGCCACAGAGGAATACTTGATCGAAAACCGCACGGAGGAAGCATGCGTCTCGGGAATGGTAGGGTTGGGAAGAATGGGCGCCAACATGGCGCGGCGTCTCATGCGCGGCGGCCATGAAGTTGTGGTCACCGATCGCAGCGCAGATGCAGTCAAGGGCTTGGCCTCAGAAGGAGCGATTGGCTCGTCATCGCTTGATGACTTTTGCTCGAAGCTCGGCTCTCCGCGAGTTGCGTGGTTGATGATTCCGGCCGGGGATGCCACCGAATCGACGGTGCAGGCTCTGGCTCCGAAAATGAAGGCCGGCGACGTTCTGATCGATGGCGGCAACTCATATTTCAAAGACGACATTCGCCGCTCCAAAATGCTGAGCGACAAAGGCATTCACTATGTAGACGTAGGCACCAGCGGCGGAGTGTGGGGATTGGAGCGGGGCTACTGCATGATGATCGGCGGCCCGAAGGAAGCGGTCGCAAAACTTGATCCCATCTTTAAAACGCTTGCTCCCGGGCGCGGCGATATTTCGCGCACTCCCGGCCGCGAAAAGTTGGGCGGCACTGCTGAAGACGGCTACATCCACTGCGGGCCGTCGGGCTCGGGCCATTTCGTCAAGATGGTGCACAACGGAATTGAATACGGCATCATGCAAGCTTATGCCGAAGGCTTCGATATTTTCCGCAATGCGAACAAGCAGGAATTGCCGAAAGACCAGCAGTATGACCTCAACCTTCCCGACATTGCCGAAGTCTGGCGGCGCGGAAGCGTTATCAGTTCCTGGCTGCTGGACCTGACCGCGATGGCATTGACCGAAAATCCGACGCTTGCCGAATACAGCGGCTTCGTGCAGGATTCCGGCGAAGGTCGCTGGACAATTGAGGCGGCCATCAACGAAGCTGTTCCGGTGGACGTTTTGTCGGCGGCGCTTTTCGTGCGCTTCCGTTCGCGCCAGGAGCATACCTTTGCAGAAAAAATGCTTTCCGCCATGCGGCAGAAATTTGGCGGACACGTTGAACCGGTAACCGAGAAAAAGACCGCCTGAGATCACACCACTCCGTCCGGTGAAACTCGCGCCGCGACGGCGATTCAAGGGAAAATTGCCAATGGTACAAGTGGAAACGCTTCCGCAAACTCAGCAGCGTACGCCGGGACGCCCGGCCGATCCCTGCATTATGGTCATTTTCGGCGCAGCCGGCGATCTCACGCGCCGTAAGCTGATCCCCGCTCTCTACAACCTGGCCAAGGCTCAGTTGCTCTCACGCGAATTCGCCATCGTCGGAGTTTCGCACAATAAAATGTCCGACGACGAATTCCGCAAAAAACTGGCCGACGACATCCATCACTATGCGGGCAATGACGTGGACCCCGACATATGGGAGTGGTTCACCCGCCGGCTGTATTACGTCACTGCCGAGTTTGATGACAAGAATCTTTATCCGCAACTCAAGGCCAAACTCGAGAAGCTGGACAAGGACCACTCCACCCACCAGAATTATTTTTTCTACCTGGCGACCGCGCCGAAATTTTTCGGGCAGATTGTCGAAGACCTTGCCGGCGCGGGGCTGATGGACGAGTCAGGAGGCCAGCACTGGCGGCGGGTGATCATAGAAAAGCCGTTCGGTCATGACCTTGAATCTGCTAAGACCCTGAACCAGCAACTGCTGAACCGAGTCAGCGAGCACCAGATCTACCGCATTGATCACTACCTGGGAAAAGAAACTGTCCAGAACATTCTGGCTTTCCGCTTCGCCAACGGAATTTTCGAGCCTATCTGGAACCGCCGATACATCGATCACGTACAGATTACAGTCGCCGAAACCGTCGGTGTTGAATCGCGCGGAAGCTATTACGACACCGCCGGCGCGCTGCGCGACATGGTGCCCAACCACATCATGCAATTGATCAGCCTGACTTCGATGGAGCCCCCGATTTCATTCCGTCCGGACGCAGTCCGCGACGAGCAGGCCAAGATTCTGCACGCGGTCCAGCCACTCAGTTCTGAAGAAGTCCTGACGCGCACCGTGCGCGGGCAGTACGGGCCCGGAGTCGAGGAAGGCCACCGCGTCCCCGGATACCGGCAGGAGGAAGACGTCCCTCCAGATTCGCGCACGGAGACTTTCGTCGCTATGAAACTGGCCATCGACAATTGGCGATGGGCTGACGTCCCGTTTTATTTACGCACTGGGAAACGGCTGGCGGCGCAGACTACGGAGATCGTCATCCAATTCCGGCGTGCGCCGTTCGTTTTATTCCGTGATACGCCGGTCGAAAATTTGATGCCCAATCAACTGGTGCTGCACATCCAGCCGCAGGAAGGCATTTCACTTCAGTTTGCCGCGAAAGTTCCCGGCCCCATTATGCGACTGGGTGCAGTAGACATGAATTTCAATTACGCTGATTATTTCGGAACTCAGCCCAGCACCGGCTACGAGCGGTTGCTGCACGACTGCATGATCGGCGATGCTACATTGTTCCAGCGCGCTGATATGGTGGAAGCGGGATGGTGCGTAGTCAGCCCGCTGCTCGATGTGTGGAAGGCGCTGCCGCCGCGCAATTTCCCGAATTATCCTTCGGGAAGCTGGGGACCGAAAGAGGCCGACGAGTTGATGGAGCGCGACGGCCGCCACTGGAGGAATTTCGATCGATGATTCTTGCAGGCGACATCGGAGGCACCAACGCGAGGCTGGCCCTCTTTGATGTGAAGAACGGAAAGTTCAACCTGATTTCATCCACCGTTTTTCCCAGTCGACATTATTCCGGACTTGACGAAATCGTAAAGGAGTTCGTCGATAGATCGGGCGCGCGTCCGGCTCAGGCATGTTTCGGGATCGCCGGTCCGGTCACCAACGGTCGCGTGGAGGCGTCCAATCTGCCCTGGGTCATCGAATCCAAACGTCTGGCCGACGAACTGCACCTCGACCGGGCCCTGTTGATCAATGATCTCGAAGCCACGGGCTGGGGGGTAGGCGCGTTGCCGCCGGAGCACCTGGTTTCTCTGAATCAAGTCAGTATCATGCCTGGTAATCAAGCAGTGATTGCCGCCGGCACCGGCCTTGGTGAAGCTGGGCTTTACTGGGACGGCAAACGGCATCACGTGTTCGCCTCCGAAGGCGGCCACTGTGATTTCGCTCCGCTGGATGACATTCAGGTCGAGCTACTGCAATATCTGCGCGGGCGTTTCGATCACATCAGCTACGAGCGCGTTCTGTCCGGGCCGGGGCTGGTGAACGTTTTTGATTTCCTGCGCGATACGGGAAAGGGCAAGCCGCCCGACTGGCTGGTCAACGAGATGGTCGAAGCCGACGCAGCCGCCGCGATTTCTGAAGCTGGCCTGACCGGGAAGTGTGCCATGTGCGAGCAGGCGCTGGACATTTTTGTGGCCGTGTTCGGCGCAGAGGCTGGGAACCTTGCGCTAAAAATGAAAGCGGTTGGTGGAGTTTTTCTGGCAGGCGGAATCGCGCCGAAAATCCTACCCAAGCTGGCCACTTCAACCTTCCTCCAACCGTTTTTAAATAAGGGCCGGTTACGGCGGCTCCTGGAAATAATGCCCTTAAAAGTTATCACTGACGATAAACTCGCGCTGCTCGGCGCCGCCCGCTGCGCGCTAGTTGAATTGGCGGCCTGAGCATGCCTGCGGAGCCCAAAGTAGACATTTTCGGCTCGCCTCAGCAGTTGTTTCATGCAGCCGCGGAAAAATTCTGCACCCTTGGTTCGATCTCTATCAAAGATCACGGGAAGTTCACCGTAGCTCTCTCCGGCGGATCGACGCCCCGCGGATTACATCAGGAGCTGGCCACTCACTTCGCTTCGAGGTTGGACTGGAGCAAAGTGTTTTTCTTCTGGGGTGACGAGCGCCACGTTCCGCCTGATAGTCCGGAGAGCAACTACCGCATGGCGAAGGAGACATTGCTCTCGAAGTTGCCGATTCCGCAGGAAAATATTTTTCGCGCTCCGTCCGAGTTGCCGGATGCTCGGCAAGCCGCTGCGAAGTATGAACAGACGTTGCAGGAGTTTTTTCATCTCAAGATTGATTCGTTCCCGACATTTGATTTCATCCTGCTCGGCATGGGGCCTGACGGACACACCGCATCGCTTTTTCCTGGAACCGCGGCATTGCAGGAAAAAGATGATCTCGTGGTTGCAAACTGGGTCGAGAAACTGAACACCTTTCGCATCACATTCACGTACCCAGTGTTGAACAACGCGGCCTGTGTGATGTTTCTGGTCAACGGGGACGAAAAGGCGGAAATGGTACGGCGAGCACTAAAGGATCCGGCCGCGAATTTACCTTGCCAGAAGATTCGCCCCGTAGACGGCGAATTGCTGTGGTATTTGGATAAGGGCGCAGCGCTGAAGCTGTAAATGAGCACTCGGCAGTCAGCTAAAGTTGCGAACCGCACGTCGAGGAACAGATGCGGGTGCAAATCTCTAGGCGTGAAAATCTTCGAACATTGCAGTGATCTTGGCTAAGTGCTGAATGCTGACTGCTAATTGCTCAAAACACCGGCGCGAGATTATGCATCTTCTGGTAAAGCTTGCGGTCCACGGTACGAAGCACATCCTCGAGACTGGTTCCGGTAACATACTCAGCGAGCCCCCAGGTAAAAGAGAGCTGGAATCGGCTTCCATTCTCCACATTCCATTGTTCGACCGTGCTTAACAACCGTTTAAGTGGCGGTTCAGCGAGTTGTTCGGCGGTATCCGGCATGACCACTAGGAATTCGTCCCCGCCCTGCCTGAAGATCAAATCGCCGCCGCGAAATACCTTTTTCAGGATGCGTCCAAAATCAGTAAGCACGCGGTTGCCTTCCATGCTGCCCAACTTGTTATTCAACTCGCGAAAACCATTGATATCCATAATCAGGAAGGTCAACGGTCCGCCATTGCGGTTGGCGCGCGCCACCTGATGTGAAATCAGTTCGTTCAGCGCCCGGCGGTTGAACAGCTGGGTAAGTGGATCGATGAGCGAAAGGCTTTCCAGGCGCTCGTTTAACACCAACTCGCTTATCAGGGCCTTGCGCGTTGAATTCAAGTTCACGCGTTGCGAGAGCAAATAAATATTGAACAGCACGACCAGGCAGATGAGGCCAAAGAAAAGTTGCGGTAAATAACCTTCCTCAATGCGGATCAGGCGCTGTTTCACTGCCAGGTTCGGCGCCACCAGAGTGAGAAACCCACCGGTCAGCACCAGAATAACCAGGCTGACGATTGACCACAGTTGAGTGTCCCGGCTGGTCAGCTCGTGAATTTGCCGTTGAATGGCCTCTGCCCGAGCCAGCATGGACGGCTGTTCTTGCCTTACTTGCGACATCTGTACCCTCGCGAAAGACACTTCCAGCAGCTTCGTCCGTTTTACCGCGTTTGGCCAACAAAGTCGCGTAAAAGCCGGTTACGGCAATTACCTTGGTAAGGGCCGCGGGACTCGAAATCCTAAAGCTGCTATTTTCTTGAGCTTCCTGTGGTAGTCAGCTCGGCCTCGGCGCGCGAGAGAGCGGCTAACGACTGGTCGTACGGAGCTCGGGCAATGCCCCGCTCAGTCACTATCGCAGTGACGTACTTGGCCGGCGTTACATCAAATGCCGGGTTTTCTATGCCGACGCCTTCGGGCGTGATCAATTTGCCGGCGATGTGCGTGACTTCGGAGCGATTTCTTTGCTCGATAGGGATCTTGCTGCCGTCGGGGGTCGCGAGATCAATGGTAGAAATCGGGGCCGCCACATAAAACGGAATACCGTGCTCCTTCGCCAGCACCGCAACCGTGTAGGTGCCAATCTTATTGGCGACATCTCCGTTGGCGGCGATGCGGTCCGCGCCGACGATTACAGCGCCGATTTTTCCCTGCCGCATCATTGCGCCTGACATGTTGTCAGAGATTACTGTGGTGGCTATTCCGTCTTTCATCAGCTCCCATGCGGTAAGGCGCGAGCCCTGGAGGAACGGGCGGGTCTCATCAGCATAGACGTGAATTTTTTTCCCGTTCTCAATCGCGGCTCGGATTACCCCCAGCGCGGTGCCGTATCCGGCGGTTGCCAAAGCGCCTGCGTTGCAGTGAGTAAGAACTCCGCCGCTCGCCGGCATTAGAGCAGAACCATGCTGGCCCATAGCGCGATTGATGGCGATGTCTTCCGCGTGCATACGCTGGGCTTCTTCCATGACCGCTTGCTTGATTTCCTGTGGCGTGCCCGTGCGAACTTCTTCGAACTTTTGTTGCATGCGGCGGATGGCCCAGAAAAGGTTCACTGCTGTCGGACGGGTCTTACCGATGACTGCGCAAATTTCGTCGAACTCGCGTTTAAGTTCGTCTACGCTTGCAGCTTTGGAATTTTTCATTCCCAGTGCAATGCCCATCCCGGCCGCGACTCCAATCGCCGGCGCGCCGCGCACCACCATGTTGCGGATCACGTCCGCGACCTCCTGGTAAGTGGTGCAATTCACGTAAACTTCTTCGGTGGGCAGCTTCGTCTGATCGATAAAAAGCACGCCGCGTTCGGTCCATTCAAGAGTTTGGATCATAAAGTCGTTGGCCGTTTCGTCGTTGGTCGTTCGCCCTAGTCGAAATCGGGTTCTCTTCCCGGGAGGGCACAAGTTCCACTCGTGCGGTCAAACCTCAATCGTGCGTTATCGGCACGGCTGAAAGCCGTGCCCTCCCGTTTAGCTGACGGCTGATGGCTGACGGCTGAGAGCTAAATGCTCTTTCCTCACATCATTCGCCGTGAATACCGCCACAAATGGGGCCGGCGCCGCAGCCTTCTCGACATCAGGCCGTCCCTGCGCTTCTTCGCGTTCCACCAGGCACATCACGCCGGCAACTTCGAATCCGAATTCGCGCGCTGCTTCGATCGCTTGAATAGTCGATGCCCCAGTGGTGCAAACATCATCCACAATCACCACTCGCGCGCCCTTACCGCGAAAACCTTCGACCCGCTGGCCGGTTCCGTGCTGCTTCTCAGCCTTGCGCACGAGGAAGCCGTTCAAAGTCCCGCTGGTCACGGAAACAGCGACAACGATTGGATCAGCTCCCATGGTCAGCCCGCCAATCGCTTCAGGGCTCCAACCCCGATGCTTGATCTCGTCCAGAAAAACTTGTCCGGTCAGTTGCGCCCCGCGAGCGTCAAGCGTGGTGGTCCGGCAATCGATGTAGTAATCGCTTCGACCGCCCGAAGAAAGTTTGAAATCGCCCAGGCGAAACGACTTGGTGGCCAGTAAACGCAATAATTCCTGACGTGGAGAAATCATGAATGTCAAAGATAAAAGATATCAGACTTATTGGGCCAGCCTCTCCAGGTGCTGAAAGCCGTGACTGGCAATGATTGCGGTCAAGACCGGCACACCGTTATAGACGGAATGCACGATGAAGCTTGCGCCTACTGACTTCATTTTGGCGCGCACCAGGGTCAAAACCACTCCCACCAGGAAAATTATGAGCACCGGACCCCAGGCTTTGTATTCAGGCTCGTGAATCAGCGCAAACGGGAGTGCGGTCAGTACAACTCCCGCCGAAGCTCCTAGCCTGCGCTCTAGAACTGGATAAAGAAAGCCCCGAAAAAAAAGCTCTTCCATGAAAGGCGCAAAAGCAATCGCGAGAAATGCGAAAGCATAGGCATCCAGCGGCCGGTCGAAAAATTGATCGAACGGACTATTTTTTGGCATCGGCAGCAGACGTTCGAGTCCCTGTAAGCCGACCAAAGTGAGGAATCCGACTCCCACCATTAACGGCCAGCGATGTGCTGGCCAGTTCCACCGAATCGCCTGCCATAAACTTTGATGAAATTTGGATTTCATGTAGTCGATCAAAAACAACGCCACCACCGCGAACCAAATAAATTGCGGTGCCAGCAGTACCCAGGGCTTGGCCGCAACTTGGGTAAACGTCAGAGCGTGATACAGAAATTTCTGCACGATGACTACGATGAATGGCGCGGCGATGATCGGCACGACAAACATCAGCAGCCCGATCTGCAAAACTTCTATCCCTCCGAAAGGAGGATTCTCTGCAGGCGGTGTACTTAAAGGTTGAGCGGGGACAATGGTGGCTGGATCCGGAGGATTTTCGAGGCCAGGTCCGCTCCATCCTGAATTCGACGACATAGCTTGAATTTACACGAAAGCGAATGTGTGGGCGGGCGCCTCGCCCGCCCCATGTGACTAGCTCACCGCAGCTTGCGGATGGCCGAGCGCCGCAGCCGCATATTCTGCCAGCGCTTGCCCGGTATAAGACTTCTTGTTCCGCGCCACTTGTTCCGGTGTTCCCTGCGCCACAACGCGGCCGCCCTCTTCGCCGCCTTCTGGCCCAAGATCGATGATCCAATCGGCATTTCGAATCACATCGAGGTTGTGCTCGATGATGATGATGGTATTCCCGAGATCGGTGAGGCGGTGAAGAACATCGAGCAACTTGCGCACGTCGTCGAAGTGCAGCCCAGTGGTGGGTTCATCAAGTAAATAAAGAGTGCGTCCGGTCTGGCGTTTGCTCAACTCGCGCGCCAGCTTGATGCGCTGCGCCTCGCCGCCCGAAAGCGTCACCGCAGATTGTCCCAGGTGCAGGTATCCCAGGCCAACATCCACCAACGTCTGCAACCGCTGCCGCACCTGCGGAATATTTTCGAGAATCGGCAGAGCTTCTGAAACTGGCGTTTCCAGCAGGTCGGCGATCGAATAGCCTTTGTATTTCACCGCCAACGTTTCCTGGTTATAACGCCGTCCGCCGCAGACTTCGCACACCACATACACGTCAGGTAGAAAATTCATCTCGATGCGGCGCTGGCCTTCGCCTTGACACGCTTCGCATCTGCCCCCGGTCACGTTGAACGAAAACCGGCCCGGCTTGTAACCACGCTCGCGCGATTCCGGCAGCATGGCATACAGATCGCGGATATGCGTGAACACCTGCGTGTAGGTTGCAGGGTTCGATCGCGGGGTTCGCCCAATCGGCGACTGGTCGATGCGAATGACCTTGTCGATGTTCTCAGTGCCTGAGATTGCTTTGTGTTCGCCAGGTTGTTCGCGGGAGCGATACAGCGCCTTGGCCAGCGCGCGATAAAGAATGTCGTTCACTAAAGTGGACTTTCCCGAGCCCGAAACCCCAGTGACGACATTGATCAGTCCCAGTGGGAAAGTCGCGTCCACACTTTTCAGATTGTTTTCGCGGGCTCCCAGAACCGTGATCGCAGCACCATTTACTTTGCGCCTTTCGGGACGCGTCTCGATACGCTTATCTCCCGACATGTAAGCGCCAGTCAGCGATTCCGGCACGCGCATGATTTCTCCGGGCGTACCGCGAGCCACGATTTCGCCACCGTGACGCCCGGCGCCTGGACCAAGATCCACCACGTAATCTGCGCGGCGAATGGTTTCCTCATCGTGTTCAACCACCAGGACGGTGTTTCCCAGATCGCGCAATTCTTCGAGCGCATTAAGCAGACGACCGTTGTCGCGATGGTGCAGGCCGATCGAAGGCTCGTCGAGAACGTACAGCACGCCGCGCAGCTTCGATCCGATCTGAGTGGCCAAGCGAATGCGCTGGCCTTCGCCGCCGGAGAGAGTTGCCGCCGATCTGTCGAGGGAAATGTAGCCGAGCCCGACCGCATTCAAAAATTGCAGGCGCTCGACGATTTCGCTCATGATGCGGCCGGCAATCTGCAGCTCGCGTCCGGCCAGTTTGATGCTGCTAGCTTTTTCCAGAGCCCACGATACCGGCATCGCCGTGAAGTCGGCAATCGACATGCCTTCCACCTGTACCGCCAGACTCTCAGGGCGAAGCCGCTTGCCCTGACACGCCGGACATTGCGTGGGCGACATGTGTTCCATCAGCCAATCGCGGTAGGTTTCGGAGCTGGACTCATCCATCGCGTTTTTCAGATATCCAAAGATTCCGAGATAGCCGGTTTTGCCGCGCTTTTCCGGCTCGCCATACAAAAATAAATTTTGAATTTTGTCCGGCAGCTTTTCGAACGGCGTGCTCAAATCGATGCCATACGCAGCGGCCACAATCTTGATCTGATGAATCAGGTTCTGCGACGCCGACCCGGGTCCCAATGCACCGTCCAGCAAGGGCTTCGACCAATCGTTAATTATTTTTGCGGGATCGAAATCGTAAGTGCTTCCCAAGCCGTGGCACTCGGGACAAGCCCCGTAAGTGCTGTTGAACGAGAACGAGCGAGGCTCCAACTTCGGCACATCGATTCCGCAATCCGGGCACGCCAGACGCTCGGAGTAAAGCTGCTCCTCTCCGCCCACAACCGCAACCAGCACCAGGCCGCCAGCCAACTTCATGGCCAACCCAACTGACATCTCAAGGCGCTGCTCAATTCCCGGTTTCACCAATAACCGGTCCACCACAACTTCAATCGTGTGGTTCTTGCGCTTATCCAGTTGGATCTCATCTTCAAGGCTGACTAGCTCGCCGTCGATGCGTGCGCGGCTGAAGCCATGCTCGGACAGCTTCTCCATTTCCTTTTTGAATTCGCCTTTGCGCCCGCGCACGATCGGCGCCAGCACCATAACGCGATCTTCCGGAGTCAGCGCCATTACGCGTTGCACAATCTGCGCCGCCGTCTGCCGAGAAATTGCGCGCCCGCACTTGGGGCAATGCGGTATGCCGATTGAGGCATAGAGCAGCCGCAGATAGTCATAAATTTCCGTGATGGTTCCCACGGTCGACCGCGGGCTGCGGCTGGTGGTCTTTTGCTCGATCGAAATCGACGGGCTCAGGCCGTCGATCGCGTCAACGTCGGGACGCTCCATCTGATCGAGAAACTGCCGGGCGTAGGCCGACAGCGTTTCTACGTAGCGGCGTTGCCCCTCGGCATAAATCGTGTCGAATGCCAGCGACGACTTGCCGGATCCGCTCAGACCTGTAATCACGGTCAACGTATTCCGCGGGATATCCACGTTGATGTTCTTAAGATTGTGCTGCCGGGCGCCCCGGATCGAGATTTCCTTAATAGCCATTGTTCGAGTGATTACCGGTCTTTGGTAACGTGGACGGGTCCACAGAAATGTTGGAAAGTGAAGGTGCGCGGCTTTACTCACGTATCTTATTTGTAAACAGCAGCAAGCGTCAACGAGGGTAAAGTAGAGGCGCACCGGTCCAGCCACCTGGGTGCCACCTTGGCCGTGGTTTCAGCAGTGGAGATCGGACTTAAGCCGTTTCTTTACTTGCTGCTGGAGCGACGGGAAGGCAGGCCGATCTTGGGAAGTTTGCTGGTTGCTTTTGTAGTCACTTTCACCGTCGCCGGATCCGTTGCACTTGGAGTTACAGCCGCTTACGCCAGCGTTATTGCCCTGCTGCACGCCTTCGCCAGCCGATCGCAAAAACCGCGTCCAGCAGTGATTTTTGTCCCCACCCACCATCAGGTTAGCGGCGACTAAGTCCGCCGTCCGTCACGCCCAAACGCTGGGGATCGGAAGGCAGATTTATGCCGACTTGGGTCGCTGTACGAACTCGATCACTTGCCCACGCTTTTGATTATCGATGGTTTTATTCCTACGAAAATTAGCCGGAATGTAGAACTCGATGATCTTTGCCATGACCGGGCCACCCCTGGGCCTGTGCCACTTTAAATCCCTGACTTTGTAAACACCTGCGGTCGAAAAAAGTCGCACTCAGAAGGCGCCAGCGGACCGCAGCGCAAGCTTCAAATGAAGTAGCTATAGCGATTTAGCAGACCTCCACAGACCTCAAGCTTTCCCCTTTATTTGCCGAGGTTTACGCTTTGGTGTCGAAATGGCTATGAAAATCCTGATAGTCGACGATAGCGCTTTTTTTCGACGAGCGAACGCCAGCGCTTTAACCCACGCGGGCTACGAAGTAATTTCGGCCGCCGATGGCGAAGAAGGCCTACGGCTGGCGTGTGAGCACAAACCCGACCTAGTGATTCTTGACTTGATGCTGCCAAAACTGCCCGGGCATCAGGTTTTGCGCGCACTACGGGGCCAACCCGAAACCGCATCGATCCCAGTCATGATTTTGAGCAGCTTATGTCAGGCCAACGATCAAAAACTTCTTGAAGAAGGCGCTACCACCTACTACCAAAAGAGCCGCCTCATGTTTGAGGAGGGTACGGAAAGATTTGTGTTAGCAGCCAGTAAGATGTTGCGGCCCAAAACATCGCGACCCTAGCCGCTTCTTCGCACCGGAATCAAAGCCAAATGTGCTCACATTCATTGTGATAGATTTTATTCTCCGCCATGAAAGACCTCGCTTCCTGGGCCCTTGATACTGCCACTCAGCGCGGAGCTACTTACGCAGACGTGAGAGTTGTGGATGAACGCGGCCGGGCGCTGGCTACCAAAAACGGCAAAATCGGGAACGCTTCGGATTCGCGGTCGCAGGGGTTCAACGTTCGCGTACTGCTAAACGGAGCGTGGGGATTTGCGTCTTCTGCGGATTTAAGCCGGGCATCAGTGGATGCGACAGCTGCACAGGCTGTAGCCATTGCGAAAGCATCCGCGCAAGTCAAACAGAAAGATGTGCAACTGGTCCCTGAAAAGGCGGTGGTCGCGGAATGGACCACGCCACATAAGATCGATCCCTTTTCGATTTCAATAGAACAGAACCTCGCGCTGTTGCAGAAAATTGACACCGAATTGCGCTCGGTGAAAGGCATCACCCTTGCCGAAACCAATATGAATTTCCGCCGCGAGGAACTGTGGTTCTTTTCCTCCGCTGGTGCGGACATCCATCAGACCAAAGTCACAACCGGCGCGGGATATGTGGCTTACAGTTTTGCAGGCAGTGAGATCCAGAAGCGGTCGTATCCTAATTCTTTCGGCGGCCAGTGGCAGAACAAAGGCTATGAGCTAATCGAGGAACTTAAGCTTGTCGAGAATGCCCGCCGCATCGGCGAAGAGGCAGTCGCGTTGCACAGCGCCGACCAATGTCCGCAAGGTGTGTTCGACATAATTCTCGAAAGCTCGCAGCTCGGACTGCAGATTCACGAATCCGTTGGACATCCGATTGAACTCGACCGGGTGCTGGGGATGGAAGCCAATTTCGCCGGCACTTCATTCCTGACTTTGGACAAATTGCGCACGCTTAAATACGGCAGCGAGTTGGTGAACGTCGTTGCCGATGCCCGCCAGGAGCATGGACCAGGCCTCGGCACCTTCGCTTTCGACGACGAGGGTGTTCCGGCGCAGTGCACTCCCATCATCAGCAACGGCCTGTTCACCGGCTACCTGAGTTCGCGCGAAACCGCGGCATTGATTGGCCTGCAGCGCTCGGGCGGGACACTGCGCGCGGAGAGCTGGAACCGGTTGCCGATGATTCGCATGACCAACATTAGCATTTTGCCGGGAGAGAAACCGCTGACCAGCGAGCAATTGATTTCATCTACCGACCACGGGATTTTGTTTCAGACCAACCGCTCATGGTCCATCGACGACAAGCGTTACAACTTCCAATTCGGCACCGAAATCGGCTGGGAGATCAAGAGCGGCAAGCGCGCCCGCATGCTGAAGAATCCGTCCTACTCGGGGATCACGACGGAATTCTGGAACTCGATGGATGCGATCTGCTCCCGCGATGAATGGACATTATGGGGAACGCCGAATTGCGGCAAAGGACAACCGCAGCAGGTGATGGGCACGGGCCACGGCGCGTCGCCGGCGAGGTTTAGGAAAGTGAAGGTGGGAAGTGCGTACAAGGGAACATAGCACTCGGCAATCAGCATTCGGCCAAAAGAACACTATGGCTGGTTGCTGAGTGCTGAATGCTGACGGCTTAAATTCAATGCTGACTCACGACCAAGCCGCCGATATTTTCTCCCGCATAAAAAAGTACTCGACTGCGGACGAGGTGGAGGGCCTTTTTTATGGCGGACGGTCTGCGCTCACGCGTTTCGCGAATAACACAATTCATCAGAATGTGGCGGAAGAAAATTATGGCGTTTCCGTTCGCACGGTTTTCGGCGGGACGCACCGCCCGCGCTACGACGAACCGATTCGACGATCAAAGCTTGAAAGATGTGGTGAAGGCGTCAGAGGATTTGGCGCGGGTGCAAGAGCCGGATACGGATTTGCTGCCTGTACCTGACGCGGGCGGAGGCGCCCGCGCCACACAAGGTGTGCCGTCACGCCATTTCGCTGAAACAGCCGCGGTGACGCCGGAGCAGCGAGCAGAGGGTGTGGGCAAGATCGTTTCGATTGCGCAAAGGCACAAACTAACCACTGCGGGAATTTTCTCCAGCTCGGAATCGATTGAAGGCATTTTCAATTCTCGCGGACTGAGCAACTGGCATACGCAAACGTCAGCTGAGATTTCGATCACCATGCTGGCACCCGATTCTTCCGGATGGCAAAAATTTAACTCACCCAACGTTGCTAATTTGGATCCGCAAGCTCTGGCTGAGATTGCGGCGAAGAAGGCGGTGGAATCCGCTGGGCCGCGCGAAATACCTGCCGGAAAGTACACCGTGATTCTTGAACCCTCGGCCGTGCTCGACATGACCGGCTTCATGTTCTTCGATTTCGGCGGCCTGGCCATACTTGATCAGCGTTCGTTTCTCAACAATCGAATTGGCAAAAATATTTTTGGCGAGAACATTTCGGTCTGGGACGACGTCGCGCATCCGCTGCAATCTGGACCATCGTTTGATGGTGAGGGCATGCACCGGCAAAAAGTTCAGCTCGTCGAAAAGGGCGTGGTGAAACGGTTGGTTTACGCGCGCGCGAGTGCGGAAAAAATGCGCAAGTCAGAATACGCCGACAAAGTCGGCCCGATCGAAGCCACCGGCCACGGTTTCCCCGTTCCCAACGAAATGGGCGAAGGCCCGATGAATATTGTTTTCGAGCCGCCGCGCGATCCCAAGACCGTCGACCAGATGATCGCGTCGACAGAACGGGGCATTCTGGTCACACGTCTGTGGTACATCCGCGAAGTCGACCCTTACGAGAAAATTCTGACCGGCATGACCCGCGACGGAACATTCCTGGTTGAAAAAGGAAAAGTGGTTAGCGGCGTGCTCAATTTCCGTTTCAATCAAAGCCTCATCGAGATGCTCTCAAACGTGGAGCAAATGAGCATTCCCGTGCGCACCAGCGGCGAAGAGTCGTTCGACATGGTGGTGCCCGCGATGAAGGTGCGGGATTTCAACTTTACGGAAGTGACGAAGTTTTAGAAGCAGCACTCAGCCTTCAGCACTCAGCGAATCCACAGTTCCGCCAGCCCTCTGCTGGCAACACCGACGTTCACAGCCTGTCGGCTTTTATTTGTTGGTTCGTGTGACAAATGAACGACTGCGCAGTGACGAATATCACTGTAGATATCCTGAAGGTGCCGCTACCCTCGGTTGCCGAGATAAACGACGACAATGAAAAATTTTCGCGACCTACACGTTTGGAGCAAATCTCATTCGCTCACCCTCAGCTGCTACAGAGTGACCGAGAGCTTTCCAAAACATGAGTTGTACGGGCTGACGAGCCAGATACGCAGGTGTGCAGCCTCGATTGCCGCGAACATCGCCGAGGGCTGTGGCAAACGCAGCAACCCCCGAGTTCCAGCGCTTCCTCACTATTGCAGCCGGGTCAGCCAGCGAATTGGAATATCACTTCTTGCTGGCCAAGGACTTGGGACTAGTTCCTATCGACAAATATGCCAGTCTCGACTCGGCAGTCGTAGAACTTAAGCGCATGTTGACCTCCCTGATCTTAAAAATCGAGGGCGAAAGATTGGCGGGGTGAAGACCCCAACCTATTGACGTACCGAGGTCATTGGTTCCGACGAACGATATCCGCCAACAGTCGCACCGCATCGAATCCAACCTCTCATAGCTGAGGCTGAGTGCTGAGTGCTGAATGCTGTCTGCCTGTCTCTGCCCACCCGCAAGTCCATGTACCTCAAATACTTACAACTTGAGGGCCAATGACTTCGGTAACTTTCGCCGTCTTACTTTGCCATGTAATCTGCGAACGATGTCCAACCAATCGGGTAAGTCGTCTGGCGCTGCGAAGGCTGTGCGGTCGCGCTACTCAGAAGTACAGAGCGCGCCGCGTTTCCCCGTAAAACTCCCCATGCATATTAAGTCGCAAACTGGGGAGTCAGATACCGAGAGCGACAACATTTCCGCCAACGGTGTGCTGTTTCACCACGAAGTGGATATGCCGCTCGGCTCGACGGTGGATTTCACGATTTCATTCCCTGCAGACGTGGTCGGTTCCGACGCAGACGTCAAGGTGCAATGCCGCGGACGAGTGGCGCGCACCAGCGAAGAAGGCGGGCGGCGCGGAGTTGGTGTGGTGATTGACGAGTATCGCTTTGAACGTCGCTGATTAGCGGCAGGAAAAGGTAACTCATGGCAAGTGCTGGTTTGAGCACGGGAGAAGCAAGAGTGGCCCCTCCGGCAATGGAGAGCACCGAACAATTTATTCGTGTGATCGTGGCTGACTCGCAGGCGATCTTCCGCGCCGGCTTGCGCAAAATTTTTGCGGTTGAAGACGACATTCGCGTGGTGGGACAGGCGGAGACTTTGTCCCAGGCAGTTTCTGCGGCCAAGAAATTTTCTGCCGAGATTTTGATCTTCGAATCGGCTCTGGCTGAAAGCCCCATCGATTCCGTTCAGGAAATCATGAAGAGCGCTCCGGCGCTGCGCCTGGTAGTGGTGACCGAGTCGCCCGACCAGGAGCTAACGCTGGAGCTTTTCCGCCGCGGCGCGCACGCCATCGTGTCGCGCGAAATCGATTCCGAAGTCTTTGTGGAGTGCCTGCGGACGGTTGCCAAAGGCGAAGCCTGGCTGGAACCTCATGCCATGAAGTGGGTGATGGAAGCCTACCGCAGCCAAAGCAGCCGGCCGCACGGCGGGCGCTCGAAAGTACAGCTCACCCCTAAAGAGTCGCTGATCGTTTCCTGCGTAACCCAGGGAATGAAGAACAAAGAAATCGCCGCGCGCGTGGGAACTACTGAACAAGTAGTCAAAAATTATCTGCGCAAAGTTTATGACAAGCTGGGCGTCGCTGACCGCCTTGAACTTGCGCTCTATTGCCTGAACAATCGCGTCATCCTCGAACCCAAAGCCGCAGCAGTCCAGCCGGCGCAGAGCTCAGCACAGAGCAACGAACAAATCGCAGAAGTAGAACCGGCTGAGACGAAGAACCACTCCTAAACCGTAATCCGAAATTCAGTCCGGTGCGCGAGCGGTCGGCTCATGCCCGGCGATGAGATCCCCAATCCTCTTCTGCTCCTCTGCCAGGAGCCGTCGCAGCTGTTGGATCAGCACCACAAGTTTTGCCGGGTCACGCTCAGCGGAGATGGTCCGGCACATCTCTAAGACTTGTTCGTGCAGCATAGGGTGAGCCGCTCAAATCCTCTCATGCCGTCCATAAAGAGTTCGTAAAGGGTTTTCTTCGCCAATGGCGCGCTGAATCTTCGTTTGGGGACTTTGGCGGTTTCCCGGTACTCGCGCCACTTCCGAATTTCAGAATTAATTAATGGAGAGGCCGCTGATCGTCCGTTGATCGGCAATTTCTAAGTCGAACCGCTTTGTACGAGGCGGACGCAGGCGTGCCACGAGAGCGCGGAAGGTGATAGGTTATTCAGAAGCGGCGTTCGAGATGAACGCAGATTCGCCGTTCCCGTGCGCGTTATCAACTGGGAAGTCCGCGTAAATGGGACGCGAATCCGCGCGAAGCGGAGAGATGGCCGAGTGGCTGAAGGCGCACGCTTGGAAAGCGTGTTTAGGGGAAACCCTAACGTGGGTTCGAATCCCACTCTCTCCGCCAGCTTTTTACCCGCATAAACACTGGCTATTACCAAAGATTCCTTGTTCCCGTGCTAGAAACCGTGTTAGCTTCTCGCATGGTCAGAGTACGCAAGCCGGGAGTATCGGTCTATGTCAGGCACCGCGAGGCCTGCCCAGCCGCCCAGAAGGGCGAGTCCTACCCGAAGTGCGATTGTCCGAAATGGCTTCGTTATTCCCTCAATGGTCGCCAACACCGCGTAAACGCAGAGACCCGCACATGGGGATTGGCTGAGGAGAAAGCCGACGACCTTCAAAAGCAACTGGACGAGGGTTTGTCCGCCAAGCTTGCTTCGACGGAAGAGAAGCAATCGACGATTGAGGAAGCCCTAGAAACTTTCATCAGCAAGAAAAAAGGGAAACAGATCAGCGAAGCCCGCATTCGTAAACTGCGTTTTCAACTCGGTCAGTTTCAACAATTCATGGCGAGTCGGTCTAAATTCTTTCCGGCTGAAATCACTCCAAAAGACGTAGTCTATTTCCGGGCGGGCTGGAAGGATTGGCAGAGCACGACCAAACAAAAAGCCCAACAAAACCTCAGAGGTTTTCTACGCTCGTGCTGCCGAGAGAATCGCACCGAACTGCTTGACGCTCTGGACACGATTCAGCTTTCGGAAGCGGATGAGGAGCGATTAGAACCTCAGCCGTTCACAGAAAAGGAATTGACACAACTGCTGGAGCAAATCCCAGTGACTTTTCCTGATCCCGCGAAGGCTGGGCGGGTCACGACGTTGGTTCATTGCATGGCAAGTACGGGTCTTGCAATTCGGGACACGGTACAACTGAAACGCGAGAGTGTGAGCGGTGGCTGGCTTCGCATCAAGCGGCAGAAGACGCGGCGTCCGGTGAAGCAAAAGCTCGATGCAGGATTGCACCATGAGCTCCTCGCGGTTGCGAACGGAAACCCGAAGTACATCTTCTGGAACGGAAGTTCGAAGCCGACGACGGCGGTGACAAAATGGCAAGCCGATCTAAGGCGACTCATGGAAGACGCGGGTCTGTGGATCAAAGGGAATGTCTCACATCGGTTCCGAGATACCGCCGTAGATTTCTGGCTTGGCAAAGGTTGCTCAATGACCGAAGTTGCTGCGATGCTCGGCGACACCGTCGCTGTCACAGAGAAGCATTACGCCAGTCTCCAATCCAAACGGTTTGAAGAGCGGCTGGCAAATGTGCCTACGCGGTCGTGGAGTGCTCATGTCTGAGCTAATGACGGTAAAAGATGTCGCCGAAGTTCTCCAATGCGGTGAAGATTCTGTCATCCGTCGGTTCGCAAAGATGAAGGGCGTCATCGACCTCGGCGTCGGCGAAACAAGACGCAAGCGTCGTTACCGCATCCTGCGAATCCCGAAGGCTGTCGTCAAAAAGCACCTCGCCGACTTGAGCGGTCGCTCAATTCAGATCGAAGTCCCAGAGAGAGCCGAGCGTCGGCGAAGGTCTCCGCAGTGGGAAGACAAAGCAATCCGGAATCTCGCGAAAGCTGGACTTCAGAATGGTGTCACACTCAAGGATAAGGCGACCTATCAGCGAATCGCAGATCGGGCCCGGTTGTTGACCTCAGTCCCAGAAAATCGCTGGGGCGATGTCGTCTGGCACGAGAGCGAAGAATAGAAAACAATCCTTCAACAGGCTGATTCAATGCATGTGACAGCAAGGTCTTGATGCTGTTTTCGTCTAACACATGCTCTTTCCCAGCTTTCGTTTTACCATTGCGGTGAACACAATCATGTCTAACGATAACTGCTAGGTGCAGCTCCTTCATGTCCGAAGGAAAGTAAATACCCAGCGTGTCCCGAAACATAGGCTCCACTTTGGCCAGTCGATGCCAGACCACTTCTAAGAGATGCTTTTGGACTCTCTCTTGAATACTCTCGCGAGCACTAAATACTTTGCTGAGCGGCAGGTTTTCGTTCTCGAATTCAGGAGTGGTCTCACCGAACTTGCGTAACAACTTTTCGTCTGCGGTGACAGATGAAATGAACTTATCGGAGAGGTATGTCTCCAGAGCAGTTATGACATTGACGTAGAGCAGACGCAACAAGCATTGTCGATCTGCTGCTTCGACCTTCGTCTCAAGAAGCCGTTCGATATTCAGTGCACTCTCATTGAACGCGTCCTTGTGACCAAGCGACTCGGCACTGGATCGGAATAGGTAGTCATCCAGATCGGGGTCAAACGCGGTGGAGCTACCACTCCAATAAGGTGTAATGTCGTCGAGTTCACCGGACAATTCCTCAATCACGTCGTCGGCCACTATTCCGGCGAACTCCGAAGATAGCTCTTCGTTAGCTTCGGACGGGCCTCCATAGATGTACTGGTATCCGCCTTCAGCCGATTCATGCGGACAACTTTCAACCGGGTTCTCGTTTCCTGCCAAAGAGACCTGCATTGCGTACCCTGCCAGCGGGAGAAAGGGCACCAACCTTGAAGCGGCAGCTTTCTCTGTAAATGAGTTGAAAAAAGTTGTCGCAGAATCGGAATGCATAAAACTCGATGAGCCCCTACCGCACCGAAACGGGAAGGATGAAACCGTGAACGGCGTCACGTTCAAGGTGGCGGAAACCGATGGTGTTGCGGCAGGAAACTTCCCCGAAGGCCACGTGTACCGAACTTTCCATGACGGCAAGTGCTACGAGCTTGAAATCAGAATTGCCTCTTCGAATATCGCGAATCACGAGTCGGGCTCTGTAAAGAGCTTCGATCTGGGCAAGGTGCAGCGCACTCTCAAATTCGCAGTCGCTTCATTCACTTTCCTCAGTAGGTCACTTGGGTTCGCCAATGAGTGTTATCGCGATTTTGCGACAATCATCGATCTCCCCGTTCATCTAAACTGTTGGCGGAACATGGAATGGCTTTATCTAACACGATTTACAAAAGGGTGGCGCACCGAAGCAACCACGATATGGAACGACGGTACTAACCTTTCTACCACGCCGCGGGAAGGTCAGTTTTGTGGGCCGGATTTTGACACGTTGGAGGCCGACCTGTTTCGCCGATTAGACTGGCAAACTCTTGTGCCGAGTGTCCGGTCTCGGACATGTAATTTCGAATGCGGACATTAGCCGAAAGCGCATACTTGCACATACTTTGAGAAACAACTACTTAGCTGGATCGTAGGTGGTGATAGATGTGCTCTGCAGTCCAGAGCAGAAGCTCGCCAGGAGTCACCCCACATGTTTTTTCATGAGCTGCGTATTGCCGTCCGAAACTTGATCAAGTCGCCCGTATTCAGTCTGACCGCCGTCTTGATGCTTGCGTTTGGAATCGGCGCGACCACGGCTACTTTTTCGGTAGTCGAATGCGTGCTCCTGCGTCCCTTGCCGTTCCCAGATTCCGAACGCTTGGTCCAGCTCTCGGACACCATTCAAGGTACCGACGTTGGCGGCAATGGGGAAGACGGCGTCACCGGGCCTGAAATCCCGAGTTATATGCGAAACACCCACGCCTTTGAAAACGTTGGGGCCTACCACCCAACGACATACGAACTCTCTGGAGTTGGGGATCCGGTGCAGATCAATGCTTCGCGAACTGGGGCGCCAGTATTCTCGACTCTGGAAGCGCGGCCTTTGATGGGTCGCTACTACACGCAGCAGGAAGATGAACAGAAGCAGCCGCTTGTGGTGGTGAGTTACGCGTTCTGGCAACAGCGCCTGCACGCTGATCGCAATGTGCTGGGTACCAAAATTCTTCTCGATCGCAAACCTTACGAAATTATTGGCGTAATGCCTCGCGATTTCGAGTTTCCATTGATTCCCGGGCGTCTGAATCAGAGCGAGCTATGGGTTCCACTGAGTCTGACCCCGGATGATGGGCCTGGCAATTGGAGTTTCAACATGGTTGGACGCCTAAAGCCGGAGATTTCCGCTGCACAGGCCCAAACTGATGCTGAACGCGTCGCTCAAGACAACATGCGCAGCTTTCCGCCATTCATGTCGAGTCTGCACATTCATGCTCTGGTGCGTTCGCTACAAGAGGACACAGTTGCCGATTCTCGAGCGCTGGTACGCACGCTCTTTTTCGCCACAATGATTGTGTTGCTGATCGCATGTGCCAACTTTGCCGGGTTGCTGCTGGTTCGCGCCATCCGTCGTCGCCGCGAGATCGGCGTTCGCCTCGCGTTAGGGGCTCGTGCTGGGGCTTTGCTGCGCCAGGCCATGCTCGAAAGCATTGCGCTTAGCGTTTCTGGTGGCGCACTCGGGTTGGTGCTCACGGACATAGCGCTGCGAGTCGGAATCAGCAATTTGCCTGAAAATCTGCCTCGCATCAGAGAAATTGGAATCAATTGGCAGGTCATCTTCTTCGCAATCGCTCTCGCAGTCTTTACCGGCGTGATCTGTGGCTTGGCCCCTGCATTCGCAGGGTTGCGAACCAAGGTCAACGATTCGCTGAAAGAAGGCGGCCGCAGTTCCAGTCCGGGCAGCGGCCATGCGCGACTTCGTTCCGCCCTGGTGGTTGGAGAGATTGCCATCGCATTGGTGCTACTCGCAGCCTGTGGGCTCTTATTGCGAAGTTTTCAAAAGATGCGTGCAGTCGATCTCGGATTTCGTCCCGATCACACGCTGGTCGCCAATTACTCGCTTCCCCAGAAGCAATATTCCACGCAGGCGCAAGCAGACACCTTCAATGGCGAACTGCTGCGCCGGTTGAAACAGCTCCCCGGCGTGAAGTCGGTTGGTATTACTTCGTTCCTGCCAGCCGGCGGGAGCAATGGCACCAGCACCTTTATTGTGGATGGCTACGTTCCTCCAAAAGGTGCGAACCTGAACCTCGCCACCAACATTCTGATTGAAGGTGACTATTTGGAGGCCATGGGCATTCCTCTGATCGCAGGCCGCCCGTTCACTGATGTCGATAACTCTGGTACTCAACTCGTGGCTCTGGTAAATCGCAAATTTGCGCAGCACTACTGGCCCACCGGCGATCCCATTGGTAAACGCTTCCGCATCGGCACACCCGAGACACCTACGCCCTGGATGACTATAGTTGGTGAGGTCGCCGACGTAAAAGAGTACTCGCCGGACCTTCCAGACAAAGAGCAGTGGTACCAACCAATCAAGCAATCTGAAAAGAGTCTCGGGCCACTAGGCCACCCCACAGACATCAATGGCAACTTCGGATACATTGCTCTGCGCACCGCAACTCCGCCCGAGCAGATGGCCAATACTCTTCGCTCAACCATCAGCTCTATCGATCCTCAGCTCCCGCTGACACAGGTCCAAAGCATGGAGCACGCTGTGTCTGATAGTGAAGCCCCGCGCCGCTTCAATACTGCGGTGATCTCCGCATTCGCAATTGCTGCGGTTCTCCTGGCTGTCCTCGGGATCTATAGCGTGATCGCATTCTCCGCCGCGTTGCGCGTGCAGGAGATGGCAATTCGAATGGCCTTAGGTTCGCAACGCTCCGGGATTCTCGGACTTATCTTCGCATCCGCTGCCAAGCTCGCAGCAGTTGGTTGCTGCGTTGGATTACTCGGGGCGGTTGCCGCTTCACATCTGTTGCGCTCTCTTTTGTTCGATGTGAGTCCGTTTGACCCAATTGTTCTAGTTCTCGCCGCCGTCTCGGTAATGCTGCTCGCGATGCTGGCTTCTCTGTTGCCGGCGCAACGTGCCGCGTCAATCAATCCGATGAGCGCACTACGGACAGACTGAACAGGTGCGCATTTGAAGCACCCGCGACGTTGCTCATGGTCGAGTCTTGCGGCAATTGTTGATAACAGATGGGATGAGAAGGCCGGTCTCCGGACGGGATGCTGTAGGCTCCCAAGTTATCGACGTGCTTTAAGCACAAGAGATAAAGGAGACCTGCAATGAAGAAGGTTAGCACTGTAGCAGTGAAGGCGAGCAGAAAAATCTCACCATTGAAGTTAACCGTCGGGCTGGACCTGGGCGATCGCTCCAGCTGGTACTGCGTGCTCGACGAAGCGGGTCGAGTGTTGCTGGAGCAGCGGGTGGCACGACTCCCAAGGCTCTGCGCGAGGTGTTCGGCGGGATGCCGCGGAGCCGGATCGCACTGGAGACGGGAACGCACTCGCCGTGGGTGAGTCGTCTGCTGAGTGAAGTGGGACACGAAGTGATCGTGGCGCACGCGCGCAACGTGCGGCTGATCGGAGAGAGTCGCAAGAAGGATGATCGCCTGGATGCCCAGACCCTGGCCCGGCTGGCGCGGATCGATCCCGAGTTGCTGTGTCCGGTGAAACATCGCAGCGCGAAAGCGCAAGCCGATCTAACCGTGATCCGGGCACGGGCCGGCCTTGGTGCGAGCCCGCACGGCGCTGGTGAATACCGCACGTGGACTGGCGAAGAGCTATGGCGAACGCCTGCGCGGCTGCAACGTGCGCAACATGAATCCGGAGAAAGCTGAAGGGCTGAGCCCGGAGTTGCAAGCCGCCCTGCAGCCGTTGCTGGCAGCGCTGGAATCGCTGAGCGAACGCATCGCCGAGTACAACGAGGGTATCGAAAAGCTGGCAAAAGAAAGTTATCCGCAGGTGGCGCTGCTGAAGCAGGTGAAGGGAGTGGGCACACTGATCGGGCTGACATTTTTGCTGACGCTGGAAGATCCGTATCGCTTCCGCAAGAGCCGCGACGTGGGCTGCTATCTGGGACTGCAGCCTGGACGAAGGAACTCCGGGCAGAGCGAACCGCAGATGCACATCAGCAAGGAAGGCGATCCCTATCTGCGGACGCTGCTGGTGCAAGGAGCGCAGCACATTCTGGGACCGTTCGGAGTGGACTGCGACCTGCGGCGCTGGGGACTGAAACTGGCCGAACGGGGCGGCAAAAGCGGGAAGAAACGTGCCATCATTGCCACCGCGAGAAAGCTCGCGGTGTTGCTGCATCACCTGTGGGTGAGCGGAGAAGTCTACGAACCGCTGCATAACAGCAAGCAGAGCGCGATGCCGGCAGCAGCATAAAGCCAAACCATTCTAAGAAAGGAAAAACAAGCGC
>CAVPEQ010000003.1:232500-314901 GCA_963703465.1 uncultured Acidobacteriota bacterium | reverse complement strand
CTGTGCACCGAAAGCGCCGAGTGTGGTTCGTATGACCTGCTCGCGCTCGTGCGTCTCCGGGTTGTCGAGACTACCGGCAATGAAGGCAACCCGCCGGCAACCGTGGACCGTCACTAGGTGGGACACGACGGCCGACAGGCCCGGTGCGCTGTTCAGCACGACGTTCGAACATCCGGGCAGATCGCCGAGGCTGACGGAATCGGCAACGCATGCTGCGCGAAGAGGGTCTGCATCTCGGCGCTGCCGAGCGCGGCGGACAGCAGATTCGAGGCGATGATTAAGCCGTCAATCGCCTCTGGCGTAGGTAAACGAAACAGGAACAATCCGTCGAACGCCGGCCCGCGAACGCTTGCCCGTCCAGACACGCTTCCCTGAAACCCGACCACACGTGCGCCCGCACGCCGGGCTGCTCGGCGCACGCCTTCGAACAAACGTACCTGAAAGCGAGACAAGAGCGTATCGCCCAAGAAGCCAATGGTTAGCTCGTTGCCGAGAGCCTCGTCTTCAGACCGCATGCCGCACCGAGATGGGTAACGACCCCCGGCCATGAAAATTAGGCGCCCGCCGCCTTTGCTCTAAAAAAGTGCACGGTCGGCCGGCTCGCTTAGCAGCCCATGGAACCCGGGATGCACGGGCCGACCAGTTCGTCGGTGATCCAGTCCCAGGCAATCGCGATCGCGGTCTGCAAGGCGACGCCGGCAGGCCCCACGCACCCATCAGGCTCTTGATACCCCGCCGTCGTACGGCGCAACACCGCCCGGCGGGCGAGGTTGAGCTTCCGCCGCGGTGCCGACGTGCCCTCAGCCGCGCGCGGAGAGGAACGGCGAGACCACTGCGCCCGTCGGATCTTGGATGACGGAGAATCGCCCCACATTTGGAATGTCCATCGAGGGCACCAGCACTTTACCGCCAAGCGAAGCCGCCTGCTTCGTCGTCGCGTCGACATCCGAGACCGCGACGTACGCGAGCCAATGAGGAGGCACATCCGGACCACCCATGTGCGACGTCATCCCGCCGATGTCTTTGTCGGCGTGCTTCCAGTGCCAATACCCCTCGCCGTCAGCGTCGCCCTTTCCCGTCGCATCCGAACAGGCCGCCGTAGAATGTCTTCGCCGCTGCCGTCTCCTTAGTGTGCAGCTCGTCCCAGCAGAACGTGCCCGGACGCGCGGGCCCGTCGTCAGGCTTCTGCTCTGCACCCGCGCCCAGCGGCTGAAGGATCCCGAATGCCGCGCCAGCGGGGTCTGACGCACACGCAAAGCGCAACATGTCCGGAACCGTAGTCGGCGGCACCATGACCTTGCCACCCAGCTCGGCGAGCTTCTTGGCCGATGCGTCCGCGTCGTCGACCGCGACATAGACGAGCCACCCGGATGGCACGCCATCAGGCGCCACCATTGCGCCAGCCACCATCGTCTCGCCGAGCGAGAACGTCCGATAAGTCCCCACCCGCCGGGCTAGGATTGTCGCGGAAACTCCACCCCAACAACTCTTCATAGAATTTCGTCGCTGCGTCGAGGTCGCTCGTGACCAACTCGTGCCAGCAGAACCGTCCCGTGCTCGGATTCGACATGATGAGTTCCTCCTTCGATGGGCGGAGCCTTACTAACCCTGCGGCGCCAATGCGTCGAGTGCGACGATACGGGGATGTGAGCGCGCCGATCAGAATCGGTTACGGGCAGGTGGGCATGCCGATGAAGAGGCTCTCTTCGATGTAACCGGCCTCGCGGAAGAGGTCGGCGAGTTCGTGGATTCGGCAGCCTGACAGGCTGGGATTCGAGAGGAACCCTAGGCTGTAAACGGGAGCCGTTGAGCCTGGCGCGCCCGTCAACGTCACGTTCTGAAAGCCCGCGATTTCGCGCAATGAGTAGTTTTGCCTGAACACGACTTGCATCACATTGAAGCTGCCGCTGCTGGGCAAGATGACGCGCGTCAGGTCAGAGTTCAGCACGACGACACGCGTGAAGGTAGTGAGTGCCGCGAGGTTCAGCGTGCCCTTGACACTGCCATAGACCCTCACGGTTTCGACCCGCGCGAGCGACTGAAGTAGGCAATCGATCGGCTGCGCGCTGAAATCGGCGTCGAGCATCGACATCCCGCGCTGACACGAGGTTTGGAAAGGCGTTGCCGAATTTTTGGGCGTCGCCCCTGCCATCTGCAAGTGACACACTTCCGCTGACGGTTTCGAGACAATCGAACGCCGTGAGTCCGATCGCGTTGACAACGTCCACGGCCCCGTCGATGGCCGTCACTCCAACGAACTGATCGGCGGACATCGTTTCACTGACGACCAACGTCTCGTTGCTGTTCAACGTTTTGGTCGGACAACGCGGTGGCGGTGGTGGGCAGAGGTTCGCCGCGCTCCCGCCCGCCGCCATGCTGCCGCCACTCGACGAACCGCCGGCCCCCGACGAACTACCGCCCTTGCCGCTCGACGCCGCGGTCCCCGCGCTGCCTCCCTGAGCGGACGTCGACGAGCCCCCAGCGGGCGCGTTGCCGCCAGAGGCCGGACTGGTCGCGCCGCCGCTCGCGACGCCCGTGCGGCCGCTACCGCCTTCGCCCGTCGCCGTGTTGTCGTCGTCCGAGCGGATCGCTCCGCACGCGGAACAACCAATCAGCCCGACCGCTAGGGTCAATACTCGAAGCCACCCATTTGCCATCCCCACGGACGGAAAGGTACGTGAGCGCCGAGCCCAGGTCCAGAGCACGCAATCTTGAAGCCCACGGGGCCGCCATGTCGGGACGTGAGTGTGCGGAGGTGAGCTCGGGAAAAGGAGCCACGGGGGCTGCCTGCGGCGGTGGGCGAGGTTGAACACCCGCCCCGCGGCGCAGAAGCCGCGCGCCCTCCGCGCGATCGCGAACTGCAAGGTGACGCCGGCAGGCCCCACGCTCCCCACTCTTGATGCCCCGCCGTTGTACGTCGCAACACGGCCCGACGTGCTCGCTTCGCTGCGCGCGCCGGGGGCCCCCTTACGCCGGCTGCGCCGGACGTGGGGGCCCGACGGCTGCGCTCGCCGTGCTTGATTCGGTGATCGCTTCGCATCGTGCGCGTGAAGTCATGAGCGCTTTGGTTCGCACTCGCTCCTTTCTCCGGCTGGCGGCCGGACTACGCGAGACGCGCAGGAGCTGCGCCGTGCGACCTCGCAGAGCGCGAGTTCAGCGCTTCAAGATCGCGTCGACGATCTCCTCGCCCACGCTCTCGGCTGCCGCGTTGTTATCGTTTTCATTCAGGGCCCTAGGCATGCTGGTGTGCTCGAAATGTCTAGAAAATGCGGGTTTGTCCTGACCCGGCAGCGTCACATTGCAATCAAGGACGATCTTGTTGATTGCGGTGAGGGCCAGCAGCCCAGCCCAGCGTACGGCTGGCGGCGTCCCATGATAGTAGCTCACGAAGATATCGACTCGAGGTGGTTTCGGATGATCGTACTTGGAAGTGTACAACTGGCTATCGATACCGTGATCCTTCAAGCGATTCGCGACCGCATCGGCTAGCGTGGCAACCCCACCGCCGTCATCTTCTTTGTCTACCTGGTCGCTGATGTCGATCACTATCGACACCTGCTGGCGTTTCGGAACCTTGTAACCGACCAGAGTCATCGGCCCGGAGCTGCAACCCAACGCCGATGCCACCAGCACCACACTCAAGCAAAACCGCCTGCGAGCCATCTCAGACGACTGCTACAGGATCCGTCGCTTAGCGTGAAGTGCGTAGTGGCCTGAGCCAGCGCGCGTTCGGATGATCGGATCGCTTCGCATCGTGCGCGTGAACTCATGGCGCGCTTTGGTTCGCACTCGCTCCTTTCTCCGGCTGGCGGCCGGCCTACGCGAGACGCGCAGGAGCTGCGCCGCGCGAGCTCGCAGAGCGAGTTCGTTCGCGTGCGCAATTGACGCGAGCGTCACCTCCGCTGGCGCGCGTCACACCTCCTGCGCGAGGGGGCTTCGTCCGGCCGCCAGCCGGAGAAAGGAGCCGCCCTTGTCGAACAACAAAGACACCCTCGCTCTTCACGCTCACACAATGAGGCAAGCGCCCACAGATTCAGAGGCTCGGCTCTGGCGCGCGTTGCGCTCGAGCCAGCTCGGTGTCGCCTTTCGGCGGCAAGTCCCGCTGCTCGGCTTCATCGCTGACTTCTATGCGCCGAGCGCGCGCCTCATCGTCGAGGTCGATGGCGGCTATCACGAGCGGCGCGTGACCGCGGATGCGCGCCGCGATCGCAAGCTCGCTCGCGCGGGCTACCGCGTCGTCCGGCTCCAAGCCGAACTCGTCATGCGCGATCTCCCCGCAGCAGTCCTCGCGGTGCGGCGCGCGCTCGACGAGCGCTGAACCCGACTCCTATCGCCGCACTTCGAGAGCTCTGAGTCCTCCTTCCGAGAGCGCGAGCAATCTGAAGCCGCAACCGAGGAGCCGCGGGGCCTGCCTTCGGCGGTGGGCGAGGTTGAGCTCCCGCCCCGTCGCGCACGAGCCGCGCGCCCTCCGCGCGATCGCGAACTGCAAGGTGACGCCGGCAGGCCCCACGACGCCAGCGGCACCCATCAGGCGGCGTCCCCCAAGCTCCAAACGGTGCGCGGGAGCGACCCTCGCCCTCCGCCGAAGGCGGGCTCCGCGGCGACAAGCCGTCATCGACGTACAACGTCGAGCGCACAAAGAAGAAACGGCCACCCGAGTTTCCTCGAATGGCCGCTCTTCGTCTCAGTCACTCCACCAGGTCGGGAGTGAGCTCGATCGGCTCACTCGTCGCCGACAGCGACGAGCTCCGCCGGCTGCACCCGCGCGAACGTCGGCGGCGCGTACGTCGGCGACTTCTCGTCGATGACGACCTGCAAGCGCTTGTACGCCGGCAGGCCCGTGCCGGCCGGGATGAGGCGACCCATGATGACGTTCTCCTTGAGGCCGCGGAGATCGTCCGTCTTGCCGCAGATGGCGGCCTCGGTGAGCACCTTGGTGGTCTCCTGGAAGGACGACGCGCTGATGAACGACTCGGTCGAGAGCGACGCCTTCGTGATGCCGAGGAGCAGCGGCTCGGCGACTGCCGGGCTGCCGCCGCGCTCGATGACCCGCTCGTTCTCGCGTCTCGAAGACGTGCTTCTCGACCTGCTCGTCGACCAGGAAGTTCGTGTCGCCGACCTCCTTGATGCGCACGCGGCGCAGCATCTGCCGCACGATGACCTCGATGTGCTTGTCGTTGATGGCCGACGCCCTGCAGGCGGTAAACCTGCTGGATTTCGTTGACGAGCCAGGCCGCGAGCTCCTTCTCGCCCTTCACGCGCAGGATGTCGTGCGGGTTCGCGGGCCCGTCCTGCAGCGGCTCGCCGGCGCGGACGCGGTCGCCCGGCTGCACCTGGATGTGCTTGCCCTTGGGGATCAGGTACTCGCGCGCCTGATCGGTGAGCAGGCCGCCGTCGATGCCGAACGGCGTGATGACGACCTTGCGCTTGCCCTTGGTGTCCTTGCCGAAGGACACCTCGCCGTCGATCTCGCTGATGATGGCGTGATCCTTCGGCTTGCGGGCCTCGAAGAGCTCGGCGACGCGCGGCAGACCACCGGTGATGTCCTGCATCTTCGTGGTCTCGCGCGGGCATCTTCGCGATGACCTCGCCGGGCTCGATGCGGTCGCCGTCCTGCGCGACGATGTTGGCGCCGACCGGGAGGAGGTAGCGCGCGTCGAGGTCGCTGTTCGGGAGCTTGAGCGTCTCGCCCGTCTCCGGGTCCTTGATGCGAGATGCGCGGGCGGAGATCCGCGGCGCGCGACTCGATGACGACCTTGCGCGAGAGGCCGGTGACCTCGTCGAGCTTCTCGATCATCGTGACGCCTTCGACGATGTCGCCGTACTTCACGATGCCGCCGACCTCGGTGAGGATCGGCGTCGCGAATGGGTCCCACTCGGCCAGGAGCTGCCCGGCTTGACGTGGTCGCCCTCGGTCGACCTTGAGCACCGCGCCGTACACCAGGCGGTGGTGCTCGCGCTCGCGACCGGTGTCGTCGACGATGACGAGCTCGCCGTGGCGGTTCATGACCACGACGCGTGCCGTCGCTTGCGCTTGGCGAGGTGCGCGTTGCGGAGGCGGACGATGCCTTCGGTGCGCGCCTCGAGCGAGCTCTGCTCGATCTTGCCGCGCGCCGCCGCGCCACCGATGTGGAACGTGCGCATCGTGAGCTGCGTGCCCGGCTCGCCGATCGACTGGCGGCGATGATGCCGACCGCCTCGCCGATGTTGACCGTGTAGCCGCGCGCGAGGTCGCGTCCGTAGCACATCGCGCACACGCCGCGGCGCGTCTGGCAGGTGAGCACCGAGCGGATGACGACCTCCTCGATGCCCGCGTCCTCGATCGCTGCGACACGCGGCCTCGTCGAGCTCGGTGTTGCCGGCGACGATGACCTCGCCCGTGAGCGGGTCGACGACGTCCTCGAGCGCGACGCGGCCGAGGATGCGGTCGCCGAGCGGCTGGATGACCTCGCCGGCCTCCTCGAGCTTGGTGACGCGGATGCCGTCGAGCGTGCCGCAGTCGAACTCGGCGATGACGGCGTCCTGCGCGACGTCGACGAGACGACGCGTGAGGTAACCGGAGTTCGCCGTCTTGAGCGCGGTGTCGGCGAGGCCCTTACGAGCGCCGTGCGTCGAGATGAAGTACTGGAGCACGCGTGAGACCCTCGCGGAAGTTCGCGGTGATCGGCGTCTCGATGATCTCGCCGGAGGGCTTGGCCATGAGACCGCGCATGGCGGCGAGCTGGCGGATCTGCTGCGTCGAGCCGCGCGCGCCGGAGTCGGCCATGATGTAGATCGGGTTGAAGCTCGAGCTCGATCGGCTCTTGCCGGTCTCCGGATCGATGACCGTCTCTTTGCCGATGCCGTCCATCATCTCGTCGGTGACCTGGTCGGCGACGCCGGCCCAGATGTCGACGATCTTGTTGTAGCGCTCGCCGTCGGTGATCAGACCTTCCTGGTACTGATCGACGACCTGCTCGACCTCGCTCCTGCGCCTCGTCGAGGAGCACCTTCTTCGTGTCCGGGATCACCATGTGATCCATGCAGATCGAGACGCCGGCGCGCGTCGCGTAGCTCGAAGCCGAGCGTGCGCAGGCGGTCGGCGAGGAGGACCGTCTCCTTGTTGCGGTGCGTGCGGTAGCAGACGTCGATCGAGGCGCTCGAGAGCGCCTTCTTGTCGAGCGTCTTGTTGACGTAGCTCGAACGGCGAGGCCGTGCGGCAGGACCTCGGAGATGAGCACGCGGCCGACCGTCGTGTGGACGACGCGCGATGCGTGGTTGCCGTCGTCGTCGATGTCGGTGACGCGCACCTTGATGCCGCGCGTGCAGGTCGACCTCGCCGTTGTCGTAGGCCATGCGCACTTCCTCGGGCGAGGAGTACACGCCGCGGAGGTAGCCGTCGAGCTGCCCGCTTCTCGTCGACGTGAGCGTGCCCTCGCGGTAGCAGCCCTTCGCGAACCTGCGCTCGCGCGTCGCGTAGTAGAGCCCGAGGACGATGTCCTGCGTCGGGTTGATGATCGGCCGGCCGTTCGCGGGCGAGAGGATGTTGTTCGTGCTCATCATGAGCACGCGCGCTTCCATCTGCGCCTCGACCGAGAGCGGCACGTGGACCGCCATCTGGTCGCCGTCGAAGTCGGCGTTGAACGCCGCGCAGACGAGCGGGTGCAGCTGGATGGCCTTGCCCTCGATGAGCACCGGCTCGAACGCCTGGATGCCGAGGCGGTGGAGCGTCGGCGCGCGGTTCAGGAGCACCGGGTGCTCGCTGATGACCTCCTCGAGGATGTCCCAGACCTCGGGACGCTCCTTCTCCACCATCTTCTTCGCAGATCTTGATGGTGTTGACGTAGCCGCGCTCTTCGAGCTTGTTGTAGATGAACGGCTTGAACAGCTCGAGCGCCATCTTCTTCGGGCAGACCGCACTGGTGCAGCTTGAGCGTCGGGCCGACGACGATGACCGAACGGCCCGAGTAGTCGACGCGCTTGCCGAGCAGGTTCTGGCGGAAGCGGCCCTGCTTGCCCTTGAGCATGTCGCTCAGGCACTTGAGCGGGCGCTTGTTCGGACCGGTGATGGTCTTGCCGCGACGGCCGTTGTCGAAGAGCGCGTCGACCGCCTCCTGCAGCATGCGGCGCTCGTTGCGGATGATGATCTCCGGCGCGTTCAGCTCGAGCAGGCGCTTGAGGCGGTTGTTGCGGTTGATGACGCGGCGGTAGAGATCGTTGAGATCGCTGGTCGCGAAGCGGCCGCCGTCGAGCGGGACGAGCGGGCGCAGATCCGGCGGCAGCACCGGGATCACCGTCAGCATCATCCACTCCGGGCGGTTGCCGCTCTCGCGGAAGGCCTCGATGACCTTGAGGCGCTTGGCGATCTTCTTGCGCTTGGCCTCGCTGGTCGCGCTGCGCATCTCCGGGCGGAGCATCTCGCCGAGCGCGTGCACGTCGACGTGCTTGAGCATCTCGAGGACGGCCTCGCCGCCCATGCCGGCCTCGAACTTGTCGTCGCCGTACTCGTCGATGAGCTGCATGTAGCGCTCCTCGCTGAGGAGCTCGCCGCGCTCGAGGCCGCGTCTCCTTGCGGGTCGATGACGATGTACGCCTCGCAGTAGAGGACCTTCTCGAGATCCTTGAGCGTGATGTCGAGCATGTTGCCGATGCGCCACGGCAGGCTCTTCAAGAACCAGATGTGCGCGACCGGCGTGGCCAGGTTGATGTGGCCGAGGCGCTCACGGCGCACCTTGGACTGGATGACCTCGACGCCGCACTTCTCGCAGACGATCCCGCGGTGCTTCATGCGCTTGTACTTGCCGCAGTTGCACTCGTAGTCCTTCACCGGCCCGAAGATC
This sequence comes from uncultured Acidobacteriota bacterium, assembly GCA_963703465.1. Classification (GTDB taxonomy): domain Bacteria; phylum Acidobacteriota; class Terriglobia; order Terriglobales; family Acidobacteriaceae; genus Gp1-AA145. The sequence continues at coordinate 306,082 of CAVPEQ010000003.1, read as the reverse complement.
TTCGCGCAGAAGAGGCCGTCCCGCTCCGGCTTGAACGTGCGGTAGTGAGATGATCGCTACCGGCCTGCTTTACCTGCCGGCTGCACCGGTAATGCTGCTTTCCCGCGGCCGCGACAGCACTGTCCTGAAAGGCACTGAAGTGACAGCTTACATTGACGGTGATTCTCCCGTGCGGACGGCAAAGTTGTTGGAAGCAAAAGAAAGCGTTTCAGAACTCCGCGAGATGATCAATTTCTTGCCACCGCGCACGGTTGATGGTCAAGGGCGCGAAGGGGACATGTTGAACCTGATCTTCATTGCAAAAAAGGACGACTTGGAAGCCGCGTTCGAGCGCGCCGGCTGGGTCAAAACGGACAAATCAAAGCCTGTGATTTTCTGGCACCTGTTACGGCAGCGGAAACACTATGTCAAGCTACCTATGTCCAGGCTTTTCGTGTTTGGGAGAGCACAGACTTACTCTTATGCATTGCCGGACCCTGCCTCGATTGTCGCGCGCCGCCATCACCTCCGAATCTGGAAAACTGATTACCAAATGGATGGCACCCCCATATGGGTGGGCGCCGCTACTCACGACGTTTCAATTCAAATTGAGATCAAGAAACTTCGGATCTTTCACAGAATCGACCCTCAAGTGGACGCGGAGCGTGATTTCATTGCTGGAAACTTGGCGGACACACGTCTGGTCACAAACCAAGAATACCTTCGCTGTGTTGATCCAGTTTTCAAAGGGCTAACTACCACCGGCGGTACCTACTATTCAGACAGCAGAATGCTCTTAGTAGATCTGCATCAGCTAAAGTCTGACAATTTCGCCAGCCCGATGGACACGTCCAATTTCAAGAGGACCACTGGTGGGGGCGCGGTATCAATAAATGCGAGTCGCTGAGTGGATTGAGATCGCCTTTTTTTCGATTCTTGTCTTGGCCGCCTGGGGGCGCCGCCTCCCATCTCGGCGGCGACTCAGGGTCACCGCATTCGCAATACTCGCGATAGCGTTCATTTTAGCGGCTCGCTTCCTGCTCTACTTTGCGCCACCCCGTTTTTCTTCTGTTATTCGCGACTGGATGCCTGCTGCCCTGCTCCTTGTAGCGTATTGGCAGATCGGCGGGTTCTTCTCACAACCAAGTCAGAGCATGCAGGCTAGGCTTGCTGCTTTCGATCGGTCGTTTTTTGGAGCCGCGCACATCCAACCTGCAAAAACGGCAATTGGCTCAGGCCCCGCTCTCTACCTCGAGCTCGCCTATCTCCTGGTTTATCCCCTTATCCCGCTGGGCGTTGCAGCACTCTATATTGCTGGTATGCGGCAGAGTGCGGATTACTATTGGGTAGTAGTCCTGTTGGCTACTTACACTTGCTTTGCAATGACACCATTCGTGCCGGCGCTCCCCCCTCGCTTGTTGACCGGTTATGACATGTTCGAGATTCCACCCAACAGCCTGCGAGCCGTGAATCGGTGGGTACTCCGCCGCGGAAGCATTCAGGCGATCACGTTTCCAAGTGCTCACGTAGCATCTTCCGCCGCGGCAGGTCTCGTGCTACTTCGATTAGAGCCCGGTGTAGGCGTGATCTTTCTGTGGACGGCGCTCAGCATAGCTGTAGCGACGGTCGTCGGTGGCTACCACTATGCCGCTGACGTCCTGTTCGCGTTACTCGTCGCCGTCTTCGTGTTCGTTGGTACTTTCTGGTTCTGGTAGCAGTACAGCAATCGTCTGTCAGCTGCGGATCGGTGGGCAACTTAAAATGGTTGAATTTAAAAGATCGTCCCCTCTGAACTTCGCAATGATCACCACGCCCATAAAGCGCAAAATTCGCGCTATTTCTTGGCAGCTGCGGCAGGTCCGGGTCGTCGCGAAAGCGTTCCGTTCTCTGCGTCATCCAATTGTGGCGCATATTGTGCCGAACCGCCGCTGCAATCTCTCTTGTACTTACTGCAACGAGTTTGACGACTTCTCGCAGCCTGTTCCGACCGCCGTGATGCTGCGCCGCGTGGACCGGTTGATTGAACTGGGCACAACAGTCATCACGATCAGTGGGGGCGAACCGATGCTGCACCCGGAACTGGACCTGATCATTCGCCACATTCGCAGCCGCGGTAGCGTGGCGACTATCATTACCAACGGGTATCTGCTCACTCCCGACCGCATCAAGCTTTTGAATCGTGCCGGCCTCGATCATCTCCAAATTAGTATTGACAACGTCGTTCCGGACGAGGTTTCCAAGAAAAGCTTAAAAGTACTAGATAAGAAGCTTCAGTGGCTGGCCCAGTACGCAGAATTTCAAGTTAACATCAATTCGGTGATCGGAACTTCAGTTCAGCATCCGGAGGATGCTGCTCAGGTTGCCCGCCGAGCTGGGGAGCTCGGTCTCGTGACCACCGTCGGAATTATTCACGATGGTGGTGGCCAACTCCGACCGTTGAGCGAACCACAGCAGAAGGTCTACCAAGAGATTGTGAGCGTAGTTACTAAATCTTTTTCAACATTCGCGTATTACAACCAGTTTCAGAAAAAGTTGGTTCGCGGACTCCCCAACGAATGGCAATGTCGTGCGGGCAGTCGCTATCTCTACATCTGCGAGAATGGACTCGTACATTACTGTTCTCAGCAACGCGGTTTTCCCGGGATACCACTCGAGCAGTACGGAGCGGAGGACCTGGAGCGCGAATATCACAGTGTAAAACCGTGTGCCCCTTATTGCACGGTATCCTGCGTACACCAAGTATCCATGATCGACCAGTTCCGCGAGCAGCCGTTGGAGACGCTCAGTCGATACTTTCCTCCCAAGTCGGATCAGGGAATGCCCTACGATCTCCCGATCACGATTCGCGTACTGACTTGGATGTTCCTGCCGTCTGCTCCGAGTTCGAGTACTGGACACCGGCTTCTGACGCACACTTTTACTCGCGCCGCGTTGTGGTGTCTGAGAGTGAAGTGAGGTGCGGCTACATCAAAGTTTGACCGAGAAGCAAGACGCGCTCGCGAGGGCAGATTTGATCGCAAGATTTGTTGTCAGGAAATCAATTTGCGGATTACCCGTTCAACCCAGTTTCGGGCCGCGCAACGCAGCGCTGGACCCAAGGCAGCTTCAATTCTCCCGTGAGTTCAGGTCCCAAGCGTGTGAATTAATAGTCGTAAAATCGTATTACGCTTGACGGAATTGCGAATGAAATCGTCTGTTAACAGCACTAACCTTCGCGCCTGTTCCGATTTAATAAATAGTTCGTCGTGGTCGAAGCCTTTCGTACGTGCTGGTTTCGTTTTATTAATCTTTGCCTGCCTGGCGGGCTCTAGCGCCCGCGCGCAGAATAGTTTCAGCTTGACCAGTCACCACGACGCTCTCCCGGACGCACCCCAACCGGCGCAAGTTGCCACTCCGCCTGGAACCAATGTCTCACCGCAAACCGGTACTGCAAGTCTATCGGGAACGGTTTTCGATACGAATCGAAACGTGCTGCAGGGTGCGCGCGTGACCCTGGCTGACTCGTCGGGTTCCACTGTACGGACTGTGGAGTCTGGCAGCAACGGGCAGTTCGCGTTCGATGGCCTGCCGCCGGATGTTTACAAGCTCACGGTAACGGCGCCAGGGATGAGCGCGTCCACCTCGATCCAAATTCCTCTGCGTACAGGCGAATCCCATATTGTGCCACCGGTAACCCTTGCAGTTTCCGGTGTAACCACCAATGTGACCGTGACCTCTGGAAACAAGGAGCAACTCGCTGAAGAGCAGTTGCGAATCGCGGTCCAGCAACGCATAGCAGGAGTCATTCCGAACTTTTACAGCACGTATGACTGGAACGCGCCCCCAATGCAAGCGAAACAGAAATTTCAACTAAGCGTGCGTTCAATCTTCGACCCGGTTTCATTCTTAGCTGTGGCCGGAGTTGCGGGTGCGGAGCAATATAAAAACGTGTTTCCCGGGTATGGTAGCGGAATTGAAGGTTATGGAAAGCGATACGCCGCCGCATTCGCGAATCACGTATCTGGCACCCTGCTGGGCAGAGCTGTTTACCCCGCGATCTTTCATCAAGACCCACGCTACTTCTACAAGGGCAAGGGGAGTATCCGGTCTCGCGCGCTGTACGCCATATCCGCCGCAGTGATCGCCAGGGGTGATGATGGACAGTGGAAGCCGAATTATTCGCGTGTCCTCGGCAACTTCTCTGCAGCTGCCATTTCGAATCTCTACTATCCCGCCTCCGATCGCGGAGGGTCGTTAGTCATCTTCAATGGTTTGGCGGGCACAGGTGCTGATGCTGTGTCGAATCTCATCCGGGAATTCGTTCTCAAACGGATCACCTCGCACGTCCCCAAAGGGGCGAACGGCCAGCCATAGAGTGGCCTGAAGAACGCTCAATAATTCGACTTCTGAGTTTGACGAAACTGTGAAGTTGTTGTCCGAGGAAGGCCGACTGGATTGTGCCCCAGAATCACCCTGGCATCATTTCAGCAAGTCGTCAATACAAGAGTGGTAAGGACTTACCGAAAGCTTTGTGGTCCAACCGCATTTGAACAGGAAATCCCCAGGTCCCCGGGACCTCCCGTCAATTGGCCCTTTGAGCAATAATGCCTTCGGAGGTAGGAACTATGTCTGGTAGGCATGCACTTAGACTCTTAAAACGTTGGAGCTTCATGGCAGGACTGCTGGCAGGGGCTCTGCCAGCGCTTGCGGCAAAGGGCGCAATGCCTGAGTTCGGACCCAATGTTTTGATTTTCGATCCGTCGATGACAGCGCAGGCCATCCAAAAGCAGATCGATGCAGTGTATGCGACACAGGGGCACAACGAGTTTAGTTCTCAGCGAAAGGCTCTGCTATTTTCTCCCGGAAGCTATTCGGTCGACGTTCCGGTCGGTTTCTACACCGAGGTGATGGGGCTGGGCGCGTCGCCCGATGCAACGCGAATTGCCGGCAACGTGCACGCAGATGCAAATCATGAGCACAACAACGCGACTACAACGTTCTGGCGAGCTGCGGAAGGGTTCTCGGTAGAGCCGGCGGGCGGCACAATGCAGTGGGCGGTCTCGCAGGCGGTATCATTGCGGCGCATGCATGTGCGCGGCGACCTGGTGCTTCACCAGCATCACGGCTGGGCGAGCGGGGGCTGGATGTCGGATTCGCTGGTGGACGGAAATGTCGATTCCGGGAGCCAACAGCAATGGATCTCGCGCAACTGCGACTGGAAGAGTTGGACGGGCTCCAACTGGAACATGGTCTTTGTCGGCGTCGTGCATCCGCCAGAAGGCGCGTGGCCGGAGCCGCCGTACACGAAGGTGGCTCAAACCCCGGTGGTGCGCGAAAAGCCGTTCCTGCAAGTGAATGCTGCGGGCGAGTTCAGCGTGCGGGTTCCAGAGTTGAGCAGTAACAGCATCGGAATCACATGGCGCGGCGGAGAAACGCCGGGAGAGACGATTCCGATTACACAGTTTTATATCGCACGCGCAGATGTGGATACGGCAGAGACGATCAACGCGCAGCTAGCCCAAGGGAAGAACCTAATTCTTACTCCCGGGATCTACGAACTAATCGGCCCGATTCGCGTGACACGGCCGCATACGGTCGTTCTGGGGATGGGACTGGCAACGCTGCGCCCGGTAAAAGGCACAGCGGCGATGACGACAGCCGATGCGGACGGGATAGAGATTGCGGGGCTGCTCTTCGATGCTGGTCCCATCGAGTCTCCGGTGCTGCTCGAAGTGGGACCCAACGGCAGTCGCAAGAGCCATGCGAAGGATCCGATCACGCTCCACGATGTTTTCTTTCGCGTCGGCGGCGCGCGTATCGGACGAACCAAAGTGAATTTGAAAATCAACAGCAATGACACGCTCGTGGATCACACATGGATTTGGAGGGCGGATCACGGCAAGGGAGTGGGCTGGGATCTAAATACCAGCGAGAATGGGCTTGTGGTGAATGGAAACGATGTCACGATCTATGGCCTGTTTGTGGAGCATCACCAGAAATTCCAGGTCTCTGTGGAACGGCAACGGCGGGAGGACTTATTTTTATCAATCCGAGATTCCCTACGATCCTCCGAACCAGGCAAGCTATACGAGTGCGCCGGGCGTGAATGGCTGGGCCTCGTACAAGGTGGCGGATGGAGTGACAAGTCACGAGGCATGGGGGCTCGGCATTTACAGCGTCTTCATTTATCCGAATGTGATACTGACCCGCGCGATCGAGACGCCGAAAAATCCCCAAGTGCGGTTCCACGACATCATTACCGTGGCGCTTGGCAATCACGGCGAGATCAGCCACGTGATCGACGATACGGGCCAGGCAACCGCGATGCATCCTCGCGTAACGCCGAAGGTGACAGACTTTCCCTGAGTTTTCCCAGTTGAGGAACGTTCGCTTCGCTCTTTCAATGAAAGTCTCGTCGTTCAAAATGATCGAGGTGGGATACGGGTCGATTATCCAGTACTAGTTGCATCCGTCCCTCCATTTCCGTGCCGTTCGCATTGCAGTTCGAAAACACTGTAAAAACATGCCATCTGCTGCGCTGTATGGTGTTGTATTTGCGTTTGGAGTCGGCGTCGATTCCCGTCTCCCACCCCATTTTCAGAATCCGTACTTCGCAATCACGGCCTTCTCTTTTTTCCCGACCAAGGCCAGTGCGGCACGTTCTGCTTGCAGATTAAATTTGATTTGCACGCCCGCCGCCTTGTCTTGCAGGTCAATGTTTGCATTTTCCGCATGGTCCGAAACAAAAATATAGAGGACGGAATCCTCCAGCGTAATTGGATAGGCCATGACCCCAGGCGAGAGCGGAGTTGCAAGCTCAAACTGCGGCTGGATTCCGACCCGACTTGCCACGTAGGAATAAATGTCTGCTGTCGCTTGATCGCTCTCAGCAAGTTCAACCGGCTCTGCCGCCAAGAAGATACGACCTTTGCCGTGATTTATTTCCGTGAAGCTGGCGTTGCGAAAGCGTAGCGCCTCCAGCGATCCTTGAGCCTGTAAATCGAATGACAGCGGCGAATTTCGCAGGCGCTGCAGGTTCGGCGCAGGGGACACGTCCTGAGGCGCCACAGCCGCGTTGTGGTACGTGAGCGGAACCGTGTGCGCATCCGGCAACAGCTTTGCTGCGCGCTCGACGCTTTGCCAATGCTCATTCCGATCCACTGGCCCCGTGATCAGCAAGTTTCCGCCACCATCTACGTAGTGCAGTAACTGCTGCCAGGCGTCTTCACCGAGTGCCTGCGCCGAAGGCAGAATCGCCAGCTTCGGTGATCCCATTTTCTCGATCTGGTTCTCGTAGATCAAATATGGCGTGAGGCGGTCGTAGTAGGCGAGGGCACGGACCGCCTTCCGCTGCGCTTCGATCTGCATATCGCCGATGGCGGAATACTGCGCCGATTGTGAAGCGATCACCGCAATCTGCGCCGGTTGCGGATTGCGCAGGTGCGGACTCAATGCTGCCGCAAATTTGGCGAAGTTTCGCATGACCGCTGCTTCGGGCTTCTCCGTCCCATCCGCGCGCAAAGCTCCGATTGGAGTTTCGTTCCCCTCGGTCATATACGAATTGGTATTCCACAACCACTCGATTGCGCCTGAGCCCTGCGCGAATGACATGGCAACTTTGCGCTCGAATAGCGCGGCTTCGTTTTCCGCCGTGCGCCGTGCACTTTCGTCGAGATTCAATTCACGCTGCAGGCCAGTTTCCTGGATCAGCATAGCCTTGCCCGGCTGCTTGGCCACCAGCGAATCCCACAGTAGCGAATCGTTCTGCCACCACGAATGGTTGGTCGTAAAGTCAATGTAAGGCGAGAAAAACGCGGGCGAGAGCCGGTCCTGAAAGCCGCCCTCATCCTGCCCGACAGTAACAAGTTGGCTTGATCCGGTGTCATGAATACCGTCGCCCATGGCGCGCACCCATCCCGCAAAACTTTCCTGCGCGAACATTTCATAGTCGTAAATTTTGAGCGAGTTGTGGCCGTTGTACATTCCACGGGGCGCGAAATCCACGTCCTCCGGCAATGCAATCGTGCCCTGCACCGCAGTGACCGGCACATTCCACGCGGCGGCCAGCGCTTCCCGTGTCGAATAATGCTTATTGAGCCAGTCATTCCATTTCTGGGTCTCGATCCAGTCACCATTCGGCCGCATGGTCCAGAGATGTTTGGAAAAACTCGGCTCGTTAATCAGGTCATACGCCAGAAACGGAACATCGTGAAAGCGCTCAGCCACTGAAGCAACGAGGTTCTTCTGTTTGCGAACCGCCTCGGGATCGAGATAAGGGTTCACTCCGCCCAGCACCTCGGGCAGGAATGCAAAAAAATTGAACTGCACCGGCAGGCCGTATTTCCGCGCAGTCATTAAATAGGCTTCGAGGGTTCGCAATGTGCGCTCGTAAGGCATCCCGTTTTCATCGGCGAACTTGTCCCAACCCGTCCACCACCCGGTGCGGATCATGTTCAGCCCGGCTTCGTGAATCTGATTAAGATCGCGGTCCCACACGTACACATTGGGATGATCGAAATAAAGCCGCTGCACATCGCTTGACATATAGGTCGTGCCGATGACCGCCAGCGGCTTGCCGTTCAGCTCGAAATAATTGGCGTTGACGGTGAGTCTGGGGCCAGAACGCAGATAATCCAGATCCCGAATCCAGAAGGCGGAGTGGTATACGGCGATGATCACTTCGTCGTCCTGTACTACGCGCGCCTCAATAATGTGTAAGCCCTTTTCAGATGGGGCGGGGAGCAGCAGATTAGAAAAAGGCCGGTCGCTACTAATATAGGAAGGCTTTTCAGGGTGGCCTTCGGGGTAGCAACTAATCTCCAGCTGAACGTTTGCGGGGATTTTTGTCCGATTCCAACGTGCCTCGAGTTCAATCGATTCGCCGGGTAGGTAAAGAGGCAGCACCGGCCGAACTGTGAACTCCTCCGCGCCCTCTGCGGCCCGAGTGGCAAGATTGGACACAAGCTTCTCGGCGTTCGATCCTTCGTAAAAGTCGGAAAAGAGTTGCCCTCCAAAAAATATCCATCTCCCTCCGTCGAATTCGTTTCGCAGGTGATCAATTTGAATCACAGGCGCGGACATCCGCCGTCCGTCTTTCGTTCCCCACGCCAGCGCATCTAAGTTTGCATCAATCGATCCCGCGGAACCGCCGCGGTTGTACAGATCGACCGCGCTTAGATGAATAATTGGACTGAATCCCCGCTTCCACGCGAACTGTGGAATTTCAAATGCGATGTCAGGATTCGATTCAAATTTCAATCCATCCGACCCCGGCGTCTCTTGATACTGATCAATCATCAGCGGCCGCATGTAACGCACGCTGTAGTCGCACAGCTTCCAGCTTCCGCCATCGCGATAAGCAGCCCGGCTAAACGGACGCCCTCCGAGCACCAGCAAATTTCCGCCGCGTTGCAGAAAACTTTGAATTTCAGCCCACGCTGGTTCGGGAAACGCAGAGCCGTACGGAAGAACGAGAAGATTGGAGGAGTTCAGGCGATCCTTAAGTTCATCAGTTGAGGCAAAGTGCGCGTCTGGCAAGGCTTGCAAGAGAGAATCCGGGGCGGGAGCAGAATCCGCGGACGGAAAACCGTTTTCACGAAAAATCACGATGCGATTGTCGGCTGAGAACACCATGACACTCGAGAATACAGAAACGAGGAAGACAGTCAGGCGAAAACATTCAAGGACCATGGGTCAGCCTCGGCCAGAAGAGAATAAATGTCTGTGCTTCACACGCACAACGCCGCGCCTCCCGCGATGCCGGAATCCGCACCGTAGCGGGCTGAGAGAATCGGAACTTCGTCAGCGCGCGGATTGACGGTGAGGTGCGAAATCTTTTCGTGCAGCTTGTCGAAAAATGGCCGGTACAGGGCGGCGGCTCCGCCTCCGATCACAATGACATCAGGATCGAATAAGTCGACGATGTTGCTTAGCCACAAAGCCAGCATCTCGGTCGCTTCGACCAAAATCTTCGCCGCCAAAGCGTCACCGGCATTCGCCGCCTTGCCTACAATCTCCCCAGTGAATGCAGCGATGTCTCCGCCCGCCAGCTCCAGCATCATTGAGTTTGCTCCGGCAGCCATAGCCTGCCGCGCGCGCTGCGCGATCGCAGTCCCCGACGCGAGGATTTCAATGCACCCCGGCTTCCCGCAGCGGCAGATGGGGCCCTGATAATCGATGCTGACATGCCCACCTTCGCCCGCTGATCCGGTGCGCCCGTGATAAATTTTGCCGTCGAACACAATGCCGGTCCCGATTCCAGTTCCGATGGTGGCGTAAAAAACGCTTCGACATCCACGCGCCGCGCCCCATCGAGTTTCTGCGAGCGCAGCAGCGTTGGCATCATTATCGACCTTCACCGGCGCGGAATATCGCCTTTGCACTGATTCGGCCAAGGGAAAATTGCGCCAGCACGGCAGGTTGGGAGGATTCAAGATAACGCCAGTCTTCGGATCGAGTGGCCCCGGTGCGCAAATTCCGATTCCGCCCACATCGACCGCACCCGCAGGCATCACTCGCGCAATCGCTGAAAATACCGCGTTCAAACCTTCCTGTGCGGAAGAATTTGAAATCATTGGCTCGCGGACCTGGGCGGCAATTTCCCCGTTAGCGTCCACCAGGCCGGCAGCAACTTTCGTGCCGCCGATGTCCACTCCCACGAACCAGTTTTTTCTCAATCCCACCCTTTTTCCGACCGCAATCTCCGCCCGAAGACTTCATTTACCGGTTCAACGCGCGCCGGCCGTAACGTTCACTGTTCGGCTTGGAACCGCTGACCGCATAAAACAGAATATATAGGTAGCAGAACGCCGCGAGAATCAGCGCGTAGTGAATTCCCTGACCCCAACTGGTTTCACCTTGAATCATCGAGGGATACCAAGAATGATTGATGGCATCTCCGATTCTTCCCACCACCCAGGGAATTATCGCGCCGCCAACGATTGCCATATTGAGCAGGCCCGATCCGTCACCGGTCAGACGGCCCTAATTCGGCAATGCCGCTGGTGAAGATGGACGGGAACATGATGGAGTTAAACAATCCGATGGCCAGCACTGACCACATCGCGAAATGTCCATTGCTCAGAACTGTAACCACGACCAGCAGCGTGGCCATGGTGGCGCAAAATGCGAGCACGCGCGACGTCTTTACTTTCTGCAGAACAGCTGATCCGATGAACCGGCCGACCATTGCTCCTAGCCAATAGATTGAAATGTAACGTGCGGCCACGGAGAGCGCGGCACGGTAGCGGACCGCGGGATCGGCGACACCGGATGCGAAATGGCCTATGTTAGGTAACGCTAGGTAATTCGCAATGGAACTGCCAATTGCGACTTCGGCGCCGACATACACGAAGATTGCAATCGCTCCGAACGGCAGATTCGGGTGCTTCCAAATAGAGTCGTCAACCTTCTCGCCGCTGTGGCGTTCAGCAGATTCGATCTTCGGCAAGCTGAAAACCGCGAATAATACCGCCAGCAAGACCAGAACAATTGCGAAAAAGTAGACGTACAACTTGATGACCGCATCCTGCGAAGCCGACTGGGCCGCCGCGCTCACGGTTTCGCCTAAAATCAAGCCGAGCTCCGACGAACGGAAAAACTGCCGTGCCCAATGAGTTGAATGCCTGGGTCAAGTTCAATCTGCTTGATGCAGTTTCAGGTCGCCCCAGCACGGCAACGTAAGGATTCGCCGCCACCTGCAGCACCGTTATTCCTGCCGCCAGAACCATGAGCGCAGTCAGGAAGAATGGGAAAGAAGGAATTTTTGCCGCCGGATAAACCAGCAGGCACGCCGCGATCATAGTGCTCAGCCCCACGATGATGGCGCGCTTGTAACCGATCCAATCAATGATCTTTGCAGCAGGCAAAGAAATGATGAAGTACGCCAGGAAAAACGCCGTTTGAATCAGCATGCTCTGCGCGAGGTTCAAGGTGAACACATGCTGCGCAAACGGGATCAGCACGTCATTCAAAGACGTCAGCGATCCCCAGATGAAAAATAAAGTTGTGAGGACGGCCAATGCGGGCCCATAACTGGCCGGGGTTGTCCCGGAAGTCTGAACCGAGGTGTTGCTCTTGGTGCTCAGGTTAGCCATAGGTCGGACTTGGACCTCGCAGTGGAGTTGAAAATTCCTAACAGTTCTATCACGAAAGCAGCCCACAATTTCGATATTCTGGCGGAAAGAATTTGGAGTTTTACATCTGGCTTCAGGGCAAGCAAACGTTTACCATGAATCCACAAATTTTAGACTCAGGAAGCCAATTCGAATGGTCATGAAACGCAGAGACTTCATCGGCGGCGCATCTGTTGCAGCTGCCGGCTTCGTTCTCGCCTCCAAGTATTCTCCTCGCGTCTTTGCGCAATCCGCCGATGCTCGCGTCGAAATTCTGCTCGATGAACCGCTGGGAACCATTTCGCCGAATATCTATGGCCACTTCACCGAAAACCTCAGCGGCGTGATTTACGACGGGGTCTGGGTCGGAGAGGACTCCAGGATTCCCAACATCCACGGTATTCGAAAAGAGCTCATCGACGAAATGCGAAAAATAAATCCGCCGATTGTGCGCTTTCCCGGCGGCTGTTTCGCTGACAGTTACGACTGGCGCGACGGCGTTGGGCCTGCAGGCAGCCGTCCGCGCCGTACAAATTTTTGGGCAGGAGGAGAAACTGCCGCCGCACCAGCTTCGCATCGCTACGATCCGAACCGCTTCGGCACCAATGAATTTGTTCAGTTCTGCCGATCGCTGGGCGCTCAACCTTATCTTGCCGCAAATGTGCGCAGTCTCCCCGCCGAGGAATTTTATCGCTGGGTCGAGTATTGCAACTCGCCTGCTGGCAGCACCACATTAGCCGACGAACGTGCCGCCGCCGGATTCAAAGATCCTTTCAATGTTCGCTACTGGGGCGTTGGCAACGAGGCCTGGGGATGCGGCGGAAACTTTACTCCGCAAGCCTATGCCACAGAATTTCGCCGCTACACCACCTGGGTGCCTGGCTCCGGCCACGATCTGTCCTTCATCGGCGCTGGCCCCGACGGCGCTAATTGGGAGTGGACGCGTGGCTTCTTTGAGGAAATGTCGCGCAAAGGCAGCGGCCAGTTGCGATCGCTCTACGGATGGGCGCTGCATCACTACGCGTGGAACCTGAGCCGCGGAAAGACACAAGATTGGGAAAAAGGAAAGGGCGACGCAGTGAATTTCGATCCCGTGGACTGGTACGAACTGTTGCGCGAGGGCGATCGTATGGAATCGCTGATCGAGGGACACTGGCAGATTATGGGCGAGTTCGATCCTGAGCATCACGTGAAACTCGCGGTCGACGAATGGGGACCGTGGTACCGCCCGGGCAGCGAACTCACTCCCGGCGATCAACTCGAACAGCTGCCAACCTTGCGGGACGCGGTCTTCAGCGGCATGACCCTCGACACCTTCAATCGCCATCCGGAAAAAGTTGAGGTCGCCTGTTGCGCGCAACTGATCAACTGCCTCAACAGCCTTTACCTCGCGCACGAAGACAAGTTCTGCGTGACCCCGGTCGGTCACGTATTCGCGATATATGCCGCCCATCAGAGCGGCCAAAGCCTGCGCTCTGAATTCTCCGCGCCCTCGGTCCACTACGATCGCGACGGCAAACCGGCTTCGTTCTGGGGACTGCGCGGGTCGGCGTCGCTGCATGACAAGCGATTAGTCGTGACCGCTGTCAATACCAGCGTCAAAGACGCTCTCGAAACGCAAATCGTAGTCCGCGGTGCGCGAGTGAATGCCGGCGAGGCGACGGTGTTGACAGCTCCGGATATTCACGCGCGCAACACATTTGATCAACGCCACGCAGTGGCGCCGAAAACTCAGCACCTGGAGATCAAGGGCGATACGTTGACCTTCCGCTTCCCTGCTGCAAGCGTGACCAAACTCGATCTGCAGCTGACATAAAAATTGGACGGAGCGGAAGCCGCCTTCGTGTCCTTCGTGGTTAGTGCTGTGAAACCCATTAACCACGACGGGCGCGAAGGTTCACGAAGAAATTAGAAAACTTCTTATACGAATTACGATTTCTGAGAATTTCCGCTTCGTTTTACTGTTTCGAGTCTGCGGCGCCTTCGAGTTGCCCGGCAAGCTTCAACTCGCGTTCAGCTTCTTCAGTATTGCCGAGATCGCGATATGCCTGCCCGAGCAGATGGTGCGTGATCGCATTATTCGGATCCATCGCTGCCGCATGCCGCAGAGCGCGCACCGCCAGCTCCGGCTCGCCTTTCTTCTCAAGTACCTTACCCATCAAAACGTAAGGTCCGGTGGCCGTCGGATCCAGCCAGATCGAGCGCTGCAAAAGCTTTTCTGCATCATCAAATTTCTGAATCCGCGAATAAGCGTCGGCCAGCTTGTAATAGGTTTCCGCGTGCCCGGGGTTGATCACCAGTTCGGCTCGAAAATCAGATACCGCTTCTGGAATCTGCGACTGGAACAAATGAATTTCGCCCAGCAACTGATGCGCCAGCGGCAGCTTGGGATCGAGCGCAATCGCCTTTTGCGCATACTCCAGCGCCACCGGCTCGAACTCCTGTCTAAACAACATTCGCGCGGTCAGCAGATAACTCCCCGCCGAATCAGGCGCGAGATCAAACATCTTCGCAAATGCCAGCCGCGCATGCGGATAATCTTTCGTCTGGATATAACACTGGCCCAGTATGTACGAAGCATCCACATTGGCCCGCGAATACCAGGTCTGAACTTTCTCGAGGTATGGGATGGCGTCGGCCGGCTTCCCGCTCAGGTAATAAGAAAGCCCGATCAATTGTGTAGCTTCGTTGTCTGCCGGATCAGAATGCAGCGCCTGTTTTAACGAATCGATCGCGTGAACATAATCGCCCTTGCGATAGTAAGCGGTACCCAACTCGTGAGACAAACCTTTCATTCCCGGCTGAGAAGAAACGAGCTGCTGGAGCTCGGCAATCGCCTCGTCGTACTTGCCCTGTTGCAAGAGTTGGCGCGCATGAGCGAATTGCGCATCGTTGGAACCCGAAGCTGTTGATGGCGCTTGGGAAGCGGCGCTAGCTTCTTGCGCTTGCATCCAGCAGGGAGCGCAGCCAAAGAGTAGCGCCAGTATCAGTCGATATCGCTTTATCGAAAACGAAATCATCTCACTCACAAACCGCAATTTGGCTTAAGCTGATGCAATCCGTCCTGCAGCTTTTTT
Source organism: uncultured Acidobacteriota bacterium (assembly GCA_963703465.1). GTDB lineage: Bacteria > Acidobacteriota > Terriglobia > Terriglobales > Acidobacteriaceae > Gp1-AA145. The sequence goes on along the minus strand of CAVPEQ010000003.1, from coordinate 290,934 downwards.
GCCGCGCCCATATCCGGGTTGAACTCGCGCACGCGCTCCACCACAGCTCGGCTTTCATCCAGTTTGCCTTCAAAGCAGAATACTCGCGCCAGATCCATTCCTATGGTGCTCCTTCCCGGCGCACGGTCGAAGGCTGACTGTAACAGCTTGACCGCTTCCGACAAATTTCCATTTTGCGCTTCGATCACGCCCACATTAGTTGCAGCGTCGATCGAATTCGGATCTGCCGCGAGCGCACGCTGATAGAACACCCGCGCTCCTCCAATATCGCCGTGCACCTGCTCCTCGTATCCAAGCGCCGCAAGGGTTGCCGGATCATTTGGATACCGCACCGCCGAGCGTTTCAGCATGCTGTAAGCCTGTAGCCGGGCGGCGCTCATGCCGCTATTGGCCAACGATTCCCAGGCCAGTGCGAAATCCCGCAGATCGTCTTCCGCTTCTTGAGAATCAGGGAATGGGGCCAAACCTAATTTGGCGACCGGGGCATTCGTATCCTGCAACAGCTGCGGGGATACCGCAGGCACTCGCGGAATTCGGTGATCAGTGACCTCAGTGTGCGCGATGTCTTTACTGGATGATCCCGGCATGTGACAAACCGTACAATCCTTTTGCTCCTTGTGATGCTTCGCCGCAAAAGTCTCTCCATGGCAGGCCAGGCACTTTCCGCGAAAATATTCCACCCGCTCTTCGGCAGATGGCGTGAAGTGCGGATCGTGACAGCTAGTGCATGACATTTTGTCCCCGGAAGCTTTCTTGCACATGCTTTGCGCCATCGCTTCCACTTGGCTCACCGCTCCTAACTGCCCCGATGCGCCGGTCAAAACGTAGTAACGAACATAATCCGACAGTGAATCTCCCGGCCTGAAGTCGTAGATGTGACGTCCGGCACGCTCAATCGACACTCGCCCTTCCATATGGCATTGCATGCAGATTGCGTCGCGCCGCTCCGGTGACAACTTCGCCGGATTCACGATCGGTCCACCTTGTATGTGTGATGCTGCCGCCCCGTGACAGCGCTCGCAGCTGACGCCTGAGTGCGTGAGCAGCGGCATCTGGTACCGGTTCTCCGTTCCGTCGAGTGGTGCGCGCATTCCGCTGACGTGACAGTGCAGGCAACTCGTATGCGCGGGCAAATTCAATGGCATCTCGCGATCGTTCTGATACGCCGGTGTCATGTCCCACACCTGCCGATCGCCATACCAATTGATGGGTGATTCAAACACGAAGCCATCATCCGCGAATAAATACGTGAGCCCTCGCCGCCCCGATCCGATGTAGTAAAGCAACTCGCGCTTACCGTGAATTGGGTCTGCCGCCGTCGCGATTAAAACTCAACCATGCACGTCCGTTGTCGCCGTAAGATCCGGTAATGCACCCCGACTGCGCATGCGTGAAGTCTGCCGGAATCAGGTTTTCCGTCGCCAGGCCGCTAGCGTGCGCCATCGGAGTCTTTAGGTACGAGTCATAAAGAGAAGTGTGACATTTGGCGCAAGCCTCGTTGCCGACAGATTCTGGTTGAGCTGAACTGCTCGAAGTCGCAGCACCGCCAGTCTTCTGCGCGTGAAGCGCGACGGAGACGAGCATCCCCAGGCATTACAGCCGCCGGATAGCAAAACTTCACGCGCGCTCGCGCCGAGAGATAGAACCGCATGGCTAGAACCAAATTGTAAGCGAAAAAAAAGGAGGGAGATTATCTCCCTCCTTGGAAGTTCGATTTCTTCAACTGCTTAGAAGTCGAATCGCAGCGCAAACTGCAGTTCACGCATAGTTCGATCCACCTTCCAGGCTGGTGATCTTCCCATTGTTCCCAGCCCGTTTGGCAATCTATGCAGGTTTGAGCTCCGTTGTTGGCGCTGAAAGCATAAACAGGATGATTGAACACGTTGAACGCATCCATGCGGAACTGCAGGCTAAACCTCTCGGTAACCAGGAACCTCTTCGACAGCGACAAGTCAGAGTAGAAACCAGCAGGGTCCGTGGAATGACATTGCGCCCAAAGTTTCCGATAGTTCCGCATGCCGGCGTGGCGAACGGCCCGGAGGCCGGTCTGGCGAGCGAGCAGGCATCAGTACCGAGGGCAGTGTATCAGGATCGGGATAAGCCAGTGGAGCTACCGGGGTGAAGTAGTGACGTATGGGTCGCCATTTGAATCGAGCCCAGGCTGGGACTGAACGATCCTGAACCCCTTGTTCGGTCGGCACTGGCCTATGTCTTGCTCGTTTCCGCACTCGCCGAAACTCGGAGTCCATGGCAATCCGCTGCTCCAGTTGGTAGTGTTGCTTATCTGCCAACCGCCGATCGCATAATCCAATGCTCGGCTGGAATTTCCCATGTACGTCTTGCCTTTTCCGAAAGGCAATTCGTAAACGGTGTTGAGCACCCACACATGGTTGCGGTTAAAGTCAACCGGTCCCCAAGCAATCGAATGGCTGCCCGCGTAGTAGGAGTCGGTGTAGTTGTATGCGTGAGAGAACGTGTAGTGGGTCAGGAATTGCAAGACCCTGCGAGAATCGCTTCTCTACCTTCACTTCAAATGCATTGTAGGTGCTGGCAGCGTCGTTTCCGTAGTAGTTGCCAAGATCGAACGGAATTCGGGGGAACAATGGGCCGACGATCGTTCTGCGGACACAAACGGACTGAAGCCAGCATATTTGCTGGTGTGCAGGATTGGCCGGAGTCGGGTCAGCGACGACGAAATCATTACCCGGCCCGACTCTGGCGGATTCACATCGTAGTTAGGTCCGTCTCCTGCGAAGCCGTGCGTTCCTTTACTTCCAACATAGCGCAACTTCGGCCGTGATGGTGTTCGTAATTTGGCGCTGCACGGTAGCATTCCATGCGTCCACCGTCGGCAGAACCTGCTTGATCGGGCGAATGTGCGTTCCCGACAATTGCGCAGTCAATGGAATGAATCCATTCGATGGAACAGCCGGGAACGCCGAGGCGGGGTCGATGTTGGGGTTGGCATTCGGACCAGCATCCAGCGAGAAGAGCGGAACGAGATTCCCAGAACAGGGCGTAACAGCAGTGCAATTGGGATTACGACGCACCGCGGTAAAACTGCTGGCGTCATAATTTTGCTTGAGCAGCACCGGCAGGTTTTGGGTCACTGTGTGGCCGAAATTAGATCCGAACACGCCAATGTCGTAGCTACGTCCGTAGCCCATGCGAACCACAGTCTTTGGTGTTAGCTGATACGCGATGCCTAAGCGAGGCGCGAAGGCGTGGTAATCGTTGTTGATGTTTCCGTTCAAACCGTACGGGCCGAATCCACCGACCCGAATGCCGCCCGTGCCGTTGTTGTCGACGATGTTGGCGAACCCTCCGTTGCCTTTTGCATTAACCGACTCGGGGAAGTAAATTTCCCAGCGTAAGCCGTAATTAATTGTCAACTTTGAGGTTGCGCGGAAGGTATCCTGGCCGTAGAAGAACCAACGCTTCTGGCGCTCCGCCGCATTGTTTGCACCAGGCAGGTTGGGGTTATTTACGTAACGTGCAAACGAAGTCACGTCGCCGAGCAAGAACGTCGCCAGATCCAAGCCGCCGCTACCAGCGTTCGACGTCGCTCTCGGGACTGAAGTTGTATTCGCCGGTTCGATTATTGTCGCTCGGAATTCGCAGGTTCTCTGCATATCGGATGTCAGCACCGAACTTGATGATGTGATTGCCTTTTGTCTTGGTCCAGTTGTCGACAAACTGGAATTGCTGTTCGCTTTCAGTAAGAGGGCAATTACACCGAGCAACGCCGAGCCCATCTCCGAAGCTAGATATTACACAACCTTGTTGTGCCACTGTTGGGTGCGCAACCTTGACCGCTGATCGGATCGGGGCCCAGCAGGAACGCACCGAAACCTGCGGTTTTGGGATCGCTCGTGTTCGCACCCGGAATTCCGAATGCCGTCATTGGTGTGCCGCCATCCGGCTTTTGGGTTTGCGGATTGTATTTGAAGTACCCAAACCGGAAGTCCATCAATAACGAGGGGCTGAAGGTCTTCGTAAAGCCGCTAGCCAGACTGTAGTTGTGCGTAATGGAGCTACCTGCCAGGCCAAGCAATCCATTTCCAGGGCCACCAACCGCACCCAACAGTCCCTTACCCGACAACTTGAAGTAGTCGAGGCTGAATCGGCCAAAGACGCTGACAGTGGAACTCGCTGCGTAATCAATTCGCGTATCAAAGCTATTTTGGCTGAAACGGGCCTGAACCCGAACCGATGAAATTGCTCAGTCACGCTGCTATTTTGCGGAGCGGGAAATGCCGCCAGAATCGGCGCGCCGCCGGAGAAATTCTGCTGATCGGAATCAGATTCCTTGGAAATTGGCGTTCGGCCGGTTCCAGTGTTCGAGACGCCGACTGTGGGATCAAAAACTTTCCGCCCGCCGCCTACCCCCGCAGTCAAATACTGGCTAAGATCGCAGAAGCCTGGAGTCGTGCTGGTCGCATTTGTCGTCGGATTACATGTGGTTCGGACTTCGTTTGTTGGAACCGTAAAGTGTTCCACTAACGCCGCTCGATTGCCGCGTTCCCTGATAATCGCCGAAGAAAAACAGTTTGTCTCTTAATAATTGGACCGCCGATTGTCCCGCCGAACTGCTGCCAACGAGAAGATGGAATAAATCTGATCCGAGTGATCGGATCCGCATCATATTGCGTGAAAGGATCGCGTGCTTGAGTTGCGTCGGTACGCCGGAACCAGAAACCACTACCGTGAATGTCATTGGTGCCAGATTTAGTTTGGGCGGTCACTACGCTCGAAACCGCTTTGCCAAACTCTGCGTCGTAGTTCTGCAGCGAAACCTTGGCCTCAGTCACTGCGTCGAGGTTAGGATTTACAACGATGATTCCGAGGATTGGATCCTGATTGTCGGTTCCGTCAAGCTCAAATGCTGTTCCGCTGAAATGCTGGCCTTGAGTAAAGATCTGCTGGCTGCCTTGCGGGTTCTCAGTGGCGGCGTGGCTCCAGCCTACGATCTTCTGTGATCCTGGCGCCATGAGCTGCAGGGTGGTGAAATTGCGATTCAAAATTGGTACGTCTTCGACATACTTCTCATTGAAGGTGGTGGCAATGTCAGCGCGATCCGTCTTGAGCTGCGGCGCCTCGGCCGTAACCTCGACTGCTTCAGTGGTGGCCCCGAGCTGCAACTGAAGATCAACATTCGAGCCGGCGTCGGCTTGAACTGTCACGTTCTGCTGCTCAGTCGATTTAAATCCCTGGGCTTCGACCTTCACACTATAAAGATCGGGGATCAAGTGGGTGACGGAATAGTTTCCGCTATCGTTGGTGGTTGTCTGTTGCGTCGTTCCTTTGTTTTTGTCGGTAACGGTGACCTTCGCACCCGCGACCGCCGCACCCTGTGGGTCAGTGACCGTTCCCGAGGATGCTGCCGAATACCGCTTGCGCGCTGGCGCGCGAAGCCCACAGACCACAAAGGAGCGCTAAGACGACAAGAGCGCTAAAGCTGACTGCCTTCTTCATTGAAATCCTCCCACGATAGGAAAACCGGTTGATTGCCTGACAACTTAAGATTCAGTCCACGAAGAACTATTACTCATTGGTAAGCAGTTTGAGTGCCGAACTTTTTTACTGCGGCAATGTTGAAATCATTCGAGATTTCTTGATTTGCTTCCCTACATGAATACAGCAAATTGAATTTCCCGAAATTGTCTCTACCGAAAAATGAATTCATTTATTAACGTTTTTGATTTTTCAAATGGGGAACGAACAGCGATGCACCCAGCAACTCACATCGTCCGAATTAAAAACGCGCTCTGCCTCGAACAGCAAACCTCTCCCTCAATCTCGCGCAAACGAAATTCAGGGTTCCAGAAGTTTGCGGAAGCATGATGCGGTTTCCAGTATTTTAAAAGTCTCACTGGGTCTTGTTACCGTTACCGCGTCGTAAGCCTATGACTTGAAAGTGCAAGAATTGATTTGTTACTCTTTGTTACCGTGGGCGTAACAGGGCACGTAACCAACATTGAGCCGCGCCTCGTCGAGATTGACAGGTTAGTTAACAGCCATACCCTGCACGGCTCCGAGTCTCTTTGCAAGCTTCTTCGCTACCTGGCGGATCATGCGATCCGAAAACCCGGGGTCGCGCTCAAGGAATACCAGATTGCGACCGAGGTTTTCGGCCGTCCCACCGAGTTCGATCCCCAGTTGGATTCATTAGTGCGAGTGCAAGCCGGACGCTTACGCGCCAAGATCGCCGAATACTACGCGACCGACGGCAGCGATGATCCCATCCTGGTTGAGTTGCCCAAGGGAACCTATGCGCTTGCCTTTCATCCGGCGACGCCCTCCAGCAAAAACCTGGTGCGAGGCATGCACGAGCCCGATGAGGACAAGGGCGCACCCCAGCCACGCGGTTTCCCGCGCACCGCCATCATTCTTTCAAGTCTGCTGGTGGTTTCGCTCGTCATCATCGCTGGACTGCTGGCCGGCAGGATCACATCCAGCCGATCCTCGACCGCGGATGCGACTGCACCGCCACCGTTCCGCGTCTTCTGGCACGCATTCGCAACCGGACCCGATGCCCCGTGGGTGATATTCAGCAATGGCTCATTCATCGGTCGTCCGGAAACTGGATTGCGCTATTTTGACCCTAAGCGCGATCCGCGGGAAGGAATCTCAGATCACTATACCGGGGTGGGAGAAGTTCTGGCGGTTTATGACCTGAATCAGGTTTTCACTCAGTTGCACCGTGAGATTCGGGTAAAGCGCGGAAGCCTGTTCTCTTTGGATGACGCGCAAAACAATAATCTCATCTTCGTGGGATCGCCTGCAGAAAACTTGAGCCTTCGTGACATCCCTAGCACCCACCAGTTTGTGTTTCAGCGAGCGAGCTCCGGCGCACGCAGGGGGGATCTCGCGATTGTTAATGTTGAGCCTCGGCCGGATGAACCAAAAATGTTCTTTGCCAGCCCTTCAGGGACGCCTCTAACCGAAGACTACGCCATCGTCGGGCTTGTACCGGGGATGAACTCGGCGCGCTCGGTTCTCATTCTGGCAGGCACCACCACCATCGGCACTCAGGCTGCCGCGGAATTTGTCTGCCGGCAGGATTCTCTTGAGCAACTGCTGCTGCGTTTAAGCGTCTCTGATAACGGGGAAATGAAACCGTTCGAGGCAGTGCTTCACGTAAAAGTTGCGCGCGGCGTTCCGGTGGGCAGCCAGTTAGTCGCTCTGCGCGAGGTTTCGCCCTAACTCAATCCCACTCATTGGACGGAATTTGTTCCCGCCAACTGCGCTGCCTTGCGGTACTCTTCGTCAGCCTCGGCTTGTTGACCCTTCTGTGCCAATGCCTGCGCCAGTTGTTGATGGGCTGGGGCATAGTCCGGCGCGATCTTGATTGCTGAGCGAAACTGCGAAATCGCTCCATCCACGTCTCCCGCCTGAAGCAACCTCTTCCCCGAATTAGTGTTGAAGGTAGCGGCCTGGAGAGTATTCGATTGCTTGAATAATTCCTGCGCTCGCCGATTCTCCGCCTCAGCTCCGGCGGCATCGCCTTGCTGTCTCAAGATCGCCGCCAGATTCGTATGCGCCCCCACCAGGCCGGGATCGATTTCAATCGCTTTGCGCAGGGCGGCTGCGGCGGCGTCTAATTTTCCGTCCTGCTTCAGCACCGTGCCCAGCGTGTAATACGCCTCGGAGTAATCGGGCTTAGCGGCGATAGCGGCGCTCAACTCTCTTTCCGAATCCACAAAGTCACCTTTTTGCCAAAGCGTCACGCCCAGCGTGTAGTGAATGTCAGGCTGCTCCGGCGACAACTGCGCAGCCTTCTGAAACTCCGCAATCGCGTCGGGAAGCTGATCTTTCAGCTTGAGCGCGAGCCCGAGATCGTAATGCGCGGTCGCATCCTGCGGCGCGATTTTCAAAGCAGATTGAAATTGCTTAATTGCCGAATCAAAGTCAGCTCGCTGCAAGTAAGCTGTCCCCAGATTCTCGATATAACCGGCATCGTCCGGCCGCAGGCGGATGGCAGTTTCAAACTCGGGCATGGAACTCGCGGCGTCACCAGACTGAATCAGCGCCAAACCCAGATTGTTGTGAGCATCCGGATTATCTGGACGAAGCTGCACCAGGCGCCGAAATGCGGCAACCGCGTCTTGGATGTTTCCGGCACGCTGGGATAAAAGCCCCAGACTCTCCTGCGCATCGGGAAAGTCAGGATTCAGCGCCACGGCTTTTTTCAATTCAGCAATCGCTTCGTTGTCTTTCTTTTCGTCTTCCAGCACGCGACCCAGGTAGTAGTGGGCTTGTAGATTTTCAGGGGCAGACTGCGCTGCCTTACCCAGAAGATCGCCTGCCTCAGCTAATCCGTGCTGCTGCCAACGGACGATCCCCAGGTGCAATTCCGCAGAAAAATAATCCGGTTGTAGTTGCAGCGACTGAGAAAATTGTGCCGCCGCGTCATCAATTCTCCCAGATTGCTCAAACAACGTTCCCAAATCATCGTGCAGCTCTGGACGCTTTGGCTCAAGATTTACGGCGATCTGTATTTCAGTGATACCGCCCGGCAGGTCACCGCGAAAACTCTTTATTCTTCCCAGAGTACGGTGCGCCTCAGAGTCTTTGGGATCAAGGCGCACTGCTTCTTGCGCTTCCGATTGCGCCTCTGCAAAATCGCGTTGGCTCGATAAAGCGTTCGCCAGATTCACATGCGCCTGCACGAATGCGGGCTTGATCTTTAAGGCCTTATGAAATTCAGCGACCGCGGAGTCCATCTGTCCTTGTTCCATCAGCACCCATCCCAGAGAATTGTGGGCTTCAGGACTGCTCGGAGCCATGCCTACAACTTTTTCGAACGATGAACGCGCAGCGTCCAAATCACCTTTTTGAAGCGACGCCATGCCTTGCGAGTAAATTGCCTGCGCACCCTCGGCTGGCGGCCGCGTTCTTGGTTGAGAACCCTGCCCCCAGATTAGCCCCCACTGGCAGAGAGAATCCACAAGAGTGTTAAGTCAGGCAGAAAGATTGGTTGATCGGCGAAGGAACATCTGCGTATCAATACTGATTCATGCTACTACGTCCGGAACTCAAGTCAGAGCGCGCTTCGTCTCCGCGCAGCGGCTTATAGTATTGTCTGATGCGCATTGCGGCTTCCAGCTTTCGCGGCTTCTTCCAGTCGATTCTTATTCCGCTTCTGTTCACCACATCGTTGTCCACGGCTATCCTTGCGCAAGCACAAACCCCGCGGGTCGCAGATTTCGAAGACGTTGCCGAAAAATCAGGGCTAACGATGATGAACGTCTTCGGTGGTGTTGACACTAAGAAGTACATCATCGAAACCACCGGCACCGGCGTCGCGATTTTCGATTACGACAACGACGGCTGGCCCGACATTTTCATCGTGAACGGCACCACGCTCGAAGATGCGTCCGGCGCCACAGCTCCCACCAATCACCTCTACCGCAACAACCATGACGGCACCTTTACCGACGTCACCGTCAAAGCCGGCCTGAAAGCGACCGGCTGGGGCCAGGGGGTTTGCGTCGGCGACTACGACAACGATGGTTGGGACGATTTGTACGTCACCTACTACGGAAAGAACCGGCTTTATCACAACGACCGCGGCGTGTTCAAAGAAGTAGCTGAGCAATCGGGAGTCGCAGGCTCCGGCAAAGCCTGGGGCAGTGGCTGCGCTTTTGTCGACTATGATCGCGACGGGCGTTTGGATCTGATGGTAGCCAACTATGTTGACTTCGATCTCTCAACCGCGCCTCGCCCCGGCGAACGCGCCGACTGCGTGTGGAAGGGCGTTCCCGTGATGTGCGGCCCACGCGGATTGCCGCCCGCAAAAAATATTCTTTACCACAATCTGGGCGACGGAAAGTTCGAAGACGTTACCACCAAGGCCCACATCGATAAAGCCGCCGGCCACTACTCGCTCAGCGTTTCCACCCTCGACTACGACGACGACGGCTGGCCCGACATTTACGTCGCCTGCGACAGCACCCCCAGCATTCTGTATCACAACAATCATGACGGAACATTCACCGACGTCGCCATCGTCGCCGGAGCTGCATTCAACGAAGACGGCCGGGCGCAGGCCGGCATGGGCAGCACCATCGCCGACTTCAATGGCGACGGCAAACTGGACATTTTTCGCACAAACTTCTCCGACGACACCTCGACCCTCTACCGCAATAACGGAAACGGCACATTCGACGATGTAACCTTTGCCGCCGGGCTTGGCCTGCATACGCAATATCTCGGCTGGGGAACGATGTTCTTCGATTTTGACAATGACGGCTGGCCTGATCTCCTGGTGGTCAACGGCCACGTCTATCCTGAGGTCGATAAGCAGCATTTGGGCAGCAACTTTCAGGAACCGAAAATTCTGTACCGCAACAACGGCAATGGAACTTTCACTGACATCTCGGCAGAGGCCGGCTCCGGCATAACCACCGCAACTTCGGCCCGTGGCCTGGCGATCGGCGACCTCTGGAACAACGGCCAACTCTCGGCCGTGATCAGCAACATGAACGCGCGCCCCAACCTACTGGTGAACCAGCAGAAATCGAAAAATCATTGGATCGAGTTTCTAACCATCGGCACGAAATCCAATCGTGACGGCATTGGCGCTCGCGTCACTTTGAGCGCCGGCGGACGCGCGAGGGTCGACGAAGTCCGCAGCGGATCAAGCTATTCATCGAGCAGCGACATGCGAGTGCACTTTGGCCTGGGACAAACCGTCAAGATCGACTTCGTTGAAGTCCGCTGGCCAAGCGGTCTGCAAGAACGCTTCACCGGATTGACTGTCGATTCGATCCACGAACTAACAGAAGGCACGGGGAAGTCTAACCCAGAGATTAAGTAAAAAGAGTTCGGTGATCCCTCTGTGTTTTCCTCCGTGCCCTCTGTGTCCTCTGTGGTAAGGTTTTCGCGTTTGCACATTTCTCGAATTCCCTTTGCGTTACCAATGAGTGAACGTAATATTCTCGCTTTGAACATATTCGTGGTGAACCCATGTTGACTCCGCTCCGATCCGCATTTCTCTTACTGCTGTTCGCTGTTTTGGTCACCGCTCCGTTTCATGCCCAAGAAGCCGCCGCGCCGGCTTCGCCCGATCCCTGGTGGAAGCACGCCGTGATCTACGAGGTCTACCCGCGTAGCTTTCAGGACTCGAACGGCGACGGCATCGGCGACATCAACGGAATCGCATCGCGTCTCGATTATTTAAAAGAGCTCGGCATCGACGCCATCTGGATCACGCCCATGTACCCCTCGCCGCAGGTCGACTTCGGCTACGACATCGCCAACTACACCGCTATTGATCCGCAATATGGCACCATGGCTGATTTCGATCACCTGATGGCCGAAGCGAAGAAGCGCAATATTCGCGTCATTATGGATTGGGTGCCCAACCACACCTCCGATCAGAACCAGTGGTTCCTCGAATCACGATCGTCGCGCACTAATCCCAAGCGCGACTGGTACATCTGGCGTGACGGCAAGGGTCCGGGCAAGCCGCCGAATAACTGGCAGTCATGGTTTGGCCACTCCGCCTGGACTTACGACCAGAAAACCGGCCAGTACTACTACCACTATTTCTATGTGCAGCAACCGGATCTGAACTGGCGCAATCCCGAAGTACGCAAGGCGATGTACGACGTTTTGCGTTTCTGGCTCGACAAAGGCGCAGCAGGATTCCGCATGGACGCGGTGTCGCGGCTATTCGAAGACCCCAAAATGCACGACGATCCCATTCTTCCCGGCAAAAACGCGTTCGGCGATCCCAACATTCAGCACAAATATACCGACGACCTTCCGGAAGTCCACGATGTGTTGCGCGAAATTCGCAAGCTCGCGGATGGCTACCCCGGCAATCCCGTGCTGATCAGCGAGGCCGACGAACCCACCATTCAGGACCTGGTCAAAATGTACGGCCCGAACAACGATGAAATTCAGTTACCCATGGATTTCAAGGTCGCCGACCTGAACAAATTATCGGCCCCGGAGTTTCGCCGTTTGCTCGATGAAGTCGAATTCAATTTTGCCGATGGCCAGCCATATTTCTTCTTCAACAATCACGATCAGGCGCGCACCTGGGACCGCTATGGCGATGGCGTGCACAACGATCAGATCGCCAAGCTCATGGCCACGTTGCTGCTCACCACTCACGCTACGCCGCAAATGTATTACGGCGAAGAAATTGGCATGCGCACCACTGTCCCCACGCGGATCGAAGATGTCAAAGATCCCGTCGGCCGCACTGGCTGGCCGAAAGACAAAGGCCGCGATGGCGAACGCACGCCCATGCAATGGGACAAAGCCACCAATGCCGGATTCAGCAATGCCGCCAAAACCTGGCTGCCGGTGCCGCCCACCGCGACCCAATATAACGTCGCTACCGAGCATTACGATCCCAATTCGATTTTTAATTTCTATAAACACCTGATCGCATTGCGTCGCGAAATTTCTGCGCTTCGCGATGGTTCCTACGTATCAGTCAACCGCGAAGATTCGAATGTTCTGGCATATCTGCGGCGAGCGAAAAATGGGACCGATCCCGTGCTGGTCGCGCTGAACATGAGCCCGCAATCACAGACGGTAAATTTTGAGTTGAAAGGTTTTGGTGTGGGTGGAAAATCGCTTCACGTTTTGCTGGCCTCGCCGCAACCCGCAAATTCCGACATCGGAATGACCGGCGTGAAGCTGGAACCCTTCGGAGTTTTGGTTACAGCGGTGGAATAAACAACCTCAATCGTAAAATTAACGAGTTTCAGCAAAGATTCTCGTAATTTATATTGCTATATAGCACTTTGCGTGTAGCATTCTCTACGGCGGGTTGAATGCAACCACCACGGAGCACACAATGCCTCTGACTTCTATAGATTGGGTGGTGATCATCGGCTATCTGCTCGTGAACCTCGCCATTGGGATTTATTACCGGCGGCGGGCCAGCGGCAACACCGAAGATTTTTTTGTTTCCGGGCGCGACGTCTCCTGGTGGCTGGCCGGCACCTCAATGGTCGCTACTACCTTCGCCGCCGACACACCGCTGTTCGTGTGCGGCGTAGTTGCGCGCCAGGGCATCGCTGGCAACTGGATCTGGTGGGGCTTCTGCGTCGGCGGCATGTTGACAGTTTTCTTTTTCGCACGCTATTGGCGGCGCGCCGAAATTCTCACCGACGTGGAATTTTCCGAGATCCGTTATGGCGGAAAACCCGCGGCCTTTCTACGCGGATTCAAGTCAGTCTATCTAGGTCTCTTCATGAACTGCTTCATCCTGGGATGGGTGACGCGCGCCATGGTCAGCATTGTTACCGTGATCCTCGGTCCGGTCATCGCTCAAGGGCGAGTGGTGCACCTGGGGATTTTCGGTCAGCACACCTTGGGCGATCCGCAAAATACCGCGCTCGCCATCTGCATTTTCGTGATCATTCCCTTCACTGGCCTTTACACGTTCATTGGCGGGCTGTGGGGAGTGCTGGTCACCGATTTGTTCCAGTTTGTACTTAAGATGACGATGATCATCGTGCTCGCCTGGGTCGCAGTGGCCAAGATTGGCGGCATGCACGCGCTCGAAGCGCATCTGCAAGTGATTCGCGCCAACGCGCAGGCGGCGGGCGCTACCACTTCCGACCCAACTGCCTTCCTGCCGGACTTCCATCTGGGCTGGGCGAGCAGCGCTGTCTGGACGCTGCCGGTACTTACTTTCATCGTTTATCTGGGAATGCAATGGTGGCTTGCATGGTATCCGGGCGCGGAGCCCGGCGGCGGCGGATACGTCGCGCAAAGAATGTTCAGCGCAAAAGATGAAAAACATTCTCTGGGCGCGACGTTGTGGTTCAACATCGCGCACTACGCATTGCGGCCATGGCCCTGGATCGTCACTGCGCTGGTTGCAATCGTCGTTTACTCGCCCAACGGTGGCATCCACCCTAGCCTGGCCTTCGCGCAAAATCCCGAGCAGGGATACGTTATGGTGCTGCGCGACTTTCTTCCCCCTGCCTTACGCGGATTGATGGTCGCGGCCTTCCTTGCAGCTTTCATGTCCACGGTAGGTACGCAATTGAACTGGGGATGCTCCTACCTGGTCAACGATCTCTACAAAAGATTTTTAGTTCGCAACTCCACCGAGCAGCATTACGTGCGCGTAAGCCGCGTCATCACCGTGCTTCTTGTGCTCGCCAGCGGCTACACCGCCGCACAATTGAAATCCATCGGCGCCGGCTGGGAACTGGTGCTGGGCGTGGGTTTCGGCACCGGCGCAGTTTATATTTTGCGCTGGTACTGGTGGCGCATTAGCGCCTGGAGTGAAATCTCCGCCATGATCGCCGCTGCTGCGGTCACGATTGGGTTGCGAAATGTTTCATTCGAGGGTAACGACGCCCTCGTCTACGCCAAGAAAACTCTCATCACTGGTGGCCTCACCACCATCGCCTGGGTGGTCGTCACGTTCTTAACTAGCGCCGAATCAAACGCCACCTTGGTTGCCTTCTATCGCCGCGTTCATCCCACGGTCTATGGATGGAAGCCCGTTGCCAAACTTGCTCCCGAACTCCCCGAAGTAAAAGACGTCGCTGGCAACGCCTTCAATTGGCTGATGGGCGTGATCTTGGTTTACGGCTGCCTGTTCGGCATCGGCAAACTGGTCTTTGAGCAATGGGGACAAGGAATCTTGCTGCTCGCACTCGCCGGCGTCGCCGGCTATCTGATTTTCTGGGACTTGTCGCGCCGCGGCTGGGAAACATTGTCGGGGAAGGTGGTGGATTCCACACCCCAAACCGCGAGCGCCGATTGATCACATCGAACCAGTTCGTGTAGCGACGGGCGTCCACGCCCGTCACCAAAAATTGACTGTGAGGACGGGCGTCCCACACAATCACAAGGCAACCGTGGAAGAGCTGCCACTCATGGCCGCGTCAAATTAGCGCAGCGCCAAGCGAGCTTCAGCTCGAAACAAATCCCGCACTTGATGCTCCCCGCAATTCCGTTTACGCTCATTCCTCATGATCCTCGCGGGAGACTTGGGCGGCACCAAATGCACTCTGATTCTGTTTGAGGTCGAAGCCCATCACCTACGCCCCGTTTATCGACTCACCGTAAAGACCGCCGACTTCCCCGACATCGAATCTTTTTTCGAGCACTTCCGCCAACGCGCGCAGCGCGACGGCCATCCATTGACCAAACTCAGCGGCGCCGGATTCGGCGTCGCCGGCGCAATCGTGAATGATGCAGTCGTCTGCAACAACCTGCCGTGGACCATCACCCGCAAGCAGGTCGCGGAAAACCTGAAGATTGCTTCCAACAAAACTTTGCTACTCAATGATGTCGAAGCCGCATCCTCCAGCCTGGATCATCTCGAACCCAAAGATCTTCTGGAATTAAATCGCGGAACTCCGCAACCGCGCGCTACGAAAGTCTATGTGGCTGCCGGAACCGGCCTCGGCGAGTCGATCTTGTTTTGGAATGGCGACCATTATCAGGTCTCCGCCTGCGAGGCCGGGCTGACCGACTTCGCCCCCGCGTCCGATCGCGAGATCGTAGTGCTGCAGTACTTGCGTCAACGCATGCCTCTTGTCTGCACCGAGGAAGTCGTCTCCGGGCGCGGCTTTCGCGCCATTCATGAAGCCGTATTCCCTGAACACCGTCATCCATTTTTTGATGACCCCGACATCGACTCCGCAGCCAGCATTACCCAACAGGCTTTCTCGAAAGACTGCGCGGCTTGCGAAGAAACTTTGCACATGTGGACGGAAGCCTACGGCTCCGAAGCCGGCAACATGGCCCTGCGCGCTCTCCCATTCGGCGGCGTGTACGTCGGCGGCGGCATCGCGCTGAAAATTCTCCCGAAATTAAAAGACGGCACCTTCCTCCGCGCATTCTGCAACAAAACCAAACTAGCCGACGAACTCGCCCGAATACCCATCTTCGTTGTGCTGAATCAGGATGCGCCGGTGCTGGGCGCCGCGTATGCGGCATTTGTGGCTGCAGCAAGGTAGCAGCAGCTTCTTGGACAGCCCAGGGGGCTGTCCCCACGTAATTCTTCTTGCCTCGTCCGACTCATCAGGACTATGCTGGCCTCCTTCCTCAAAAAATTATTTACCAGCAGGAGCCCTCCATGATCCCCTTTGACGGCCAATTTGCCGAAAACATCGTGCTGCCCCTGGCAGAAGGCGCTTATGACGGAACGAAACCTCCGCCAAATTACACGCTGAATCAGACTGCGTTTGAAATCCTCGCTAACCCTGCACACCCCGCAGTGCAGAACCATCTTGCGAAACTCGCTCCGGTAGAAAGAACCAAGCGCCAGAAGATGCTGCAAAGCATGCTCGACCAGCCGAAGCAACATCAACCAGCAACCAGCGATGCGGCGGTCCGAGCTCTTCCTCCGAACCCGAATGCAAATCTACACTTCGGCTGGTTCTGTCTCGACAAGCCGAATCAAAGGCTGATCGTGGCCTTTCGCGGCACCCAGTTTATTCACGACTGGCTCGACGATTTTGATTTCGTTCCCGCGCCGTATGCTCCGGTGCTTGGGCGCGGCACCGTGCACGAAGGATTTCAGATCGTCTACCTCGCCGTGCGCGAAAATCTGCTTGCGCTGCTGAACAAATATTCTGCGGGATATCGCGAGCTACTGATTACCGGACACAGCCTCGGCGGCGCGCTCTGTCCGCTTGCAACTCTCGACCTGCTGAATGTGAACTCTAATCTTTCGCCGGTGGTTTACACCTGGGCAGAACCGCGCGTGGGCCACGACGACTTCGTAAACTTCTTCAACACCCACGTGAACATCTGCTACCGCATCGTGAATGTCTGGGACGTAGTTCCGCACCTGCCGCCGGACATCGCCGGCTACGAGCACGAAGGCAATCAAGTCACGATTGACAGCGGCTTCTCGCTCGACGTCGTGCACAACCACGTGCTCTCGACCGGATACGTGCCGGGTATGGCGAAATGGAACAAAGACCATCCGGTCCAGACAACGCAGCATTTTGGCAGAATGGCGGTGGCAGCGCTGGTAGGCCAGAGCAGGTAAAATAATGTGGCCCGGACGTCCACGTCCGGGCAGGCGAGCAGCGCTCGCCGAATCTTTGCGGAGCATAGCTCTGCGAACACCGCCTTATACAACCGAACAAAAAGGAAAGGGTCGGACGCGAAGCGTCCGACCCTTTACAAACCAGCAAAATTTCACTCTTTCTCTTTTTCTTCCTTCGATTCGCTTTCAACCGCCGCCTCAGCCTGCTGGTTGGCTTCCTGCTCTTCCATGGCCTTGCGCGTTTCTTCCGCTTTCTTTGCGCGGGCTTCGGCGCGCTTCTGGCGCTTTTCGTCCAGCAACTGCTCACTGCCCAGCAACTCGATGAACGCTTTGTCGGCGCCATCGCCCTTCTGCCACGCAGTACGAACGATGCGGGTATAGCCGCCGTTGCGGTCGCCAAAGCGCGGGCCGATGGTATCGAATAGCTTGTTCACGGCTTCGTCGGTCATCAGATAAGCGATGGCCTGGCGGCGCGCCGCCAAGGTTCCGCGCTTGCCCAGCGTGATCATCTTCTCAACCGTCGGGCGCAAGGCTTTCGCCTTGGGCACGGTGGTTTCGATCCGCTCTTCCATGATCAGCGAAGTGGCCATGTTGCGCAGCAGCGAGCGCCGGTGCGATGTGGTACGTCCGAGTTTGTATCCTGCTACTTTGTGACGCATAAGAACCCCAAGTTTCAAGGTTGCAAGGTTTCAGTGTTTCAAGGTTTCAGAGTGCATGCGCTTCCGAAACCTTGAAACCTTAGAAACTTTGAAACCTGATTCGCGGGCGAGGGCGCCCGCGCCACACTAGTAATTGTCGTCCGGTCCGTAAGCCGACGCCGGCAGCACCTGGTTCGAAGTCGGCCCGGGGACTGCGTTCCCGTGCTCATCGATCTTCATGCCCAGGCTCAACCCCATGGTGCCAAGAATTTCCTTAATTTCATTCAGCGACTTGCGGCCAAAATTTTTCGTCTTCAGCATCTCGGCTTCGGTCTTCTGCACCAACTCGCCGATACTCTGAATGTTCGCATTCTTCAGGCAGTTGTAGCTGCGTACCGAAAGCTCGAGCTCTTCGACCGAACGGTTCAAGTTCTCGTTCTTGATCTCGGGCTTGCGGTCTTCGGTGGTGCTGCCGGTCTCAATATCTTCCTCAAAGTTGATGAAGATATTCATGTGGTCTTTCAGCAGCTTCGCCGACAGCCCGATCGCGTCTGCCGGGGTGATCGACCCGTTGGTCCAGACTTCTAAGGTCAACTTGTCGTAATCGGTGATCTGTCCCAGACGCGCGGCCTCGATGGTGTAATTGCACTTGCGCACCGGCGAGTGGACGGAATCGATGGGAATGAACCCGATGCCCAGGTCCTCATCGAAATTCTTGTCGGCGGAAACGTAACCGCGCCCACGCTTCAGGCGCATTTCCATGTCGAGCTTGCCGCCTTCGCTGACGGTCGCGATGTAGACGTCTTTGTCGAGAACTTCGACATCGCCGTCCGCTTCAATCATGCCTGAGGTCACAACGCCAGGCTGGTCCGAGCGCAGGTAAATCGCCTTCGGAGCGTCTCCGCTCAGCTTGAACGGCACCTGCTTCAAGTTCAGGATGATGTCGGTCGCATCTTCGACCACGCCCGGGATCGACTGGAACTCGTGCAGCACGCCTTCCATTTTTACCGCGGTAACCGCGGCGCCTTCGATCGAACTCAGCAGCACGCGGCGAAGCGCGTTGCCGATGGTGGTGCCGAAGCCGCGTTCAAACGGCTGCGCCCAGAAAATTCCGTACTTGTCGGTTAGGGTTGAAGTGTCAACTGCGAGGCGTTTTGGTTTTTGAAAACCCTTCCAAAGCATTTGTTTCTCCTTCGGCCATGTGGCTCAATGCTGACTCGCTGAGTGGTCCAACTCAGGTCAATGTCAGCAAAGGCTGATCTGGCGCGAAAATGTGGACCTAACACCGTCGTTGGTCGTCGGCCTCGGTCGTTGGCCAAACACTCGCTTGCGCCGTGATTTGTCCAGCGACGAACGACTTGACGACGTGACGACGAATACGACATTACTTGCTATAAAGTTCCACAATCAACTGCTCATTCACCGGCAGCTGAATATCTTCCCGCTTCGGCAGCGCGGTGATGCGGCCTTTGAAATTGTCGCGATCGATCTCGATCCAGTTAGGCGGATTCGCGTGTCCGGCAAACTCTTTCGCCTGCTCGAGAATCGGCAGTTTCTTGCTGGCCTCGCGAATCGCGATCTCTTCCCCGACCGCGACCTGATAAGAAGGAATGTTCACCTTCCGGCCATTGACGCTGATGTGGCCGTGACGAACCAGTTGTCGCGCCTGGCGCCGGGAAATTCCCAATCCCATGCGCAATACCACGCTATCGAGCCGGCGCTCCAGTTGCTGCAACAGCATTTCGCCGGTCACGCCCTTGGTGCGCGCAGCCTTCTCGAAGTAGTTGCGGAACTGGCCTTCCTGGGTGAAGTAAATGCGCTTGGCTTTCTGCTTCTCGCGCAATTGCAGGCCGTATCCGACGATCTTGGCCTTGCGGTCTTTACCGTGCTGGCCAGGCGCAAAGTTGCGCTTCTCAATCGGACACTTATCGCTGAAACATTTCGTGCCTTTGAGGAACAGCTTGATGCCCTCGCGGCGGCACAAACGGCATACTGCATCTTTATAACGTGCCAAGTTTTCTTCTCCTATTCATTTTGCGTCCAGTTTACGGGTCTGGCTGACCTTTCTTCCTGGGCGAAATCCATTTTGTCGTGCGCCGGATGCCGTGCGCTTTAACCTGCGACGCAAGACGTGAGACGTGCGACGATTTACACGCGTCTGCGTTTCGGTGGCCGACATCCGTTATGCGGAATCGGCGTCACGTCTTTAATCGCGCGAACTTCAATTCCCGCCGCGGACAACGCCCGAATCGCCGACTCGCGCCCCGAACCCGGTCCGCTGACCCGCACTTCCACGGTGCGTACGCCGTGATCGCGCGCCATGTTGGCGGCATTACTCGCGGCCTGCTGCGCCGCAAACGGCGTTCCCTTGCGCGATCCGCGGAATCCCAGCGAGCCTGAACTCTTCCACGAGAGCACGTTCCCCGCCTGGTCGCTGATGGTCACAATGGTGTTGTTGAAGGACGCCTGAATATGCACCACGCCAAACGACACGTGTTTGCGTTCCTTCTTTTTGAAGGTTTTCTTCTTGCCCTTCTTCTCCGGCGCCGCTGCGCCGCCCGCTGCTGCTGGTTTAGCCATAAGTGAGCCTTTAGCTTTTAGCTCTTAGCTTTTAGCTTGACCCCTAGCTTGTTCAGCTAAAGGCTAAGAGCCAAAAGCTAACAGCTGATTTTTACGTCTTTGCCGCCGCCTTCTTCTTATTAGCGACCGTTCCCTTGCGCGGGCCCTTACGGGTACGGGCGTTGGTATGTGTGCGCTGTCCGCGGACCGGCAAGTTACGGCGATGCCGGAAGCCGCGATAGGACCCGATTTCGATGAGCCGCTTAATGCTCATCGAAACTTCCTTGCGCAGATCGCCTTCGACCAATCCCTCGCCTTCAATCACCTGGCGGATGCGGTTCACTTCGTCCTCGCCCAGGTCCTGGATCTTCTTCATAGGATCCACATTGGCTTCGTCCAAAATGCGCGTCGAGCGCGCGTTGCCAATTCCGTAAATGTACGTCAGCGCAATGAACGTTCGCTTGTTGCGCGGAAGATCGACGCCTGCAATTCGTGCCATAAATCTTATGCCTCCAAAGTTCTCGCCATCGGATCTGAGCTTTTAGCCGTTAGCTCTAAGCCCTTAGCTTGAACCAAAACCACACTTATCTTTATCAATAACGACTGCAGAGTTGGTTTCAGCTAATGGCTAAAAGCCAAGAGCTAAAAGCTGCTTTACCCCTGCCTCTGTTTATGTTTCGAATTCGTGCAAATCACTCGCACCACACCCTTGCGATGGATCACCTTGCACTTATCGCAAATCTTCTTTACCGATGCTCGTACTTTCATAATTCCTCAGCTCTGGGCTTTTAGCGCTTAGCTTTTAGCTAAAGGCTAAGAGCTAATCGCTAAAAGCTATTTGTATCGATAAACAATTCTTCCGCGATTCAGATCGTAGGGCGAGAGCTCGACCGCAACTTTGTCTCCCGGCAGAATGCGAATAAAATTCTTGCGCATCTTCCCGGAAACGTGCGCCAGCACCTGGTGTTTGTTCTCCAATTCCACCTTGAACATGGCATTCGGCAACGGTTCCACCACCGTCGCCATCACTTCAATCGCGTCTTCTTTGCTCATTCAGCTCTCAAAATCAGCTCTTAGCTGTTAGCTCTTAGCATTTAGCTAAAAGCCAACGAGCTAATAGGCTGAAAGCTTCTTACTGCGTCAAAATCACCGGCCCATCTCTCGTCACTGCCACGCAGTGCTCGAAATGCGCGCTCGAACTGCCGTCGGCCGTGACTGCAGTCCACTTATCATCCAAAACTTTGGCTTCCGGACGGCCCGAGTTCACCATCGGCTCAATCGCCAGCACCATGCCCTCGCGCAATCGCGTATTCCCGCCATTCGAGCGAAAGTTCGGCACCTGCGGCTCTTCGTGCAGCTTGGTTCCGATGCCGTGCCCTACAAACTCGCGCACCACGCTGAAGCCGTTGGCCTCAACATATTCCTGCACCGCGCCGCCGATATCGCCGATGCTGTTGCCGACCTTGACCTGCTCGATCGCTTTATACAACGAAGCCTCGGTCACTTCCAACAGCTTCTGCCGCTCCGGCGAAACCGATTCGCCCACAGCCACGGTTATCGCGGCATCGCCGTAATATCCATCCAGCACCACGCCGCAATCGATCGAAACGATGTCTCCGGTCTTGCAGCACCCGCTTGGCCGACGGGATCCCGTGCACGATCTCTTCATTCACCGATGTGCACAGCACACACGGATAATCGTAATAACCTTTGAACGCCGGCTTCGCGCCCAGGTCTTTAATCTTTTTCTCAGCGGCCTTCTCCAGGTCCATCGTGCTTACGCCCGGGGCGACCATCGCCTTCATTTCGTCCAGCACCTGCCGCACGATGCGGCCGCTGCGCCGCATTTTTTCAATTTCCGACTGCGACTTACAAACAATCGCCACTTTCTAATTTCCCTTAGCTTCACTTGCCTTCACCGCGTCGCAAGCATGGCTATCAATTTCTTTCAGGATGCGGGCGGTCACGTCATCCACCGGCTGGTCCCCATCAATGGACACTAACCGGCCCAGTTTCTCGTAATATTCCGCAACTGGCTTGGTCTGGTGTTCGTAAGTATCCAAGCGTTCGCGAATGACCTCATCGCGGTCATCATCACGAATGACCAGCTTGGTGCCATCCTTGTCGCAGATTTCGTCAACCAGCGGAGGCTTGGAATGGACGTTGTAGATCGACCCACAGGTGGGACAAGTCCGCCGTCCAGTGATCCGGAGCAACAACTTATTATAATCCACCTCCATGCGGATCACAATCGGCAGCCACGCCGCCCACTTTCCGCTTTCAAAGAACTCAAACTTCAGAAACGAATCCAGCCACGCCGCCTGCTTCTGGGTGCGCGGAAACCCGTCCAGAATGAACCCGCGATCGCCATCCGGCTGCCGTAAGCGCCAGGCCACGATGTCGCAAACCAGGTTGTCAGGAACCAACTCTCCCCGGGCGATAATCGCCTGCACCTCAACCCCCAGCGGCGTGTGCTGCTTTACATGCTCGCGCAGCAAGTCGCCAGTCGAAACCTGCGGGATGTGGTAGTGCTCGGTGATCCTCTTAGACTGGGTGCCTTTACCTGCGCCCGGTGGCCCGAGAAGCACAACGGGTCCGATAGTCCGCAAAATCTGCTCCGCCATCGAACTGGCCCCAAGCCGCTCCTGTACCAGAGTCACTGCCAAGCAACACGATCCGCCCTCTTCAAGGCTTTCTTCTAAGCCCAGTTGCGGCGGCCGCGAATCCGTCCGCTCTTGGGAGTGAACCCGTCATAGTGCCGCATGATCAACTGGGATTCGATCTGATTGACCGTGTCCATGGCCACGCCGACCACGATCAGCAGCGAGGTTCCCCCAAAATAAAAATTCAACCCCAGACCATTCAGCATCCGATCCGGCATGTTCTCGAAGAACCTGCCAATCGGACCATACAAATGATTTAAATGGATACCGGTGATCATCCATTCCGGAATTAGCGAAATGATGATCAGGTAAATCGCGCCTACCAGCGTTATTCGTGTGAGAATCTCGTTGATGTGATCGGCAGTACGTTTGCCAGGACGGATACCAGGAATAAATCCGCCATACTTCCGCATATTGTCCGCAACCTCGTTGGGATTGAAGACGATCGATATGTAGAAGTAAGCAAAAAAGATAATTCCCGCCGCATACAACACCGTGTACATGGGCTCGCCCCAGTACAGCGCGCGCAGGATGGGCCCGAAGTGCGGATTGTCGCGCAATCCAAACAACAGCGTCTGCGGAATGGTAACGATCGATGAAGCGAAAATCACAGGCATCACGCCGCCCGAGTTAACCCGCAACGGCAAATGCGTGGATTGCCCGCCCATCATCTTGCGGCCGACAATCCGCTTGGCATACTGCACTGGAATGCGCCGTTCGCTGCGTTCGACAAAAACGATGAAGGCGACGATGCCGACCATCACCGCGATTAGCAGGATCATCCATACCGGCGTAAGCGCCCCAAATGCGTCGTTTCTCGCCTTGTCCCACAAATCAAAAATGCCGCGCGGCAAGCCGACCACGATGCCGGCGAAGATCAGCAGCGACATGCCGTTGCCCACGCCGCGTTCGGTGATCTGCTCGCCCAGCCACATGATGAAAACGCTGCCCGTGGTAAGCGTCAGCACCGTCATCAGCACGAAGCCGATGCCCGGCGTCAGCACGAACCCGCCGCTCTTCTGCAGGGTGTAGGCAATTCCGAAAGACTGCACCGCGCTCAACCCCAGGGTCACGATACCGCGTCCACTGGGTGATCTTCTTGCGGCCGAGTTCGCCCTCTTTCTGCAGCTTGGCCAGCGGCTCATAAACCACCGTCAGCAACTGCAGGATGATCGACGCCGTGATGTACGGCATGATGCCGAGCGCGAAAATCGTCATGCGTCGGAACTGGCCGCCGGAAAACAGATCTACAAAACCCAGCAGCGTCCCGCGGTTCTGTTCAATGAACTGCTGGAACATCTGCGAGTTGATCCCAGGGATGGGAATGTGCCCGCCGACGCGATACACCGCCAGGCATCCCAGCGTAAACAGGATGCGCTTGCGCAGGTCAGGAATGCGAAAGATATTGAGGAACTTCTCTACCATAAAAAGCTTTCAGCTGTGAGCCCTGGGCTGTGAGCTTTGAGTCGTGAGCCATCACTGCCATTCCGCTCGCCGCTCATTGCTCGCCGCTCACCACTACTTCAAAACCTCAAACTTGCCGCCTGCCTTGGTAATCTTTTCCTGCGCGGACTTTGAAAATTTGTGCGCATGCACGGTAATCGCCGACTTAAGTTCGCCGTCACCAAGAATTTTAAGCTTGCGCTTGGTGCTGATCACGCCCGCCTTGCGCAGCACATCCGGATTGATCGTGCTCTCGCCCAGGTCCGCCAGCTTTTCCAGGTTCACAATGTTGTATTCCTCGCGGAAGATGTTGGTGAATCCGCGCTTCGGCACCCGGCGATGCAATGGCATCTGCCCGCCTTCAAAGCCGCGCATCATGCGCGAACCGCTGCGTGAGCGCTGGCCCTTATGTCCGCGAGTCGAAGTCTTGCCCATGCCCGAGCCCATGCCCCGGCCCACCCGCTTCTTGTTTTCATTCGCCTTCTTCGGCGCTCGAACGTTTGAAAGATTCATAAATAAGCCTTCAGCTATCAGCCTTCAGCTATCAGCGCAAGAGATTTTCCTGACGGCTGATGGCTGAGAGCTGACGGCTATTGCACTATCTCCACCAGATGCGGCACCTTGGCCACCATGCCGCGAATCGCCGGCGTGTCCGGCCGCTCGATCACCTGATTCAACCGCGTAAAACCTAGTCCCTTCACTACCAGCTTGTGCTTCACCGGAGTGCAGATCACCGAACGCACATACTTCAAATGTAGTTTTCCCGCGGCGGCCGGAGCCTTCGTTGTCTTCGCCTTGGACTTTGTATTCGTCTTCGCTGTGGTCATCATTACAGTTCCTGCGCCGTCTTGCCACGAACCCCGGCGACAAATTCTCTATTCTTCAATTTCTTCAGCGCGTCGAAAGTCGCTTTGATCACGTTGTGCGGGTTTGTGGTGCCAATCGATTTGGTCAGCACATTTTGAATTCCGACCGAAGTCATAATCGCGCGCACCGCTCCGCCGGCAATCACGCCCGTGCCTTCTGGCGCCGGCTTCAGCAACACCATGCCCGACCCGAAACGTCCCAGCACCGTGTGCGGAATGCTGGTCTGCGTCAGATTCACCCGCATCAGGTTTTTCTTCGCCGACTCAATGCCTTTGCGGATGGCTTGCGGCACTTCCTTGGCTTTGCCCGATCCGTAGCCGACCACCGCAGCCGACGGATCTCCGACCACCACCAGCGCCGCAAACGACAGGTTCTTGCCGCCCTTTACCACTTTGGTAACGCGATTAATGGCCACCACCTGGTCTTTCAATTGGTAGGAACCCGCATCGATTCTCTTAACAATAGTTGGCATTTTTTTCCTAGCTATGAGCTATGAGCTGCAAGCTTTGAGCTGCGAGCAAACTAAGCTGGCTCATTGCTCGCTGCTCAAAGCTCGCCGCTTCTAAAATTGCAATCCCGCTTCGCGCGCCGCATCCGCCAGCGCCTTCACTCGCCCGTGATAGATATATCCCCCACGGTCAAACACCACCTTGCTGATGCCCTTTTCCTTCGCGCGCTCGGCAATCGCTTTGCCCACGGTCTTGGCCGCCGACAAGTTTCCGCCAGTCGTCCGCGTGCCCTTTTTACCTTCAGCACTGTTGGCAGAAACCAGGGTCACGCCCTTCAGATCATCAATCACCTGCACGTAAATATTATTCAGCGACCGATAAACATTCAGCCGCGGCCGCTCTGCGGTACCGAGGACCTTTTTTCGAATGCGCTTATGCACTCTTCGCCGGGTTACATTTTTCGATGAAATTGTCAGCATAAAAACAGTCCTTGGTCGTTCCTCGTTCGCCAAAACCCTGACCGCAAACTCCACCGCGGCAGGCGCCCACGGTCTTAGGCCGACGACCAACGGCCAACGACCGACGACTATTTCGCTCCCGTCTTTCCAACCTTCTTCTTCAAGCGCTCGCCGCTATAGCGCACGCCTTTATTCTTGTACGGATCCGGCGGGCGCAGCGAACGCATCTCCGCCGCAACCTGCCCCACCTTTTGCCGATCGATTCCAGTCACAGTTAATTTCGTCTGCTTGGGATCGACTGCGACATCCACTCCCGTCGGCAGCGGATATTCAATGGGATGGGAATAGCCCAGCGTGAACACCACCGTGCCCTTGCCCTTCATCTCCGCGCGATAACCAATGCCGACAATTTCCAACTCGCGGGTCCAGCCTTTGGTGACCCCTTCAACCGCGTTATTCACCAGAGCGCGAGTCAGCCCGTGCAGCGCCGCCTGCGAATCATTCTCGCGCAGCGCAACAATGTGGCCGTCCTGCTGCTCCACGCGAATCCCGCGCGGAATAACAGTATCGATCTTGCCCTTCGGCCCCTGCACCGCGACCGTATTGCCCTCGACTTTGATCGTCACTCCCTTAGGCAGTGCGATCGGCTTTTTTCCAATTCGTGACATAAAGAAGCTCTCAGCTTTCAGCCCTCAGCCTTCAGCAAAAGCCACGCCGGTTTTACTGACGGCTGATAGCTGACGGCTGTTTTACCAAACCTCGCACAATACTTCGCCGCCCACGCCCTGCTTGCGCGCCTGGCGCCCGGTCATCACTCCGCGTGGCGTGGTCAAAATATTAATTCCCAAGCCGCCCAGCACCCGTGGTATCTCAGTGCGGCGGACGTACACCCGGCATCCGGGACGCGACACGCGTTCCACGTTCGAAATGGCGGCATCGTTATTGGTGTCGTACTTCAAATAAATGCGCACCACTTTGTGGCCTTCCTCTTCGGTAGGCTTGAAGTTCGAGATATAGCCCTCTTCCTTCAGAATGCGGGCAATCTCCAGCTTCAGCTTGGAAGCAGGAACATCTACTTTTTGGTGCCGCGCGCGGATCGCATTGCGAATTCGCGACAGCATGTCTGCGACCGGATCGGTCAAATTCATCTTTTTATTTCTCCTCAAACCACCCGTTCTCTCCGCCGCAGCGGAGAACCAGCGATGGCTTACATCTTCAAATATCCAGGCGCCCTTCTGATTTCCATTGGGTGCCCCATTCTAAATTTCGCGCTTTTTGCGAAATTTAGGGTGGGCGGGACCGAACCCAACCCCTACCACGAAGATTTCGCAACTCCCGGAATCTCCCCGCGCAGCGCCAGTCCCCGGAAACACAACCGGCACAATCCAAACTTCCGCAGAAACGCCCGCGGACGTCCGCAGATCTTACAGCGGTTATGCCGCCGCGTCGAAAACTTCGGCCGCGCCTGCTTGGCGTCGCGCGCCTTCTTAAACGTTTCCTGGATCTTCTCGTCTTTAACTCGTTTTGCTGTAGTTGACAAATCAGCTCCTAGCTTTACCAGCTCAAATCTGAAATCTTCAATCTAAAATCTTCAATCCACTTCATGCCCTGAACGGCATTCCCATATGCTTCAACAACGACCGCGCCTGATTATCATCGCGCGCCGTAGTCACGATGGTTACGTTCATGCCCTTCAACTTGTCGACCTTGGCATAGTCGATCTCCGGAAAGATCAACTGATCGTGCAATCCAATGGTGTAATTCCCGCGCCCATCAAACGACTTGGTCGAAACTCCCCGAAAGTCGCGGACACGCGGCAGAACAATGTTCACCAGACGATCAAAAAACTCATACATGCGGTCGCCGCGCAGCGTGACCATGGCGCCGATCGGCATGCCTTCACGCACCTTGAACGCCGCTATCGATTTCTTCGCCCGCGTGACTACCGGCTTTTGCCCCGTAATCTGCCCCAACTCGTTCACCGCCGGATCGAGCAGTTTGGCGTTCTGGGTAGCTTCGCCCATCCCAATGTTCACCACGATCTTGTGCAGATGCGGCACCGCCATCGGATTATCCGCGTCGAACTCCTTCATCAGCGCAGGAGCGATTTCCTTGCGAAAGCGCTCCTTCAGCCGCGGAGTCTCCTTGGCGCTGTGCCGCGCCAACTGCGGCGCGCGCTGCTCTTCCGGCTGCGATCCGCCCTTTTTATCTTTTTTATCTTTCGCCATAATTCAGCTCTTAGCAGTCAGCCTTCAGCTCTCAGCAACCCCAGCTAACCGCCAAGGGCTGGGAGCTAACAGCTAGGTTTTGTCCAAAGTCGTTCCGCACTTCTTGCAAATTCTGACCTTGCGGTCGCCGCGCACTTCATGCCCAATGCGCACCGGCCCGCAGGTGCCGCACACCAATTGCACCTTCGAAACCGAAACCGGGCTCTCCTGCTCAGCGATGCCGCCCTTCGATTTCTGGCTGGGACGCATGTGCTTCTTCACCATCATCACGTGCTCCACCAGAACTCGCCCAGTATCCGGAAACACGCGCAGCACGCGCCCTTGCTTGCCTTTGTCGCGCCCGCTCAACACCTTTACAGTATCGTTGCGCCGAATATCAATTCGCTTGTGTGCAGTTGTCGTTGCTGTAGCCATAAATAATTCCAGGTTTTAATGTTTCAAGGTTTCAATGTTTCCAAAGTTTCAGGCCAAGATCACGCGTGCGACGGAAACGTTGAAACTTTCGCAACCTTGAAACCTGCTCTCACAAAACTTCCGGTGCCAAACTCACAATCTTCAAAAACTTCTTTTCGCGCAACTCTCTCGCTACCGGACCGAAGACGCGTGTTCCCACTGGCTCGCCCGCATCGTTGATCAATACCGCCGCATTTGAATCGAAGCGGATGTAAGTCCCGTCGCGCCGCCGATGCTCTTTGCGGGTGCGCACGATGACCGCCTTGACCACGGTGCCTTTTTTGGTCTGCCCTTCCGGCGCTGCTTCCTTCACGCTGGCCGTGACCACATCACCCAGGCCCGCGCGCAGACCAGTCGATCCGCCCAGCGGCAGGATCATCTGCAGTTTGCGCGCACCGCTGTTGTCGGCGACCTCGAGCATGCTTCGCATCATGACTGTCATAATTCTTCCTCTGAGCTGCGAGCTCTGCGCAAACTCGCATTTCGCTCGTCGCTCGCGGCTCACAGCTTCGTTGCTATTTCTGCTCCACGACGTCTACTACTTCCGGCACCAGCGCAGTCTTGCGCACAATGTCTTTCAGCTTCCAGCGCTTCAACTTCGAAAGCGGACGCGTCTCTTCCAGCCGCACCACATCGCCCACATGGGCTTCATTCTTCTCATCGTGGGCATAAAATTTCTTCGCCTTCGAAATCACTCGCGTGTACAGCGGGTGCGCCCGGCGGCGAATGACCTGCACCACGATGGTCTTCTGCATCCGGTTTGAAACCACCTCGCCGACAACTTCTTTGCGCCTTCCGGCAGCTTTTGTTTCCGCCATTACTTCTTCTCCCCTGCCGCGGCACGCTCGTGGGCAATCGTCTTGATCCGGGCGATGTCCTTGCGCAGCCCGCGCAGTTTCTTCAGGCTCTCGGTCTGTCCCATGTTGAGCTGAAACTTCAGCTTGAAAAGCTGGTCGCTCATTTCCTGTTCCTGATGCCGCAATTCTTCGTCAGTCAGGTTTCTGATTTTTTCTGCTTCCATAATCTAAGCTCTCATCTTTCGGCTCTCAGCTCTCAGCCATTCAAACCATTTTTACTGACGGCTGATAGCTGATGGCTGACGGCTTTTTCAATGCCCCTCGCGCTTCACGAACCTCGTCCGCAGCGGCAATTTATGCGACGCCAACCGCATCGCTTCCGTCGCGTCCTGCAAGGTCACGCCTTCCATCTCAAACAAAATCTTGCCAGGCTTCACCACCGCCACCCAATGATCAGGCGCGCCTTTGCCTTTACCCATACGGGTTTCGGCAGGTTTCTTGGTGACCGGCTTGTCCGGAAACAGCCGGATCCAGATCTTCCCCCCGCGCTTGACGAAACGAGTCATAGCCACACGGCTGGCTTCAATCTGCCGATCGGTGATCCAGCCCGGCTCAAGCACCTTCAGCCCGAAATCCCCGAAAGACAACTCCGCGCCCCGCCAGGCTTTCCCGGTCATGCGTCCGCGCTGCTGCTTGCGGTACTTAACTTTTTTCGGCATCAACATAAAATCAGCTCTCAGCTCTCAGCCTTCAGCTCTCAGCAAACCTCTCCGTTTTTACTGACGGCTGAGGGCTGATGGCTGACAGCTATTTCAGAACGCTCCCGCCGCCACCGGCGCTTCCCGCTTCTTGGCTGGCAGGATTTCTCCCTTGTAAACCCAGCACTTCACGCCGATCACTCCATAAGTGGTCCGCGCCTCGCTGAACCCATAATCAATATCCGCGCGCAGCGTGTGCAGCGGCAACCGGCCCTGCAGGTACCACTCCGAGCGCGCGATTTCGTTTCCGTTCAAGCGCCCGCTCACCCGCACCTTGATTCCCTTGCAACCGAAGCGCAGCGCGGAGTCCACCGCTTTGCGCATGGCACGCCGGAATCCCACACGCTTTTCCAATTGCAGCGCAATCGATTCCGAAACCAGTTGTGCATCGAGCTCGGGCTTGTGCACTTCCTGGATGTCGATGTAAACCTCACGGTTGGTGCGCTTCTGCACTTCCTGCTTCAGCTTGTCGATTTCGGCGCCCTTGCGGCCGATGATGATTCCCGGACGCGCGGTCTTAATAATGACCCGCAGCTTGTTGCCCGGACGCTCGACTTCAATCGAGCTCACGCCCGCCGACTTAAGCTTGTCCTTCAACTCATTCTTCAGCTTGACGTCTTCAAGCAAAAGCTTGTCGTAGTCGCGCTCCACAAACCAGCGCGACTTCCACGGCTTGGTGTATCCCAGCCGGAATCCGTAAGGATGTACCTTCTGTCCCATAAATCAGCCTTTAGCTCCTAGCCGTTAGCTCACAGCTAAAACTTCTAAACACAATTTCCCGATTCAACAACCGCCATTCCCATCGAAACCCTGTCATTCCGAGCGAGCATTCTGATTCGCGGAGCGAATCAGAAGCGCAGTCGAGGAACCTGCTGTCGCCTGCGCCCGCAACCAACTATCTCTTGCCCGCCGTTTTCTTCCCGGCAAATTTCTTCTTGGCCACAGCTTTTTTCTTGGCCTTGTTCCGTGGCTTGGCTGCAACCGCTTTGGCCGCCGGTTGCTCTTCGCCTACCACTGTCGCCAGCTCTGCGTTATTTTTCCCGCGCTCCGCCAGCGCAATTTCAATATGCGCAATGCGCCGCACATAACGGAACGCGCGACCCATAGGCGCCGGTCTAATCCGTTTCATGCGTGGGCCGTCGTTTGCCACCGCGTGCTTCACGTAAAGACTGTCGAGATCGACATCGACATTCTTTTCCGTGCTCATGTAATTTGCGTTTTGGACCGCCGAGCGCAGCAGCTTCTCAACCTTCGCCGCAATGCGCTTTTTAGTGAACGCCAGCGTGTTCAGCGCATCTTCCACGCGCCGGCCCTTGATCAGTTCCAGCACCAGCCGCGCCTTCTGCGGCGACACGCGAACAAAACGGGTTTGAGCTCTGAATTCCATTTTTTAATCTCAGCTGTTAGTCAGCTCTTGCCTTTCGCTCCTAGCTGAAAGCCGAAAGCTTCTGTTAACTCTTCGTCGCCGGAGCCGATCCGCCTGCCGGGGCCACTGCTCCCGGTCCGCCCGGAACTCCCGCCGGACGCGCCGACACTTCGGTCGCCGCCTTCATCGAGTGTCCCTTGAACTGGCGGGTGAAGCTGAATTCGCCCAGTTTGTGGCCCACCATGTTCTCGGTGATATACACCGGAATAAATTTCTTCCCGTTGTGCACCGCGATGGTGTGCCCCACCATCTCCGGGATAATGGTCGAGCGCCGCGACCAGGTGCGCAAAACTTTCTTCTCGTTGCGCGAGTTCATGCCCTCGATCCGCGTCGCCAGATACACGTCAATAAACGGCCCTTTTTTTGTTGAACGCATAAATTCAGCTTCTAGCTGTTAGCTCCTAGCTCTTAGCCCTTAGCTTCAATCGACGACCGAAGACCGATGGCCGACGACTTGCACTTCCCCACGACGCACGACTACTTCTTGCTTCTGCTCACAATAAACTTATCCGTCCGCTTGTTATTCCGCGTCTTGTATCCCCGCGTCGGCTGGCCCCATGGCGTCACCGGATGCCGTCCACCTGAAGTCTTGCCTTCACCGCCGCCGTGCGGGTGATCAACCGGGTTCATCGAAACCCCGCGGTTGTGCGGCTTCTTACCCATCCAGCGCGAACGTCCAGCTTTGCCGATGGTGATGTTCTCGTGATCGATGTTTCCCACCTGGCCTATGGTCGCCATGCAGTCCTGCGAAACTTTGCGGGTCTCCCCGGAAGGCAATTTTACCAGCGCATACTCGCCTTCTTTCGCCACCAGCTGCGCTGAACCACCCGCTGAGCGCACCATCTGCGCGCCCTTACCCGGCCGCAGCTCCAGATTATGAATAGTCGTGCCCGGCGGAATATTCTTCAGCTGCAACGCATTGCCGACCAAAATGTCGGCATCCGGACCGCTGACAATTTTTGCTCCAGCCTTCAACCCATCCGGCTGCAGGATGTACCGCTTTTCCCCGTCCGCATACGCCAGCAACGCAATCCGCGCCGAGCGGTTGGGATCGTACTCAATCGAAATCACCGTCGCCGGAATCCCCGTCTTGTCGCGCTTGAAATCGATCAGCCGCAGCTTGCGCTTGTGCCCGCCCCCGCGAAAGCGCATGGTCACATCGCCCGAATTGCGCCGCCCGCCCTGCCGCTGCTTCGGCTCGGTCAGCGGCTTGTGTGGCCGGTTGGTGGTCAGGTCCGCGCTCGAAAGCGTGGTCCGGTAGCGCAACGTCTGGGTTGTCGGTCTATAAGTCTTGATTGCCATAAAATCAGCTCTTAGCTTCTAGCCTTTAGCTCTTAGCTTGTTCTTGCCACCGCAGTCGCTCGTTTTTGCCCAACGACCAAGGACGAACGACCCACGACGGTTTAAAGATTCTGCGCGTACTCCGGCATCTTCTCCCCGGCCCGCAATCTTACAAACGCCTTCTTCCAATCCGCACGATACCCGGCAAACTTTCCCCGCCGCCGTTCTTTCCCCGGAAAATTAGCCGTGCGCACCGAACTCACCTTCACCTTGAAGATCGACTGCACCGCTTCCTTGATCTCGGTCTTGGTCGCCTTCGGAGCCACCTGGAAGACCAGCGTATTCTGGTTTTCCTTGATCGCCAGGCCCTTCTCGGTAATCACCGGCCGGCGAATAATCTGATATGCGGTCTTCATGTTTCTACGCTACCTCCGCCGCTTTCTTGGTGCGGGTCCGCGGACTGCGCGTGGCTTTCTTCTGCGCCTTTTTCCCGCCTTCGCCTTCGCCCGCCTTGTGCTCGCGCTTCCCTGACAGATTCTTCAGCGAGACCTGCAGCTTCTCAATCGCCGGCTGCGAAAAAATCGCCCGGTCATAACGCAGCAGATGATAAGGATGCACCTCGCTGCTGCTGACCAATTCGATCCCGTCGAGGTTCCGCGAGCTCAAATGCAGATTGCGGTTTCCGTGGTTCGCCACTTCCACCAGCAATGCGCCTTTATCAACCTTCAATGAATCGAGCGATTCGCGAAACGCCTGCGTCTTCGCTTCCTTCACATCGAAGGCATTCACCACGATCAGCTTGCCGTCAGACAGCTTCGCCGCCAGCGCCGAACGCAACGCTCCCAGCAGTTTCTTTCGCGGAAAACGGTAATCGTAGGAACGCGGTTGCGGCCCATGCACCGTGCCGCCGTGCCGCCACAGTGGCGACCGGATCGAACCCACCCGCGCGCGCCCGGTGCCCTTCTGCTTCCAAAGCTTTTTGCCCGCGCCCGAAACCAGTTTCTTGTTCTTGGTGGCGTGAGTGCCGGCACGCTGCGCCGCGCGGTAATGCGTGACCGCCTCATAAAGCAGGTCTTCGTTGATCGCGCCAAAAATCTCGTCGGCGAGCTCCAGCGTGCCTACTTTTTTGCCGCTCAAATCGTGAATATCAATCGTTGCCATTTCGTTTCTCGTGTGGCCTTGTTCTATGTGGCGCGGGCGCCCTCGCCCGCGATCTTGTTTTTGGCCGACGACCGAAGACCGAAGACCGGCGGCCAACGACCCTGTTATCCCTTTTTCGCCGCTCTCTTCGCCGCCTTCAACGGATCAACCGTCGCCGCACCGGCAAATCCCCGCCGCTCTCGTGGCGGCTTCTTGGCTTTCATAATGATCAGATACCCGCCATTCGGCCCGGGCACGGCGCCTTCGACCACCAGCAGGTTGTCGTCTTTATCGACGCCCAGCACCCGCAGATTGCGCACCGTCACCCGCGCATTGCCCATGTGTCCGGACATGCGCATTCCCTTGAACACGCGCGACGGGAACGCCGACGAGCCAATCGAGCCCGTGATCTGAAACATCGAACCGTGCGACTTGGGACCGCCCCCAAAATGATGGCGCTTGACTACGCCCTGAAATCCTTTGCCCTTGCTGACGCCGACGATGTCGACAAATTTTTCGCCGTCGAAAATGTCGACCAGCACACGGTCGCCGGCCTTCACAGCGCCGTTGCCCTCGGATTTCTCCTCTGCTTCAATCGGCACTTCGCGGATAAATTTCACCGGCGGAACATTGTTCTTGCCGAGGTGCCCCTTCATCGGTTGGGTCAGGCGCGATTCTTTAACGAACTCCACCAGGCCAATCTGCGCCGAATCGTAGCCATCTTTAGTCTGCGACTTGTGCTGCGTGACCACGCACGGCCCCGCCTGCAACACCGTCGCCGGACGCACATCGCCCTTGTTATCGAAGAGCTGCGTCATCCCGACTTTTTTCCCCAGAATTCCCGCGACTTTTGCCATTAGTTAATCCTGTGTGGCGCGGGCGCCCTCGCCCGCGAAGTCTTACAAATCTTGCGAAGCCTAGCTCCGCCCGACGGCCGAGGGCGGCCGTCCCCACGTGACCTATTTATGTTCTTTCCCGAATGCCTTGATCTCCACATCCACTCCCGCCGGAAGATCGAGCTTCATCAACGCATCAACCGTCTGCGGCGTCGGATCGAGAATGTCGAGCAAACGCTTGTGCGTGCGAATCTCGAATTGCTCCCGCGATTTCTTGTCCACGTGCGGCGAACGCAGCACCGTGAACTTGTTCTTCATCGTAGGCAACGGAATCGGCCCAGCAATCTGCGCGCCCGTGCGCTTAGCGGTCGCGACGATTTCCGTCGTTGACTGATCGAGCACACGATAATCGTATGCCTTCAGCCGAATGCGAATTTTTTCGTTTCCAATCACGTTTCGTTTCCTGACCCCTTCCGGCATCTCCGGAAGGAAAGAACCAGCGGCAAGCAGCAAGCCGCGAATTTGTTTCCCGTGTGGCGCGGGCGCCCTCGCCCGCGAACCTCAGCAGAGCTTCCGCTCTGCCGGACGGCCGAGGGCGGCCGTCCCCACATAACCTCTCGCATGACCACTGCTACTGCACAATCTCCGAAATCGTGCCCGCGCCCACCGTGTGCCCACCTTCGCGGATGGCAAAGCGCAAGCCCTTTTCCATCGCCACTGGCGTGATCAGCTCAATCACCAGCTGCACGTTGTCGCCAGGCATCACCATCTCGGTGCCGATGGCAGCTCGGCCACTCCGGTCACGTCGGTCGTTCGCAGATAAAACTGCGGACGATATCCCTTGAAGAACGGCGTATGCCTTCCACCTTCTTCTTTGGTCAGAATGTAAACTTCCGCCTTGAACTTGGTGTGCGGGGTGATCGATCCGCCCTTGGCCAGCACCATGCCGCGCTCGACATCTTCTTTCGCAATGCCGCGAAGCAGAAGTCCAGCGTTGTCGCCCGCCATGCCTTCATCCAGCTGCTTCTTGAACATTTCGACGCCGGTGACAACCGTCTTGCGGGTATCGCGGAAGCCGACGATTTCAACTTCTTCGCCCACCTTCACCTTGCCGCGCTCGATTCTTCCCGTCACCACCGTGCCGCGACCCTGAATCGAAAAAATATCTTCGATCGGCATCAGGAACGGTTTGTCCAGTTCGCGCTGCGGTTGCGGCACGCTCTTGTCGACCGCTTCCATCAACGCGTCCACCTGCTTCTCCCACTTGGCCTCGCCATTCAGCGCGCCCAGAGCGGAGAGCCGGACCACCGGAACATCGTCGCCCGGGAACTGATAGGTCTTCAACAATTCACGAACTTCGAGTTCAACCAGATCGAGCAGTTCAGGGTCATCCACCGCATCGCACTTGTTGAGCGCAACCACGATATAAGGCACGCCGACCTGACGCGCCAACAGCACGTGCTCGCGCGTCTGCGGCATCGGACCATCCGTCGCCGCCACAACCAAAATCGCGCCATCCATCTGCGCCGCGCCGGTAATCATGTTCTTGATGTAGTCGGCGTGGCCCGGGCAATCGACGTGCGCGTAGTGCCGGTTCGCCGTCTCATACTCGACGTGCGCCGTCGCAATGGTTATGCCGCGCGCCTTTTCTTCCGGAGCGTTATCGATCGAATCAAACGACCGGAACTGGATCTTCGGGTTGTGCTTCGACAAAACTTTGGTGATCGCCGCCGTCAGCGTGGTCTTGCCATGATCAATATGACCGATGGTGCCAACGTTCACGTGCGGCTTATTTCTCTCGAACTTTTCCTTTGCCATTCTTCTTCCCTCTCAAACCGTGTGGCGCGGGCGCCCTCGCCCGCGAAAAACAACCGCAGGTCGTCGTTACTTCCCGCCCTGCGCCTTGCCAATAATTTCATCCGCCACCGAGCGCGGCACTTCTTCATACCGCCCAAAGTGCATCGAGTACTCCGCCCGCCCCTGGGTCGAAGAACGCATATGCGTGGCGTAACCAAACATCTCCGCCAGCGGCACAATCGCTTTAATCACCTGCGACCCCGCCCGGTGCTCCATGCCTTCAATGCGTCCGCGGCGCGAGCTCAAATCGCCCATAATCGCTCCGGCATAATCTTCCGGCGTGACCACTTCGACCGCCATCACCGGCTCGAGCAACACCGGCGACGCCTTGCGCGCAGCTTCCTTGAACGCCATCGAACCCGCGATCTTAAACGCCATTTCGTTCGAATCGACGTCGTGGTAGCTGCCGTCATAGAGCGTGACCTTCACATCGACCACCGGATATCCCGCCAGCACTCCGCCTTCGAGCGCTTCCTGAATGCCCTGATCGATTGGCTTGATGTATTCCTTGGGAACCGTCCCGCCAACGATGTCGTTGACGAACTCATAGCCCTTGCCCGGCTCTTGCGGATCGAGCTGGATCTTGACGTGACCGTACTGTCCGCGTCCGCCAGTCTGGCGAATGTATTTGCCTTCGGCTTCCGAGTGCTTGCGGATGGTCTCGCGGTAAGCCACCTGCGGCTTGCCGACGTTGGCCTCAACCTTGTACTCGCGCATCATGCGGTCGATGATGATTTCAAGGTGCAACTCGCCCATGCCGCTGATGATGGTCTGCCCGCTGTCCGGGTCGGTATGAACTTTAAAGGTAGGATCTTCCTGCGCCAGCTTGGCCAGCGCCATGCCCATCTTTTCCTGATCGGCTTTGGTTTTCGGCTCGACCGCAACCGAAATAACCGGAACCGCAAAGGTGATGGATTCCAGCGTGATCGGATGTTTGGGATCGCAAATGGTATCGCCGGTTGAAACGTTCTTGAGTCCTACTGCAGCGCAAATATCGCCCGCCAGAATTTCCTGAATGTCTTCGCGTTTGTTGGCGTGCATCTTCAGCAGTCGCCCGATGCGCTCGTTTCGCTGAGTGCGCGAATTCAGCACCGACTCGCCGGACTTCAATTGCCCTGAGTAAACCCGGATAAACGTCAACTGCCCGACAAACGGGTCCGCCATGATCTTGAAGGCCAGCGCCGAAAACGGCTCGCCGTCCGAGGCCTGGCGCGTGATGGTCGTGCCCTTGTCGGGATCCATGCCGTGAGTTTCCGGCACATCCAGTGGCGAAGGCAGATAATCCACCACCGCATCGAGCAGCGGCTGAATGCCTTTGTTCTTAAACGCAGTCCCCACCACCACCGGAAAAACTTTTAACGCAATCGTCGATTTACGCAGCGAAGCTTTCAGCTCAGCGGCAGAAATTTCTTCGCCTTCCAGAAACTTGTGCAACATGGCGTCGTCATTCTCGGCCACGGTCTCAACCAACGCGGCGTGGAATGCTTCCGCTTTCTTCTTCAGGTCAGCGGGAATTTCTTCGGTAATATATTCGGCGCCCAGAGTCTCGTCATTCCACAGGATCGCCTTCATGTTGACCAGGTCAACCACGCCCTTGAACTTGTCTTCTTGTCCGATGGGAATTTGGATCGCGACTGGCTTGGCATTCAGGCGCTTGCGCAGGGTATCGACCGCATGCTCGAAATCGGCGCCCATCTTATCAATCTTGTTGATAAAACAAATTCGCGGCACGCCGTACTTATCAGCCTGGCGCCACACTTTTTCAGACTGCGGCTGCACACCATGCACCGCGTCAAACACCGCGACAGCGCCGTCAAGAACGCGCAGCGAGCGCTCGACTTCCGCAGTGAAATCCACGTGCCCCGGAGTATCAATAATGTTGATGCGAATATCGCGCCAGGTGCAGGTGGTCGCGGCCGACGTAATCGTAATGCCGCGCTCCTGCTCCTGCTCCATCCAGTCCATGGTCGCAGTGCCTTCGTGGACCTCGCCCAACCGGTGCGTCCTTCCGGTATAGAAAAGGATGCGCTCAGTCGTGGTGGTCTTGCCCGCATCGATGTGGGCCATGATTCCGATATTTCTGCAGCGCTCTAACGGAACAGTTCTGGACACAGCTTTCTTTCTGTCGTCCTTGCGGACATCCTGATCGCCAACGATATTTGCCGGAGTACTCATGAAATTCAGCTTCTAGCTATTAGCCTTTAGCTCTTAGCCTTTAGCTCTTCGCGTTGAATCCGTTTCGGCCTTAGCTAAACGCTAAGAGCTAACAGCTAAGAGCTGCCTTACCACCGATAATGCGCGAACGCCTTATTGGCTTCCGCCATTCTGTGTACATCTTCTTTCTTCTTGATTGCCGCGCCCTTGCCATTAGCAGCGTCCAGCAATTCGTTGCTCAACTTGTCGACCATGCCCTTTTCGCCGCGACCGCGCGAATAAGCCACTAACCAGCGTATCGCCAGCGAAGTCCTGCGATCAGGATTCACTTCCACCGGCACCTGATAGTTCGCGCCGCCCACGCGCCTGCTCTTCACTTCGAGCAGCGGCTTGGCATTCTCAACTGCTTTGGTGAAGAGCTTCAACGGCTGGTCTCCGCCCTTGGTTTCGAGGCGCTTCAGGGCTTCATAAAAAATGCCCTCGGCGGTGCTCTTCTTGCCCTGCCACATCATCGAGTTGACGAACTTCGTCACCAGATCGGATCCGTAAACCGGGTCCGCTTCAACCGTCCGCTTTGGAACATGTCCTTTACGAGGCATATAACTCCGAGTTTCAAGGTTTCACGTTTCAAAGGTTTCCGAAACTCTTGAAACCCGCGAAACTTTGAAACCTGCTTTTTATCCCTTTTTCGGTCGCTTCGCTCCGTACTTCGAGCGGCCCTGCATGCGGTTGGCAACGCCCACTGCGTCCAGCGTTCCACGAATCACGTGATAACGCACGCCCGGCAGATCCTTCACGCGCCCCCCGCGGATCAGCACAATCGAGTGCTCCTGCAGGTTGTGCCCGACGCCGGGAATGTACGTGGTCACTTCAATTCCATTGGTAAGCCGCACACGCGCCACTTTACGCAGCGCCGAGTTCGGCTTCTTCGGCGTTTGCGTGTACACGCGAGTGCAGACGCCGCGCTTTTGCGGGCACGATTGCAGCGCCGGACTCGCGGTCTTATACCGCGGACGCTTTCTTCCCGACTTAACCAATTGATTAAAAGTAGGCACTCTGGCCGCTCCTTGGCAGCGTCACGCCTTCGCGCACAAAAATGCGCGCGAATCGCTCACTCACAATCCTATTTCCCAGATCGTTTCCAGGATTCAGGGCTGAATGGCTGCGCCATTCATGCTTCCGGCCACACCATCACCGGAGAATTTATTTCCCTTTGACAGGTCTGACGACGGTGGCTCCAAGCCCGCCTTAAATCAATAAAGCCGGAGGCGCTCCGTTTCGCCAGCTTCGCTCTGCATAATCTCCTTTGAAGGAGCGGTTCGCAGAACGTTTCAGCGAGGGGCCTTCAACATTTTGAAGACTTATCTCAAACTCATTGCTCTGACTGTGTCCACTACTGCGGAACTTCAGGACACAATACAGGCAAGCCAATTCAAACTCGCGGAACTGTTTAAATATAGCAATCAAGAAAGCAGATCGTCAACCCGTCGATTTGGTGCATCTCACAATTTAACGGCGATGAGCATCGATCTCGGAGCGATGAGCGATTCTCAAGACAGCTCGTAGCTTTCGACTCGTAGCTCAGAGCTCACAGCTCATCGCTGCTTGCTCAAAAAATGATCAGCCTCTAAACTGAGAGTTTTCCAGAACAGGCAAAGCACTCCTTTTTGAAGGGTTTCATGGGAAAGTTCTTTTCCGCAATTTCTTTGGCTTCTTTGACCATCGCTTGTGTGCTTCTGCCTTCGTGCGGCAGCAGCAGCCCCACGAGGCTCTCACAGGAAATCCCGCCGACCGGAGTCTCACTCAGCCCGGGCCCCAACGTTTCCCTCGAGGTTGGCAAAGGCGTGGCCTTTAGTGCCGCTCCGGCAGCGGACAAGTTCACATTCCAGTCCAGTAATACAGCGGTCGTGACCATCGCCGATAACGGACAAGCCTGCGCCGGAACCTGGAACTCATTGTCCGTTCCTCTAGTTTGTACTGCTGGAAACCCAGGCATTGCCCAAGTGACCGCTTCGGCCCTCGGTGTAACCAGCCCCCCGGTCACGATTTACGTTCATGCCCCTATCACCAGCATCGCCATAACCAAAGTTCCCGGCCAGTCGCAAACCCTCAGGACCGATTGCATTTCAAAGGGCACCGCCCATGGTCCCGAAAAATGGCTTTTCCAGGCGAGCGCCTTCAACGGAAGCACCGACATTACTTCCTCTGTCGGACCGTTTTCTTTTCAGCAGATTAATCCAGGCTCATCCAACATTGTGACCTTGAGCAAACCGCCTAATGGCGCTCAAGGATGCCTTCTTAGTCCGCAAAATCAGTGCCTGAATCAGGAGATCGTGACTGCGAACACTCCTGGCGTCGGCCAGATCTATGCGTCAGCGGGCCCATTTGTCGGCCAGCCAATTTCGGTTGAAACCTGCCACGTGAACAGCATTTCAATTGCAGCCGCCCCTGCCAACGATCCTTCGATCACTTCATTTCTGGTGAATAGCGGAACCTCCACTATATTGAACGCCACCGTCACCGATATTGCTAACCAGGACGTCACCGGCGTGCCGCTCACCTGGAGCACCTCGAATCCAGTATCAGTTGGCGCTTCTGGCGTTTCGACAGGCTCTGTATTCGGCAGCATCGGCACCGCTAATGCATCTGAAGCCGGGCAGGGCACGGTGATTGCCTCTTGCACGCCGCCCACCTGCAATGCCGGCATTGCTCCCACGCTACCCATTTATCCGCAGGCAGCTTTTAACTTTGATGTCCGCGGCACCAGCTCTACCGCTGCAAGTCCCACGGTTTACGTCACCACCACCGGCTGCAATACCACCACCGCAACCTGCACACCAACTCTGGTCTCTATAACCAGGCCTTCGGCAACTGCGCCCTTTGCCGCTGGAACTCCGGTCGCCTTGTTGTCCACGCCGAACTCTTTTGTCTTCGACCACAAGGGTGGGAATGCCTACTTGGGGGTCGACTCCACCGACTTCGGCCAACACGGCCTGATGATTTTCACCGGCACTGCGGTCAACGAGGTGCGCAGTGCGCCGGGAAAAGTGCTGGCCATTTCTCCCGACCAAAATTCGGCCATCATCTCCGACACAGTTGATTCGCCGAACCTGCTCTTTATTTGTACGAACTGCGCCTCTTCCCGGACGGTTACTACTTTTCAAATCAGCGGCGCCACTGCCGCCGCCTTCTCGCCCGATAGCCTGAAGGCATACATCCTGGCGGGAAATAATCTTTACGTTTATTCCAAGCTCGATCCGCTGCAAACTATCAGCTTGGGCGGCTCCGGCAACGATGTCGCGTTTCATCCCGAGGGTGGCTTCGCATATGTAGCCGGCCCTTCCACCTCGCTCACGCCTTATCGCACCTGCGACAACGCCAAAATATCGGTCGGCTACTTTGAGCACCGCCAACACTCCTTTACTGATTCGACCGCTGCCTGACGGGAATACTCTGCTAGTCCTCGACCCGCCGAACATCGATCTGGTCAGCGTGACTTCGCTCACCGCTGTCGACTGCACCGGCACCGTAACTGACACCACCAATTCTTTTGATCTCGGCGAAGGCAGCTTCATTCCCACTCAATTCTTCGTCTCGCCCGACGGTTCGACCGCCTACATTCTCGGAAATTCGTCAGCCGGACCCCACCGTCGCGCCTGCCGTTCGTGATGGTGTTCAACGTAAACACGCAGACCGCGTCGGCGCTTTCGCTGTCCAACAGCGCAACCCCACTATCGGCGTCGCTCTCTCCTGACGGCAAATTATTATTCGTTGGCGCCGACGACGGCACGCTGCACGTAATCGATACCACCTCCGGCCTCGACACTCAGCAGGTGACTTTCCCGTTCCCCACCAATGAATTATGCTTCGGCCCAGGAAATCCTCTGACCCAGGTTCCGCTCTCGCAGGTGAGAATTTCGGCAGTCTCGCAAAGCGGTTCTAGCTGGGCCTACACCTATTCATTGATCTCAGGTGCGGCGCTGAAAGTCGGCCAAAGCATTACCGTAGCAAACATGTCCCCCGGCGGAAACAACGGCACCTTCATCATCACCGGCCTCGGCATCGACGCCGGCGGTAATCCGACATTCCTGGTCACCAACACAAACGGCGCCTCCGCCACCAATCAGAGCGGCACCGGCACCATCCCTATTTCCTGCAACCCCGACTTGGTCGCAGTAAAACCGTAACCGATCGATGTAGTGGCGGGCGTCCACGCCCGCCCACTCGGAACAGTCGGCCTCAACAGCAACTCCTGGTTGATTATGAAAAATTAGAGATCGCGACCCGGGCAAACCTAGCCAGCTCGCACGACAGGCGAGTCTGAGTCGCACAACCGCCGAGTCTGAGCCCGCACAGCGGACAGTCCGAGCCTGCACAGCGGACAGTCCGAGCCAAGCACAGCGGACAGTTTGATCCAGCAAAGCGGACAGTTTGAGCCCGCACCGGACACAAGCGAGAGCCCGCGAAGCGGGCGGCATTTAGATAGCCCAGCACGTAAGTGCTGGGGGGAAGCCAAGAAAGATTCCCGAGTCCCGAAGGGGACGACACTACCGCGGCTCCAAAGCCCGCGAAGCTTCCAACTCTTTCCCGATGCTATCGAGCACTCCATTAATAAACTGCGCCGACTCAGGCGCAGAAAACTTCCGCGCGATCTCAATGGCTTCGTTAATGATCACCGCCCGCGGCGTCCCCGGAAATCCCACCATCTCCGCCACCGCCGCCCGCAGCACATTGCGATCGACCGCCGCCATCCGGTCCATGCGCCAGTTCGCGGCATGGGCCTTGATCAATTTGTCGATCTCGCCGCTACGATCTTGCGCGACGCGAAATATGTCCTCCGCAAAGCCCTGCACCTCGCGCTCCACCTCGCCGCGCCCCTTCCAGAACGTTTTTCGTACGTCATCAGCCGGCTGCTGGCCAAGGTCAGCCTGAAACAGCATCTGCAAAACCAGTTCGCGAGATTTGCGGCGGGTGCCCATACGAGCGTCGTTGGTCTTTCGTCGGTGGTCGTTGGCC
Organism: uncultured Acidobacteriota bacterium; assembly: GCA_963703465.1. Taxonomy (GTDB): domain Bacteria; phylum Acidobacteriota; class Terriglobia; order Terriglobales; family Acidobacteriaceae; genus Gp1-AA145. Next base: position 246,918 of record CAVPEQ010000003.1, on the reverse strand, counting down.
TTGTTGAGGCCAAGTCAGAGTTTACAGGAAGGATTGAGCTGACTGAATTTCGCTAACGCTTTTTCTTGAACGCGCGGTCACCACGAGAATCGGGTTTGGTCTTCCTTTTGCCTTGGCCAACGACCGACGACCACGACCAACGACTGCTTTTCCTGACGGCTGATGGCTGACGGCTGATGGCTCTTTTCAGATTCCCCATCTCCACCGCCGCCAGCGCCGCCTCAAATCCTTTATTGCCCATCTTCAGCCCGGCGCGATCGATCGCCTGCTCCAGATTCTCGCAAGTCAGCACCCCAAACGCATGCGGCACACCCGTTTCCTGCGCCGACTGCCCAATCCCCCGCGTGACTTCGTTGACGATGACGTCATAATGCGCCGTGTCCCCACGAATCAGACAGCCGAGACAGATGATCGCATCATATTTCATGGTTTCGGCCAACGTGCGCGCCGCCGAAGGAATTTCAAAAGATCCCGGCACGCGCACAATCGCGATGTCGTTTTCTTTCGCGCCTGATCGAGTCAGCCCGTCATAAGCGCTGCGCAGCAACCGGTCAGTAATGAACTCATTGAATCGCGAAACCACGATCCCGAAACGCAGGCGCGAAGCATCCAGTTTTCCGGCGCGCGTTTTGCGCCGAATCTTCTCTTCGGTGCTGTTGTCCGTGTCGGAGCCTGTCCTGGGCGGAGTCGAAGGATGTTTCTGTGGCGAGATTGGTTTCTCCCTAAAACCGAGTTACTCTGTGGCGTTCCTCTGTGTAACCGTGCCTCTGTGGTTAGGGTTATAAAAACGTAACCACAGAGAAACCCAGAGTCATTTTCCCTTAAACTGCGCCTGACGCTTCTCCAGAAACGCCGTCGTTCCTTCTTTCTTATCTTCCGTCGCGCACGCCGCCCCAAACAACACCGCCTCCAGATACAGCCCCTCAGCCAGCGGCATCTCCATGCCTTTATTCACCGCTTCCATCGTGTACTGCACCGCCAGCGGCCCATTGGCGATGATCTTCCCCGCAATCGCCTCCGCCCGCGCAATCAACTCAGCCGCCGGCACAACTTCATTCACCAGCCCAATCCGATGCGCCTCCTGTGCGCTAATCATTTCTCCCGCCAGCAACAGCTGCATCGCAATTCCCTTGCCCACCAGCCGCGGCAACCGCTGCGTCCCGCCGTAGCCCGGAATAATTCCCAGCTTCACCTCAGGCTGCCCGAGCTTGGCATTATCGCTCGCCAGCCGCATAGTGCAAGCCATCGCAATCTCGCATCCGCCGCCCAGCGCAAATCCATTGATGCAGGCAATCACCGGCTTGCCCAGGTTCTCGATCAGATTGAGCACGCTCTGACCGCGATGCGTGTACTCCTTGCCCGACACCGCGTCGTGCTTCGCCAGTTCGCCAATGTCCGCGCCCGCAATGAACGCCTTCTCGCCCGAGCCGGTCAGGATCACCACGCGCACCCCGGCATCATTCTTGATGTCATGAAACGCCGCCCGCAGCTCTTCCATGGTGGCCATATTCAGCGCATTAAGCACCTTCGGCCGGTTCACGGTGACGTAAGCAATCGCATTTTTCTTTTCGAAGAGGATATTTTCGAAATTCATAAGCGTATCAACGAGACTAATAGCCCCTACTCTCGAGCGCACGCAGTTCGCGTTGGCTCAGATCGCACCCATAGCACTTATTAAAGAAGAAAAATCTTTGGACAACTGTGATCAATCCACCGCTATAAGTCACACCGCATCGAGGACAGATAAGCACGTGCAACCAGATCTTGCTTGCTAGAAAGATGGCTAACCCGACCAGCCCACAATACTCCCATTCGCTCGATCGCCGATATCGAGACACCAGTAAGCTGAGGGTGAAAAGACCAGTGCCAAACCAATTGAGTCGATCCAGTATTTTGAATTTCTGCCACCAAGCAAGATATCGGTCACGCTCCTCCGCCGTCACGGTAGTCATCGTATTCTTGTCGGATGACCGATCAATGCCTATCGAAATTCCGAAGATATGCATAGCAACTCGACCTCACTCAGCTAAAGTTTATTCGCCTTCGGATTCTCCGGGTCCGCATAATCGTAAAATCCCTTCCCCGACTTCCTCCCATACCACCCCGCCATCACCAGCCGCTTCAGCAACGGAGGCGAAGCGAACCGCTGATCTTTAAACTCATCAAACATCACATGCGTGATGTAGTAAGTCGTATCGAGGCCCACAAAATCGAGCAGCGTGAACGGCCCCATGGGATACCCGCAGCCCAGCTTCATCGCATTATCAATGTCGTCGATCGAGCCCACGCCCTCTTCATAAGCGCGGATGGCATCGAGCATATACGGCACCAGCAGCCGGTTCACGATGAATCCGGTCGAGTCTTTCGCGCGCACCGGAACCTTGCCCAGCTTCTTCGCAAACTCATACGCCGCTTCGTAGACGTCAGGAGCAGTAGCAATCGTCCGCACCACTTCCACCAATTTCATCAGCGGCACCGGATTAAAAAAGTGCAGCCCAATAAATCGCTCCGGCCGTTTGGTAGCCGTCATCAGCTCAGTAATCGAAATCGACGAAGTGTTCGACGCAAAAATCGCTGTCTTCTTCACCACACCGTCAAGCGCCCCATACATTTCTTTTTTCGTAGGAACATTTTCGATAATGGCTTCAATGACGATGTCGCAATCCGCGAGATCGGCAGCCTTGGTCGTGCCCTTCAGCCGCGCCTGAATTTCTTTCTTCTGCTGCGCCGTAATCCCGCCCTTCTCCGGCGGCCGCTCAGCAAACTTCGACAACGACTTCTCAATCCCGGCAAAGCCCTTGTCCAGATATTTCTGTTCGACCTCGAGCACAGTTGTATCGAATCCAGCCATCGCCGCCACCTGAGCGATACCCGACCCCATCAACCCACAACCTAAAACGCCAACTTTCTTAATTTCCATAAGAGCTTTCTCAAAAAAATCGCTGAAGAGTACTGGGAACGTCACGGCTTCTTAAACAGCCCCGACCTGACTTGCTGCCACGGGATGACATCAGCAGGGTTTTGCTCATGCCGAGTGATTCGGCGATCAAGCTCTGCCCGTTGCGCATCCGTGAGCGACCTCTGTGGCTTTCCTCTGTGTACCTTTGTGCCCTCTGTGGTTAATGCTTTTGCATTTATCGCCACGATCTTCTCTAGCCGTCCCTAGTTGAAGTTCTCCACCACCATCGCAATCCCTTGCCCGCCGCCGATGCACGCGGTCGCCAGCCCATACTTCTTCTTCCGCCGCCGCAACTCATTCAGCAGCGTAATCACCAGCCGCGTCCCGGTCGCGCCCAGCGGATGCCCCAGCGCAATCGCGCCGCCGTTCACGTTCACTTTTTCGCGATCGAGGCCAAGCTGCTTTTCGACCGCCAGATACTGCGCCGCGAACGCTTCATTCACTTCGATCAGATCAATGTGCTCCAGCGTCATCCCGGCTTTTTGCAGCGCAACTTTCGTCGCCGGAACCGGACCGCTGCCCATGATCTTTGGATCCACTCCCGCAATGCCCCAACTCACAATCCGTCCCAGCGGATCCATATTCCGCTTCCGCACCTCATCAAGCGACATCAACACCACCGCCGCGGCGCCATCCACAATGCCGCTGGCGTTTCCCGCCGTCACCGTGCCGTTCTTTCCAAATGCCGGCTTCAGCTTAGCCAATCCCTCCATCGTGGTCTGCGGACGCCTATGATCATCCTCAGTCAGCGACTCCCCGGTAGGCTCGCCCTTCGAATTTCTCAGCGGCACCGGCACCAACTCTTCCTGAATGCGTCCCGCTTTGTAGGCATCGTCAGCGCACTTCTGCGAACGCAGCGCAAACTCATCCTGCATCTCGCGCGTAACTCCATGCTGCGACCCATACAGCTCAGCCGTATTCGCCATATACGATCCGCAATAACTATCGAGCAGCGCCACCATCAACGAATCTTCCAGCTTGCCGCCGGGTGCCAGCGCAAATCCATCGCGCCCGCGAATCGAAAATGGCGCCTGTGACATTGCCTCCATCCCACCGGCCAGCACCGTCGTCGCCTCGCCCAGCTGGATCATCTGCGCCGCATTCACAATCGACTGCATGCCGCTGCCGCACAGCCGGTTCACCGTCAGCGCCGGAATCTCAATCGGCAACCCCGCCCGCAAACCCACATGCCGCGCGCCATACAGCGCATCGCCTGAGGTCTGTTGCGCATTGCCGAAAACGACATGCGCAAACTCTTCAACGCTCAACTTCGACCGCTCGATCGCGCCCTTGGCGGCAATCGCGCCCAATTCCTGCGCCGTAAAATCTTTCAACTTGCCGCAATAGCGGCCAAACGGCGTGCGCGCGCCGCTCATAATTGCTACATCGCCTGGTTTAAGCATGAGAACCTGCAGTCAGAAGGATTCTAAATAGCGTGGTGAACATCGTAGTTTATCAGGGATGGAAGAACCCATGCCGAACCGAGGTCCTGCTCCGCACGCCGAAAGCAGTTTGACCGCAAGATTCGGATAGCAAAAACATCTATCAGGTCCTACCATCTTGAAATGTTCCCTCGCCGCCAGCGGCAATTCTGAATCGACTCGCCCCTCAACTTCGTCTTATTACCTAACGCACTCGTCTGACCATGTCGTCAACTTCTTCATCCCGCGCCATGCTGATCCTCAACTTCGGCCTGGTCTATATCTTCTGGGGATCAACCTATCTCGCCATCGACATCGCAGTCGAGCACATACCTCCAGCCCTGATGTGCGCCACTCGCTTCACCATCGCGGGCATCCTCATGCTCGGCTATTGCGTGGTTCGCGGAGAAACCATCCGCTACAGCGCGAAAAAATTGCTGCAACTCGCCATCATCGGCAACCTGCTGCTGATGGGCGGCAACCTCACGCTTTCCTATGCCGAGCAATACATTCCCAGCGGCCTGGCCGCTCTGCTGGTGGCCTGCATTCCGTTGTGGTTCGTCGTGCTCGATTCCCTGATGCTCGGCCATCACCGCATCTCCGGCCGCGCCTATGATCGGTCTGGCTCTGGGATTTGCCGGCACCCTGGTTCTCCTGTGGCCGCAACTCAGCGCCACCGGTGAAATTGGCCGCCGTCAACTCGGCTGGTCGCTCGCCCTCATCGTGGGCGCTCTCAGCTGGGCCTTCGGATCGGTGCTGTCAAAAAAATGGCAGTCCGGACCGCCAACTTTCGCGGCCACGGCCTGGCAGGTTTTTTTCGCAGGGATGGGAAACTCAGTCTTCGCGCTGCTGAATCATGACATCTCGCGCGTAACCTGGACCGCCCGCGGCCTGGGCGCAGTCGTGTACCTGATCATCGGCGGCTCGCTCATCGGCTACACCGCCTACATCTACATTCTCAGCCGCGCCCCCGCCGCCAAAGTCTCCACTTACGCATACGTAAATCCCGTAGTCGCAGTTTTCCTGGGATGGCTGGTCCTGCACGAAAAAATCGACGCCTTCATCCTGGCCGGAAGCGCAATCGTGATCGCATCAGTAATAGTAGTAACCAGCGCCAGCGTAACCAAAAAAAACAAGGCACTCCAGATGTCCGAAGCCACCGCCGACTAAGTTACTACTGTCCATGTGGAGCGGACACTCCTGTCCGGCCTGTAGTACCACCACTCGTCCGGGTGCCCCACCCTTCCCGCGTTTTTTGCGGGAGGGTGGGGTTTTTGACTTCCATAAAAAAAACCACGCCGCTCTCGCAGCGTGGCCTTTAGCAACAATCCCTAAAACTGGTTCCACAAGAACTGGTTATAAACCTCGTGGTGATACTGCACCTCAGGCGCCTTAACAAATGTCCCCAGCAGCCGCGGGCAGCGGTCCGCTGAAGCCTGCTTCAGATCCGCATAGCGGCCCTTCACGTCCTCGCCCAGAATCTTATCGATCCACGCCGACTTCTTGAAGTCTTCGAGCGCCGTATAAATATTGTCCGGCAAATAGCGCTCCGCCTGGCGCAGGTTCTTGATCTTCGACGTCGTGCCGTCCACCCCGCTCTTGAAGATCGAGTACAGCACCATGTACGGATTCGCGTCCGGGCTTACCGACCGCACTTCCACGCGCATGCTCTTATCGTTGCCGATCGGGATTCGCACCATCGATCCGCGATCGACCGCCGAAGCCTTGATTTGATTCGGCGCTTCAAAGTGCGGATCCAGTCTGCGATACGCATTCACGCTAGCATTCAGCAGAAGGCAAATGTCATTGCCATGGCTTAAGATTTTGTCCACGAACGACCACCCCAGCTTGCTGAGTTTCTCCTCGCCCTTCGCGTCCCAGAAAAGATTCTTGCCGCCCTTGCTGATCGAAACATTGGTATGCATGCCGCTGCCGTTTACCCCCACTACCGGCTTCGGCAAGAACGACGCCGTCATCCCCAGCTTCGTCGCCACCTCGCGGCAGATCAGCTTATAAAGCTGAATCTGATCAGCTGCCGCCACCACTTCGCCGTATCCATAATTAATTTCAAACTGCGATGGCGCCACCTCTGGATGGTCTTTTTCATTCTGGAATCCCATCGCCCGCTGCACTTCCGCCGACAGATCAATAAAGTTCCGCAGCGGATCGCCGGGCAGCGAATGATAGTACCCGCCCGTGTTCACATACTCGAACTTTCCCGTCTCCGAATAATGCCTCTCCGCGTCTGTGCCCTTGAATAGAAAGCCTTCAATCTCATTGGCCGCGTTCAGTGTGTAACCTTCGTCGGCATAAAGTTTCTCGGCGTATCCCTTGAGCACGCCGCGAATATCGGCCGCATAAGATCCGCCCTGCTTCTCGATCACCTCGCCAAACACCATCACTTTGCCAGGCCCAAAAAAATCCGCCGGCGCCCAGTAAAACGCCGACCAGTCCACGCCCAGCCGCAAATCGCTTTCCTTCTGCGCGGTGAATCCGCGGATCGACGACCCATCAAACGTAAGGTTGTCCCAGCTCTTGATCAAAAATTTCTTGTCATAGTCGAGCATGTGCAACCGGCCTTCAAGATCGCTGAACAGCACGGTCACAGCCTTGATCCGCTTTTCGTCGGTCAAATATCTGAGCCGGTGTTCCCGGATGTTCTCAGCCGGAATGCGGTTCCTGCGCTGCTCTTTCGCCTCCAGATTCAACTCTTCCAGTTCGTCGTACGACAGCGCGAGAAAGTTCCTCAGTTCGTTGGACAATGTGTCTCCTTTTTTGGGTAGCCGCAATTTATGGATAGCCGCAGCAGGCCGATTTACGCGACCCGCTAGATTATCCGTCGCGAACTGATCACGCCAATCAAAATGCGTGATGGAGAGCATCAATCATTCTTATAAGAACTTGCTGGTGTGGCGCGGGCGCCCTCGCCCGCGAACCCCACCATAATCCGAAATTTAGTCTGAGTCTCTCCCGCCCGTCACATAATCCAAAAAGTAAAACCAAATGAATCCAGGAGGACACAATGCAACCGCGAATTAACGGCCTCAAAATTGCTCCCGGGGCTTATCACGCCATGCTCGGACTTGAAACCTACCTTCACCAATGCGGCCTTGAAATCCCGCTTCTGGACCTGATCAAGCTGCGCGCTTCGCAGATCAATGGCTGTGCCTACTGCATTGACATGCACTGGAAGGACCTGCGTGCGATCGGAGAAAACGAGCAGCGCCTGTATGGACTCGATGCCTGGCGCGAGTCGCCTTACTACACCGAGCGCGAGCGCGCCGCGCTGGCATGGACCGAGGCCGTGACCCTGGTCGCCAGCACCCACGTGCCCGACGAAGTGTATGAGGAGGTGCGCCGGCAATTCAACGAGAAAGATATTACCGATCTGACGCTTGCGGTGGCCGCCATCAACGCCTGGAACCGCCTCGCCATCTCCCTGCGCGCCGAAGCCGGCAAGTACCAGCCCGCCAAGCCGCCCGAAAGAAAGACTGCCTGAGCGACGCTTTGAATATGCCGGGTGCCCCGGGTGCCCCACCTTTCTCGCGTACTTTGCGAGAGGGTGGGGATTTTGACTCGTATTCAACAAGCTTCCCGACTCCAGCCCTTCGCCTAAACCGCACGAAAAATCGGGCCATCTCCAAGTACTTCCGTAATCCCCAGCCCTCAAATTAACTACGCTCCCGCCTGGATCTGGCAAATACTTCTGCCATGAAGCAATTTTCCATCTCCGCCGCGCTGCTCGTTTGCGCCTTCGCCGCCATCGCGACCGCCCAAGACAATCGCGTTTTCAACTGGACTCCCGCCAACAGCGAGACCATCCCCATGGAGCCCGCCAGCCTGCACGCCGGCCGCACTTACCATCCGGAAGCCGGCGGCGGCAACCTGCATGTTGGCATCGAGTCGCGATATCCCGTCACCGTCGCCATGGCCTGGGCCGACGAATGGAACGCCGCCACGCAGAATCCTAATGCTCCCGTAAATTTCGAGTTTCTCTGCATCCAGGAGCATGTCACCAACACGGTTTACGAGTGCCACCTGCCGTCCGAGCGGCCCATGGTTATCACCTTCCACGACGAGCGCAAGCCGCAGAAGCCGGTCATCGCGACCATTGGCGTCATCCTCGGCCCCGGCGCGCGGCAATTCATTCCGACCGACGACGTCCACATCCAGTACTACAGCTGGAGTTGCGTGGACAACTGCCTGCTCCCTGAATTCAACTGGCGCCGCATCCTGAACGAAAAATATGAGGTCACGCCGGTCCCCAAAATTTACAGCCTGATGACCCCCGACCACGACGACCAGAAACTCAGCGTAAAGATCAAGTCGCCAATTCCCATGACAGTCGCGCTGCTGCCATCGCATCTCGCCGACCAGGTCTACGACAAAACCGTCAGCCTCACCGACGCCCTAGACCAAACCGGATGCAAAGAACGCGGCGTGCAGTCAATGACCTTCAATTGCTCGTTCAACGTAGCCAACGGCACCCAAACCCTGTTAATCCTCCCCGACATCACCTTCTCCGGCCACAAAAAAGCCAACGTCGAAGTAAACACCGTGAAGTGCGTAGAGCACTGCTACCTGCTGCCCGCACCACCAAATCCGTAGAAAAGGGTGGTGTGGCGCGGGCGCCCCCGCCCGCGAAAGGGAAACCGCATACCGCCCTCGAGTTCCATTTCGGAACGGATTTTTCAAATCATGTTCACTCGTCACAGACCAATCCCACCTCTGTGAATTATTCCTAGACCGAAACTTTGGCGGGCGAGGCCGCTCGCCCCACACGCCCACGCACACATGTCCAGCCACGCAGCGATTCTCAGCAAGTACCGCTATCGCAGAAGGCTTCCGCATCTGCAAAAAGCCGACTCAGACTTGTTCATCACATTTTGCACGGCTGCCAGGCAAGCCTTGCCGCCGGCAGCTCGCGACCTGGTAATGGAACACTGCTTAAGAGAAGGCGGTATTCTGCCATCCGGCAGTGTGGCGCGGGCGCCCTCGCCCGCGAAGCAGCTGCAACCGCGAATTCATCTGCATGCAATTGTGGTCATGCCCGACCATGTTCATCTGCTGCTCAGACCACTCCGCGACGAAATTGGCTGGCCATTCCCGTTAGTCGATATTCTGCAATGCTTCAAGGGCGCGACCGCGCATCGGATCAACAAACTGCTCGGCACATCAGGGCCAGTCTGGGAGGAGGAGTCATTCGATCATGTACTGCGATCGGATGAGAGTCTCAAGGAAAAGTGCGAGTACATAATGCAGAATCCGGTGGCAGCGGGATTAGTACGTAAACCGGAAGATTATCGCTGGCTGTGGGTAAACCTGGAATTCAGGTTGTAACTCAAGACGCCTGGCTCGTGTGGGGCGGGCGCCCTCGCCCGCCAAAGGTCTGCTGCAACTCAAGATGCCACAGCTCTGTAACTCACATTGAGGGGAAAGTCTTCGAATTTCTGCTGACGTCCCAGAATCGCGGGCGAGGGCGCCCGCGCCACATGGCCTGACTTAGACAAACGAAAAAGGCCATCCAGATTTCTCTGAATGGCCTTTATTTTTATGCCGGCGACGACCTACGCTCCCACACACTTTCGCGTGCAGTACCATCGGCCCTGCGGGGCTTAACTTCCGTGTTCGGGATGGGAACGGGTGGATCCCCCGCGGTAAGATCACCGACAAACTCAGTCGCGCGCAAAGCGCGCGAAGCTTTTAGCTCTTAGCCTCTAGCTAACCTCGCGGCGAAGCCGCGAAACTAAGAGCTAGAAGCTAATTGCTAACTGCTGAATTTTCAAAGATCATGAGGTCCAATGCCTCATAACTGAATAGATTGGGTGGCTTACTGTCATATTTGTTGTTTCCGATTTCAGCCTTCCTACTTCGGCTTTTCGTCGGCGCACAGTCGTCAGCATCTCTTCTCATGTTCCACCCAAGTTCTGAGCGACAGCAAGAAACTTGCTTTGCCACAGTTCAGGTTCTAACTGATGACTGAAAGCTGAGAGCTGACAGCTGTTTCTGCACCGAGTAAATTTTATGGTCAAGCCGAACGGGCGATTAGTACAGGTAAGCTACAGGCATTACTGCCCTTCCACCTCCTGCCTATCAACCAGGTAGTCTTCCTGGGCCCTTCTTATCCCTTACGGGTTGGGAGATCTCATCTTGAGGAGTGCTTCCCGCTTATATGCATTCAGCGGTTATCACAACCGAACTTCGCTACTGAGCGGTGCCCTTGGCAGGACAGCTCAATCACAAGAGGTTCGTCCATCCCGGTCCTCTCGTACTAAGGACAGACCCTCTCAAATCTCCTGCGCCCACAACAGATAGGGACCGAACTGTCTCGCGACGTTCTGAACCCAGCTCACGTACCGCTTTAATAGGCGAACAGCCTAACCCTTGGAACCTTCTACAGCTCCAGGATGCGATGAGCCGACATCGAGGTGCCAAACCGGAGCGTCGATATGAACTCTTGGCTCCGATCAGCCTGTTATCCCCGGCGTACCTTTTATCCGTTGAGCGATGGCCCTTCCATACAGAACCACCGGATCACTAACGCCTACTTTCGTACCTGCTCGACTTGTTGGTCTCGCAGTCAACCACGCTTATGCGTTTGCACTCGTAGGCTGATTTCCAAACAGCCTGAGCGTAGCTTCGCGCGCCTCCGTTACAATTTAGGAGGCGACCGCCCCAGTCAAACTACCCGCCTTACTATGTCCCTCTCCCGGTTTACGGGAGTAGGTTAGAACCACAGAACTCACAGGGTGGTATCTCACCGGTGGCTCCTCCAAGTCCGAGAACCTGAAATCAAAGCCTCCCACCTATCCTGCGCAGCAAGCACCGTAGTTCATAGTAAAGGTATAGTAAAGGTGCACGGGGTCTTTCCGTCTAGTTGCGGGCAACCGGCATCTTCACCGGCACTACAAGTTCGCCGTGCCAGTTGGCAAGACAGTCGCACTTTCGTTACGCCATTCGTGCAGGTCGGAACTTACCCGACAAGGAATTTCGCTACCTTAGGACCGTTATAGTTACGGCCGCCGTTCACTGGGGCTTCAGTTCGAAGCTTCACCTTGCGGTTGACCTCTCCCTTTAACCTTCCAGCACCGGGCAGGCGTCAGCCCCTATACGTCGTTTTCGACTTAGCAGAGACCTGTGTTTTTGTTAAACAGTCGCAGTGCGCATTTCGCTGCGGCCTCTTCGGGCTTGCACCCTAATGAGGCACCCCTTCTCCCGAAGTTACGGGGTTATATTGCCGAGTTCCTTACCAACTGTTCTCACGAGCGCCTTTGGATATTCTCCTCGTCTACCTGTGTCGGTTTGAGGTACGGTTCCCTTACGTTCTCCTTAGAGGTTTTTCTTGGCAGTGTGGAATCGGCAGCTTTCACCCATACGGGTTACTGCTTTGCGTCTCAGTGATAACTCTTCGACGGATTTTCCTATCAAAGACACCTTACACGCATCGACCGCCATAGCCATAGGACGGCCTGCTTATCCTTCTGCGTCACCCCATCGTATTAACGAACACAAGGGAGCCCCGGAATGTTAACCGGGTGTCCATCAGTTACGCCTTTCGGCCTCACCTTAGGGACCGGCTGACCCTGAGCGGATTAACCTTTCTCAGGAAACCTTAGACTTTCGGCGCGGAGGGTTCCCACCTCCGTTATCGCTACTTATGCCGGCAGGGTCTCTTCTCAACTGTCCACCAGTCTTCTCAGTCTAGCTTCACACAGTTGGGAATGCTCTCCTACCACGCCGCCCTTCTTCGAATCACGTCGTCAAATTCAGTGTTCTCTTTGCGTCCTTCGCGGCATTCTTAGCGCCCTTTGCGGTTAAAAGCTTTTGACCGCAAAGATCGCAAAGATGTCGCTAAGTTCGCCACAGAATCTGAGTTTGACTGATGATCCCAAAAAGGGCGGCATCCGCTGCTTCGGTACCAAGCTTGAGCCCCGTTAAATTGTCGGCACCGGACCGCTTGACCAGTGAGCTATTACGCTTTCTTTAAAGGATGGCTGCTTCTAAGCCAACCTCCTGGCTGTCTGGGCGTTCCGACTTCCTTTCCCACTTAGCTTGAATTTGGGGACCTTAGCAGGCGATCTGGACTGTTTTCCTCTCGACGACGAAGCTTAGCCCCCGCCGTCTGACTCCCGGATTGGTTGTTGCATGGCATTCTGAGTTTCGTTGGATTCTGTAAGCTGGAAAGCCCCATAGTCCATCGAGTACTTTACCGCCATCACAAATCATCCGAGGCTAGCCCTAAAGCTATTTCGGAGAGAACGAGCTATCACGGAATTTGATTAGCCTTTCACCCCTACCCTCAGCTCATCGGAGCTTTTTTCAACAAACACCCGTTCGGCCCTCCAGTGGGTTTTACCCCACTTTCAGCCTGGCCAAGGGTAGATCATCCCGCTTCGCGTCTATTCCTGCCAACTCATTCGCCCTATTCGGACTCGCTTTCGCTGCGGCTCGCTTTCGCTTAACCTTGCTGACAAGAATAACTAGCCGGCTCATTATGCAATAGGCACGCGGTCAGACTTTCCCGCCCTTCTCAAGTCCACACGAATTTCTTTGCGACCTTCGCGGATTTCCTTAGCGACCTTTGCGCTTAAAAGCTCTTAAATCGCAAAGTACACCAAGGATTCGCAAAGAACGCGAAGCGCTTCGCTGAACTTCAGAAGGACGGGCATAGTCCTCCCACCGTTTGTAGGCACACGGTTTCAGGTACTTTTCACTCCCCTCGCAGGGGTTCTTTTCACCTTTCCCTCACGGTACTGGTTCACTATCGGTCAGAAGCTAGTATTTAGCCTTACGGAATGGTCTCCGTAGCTTCCCGCAAAGTTTCTCGTGCTCCGCGGTACTCAGGTATCGACTTCGAGTCCAGATCGTTTTCGCTTACGTGGCTATCACACTCTATGGCCTCTTTTTCCGAAGAGGTTCAGCTAACGACTGGATTGGTAACTCTACTATTGTCGACCCTACAACCCCGGCATGACCCGAAGGTCGAACCGGTTTAGGCTCTTGCGATTTCGCTCGCCACTACTTTCGCAATCGAGGTTTCTTTCTTTTCCTCCTGGTACTGAGATGGTTCACTTCCCAGGGTTCGCTCGTGCCCGACTATGGATTCGTCGGGCCGTACGGGGGTTTTGCCCCCGTGGGTTTCCCCATTCAGAGATCTCCGGATCAATGCCTGCTTGCGGCTCCCCGAAGCTTATCGCAGCTTGCCACGTCTTTCATCGCCTGCTTCTGCCAAGGCATCCACCATGCGCCCTTAGTAGCTTGACCATAAAATTAACTCGACCCACGGCAGTTCACTCCATCAATCACATACACCCTGTCATCCCGAGCTCGAAGTATCGAGTTCAAGAAGACCTGTCATCCCAAGCTCAAATATGAACTCAAAATGAATTGTCATCCCGAGCGAAGCATCGTGCGAAGCGCGATGCGAAGTCGAGGGACCTTGCGTTTGCTTTTGATTTAGGAACCACCACACGCCGCGAAAATCTTATGAGCCTTTAACTCCCTGCTCATCGCGCGTCCGACGCTCTCACGTCTCGCGCCCCAGCAGGTGTTTTCACTTTCTAGGCACTCATAAAAATTTACAGCCTTGTAGATTGCCCAATCTATTCAGTTATCAAACATCGTCCTCGTCAGCATTCACGCTGACTGCCCGCCTGAGCGGGTTTGGGTTTTAGCTAGAAGCTAGTAGCTAAGAGCTAGCAGCTTCTTCCCAACCCAATGTTCGGCGCCAAGCGACAATCTATTAGACCGTATTGAATACAGATAACGGTTGTCGCAATTGACGCCCAACATTAAATTGGCTATTTAAAACCAAAAATCAACCACAGCATCGTCCAGAAGAAGGTTTGATAGGCGATCAAAATCCCAAACCGCCGCCATTCCTTATCCGACTTCGGCCACCAAACCCATAGCAGAACACCCGCGAGAATCGCATGCGGGCCAAGAACAAGAACCCGCACCCACATGGGCCAATCGTCAACTTTTGGCAGATTCATCATCTGCGCGGCGCGTCGGGATCGATCCCGCGCTCGATCTTCG
>CAVPEQ010000003.1:0-227500 GCA_963703465.1 uncultured Acidobacteriota bacterium | reverse complement strand
TTGCAGTTTTAATTTTGCAGTTTTCATGCTGACCGAGTCTGTGACGGATGTCACAACGGTGCAGTGATTTCCCAATTTGGAAAGATTCCAATTAATGATGGCCTTTGGCGCAACGACGGGCGAGGACGCCCGTCTCCCCACAACCACCTGGTCATCAATCAGTCGTCAATCTTCGGAGCGGAGGAGGTGCCAGGCTTCTTCGTACTCGGCATATTTCGAGTTGGGGTGGCGGGGAGATAGGAGGACTTCGGATTGGCCTTGGGTGGCTTGGATGGGGATGATGAACCAGACGGCGACCGTAATGATGTAAGCGGCGATGAAGTCGAGCTGGTCGGGGCGGTAGGGGACGCTGTTGGAGTCGACGTGACACTTGTATCCCTGGTGGCGCTGGCACTGGGTGGATTTGACCTGCACGCGCAGCAGGTCGGGACGCTGGCGGCGGGGATTGGTGACGACGATGGCGACGTCGTAGGGGGCGGAGTCTCCCCAGGGACGGGCGATGGCGAGGCCTTGCTCGGCGGCGCGGGCCATGAACAGAAGCTCGGCCCACTCGCCTTGCTGTTTGAAGTGAGTGAAAGTGGTGCTCGGTTTAGATGGCATTGAGTCCCTGGTTCGATGGTTAGGCGCTGCGTAGGAAGTCAAAGGCCCCACCCTGTCTCGCCAAAAACCTGCGAGACGAGGATGGGGCACCCTCTGGGTTTTATTTAAGAATGTGAACAGAGTGTTCGATGGATGACTTTCTCTGCATAAAAAAGCGGCCCGCGAAGGCCGCTTTTCAATTCATTGCTTCTATTTTAAGAATATCAATTCGGAAGGGAAATTGTGCCACGGTTTGGAAGTTTATATTTGGCGTGTTTTGAGGGGGATTGATCGGTTCGAGTAAATTCTGCCTATTGACAGAGTTTTCCACTGGTTGGGTGACGGAAGCTTCGAAAATCAAAATCCCCACCCTCCCGCAGAAAACGCGGGAAGGGTGGGGCACCCGGTTGGGTCGTTGTAACTTTAGTGGCGGAAGTGGCGGACGCCGGTGAAGAGCATGGCCAGGCCCAGGCGGTCGGCGGCTTCGATTACTTCCTGGTCGCGGACTGAGCCTCCGGGTTGGATGATGGCGGTGGCGCCGACTTTGGCGATCTCTTCGACTCCGTCGGGGAAGGGGAAAAAAGCGTCGGAGGCGGCGACTGTGCCTTTGAGCGGCAGCACGGCTTTTTGCGCGCCGATGCGGCAGGAATCGACGCGCGACATTTGGCCGGCGCCCACGCCCACGGTCTGGCCGTCGCGGGCGTAGAGAATTGCGTTCGACTTTACGTGCTTACAAACCTTCCAGGCAAAGAGCAGCGCGCGCTTTTCTTCGGCCGTGGGCGGGCGTTTGGTGACGACTTTGAGATCGGAGTCGCGGAGCTGGTGGAGGTCGGCGTCCTGCACGAGCATGCCGCCGGAAACATTTTTGAGGACCCATTTCTGCGGGCTGTCGGCGATTTCGACCAGGCGAAGATTTTTCTTGGCGGAAAATTTTTCGAGCGCGGCTTTTTCGAAAGATGGCGCGGCGATGACTTCGAGAAATAATTTCGCCATTTCTTCTGCGGCGGCGGCATCGATGGGACGATTGACGCCGATTACGCCACCGAAGGCGGAAACGGGATCGCATTCGAGCGCGCGCTTGTATGCGTCGGCTAAAGACGCGCCGGTGGCGGCTCCGGCGGGATTGGTGTGTTTAATGATCGCGCAAAAAGGTTGATCGAATTCCTGGGCGAGGTCCCAGGCGGCCTGCAGATCGACGATGTTGTTGTAGGAAAGCTCTTTGCCCTGGACCTGGCGGGCGTTGGCGACTCCGGTGGTCGAGCCGTCGGAATACATGGCGGCTTTCTGGTGCGGATTTTCGCCGTAGCGCAGATCGCTGACTTTTTTGAACGAGAGGCGAAGAGTGTCGGGGAAAGTTTCGGCGGATTGCAGATGAAAATTTCCGTTGGCGCTTACCCGCTCGAGAGTTGAGGCGATGGCGGAATCGTAGGCAGCAGTGGTGGCGAAGGCTTTTTGCGCGAGACGCCATTTGGTTTCAGACGACAGCTCGCCTTTTGAACGTGACATTTCTTCGGCGATGGATTCGTAATCTGACGGCGAAGTGACGACCGCGACGTCATGAAAATTTTTGGCGGCGGAACGGATCATCGACGGACCGCCGATGTCGATGTTCTCGATTAGCTCGTCGAAGTGCACGCCTTGTTTCCCGGCAGTTTTCTCGAACGCGTAAAGATTGACTACGACCATGTCGATGGGCTGAATGCCGTGCTCCGCAACCGCTGCGCGGTGTGCAGGATCTTCGCGGCGATGCAGAATTCCGCCGTGAACCTTAGGATGTAGCGTTTTTACGCGGCCATCCAGCATTTCGGGGAAGCCGGTGAGGTCGGAGATGTCTTTTACTTTAATTCCAGAGTCACGCAGGAGCTTGGCGGTTCCGCCCGTCGAAATCAGTTCCACGCCTAGGTTAGAAAGCTTGCGGGCGAAATCGGCCAGGCCGGTTTTGTCGGTAACGCTTAGGATTGCGCGCTGGATTTTATGGGACATTCAGACCTCTGTCGTGGAATTTTGCGGCGGAAGGGCTAAGGGAATTTTAGCGCAGTAAGAGAAAGAGTGCAGCGAAGCGGGAATTCAAAAGCCCCACCCTGTCGCAAAAAACGCGACAAGGATGGGGCACCCGCTTTCAAATTTTGAATTCAGATTAGGTTTTTGCCCGGGCGGTTAGTTTTACTTTGCCGTCGGCGACGTCAACTGAATATTCGACCTGCTCGCAGCCGTATTGCTTTTTGATTTCTTTGGTCTTCTTCTGGACGAAGGAGCTGAAGCTTTCGAGCGAGCCGGAGACGTTTTCGCCGGCTTTCTTTTTGGCTTCGCTCAGGGCCACGAAAAGTTTTTCTACTTTTTCGTGCTCGGCCTTGACGTCAGTAACCACGAAGGGTTCGTCGTGCGCGTGCACCCCGTAAATTTTGTGGGCGGGCTGGTGCTCCTCGGGGCGGACGCCGCCAACGGAAAGCAGCGCGTCTTGCGGGCGACGATAGCCTTCTTCTCGGATGCGGGTCTTTTTGCGCCATAGATCGCTGTAAATGGCGTAGCGCTGGGCAATTTCGTTATAGCGGAAGCGTTGGGAAAAACTCATGCGGCCGCCGCCGTCGGAGAATTTGCGCAACAGGGCCAGGACCTTCCATTCCAGATCAGAAGGCGGCTTCTTCTGCGGGCTGTTGAAATAAATTTCGTACTCGATCTTCAGTCGCCGCAGAGTGCGATTCGAGTAAAGTCAACTCTTCGTCAACTGTCATGGGATCTCGCGGTCCTGTGGCAGGCGGGAGTTTTCGCGTGCTGGGACCTAATCGTCAGTTTAGGGGAGATTGGTAACCGGGGCGAGGTACCGCTTGGGCACGGGAGGGATGGTACGAAAGTACTCAAAAACAGCCCTTAGCTTTTAGCCGTTAGCTCTTAGCCAACCCACCTGTTTCACGTCGAATCACGCGCGATCCTCCATCCAGAGGAAAGGGATTATTGGATTAGACTCCTGGATTTTCGCTAACGGCTAAGAGCTAATTGCTAAAAGCTGTCTTATTTCACTGCCATTTTCTTGACCATGGCGATGACCAGCTTGCGATCGCTGTCGTTCAGATTGCCGGAGTAGCGGCGGATCTGGGTCAAGAAGCGGAGTTCGTCGTCGGAGAGTTGGGGCAGGGCTTTTGATCCGTTACCGCTGCCGGGTTCGGCAAAAAAATGCGAGAGCGGAAGCTCCATGGCGCCGGCGATTTTTGAAAGCGTGTCGAGCGAGGGGACGGTGTGGCCGTTTTCAACCCGGGAGAGATAGCAGCGCAGGAGGCCGGTCCGTTTTTCGATGTCACCTTGCGACATTCCCTTCTGCAGCCGGAAGCTCCGGATTGTTACCCCAATATTCATCGAAGGTCAGCGTGAATGGTAATCAGAGTAGTACCCGATGGCAAGCGAAAAGTTATGATATCAGCAGCACCTCGCTTGTGCTTATTTCTCTGTCTCCTACAATCGGCGCGCGAAAGCGATCCAACGGATTTTCACAAGCAAAATTTTTCCCATTTACTTTTTTAGCGTAGCGTCAAAGAAAGCGACCGTCTTTTTCCACGCGTCTTCTGCATCTTTTGGGCGGTAGCCATCTTTGTTGTTGGGGTTTTCGAAGGCGTGCCCAGCATCCGGATAAATCGAGAAGACCGCCTCCTTTTTCTGATTTTTCATTTGCTGCCAAAACTTTCGCAGATCGTCAGTGGGAATGCCGCGGTCCTGAGCGCCAAAAAATCCCACGATAGGCGCGTTAATTTTCTTGATGGCGGCCTGATCTTTGGCCAGACTGGCGTAATCGTAGACTCCGTAATTTATGACATCGGCTGCCAGCTTCGGCTCCTGAAGCGCAAGCCCAAGGGAATATCCGCCGCCCATGCACCAGCCGATTGCGCCAATGCGATCTTTTTTTACGTTAGCTTGTGATTGCAAAAAATTGAAAGCGGCTTCCAAGTCGCGCTTGGCGCGATCCTGCGGCACTCCGCCCATGAATTCGTGGGCTTCGTTAGGAGTGGTGGCAACTTTGCCGCGATATAGGTCGATGGCGAGGGTCACATAACCCTGGTCGGCGAGTTTTGAGGCCTGCTCTTTCACCCAATCATTCAATCCCCACCATTCATGGATGACGACAATGCCGGGGAATGGCCCCTTCCCCGCTGGCGTATAGACCAGGCCGTGAACGGTTTCGCTGCCACTTTTGTAGGTGACGTCTTTGGGAGTGGCGGCGAAGGCCGAGATTCCGAGGAGTATGAGAACGCAGCAGGTGAGAATGGATTTCATACGATCCTTTCAAAGTTCACAATTGTAATTCCATGTACAGCGCGCCATCGATGGGGTTCGGACGATAAGGCGGGATTTCGGAGAAACCCAGTTGGCGGTACATTGCGACTGCGGTTTGCATCTTCGGTTCCACCGTATCCAAGCGTAAATTCTTATAGCCGATTTGGCGGGCTTCGGCGATGATTTTTTCCGCAAGCTCACGGCCCAGACCTTTTCCGCGAAAGTGCTGGCCGCACGTAGAGTCGCTTCATCTCGCAAATATCTGGTTCGAGCTTGTGCAGGGCGACGCAGCCTGTGGGTTGGCTGTTGCTGGTAGCGAGCAAGAGACGGCCGTCGGGCGGTGCGTAGTCGCCGGGAAGAACTGCGAGTTCCTGGTCGAAACCTTGGAAGCACAAGCTGAAGCCGAGAGAATTCGCGTATTCGAGGAAGAGCTCGCGGACGGCTGCGATTTGCGCCGGCGATGTTGCTTTCTGAAAGTCAAAATCATTCACCGCCGAGGATGCGGGGATCGCAGAGGAAGGCGGGAAATTTTCTGATTCGCGGGGGGCCATATTCATTTCTAGATCCGGGCGCAATCAAAGTCAAAAGCTTTAACCACAGAGGGCACAGAGATCACAGAGGAAACCACAGAGAAGCCTTTGCCGATTTTCTTAATTCTCAAGTCAAAAGCCTTTAACCGCGGAGGTCGCAAAGAGAGCGCTAAGTGCGCCGAGAAAGCAAGGCAACACCCAGTGCACAATTCTGCCCCACAACTTTCAACCGCTTTACCCCATCAGCATGCCGCCGTTGACGTTTAGCACGTGGCCGGTGATGTATCCGGCTTCTTCGGAGGCCAGGAACGCCACGCAATTAGCGACGTCTTCGGTTGATCCGATACGGCCGAGCGGAATCATCTTCAGCGCGTTTTGTTTCAGGTCTTCAGGTAATTCGGCTGTCATCGCGGTTTCAATAAATCCCGGAGCGACGGCGTTGCAAGTGATGCTGCGCGATCCAAGTTCGCGCGCTACCGCCATGGTCAGCCCGATCAGTCCGGCTTTCGAGGCGGAGTAATTGGCCTGGCCGGCCTGACCCATCTGACCAAAAATCGAAGTGATATTGATGATGCGGCCCCAGCGCTGCTTGAGCATGGAACTGATGGCTTGCTGGGTGCAGAGATATGCTGAGGTCAGATTGGTGTTCAGCACTGAATCCCAGTCGGCGCGCTTCATTCGCATGATTAGCTGGTCACGGGTGATGCCGGCGTTGTTGACTAGGATGTCGACCTTGCCGAGTTCGGTGATGATGGATTTGAAAGCGAATTTGATTTGGTCTTCGTTTTCGATGTCTGTGGGGACGACGTAAGCACGGGTGGAACCGCCCGTGCCCCCATCACCACTGAAGGTGTGAATTTCTCGGGCTACTTCGTCGAGCTTTTCGCGGTTGCGTGCGACCAGGGCTACACTTGCTCCGCATTTCGCCAGTTTCAAGGCGCAGGCGCGCCCTATGCCTTGGGAAGCGCCAGTGACCACGGCTATGCGTCCATTCAGAATCATGTGCTAGACCAGAGATTTTGCCGGCGACCTTAGCGCTTCCTTGCGATCTCAGCGGTTAAAAGCTTTAAACCGCAAAGTGCGCAAAGCATTCGCAAAGAGCGCAGAGCGAACAGCACGAAGGCGGAATTATAACCGGACAATGGCAGGAACGTTTTCGGCGTGTTCGTGAGGATGGCTGATTTCATTGCGAAACAGGTATCGCAAGATAGGGGGGGCCAGCAGAGTTGTGATCACGGTCATGATGACGACGATGCCGTAAGTGGCTTGACTCAAGATGCCGGTTTGGAGTCCGACCAGGGCAACGATAAGTGCAACTTCGCCGCGAGGCATCATGCCGATGCCCACTCGCAGTACGGTGGGCCAGCCTTCGCTTATGAGCGGCACGCCACAACCAATAACTTTGGAGGCGATCGCAAGCAGCGAGATGACCATGGCCATGGTCAAAAAATTTCCGGTTAGCAGGCGGGTGTTGAAACGAGCGCCTATATCGAAAAAGAAAAACGGAGCGAGAAAAGCGGTAATTCCGCCAACCCGCGGGATCAGATTCCATCGCGGAGCGTAGTCGGCGAATATCAGGCCGGCAAAGAAGGCGCCGACGATGGCAGCCATTTCAATTCGTACCGCCAGCCACGAAAGCAGAAGACAAATTGCCAAGGCCACGACCAGCGAAGCATTTTGCGTGGAGAGATGTTCTACGTGAGGGCGTAATTGCCGCACCAACGGCGGACCGAGAAACATCATGAAAAGGGCGAAGGCGACGGCTTCACCCGTGAGCACGCCTAAATGCAACCACTCTACGCCGGCCGCAGAAGACGCTCCCGCTACCACGGCCAGCACCACCATGCCAAGCACGTCATCAAACACGGCCGCAGCCATGATGATCTGCGCGGTGCGCGTGGAGAGAACTTTCATGTCGCCCAAAGCGCGCGCGGTTATTCCGATGCTGGTGGCCACCATGGCTGCAGCTACAAAGACTGACTCCACGGTAGTTTGGTGGCGCAGCCGCATGTAAAAGAAACCGACGACAAAGGGAACGATGACGCCGGCGACTGACACCACCAATGCTTTCCGGCTGACGCGAATCAGATCGCGCGGACTGGTTTCTAACCCGGCGCTGAACAGGACAAAGATGGCGCCCACCTGCGCCAGGGAAGAAAGCGTGACGTTCGAAGGGATCCAGCGCAGGGCGTATGGGCCTAAAGCCATTCCGGCGAGGATCTCTCCGGGGACGGCGGGCAGGCTGAGCCGTTCGAAAATTTCGGCCAGCATTTTCGTGGTGACGAAGATGACGAAGAGGTAGAGCAGCAGTGATTCTGTCGCGTGAGGTGTAACCGTCGTCATCGCTAATTGAAGGATATGGAAAGGCAGAATGGCACGCAATAAAACTCGTGAGCTGGATGTTACCGGCGCACGAAGAAGGAATGAGGCTTGTCAAGCCTTTTTCAGCGGCCAGATCAGCACCTCCAGCCGCTTTGCAAAGTGCAGCAGTGGCTGGATTGTGGGCAGCTGGATGCCCGCGGAAGCAGCCATAGAATTTATGGAGAATTCACACTCCGCATCGTGCAGAGGCCAGGGTTCGTGGTGGATCTCGGCGCGGTAGATGGAATTTTTGTGCGTTGTATAAAGGCAATAACGCTCGGTTAGCCAGTGCTCGATGGTTCCGGGATTTCTTAGTTGAGCGGGAGTGCTGGGGCGAAATTTGGCTTTGAGTTCCGCGGTTAAGTCGCGAACGGAATAGTAGTGAATCCATCCATTTTGATTAACGCTGCTCATGCGGGCGTGGAAGTATGGGAGGTGATACGTCGCTCGCGCTGCCCAAGCTGCAGCTCTGCTGGCGGCGTCGAGGCTGAAAAAATAGACTCCCGGCTTTCCGGCGTGAGTCACATAGGTGCGGACGTTCAGCTCGGGGAAGGCGGAGAGGCCGGGAAGTCTCGGCATCCAGCGGGCGCGAATTCCGCTCATGTGGAATGGCGTGACCGCAAGCCAGCACTGTTCGTTGAAAGTATCGAGTTCGAGGCTTGATGGGATAAGTTTGCGTATAAGCCCTGGCGGAACGGGCCAGTGGGCAAATAGCAGATCGTTCCAGGTTTGCTGCATGATCCATGGTCCGGGTGGTAAGGGCCATGGGCGATGGTGGGTAATTTTTAGTGCTGAGTGCAGGCATTTCTCCAGTGGGCGGAATAGTAACGCAATCATGGGGGAAATGCTTTAGGTGAGATGCACACGCCGGTGGTAATCCTGCGTACGTTCGTGGTGACTGATTCGCATCGTGCGGTCCCTCACTCGTCCGCCTTCTGCGAACAAGTTCGGGACGACACCTGAGTGAGAAGAATTAGTCCTGGCGGACTTGACCGTAATTCAACAAGCTCACGATCCCGACGCCGCCGGTGATATTGCCTAATGTTGCAGCTAGCAGCCAGTGGAGATAGGCGCCGACGGTGACCGGGCCAGCCATGGTGGCGGAAAGGATTTCGCAACTGGTGACAATGCAGTGAGCGAACCCGCCTACGCCGACGACGAAAGTTAGCAGCCAGATCATTACTACCTGGCCGATGGTCCAGTGGCTGGCCGTGACCATCCAGGCGACTAGGGCGATGAGCCATCCGCCGACTACGCCGCTCCAAAAGAGATGAGTGAAGTTGCCTTCCACGGCGTGGCTGCCGAGCAAAATGAGCTGGTCGCGGATTTCGGGCTTGAGCGCGGTGGTGTAGCTGGAGAGAGCGGCGAACACGATGGCGCCGGCGATGTTTGAGGTGAATACGACGGCCCAGAGGCGCAGCATTTTAATCAGCCAGCGGCGCTCGTCAAGCACGAGCACAACTGGATAAAGCGTGTTTTCGGTGAAGAGCTGCTGGCGGCCGATGATAACCGCGATGAAGCCGATGGGATAGACCGTGTAGGCGATGAAGTTCTGCCAGCCGCCATTGCCGAGAATGGCACGAACTGCGGCAACGGCGATGGCGGTCAGGCCCATGGTCATTCCGCCGGCCAGGCCGGAGATTGCGAGCGCGCGCCACGGGCGTTTGAGTTCGGCGCGGGCGCTGTCGGAGGCGGCGTCAAAAATTTCGGAGGCGGTTAAGCGGCGAGTTTCAGGAGTTTGTTCGGTTTGAGACACGCGGCTTGGATTCGGGTTCTTGGGTTGGGGTTTGCGCGAGTTTCCTGTCGCGATCGATTGTTCGAAGCAGAAGCTACAATTGTCCCGTGAGCGCGACGGTTACGCCTGCCAGTCCGAAGATTGATAAGCCGTGGCGGAAATTCACGCTGAAGCAGCGCATTTTGCTGTGGCTGATCGAATGGGTCGGATTTCTGGCGATTCGGATTCTGGGGCCGACGATTCGCTTTTCGGTTTCATGGGAAGAAGGCTCGCCGAAGAGTCTGGCGGAGCGGCCGAAGGTTTACTCGTTCTGGCACAACTGCATGATTCCCGCCATGTACTGGTGCCGCGATTTGCAGGTGCGGGTGATGAGCAGCGACAGCTTTGACGGCGAATACACCGGGCGGATCATGCAGAAGTTCGGCTTCGTGAAGGTGCGGGGGTCGAGTTCGAAAGGCGCGGTGCGGGCGCTACTAGGCATGCGGCGGGAGATTGAGCAAGGTTGGACAGCGGCGTTCACCATCGATGGGCCGAAGGGGCCGCGATATGTGGCAAAGGCGGGTCCGGTGGTTTTGTCGCGCAGTACCGGGGCGGCGATGGTTGTCTTTTATATTGCGCTCGACCGCGCATGGGTGCTGAAAACCTGGGACGGGTGCATGATTCCCAAACCGTTTTGCCGGGCGCTGATGCGGGTAAGCCGGGAGATTGTGGTGCCGAAGAATGGCGGGGACGAAGAGTATCTGCAGGAACTGCAATTGGCGCTCGACCGGGTGCGAATTTTCGCGGAAGAGAATATTGCGAAGGCGGGAACGGCGGAATTTCCACGGGCGCGGGGAAACCACGACGAACACTAAAGTTATGCCGGTGGGAGTTGGTCAAAACAGGCGATATCCGCTAAAATATAGTTTCAACCATCAAGTTCTGATTTCATTCGGAGTAGTTATGGCACAAGTTTGCGAAATATGCGGCAAAGGGCCGCAGTTTGGAAATAACATCAGCCACGCCCACAACGTGACCAAGCGGCGCTGGAACGTCAATCTGCGCCCGGTCCACGCTAAGGTGAAGGGCGCTAGCAAGCGGATCCGCGTGTGCACCTCCTGCCTGCGCAGCGGTAAAGTCGTTAAGGCGTAAGTCAAAGGCGTTAACCACTAAGGACATTAAGGTTCACGAAGAAAAGTCCGCATTCGTGTGCTTGCGTGAATCAAAAGCTTTACCACAGAGGGCACAGAGTTTCACAGAGACAACCTCACAGAGAAAAGCTCTCCTCTCCAATTATTGTGGTGGGTCTTGGATGCTGAGTAGTTGCACGTCGAAGATCAGCGGGGAGTTGGGCGGGATGGTGCCGTCGGGGGTGCCGTTTTCGCCGTAGCCTAAATCTGGGGGAATGTGTAACTGGCGCTTGCCGCCGACTTTCATTCCGGCTACGCCTTCGTCCCAGCCTTTGATCACTTCGCCGTTTCCCAGGACAAATGTAAATGGACGGCCGGCGTCGACTGAGCTGTCGAACTTTTTGCCGGTGGCGAGCCAGCCGGTGTAGTGGACGCGCACGCCGTCGCCTTCTTTGGCGACTTTGCCGGTACCGACGGCGATGTCCCAGTACTGAAGGCCGGAGTCGGTCTTGACGCCGTCGCCAACCGCTTTGCTGGGAATCTTTGTGTTGGGTCGAGTGCGAACGATCTTTATCGGCTTCTTTGCGGTTTGAGCGACGCCGAGGGCGGCGGTGAAAATCGTCAGTGCTAGGACGAGGAATTTCCTGAACAAGTTTTCTCTCCTATTTGTAAAAATCGCCGCCTACATTCACCGGGGTCAGCGCAATTACGTCAATTTCGACCAGCACTTCTCGTGGCAGGCGCGAAACTTCAACCGTGGACCGGGCCGGCGGCGCGGAAGTGAAAAATTTTCCGTAGACTTCGTTCATCGCCGCGAAGTCGTTCATGCTTTTTAGAAACACAGTCGAGCGGACGACCTGGTCGAGGCTGGTTCCGGCGGCTTGTAGAATTCCCGATAAGTTTTTTATTACCTGTTCGGTTTGGGCAGCGACGTCGCCGACGACCACTTGCTGGGTTGCTGGGTCGATGGCAATCTGGCCGGAGACAAAAACGAATCCGTTGGCGCGGATGCCTTGCGAGTACGGACCGATGGCTTTGGGGGCGTTAGGGGTGGAGACGATGTCGCGCATGATATTGCCTTGAAGTTCCGTTTCGAGTCCAAACCGCGACTGGCTGGGTGATGACTTGCGATTATAGCTAGTCGCCGAGGTTTTGAGTGCAATCGCCCCGGCTACAACAGTTACTTCCTGTCACTTTTGACAGTTCGCAATACGCCAAACACCCTCGAAGCTATGAATCCTTCCTTTAATTGCGTGAGCCCCGTTCGAGAACCTTCTTGGGCGGGTCTCTACGCGACGGACTGAAAACAAATTAGCCACCTCACGACTTTTTTTTGTAACAAGTGACAGTAGGCAAGAACCCACGATGGTGCTGCACTGGTGGTGAACCATATGGCCTTTTCTTAGTGAGGCTCAATCTTAACCTTAATCTGACTGAAAAGGAGTAGAGCATGGCTACCAAACCACCCAATATTTTGATCCTTTGGGGCGATGACGTCGGCTACTGGAATATCAGCCGCAACAACGACGGCATGATGGGCTACCGAACCCCGAACATCGACCGTATTGCCGAAGAAGGGGTCAAATTCACCGACTGGTACGGCCAGCAGAGCTGTACTGCGGGTCGTGCGGCCTTTATTACCGGACAAAACCCGCTTCGCACAGGCCTGACGAAGGTCGGGATGCCCGGCTCCACCCTCGGGCTTCAATCCGAAGACCCGACCATAGCCGAACTGCTCAAGCCGCTCGGCTATGCAACTGGTCAGTTCGGCAAAAACCATCTCGGTGACCGGAATGAATTCCTGCCGACCGTGCACGGATTCGACGAATTCTTTGGCAACTTGTATCACCTGAATGCGGAAGAGGAACCGGAACTTCCCGACTATCCCAAGGATCCGGCATTCAAGGCGCGATTTGGACCGCGTGGCGTACTGCATTGTGTAGCGACTGAGAAGGATGACTCAACAACTGATCCGCGCTTTGGTCGAGTAGGCAAGCAGACGATCAAGGACACTGGTCCGCTGACTATCGAGCGAATGGGGACCGTCGATGAGGAGATCACTGCCCACGCTATAGGCTGGATGGAGAAACAGGTGAAAGCGAACAAGCCCTTCTTCCTCTGGTACAACTCGACAGCCATGCACATGTATACCCACCTCGCAGCCAAGAACCGTGGCAAGAGCGGGCAGGATGATTACAGCGATCGGATGGTTACTCACGACGAGCAAATCGGAGAGGTGCTGGATAAACTCGAGGAGCTTGGTGTCGCGGATAACACCATCGTCATGTATTCCACCGATAACGGGCCTGAGAACGACACTTGGCCCGATGGCGCCAATACGCCGTTCCGCAGTCAGAAGGATACGAATTGGGAAGGCGCGTGGCGCGTTCCGTGCTTCATGCGCTGGCCCGGCAAAATCGAGGCGGGTACGGTGTTGAACGGCATTGGCTCCCACCAGGATATGCTTCCGACGTTACTTGCGGCCGCAGGCGATCCAGATGTAAGCAAGAAGCTGTTGGACGGCTATAAGGTCGGGGATAAGACGTTCAAGGTACATATCGATGGCCTTAACATGATCCCCTACCTCACAGGCAAAGTGAAGGAAAGCCCCAGAACGTCCTACTTCTACGTTAGCGATGACGGCGGTGTAATGGCGCTCCGACACGGCGACTGGAAGTTGGTATTTGAAGAGCAGCGGGCTAATTCAACCGAGGTTTGGGTAGAGCCGCTGATCAAGCTGCGAGTCCCAATGATGTTTAATCTGCGTCGCGATCCCTTTGAGCGCGCCAGTTTCAACTCCAACACTTACTGGAATTGGGTGATCCACCATGCGTTCCTCCTCTACGGCGCGCAAGCAATCGTGGCGGCCCAGATCGACAACTTCGTCAAATACCCGCCCCGCCAAAAGGCGGCCTCATTTAACCTTGATTCGGTGATGGCGCAATTAGCACCGGCAATCAAGGCGGAAAAGGAAAAGGAAGCGGCAAGCAAAGCGCAAAAGAAAGCTGCGTGATGCCATCTTGGTAGGGTGGAGGCCCATAGAAAGGGAGGTTCTTTCGACCTCCCTTTCGTTAATTGTTGAATAATCGCGATAACGCTCATTGACCCGCTGCCCACGGAGCTTTGAGGAAACAATCACCTTCCATGAGAAGGCCGGTCGGAGTCAAGTTGATTCTTCATTGGCTTCATTGAACCAGGTTTTGTTGTCCCGCCGGGTGGCCACTGTCGCCATGCTTCCATCCGCACTCTCGAGGAGCGATTTGTTTCGCTCGGTGCATATTGGGCGTTCTCGGTTCAGCCGGTGCTGCCATCTGATTGGCGCCCTGTGGTTCTGCTTTTTAAGAGTAGAACCTGGGCCAGGCGATTGACGCAGTCACCGGAACTCGGCTTGGGCTCTTGTCTTTTGTTTTCCTTCCTCAGAATGTTTTGACTTTATGTCTTTGACTTTATGCTGCTGCCGGCAGCGCTTTCTGCTGGCTGTTGTGCAAAGGATCGTAGGCTTCTCCACTTATCCACAGATGATGCAATAACACCGCCAGCTTTCTTGCTGTTGCGATGATGGCGCGTTTCTTCCCGCTCTTGCCGCCGCGCTCGGCCAGTTTCAGTCCCCAGCGCCGCAGGTCGCAGTCCACTCCGAACGGTCCCAGAATGTGCTGTGCTCCTTGCACCAGCAGGGTTCGCAAATACGGATCGCCTTCCTTGCTGATATGCATTTGCGGTTCGCTCCGCCCCGAGTTTCTTCGTCCCGGCTGCAGCCCCAGATAACTGCCCGCGTCCCGACTCTGGCGGAAGCGATGTGGATCTTCCAACGTCAGCATGTAAGTCAGTGCGATCAGCGTGCCTACTCCCTTGATTTGCTTTAGCAAAGCCACCTGCGGATAACTCTTCTCGGCCAGATTCTCGATGCGCTCGTTGTATTCCACAATGCGCTCGCTCAGCGACTCGATGGCGTTCAATAGCGGTTCCAGTGCAGCTTGCAGCTCTGGACTCAACCTTTCCGCTTTTTCCGGATTCATGTTGCGCACGTTGCAGCCGCGCAATCGCTCCCCGTAAGACTTCGCCAGTCCGCGAGCCGCGTTGGCCAGTCCGGTTCGTGCTCGCACCAATCCAGCTCGCGCCCGAATCAACGTCAGATCGGCTTGCGCCTGCACGCTGCGATGCTTCACCGGATACAGCAACTTCGGATCGAGCCGCGCCAGACGGGCCAGGGTCTGCGCATCCAGCCGATCGTCTTTCTTGCGGCTCTCCGTGATCAGCCGCACCTTGCGCGCGTTCGCCACGATCACCTCATGCCCCAACTCGCTGAGCAAGCGACTGATCCACGGTGAGTGCGTTCCGATTTCCACTGCGACCCGACTCCGTGCCATCGCCCCGAAGACTTCCTGCAACGCTTTCGCATTCGTCCGGACTCGCTCTTCCCGTTGTATCTGCCCGGCTTCATCCAGCACGCAATACCAACTGTTGCGATCTCCCAGATCCAATCCGATGGTCAGTTTCTGCTGCGAAATATTCCTGCTCTGCACTGCTGCTCTGGTGCTAACCTTCTTCATTGCCGGTCTCCTTTTATCTCTTGTGCTTAAAGCACGTCGATAACTTGGGAGCCTACAGCATCCCGTCCGGAGACCGGCCTTCTCATCCCATCTGATAACAAAACAGTTGAGGTTTGGTGCCGCGATTCGAAAGTAACTTTCAGGTGCCGAAGGCTGCATTTAACATTGCGATATATGCTTCGCGTGGCAATCCTTGCCGTGTTGTCCCTTAGTTTAGGGTTCCTCGCTACATTCAAAACAGATTGGGTAGTCAACCAAGATCTTGCCGTCGAGCGGAGATATCCCAAAGCTCTGGCCAGTCGCATCGCGGAACGGCGTTGGTACCCGACATTTCTTCGCATACTTGGTGTTTGGCTTCTCATGTTCGCAGCTATATCCATACTAAGAATTGCGGCAGCGGCCTCTCTTTTGTTGAAGTATCGTCATATCGTTCATTGAGGGACTGAACGGGTCAATGAGTGAAAACGCCTGACTTCGCCAACCGATTCGACAGAACGTAGCCAAAGTAATTGTGAGACGCTGCAGCCGCGTATTACCTTAGAGCTCATGATTACCGCCAAGAAATGTTCCTTGTTCACTGCCGTGATGGTCACTGTCCTGTCGGTTAACGGCTGGGCGAAGTGCCCGACGGATTCGGTCGAAATTCGCGGACAGCTGCGATGCACCTTCAGGCAAGACGACAAAATCCTCGTCACTCTGATGTTCAAGAAAAACCAGTTGGCAGGCTCCGCTGAGGAAACCGCCTTGGACATCCATAAGGACTCATTCGAGGGCAGCATCAACTTTAACACCCTCACTTCGTATAACCCAGTGACGGGTCACAAGTGTGATAGGCGACCGACTTCCGTTCTGGTGAGGTTCGTTAACGCACAGGGCGAAGAGTGGGACAGGAAGACACTGAGATTGCCTGACGACTTCTCCTACGATGAAAACGAGGGTCGATACAAACTCCGTTCTTCAATAGTTCTGCAGGGGTGGTGTAAACCTTAAAGTGCGGGCCCTGCTTGTGTTTCTTACATTGGAAGAAAATATGCGATGTATTGGATTCCTCGTCCCTTTGCTCCTACTTAACGTTTTCTCCGCTGCACAGTCCGCCTCGCCTTTGGCAGATTTTTCTCTCACATTGGAACGCGGCTTGTGTGAAGGCATTTGTCCTTGGTACAGCGTGACCATCCTCAACAACGGGTCAGTCCGATATGAAGGACGAGCATACGTCCGTGTCAAGGGAGTCCGCAAACACAAAATTCCGATCTCGCAGGTTGAGGAGTTAATTGAGCGGCTTCGAAATGAAGATTATTTTCGTTGGGAAGACAAGCCCGGTTCGTGTGTGGACTACCCTGAGATCAAGATCACGGTCACGTTAGATCGACAGCGGAAGGAAGTACGAGAAGGATGCCTCGCCCGAGGCAGGGTTCTCGCATTGGCGAAGCAAGTCGACAACGTTTCGGGATCGAAGGTCTGGGTTGGGACAACCATTGAGATTGCTGGGGGTCATTTCGTTCGCGACGAAAATGGCGAATGGCGGGCAGTGAAATCGAACCGATGACTGTCGAAAAATCGCGATTTTACTCATTGACCCTAGGAGAGTTTTTGAGTGTTAATGCCTGATCATGTGAATCATGCTGCAAAGAATCATGCTGCAAAGAGTTCGCGTAATGCTCGAATCCCGCGTCGGAGACTGGGAATGAGTGCGTACATTGAACTCGTGGGAGGCCCCGGGCTGATGAGACGGTATGAACTAACCGATAGTGATTTGCGTGAAATCGGCAAATTCACGAGAGGGAACGTTCTAATGTGGATGGAGAGCCACCGTGGAGTTGATTGGGCTGATGTCCTTCCTATCGAGGATTTTCATGCAGTTTGTGGCGACATCGACATTCCGTGGGCTACGGAATAAGCAAGGATTATGTGGAGAAAATGGTTATCCAAATCACAGTGATCCGAGCTCCAAAATAAACTGGTGAATTGGGTTCAGCATGAGCATATCGCTGTTTCCGTTGTGTGAGCACTCGCCGTTTAATCCTCAGAATTATAATCCGTGAATGCCGCCCGACCCTCGTGCCATTCACATTTCGACGGACGGTTCCTGCTACAAGAATCCGGGAGGCAGGTCTGGGTGTGCAGCGATTATTCACTATCCAGACCATCTAGATTACGAGGATGAGCAGATCGTGGATTTCGGTTGCGAGGAGAGCAGTAATAATCGGATGGAGCTACTCGCCTGCATTCGTGTGCTGAAATGGATTCGCGAAAACGGCCCATGGCCCAGCGTGACTCGGCTTCAAGTCTTTACGGATTCTCAATATGTTAAAGATAACCTGAATCGAGCACGGGAGTGGAAGAAGAACGATTGGAGAAACCAGCATGATGAACCGAGAGAAAATTCGGATTTGTGGAAGCAGTTGCTTTCGGCTTACGCGAAAGCCGGAATTACGGTTCATTTTGAATGGAATCCGGGCAAGAGGACACCAATTGCGAAGAGAGTTGACAAGGCGGCTAAGGCTGCGGCAACTCGCGGAGGCCCAGACGTGGATCGTGGCTACAAACCCGGAGCGATTGCACGTTCGATGGTTTACGGAGCAGCGAGTCGTTTTCCCGCAAAGGGCCCGTCGGTCGTCATCCGTCCATATCGAAAAAACATTTTAGGCAATGGAGAGGAGAAGATTCGCTTCGACATTTTTGCCGAGGACACTCAGAGCTATGTGAATAGCTCATATGCATTTGGGAGGCTGGCCCACTCTTTCCCAGCGTGCACTTCCACAACTGAGGCTGCCCCAGCCTTTGCGGTTTTCAAAGGCTGGGGATTTCTACTGCCGGCACCGTAAGTGTTTGCCTTGCACAACGCTTCATCTCAGCACGTCGTTGTTCGTTCACCAACACCAGCCCGCGTTCGCCATAAGCATTCGACCGGAAGCTGCTCCATCATCTGATTTCGTCAACTGTGGCTCTTACGGTCAAGCTGAAGACAGAGAGCGACGGAAGACCACAGCGGATTCGGCTCATATAAGCAGGACGATCCCCAGGCAGTCACGAGCCACTGTCGCATTCAGGCCCGTGCTGGCCAAAGACTGTTATTTTTACCAGTTTCTGAAGTCCGAAAAGATGAGAGATGGTGGAGTGCCGCAAATCAGAAGGAAGGGCCTTAGCGAACCCGGCTTGGAGTTTTAGTACTCACCTTGACTGGAGTATTAGCGTGTCCAATTACCCGTCTCACTTAATCCGCATTTTCATCGCAGACAGCAATCCCCTTTCCAGCCAGCTGCTTGCAGAAGCTCTTGCCAGAGATTCCGGCATAGAGGTTCGCGGCTTCAGCTCCGATCCTTTAGAAATAATTCACATTTTGCGCTCTTGTCCGATTGACGTTCTGCTGGTTAGCGCCCGACTGCATGAAGAACCCGAACGCGGTCTTTCACTCGTGCAACAACTACGAATGGAGCATTCCGGCCTGAAGGCGGTCGCGCTTTTAGACTCGAGTAGGCATGAAGTGGTGGTGCAGGCGTTTCGTTCGGGAGTTTGTGGAGTATTTTGCCGCAAGACCAGCATCTCCTTATTGAGCAAATGCGTGGCCGCCGTGTACCGAGGTGAGATTTGGGCGAACAGCGAGGAACTGAATTTTGTTCTTGCAGCTCTGGCTTCAACCGAGCCTCACAAGTTTGAGAGCAAACGCCTCGCTCTCCTGACGCGGCGTGAAGAGGCAGTGGTGAAATCGCTGGTTGAGGGTCTCACGAACCGCGAAATCGCTCAGACACTTGCCATCAGCCAGCACACGGTTAAAAACTATATCTTCAAAATCTTCGACAAGTTAGGTGTCTCAAACCGGGTGGAACTGACCGTTCAAGTCCTCAGCGAGCCGATTCATGCTAGATCGCTGCGGGTTCCGCCTTACGAGGGCAAGACCGCGATCATCGAAGATCAACAGTACGACAGACTTTCCTCAATAACGCAGTGAGGAATTTGTTGGCGATAAATCGCGATCTCTGACAATGTCGGCGGTGTCAAGCACTTTTCGCGCACACTTCAACGAGCACTCGGAGAAGAGCGCCATTTCGCTCTTGTTGATGGTTTGCCTTTTCCAACCCAGGCTCGCTTGTAATCTCTCAGGTCAGGAACTCAGTCCGACCCATGCATCTCTTCGGTCCCGTACTGCGATCATGATTACTAATTCGGACTCCCTCATGAGAAGGAGCGGGATGCCCAATCAATATCTCGGTGTTCTACTCCACACCATGGCGATTTCCGGGCTCTCCCGCGTGCGAACCGAACTTTTTAAACTGCTCGTATTCCCACCCTTTGCGCCACATCCAGTACAGACTGCAATTATCCTGCTGTTCGGCTTCATAATCCCGCTCCTGATGTGGTTGGGCTTTGGCACTCGACAGCAGGTCATTCATCCAGTGACTGAGGTGGCTAGGGATTTCGCAATCGTCAGCTTTTGTTTCGCAGGCTTGATTGGTGATCGTCGAGGATACATCGGTAGCGCTGGGGACTATATCAATCCTGTGTCCAACGGAAAGCTATTGCGTTGTCTGTCCCAACGCGAGAGCCTCATCAACCGACAGCCGTGTTCCTTCGGCACGCACCGTTTCGAATTGATGATCTCCTATCTGCTCTCGCGCCATTCTTGAATATCGATCCAGGTCAAGCGCGTCGTCTGGATCCGGAATGATCCCCATTTCCTTCATTGCCGTATCGAATGCGCCGGGCTCCGAACACTGCGGCAGATTTCAGGTCCCCGGATGTAAAGACCGCGTGTCTCTCCTAGCCGGTCTTTATTGACAGAGTTACCGGCAACACATTCAGACCATAGAAATTGTGGGGTCCTTGATCGGTAAAATCACCCGCCACAAAAATCCAGAATATTTTTCCATCCTCACTTATGAATTTGCTGGGAATACTCGGATTGTAAAAGCCCTGGGGTTCAAAATCCTGGGTGTGGAATAGAGTCCATGGGCCCCACGGATCCGGAGCGGAATAGAACTCCCATCGGCTTACCTTCCAGCGTCGTTTGGGATCACCAAGCATCGGGTAATGCCATTGCGGCATGATGTAAAGATCGAGCGGTGCAATGTAGTGCACTCCGGTCATACTGGTGCGGCCGGGCGAGCGGAAAACATAGAGAGCATTATCGTGGCGAGGTTTCCAGATCGCCTGGTGCTTGTCATCGAAACCGTGGACAAATTCCCAGTCGCGCGGATCCAACCGTCCTATGAGCTCCGCCGCAACCCGGCCTAGCGTCATCCAGTTGCCATTGTTCCACGATCCGTCATTGGAGATGGCATACACGAAGCTGTCGCTACCATCTTTTTTCCCACGCCCGTCTTTGCCGTACTGCACAAAAAATGGATTGCTGAATACGCGTCCCGGAAACATCGAATGGCCAAGCTCGGGTGCCGGGCTCCAAGTCAGCCCGTGATCGGAGGATTTCACGATGCTGGCGTCCCAAGTCTCCTGCACCCAGAAATGATGCGCACTATCGGAGCCCGTGTCACCAACCCCGTCATACCTGTGCCGGCTTACAGCCAAATACAGGACCCCATTCACGCAAATCAATCCGGATGCCTTCCATGAGGCTCCATCCTGGCTGCTCTGTTCACCGGCCTTCCCGAACTCCTTCATCGGATTTACGGTTACTCCGATGATGCCCGGCGGTGGCCCTCCACTAATGCGTTGCACAGCAAGATTGCTGTTGCACGCTTTGTTGAAACCAGTGGTATCGTCACTCACACTGTAGAGGTTGTCGTCGTCTGCCCATGTGGTCGTCCAAACGTCACCGCTACAGTTGGGAATGCGCATCGCCTGGCCGATCTTCGCTTCCTGAATACGTTTGTTTTTCTCGGCTTGCTGCGGAGCACTTGCGGCCGCCGACGCGGCGATCAGCTCTCCTGCCACAGCCCAACCCAACATGCCGGCGGATCCACGCTGCAGGAATTGACGCCGCGTGGAGTTATCGGAGACATCCAAAGAACTCTTTTCAAAAGACACAGTTGCCCTCCACGTAAATATCAAGCAGGCTCTTTTGTAGAACCTAACGGAAGTTCAGAAGTCTGCCAAATCCTTTGCAGCCGAGTGCCGCCCTTGCTGGTCCCGTCTCCCGAAACGATCAGATGCGGCTGATATGCGGTTCTTAAAGTTTGTTGAACGACGCTTTGGTTAGAGAACACTTTCGTAATTATTCCTTCTCCGTTCTGATCTTGTAACAAAATCCGCCCGGTAAATAGCACGGCGTCCGCCATGGCGAGGCTTCTCAGATCATCTGATTCGAAGAAGCAAATAAAAGCTTACCCTGCACCTTGATTTCGACGTCGACGAGATAGCGGTGAGCGGCCTCGGTGTCGATTGTGATTCCCAGTCCGGGGGCGTCGGGAGCCGAGACGCATCCTTCGGCATCCCGTTCCAAGTGATTGCCAGTAATGTGACGGGCCAAAGGTTTCGGGGCGAATGGATACTCGCAGATTTCGTCAGAGCGCATTCCGGCATAGGGCTGCAGCGAGGCACTGAGCGCAACGTGTGATGTAAAAGTATGATTTACAAAAGTGACTCCGTTGGCGGCTGCGTATTCCGCCACGCGCTTGGCCGGACCGATGCCGCCGATTCGACCGCAGTCGACCTGAATGTAGCCGACGTGTCCGAAGTCGATGAGATGTTGCGCCATGTGGAAGTTATGCGCGCCTTCTCCAGCAGCGAGTTTCACACTGCTTTTTTTCGCGAGCGATGCGTAGGCGTTCAATGCGCTGGTGTGGAATGGCTCTTCCAGCCAAACCGCGCCAACTTGTTTGAGCGCCGGGAGACGCTCAGCTGCGGCGTCAAGGTTGTCGCCAAAAATCTGGCCAACGTCGATCATCAGCAAACAATCTTTGCCCAGGCCTTCGCGTGCGGATTCAAATTGTTCGATATCAGTCTGCAGGTCACTTCGACCGATCGGGCCCCATCCGAATTTCACGGCACGAAAATTGTGCCGGCGCGCTTCGACCGCCTGCTGGTAGGTTTGCGCCGGCGTGTCCCCGAATAGTTGCGAAGCATACGGCAGCTTGGGGAAGGACTCGCGGTATCCGAGAAGCCTCCAAACTGGCTGCTGGCGGGCCTTGCCAAGTAGATCCCATAGCGCAATCTCTACGCCGGACCAGGTGTGCGAGGCCTGCAACAAGTCCATGCTGTCGAGCTCAATCTGAGCCGCGATCCGGGCGATGTCTTCCGGACCTTCCAATCGCTGGCCCAGCACCGACGCGCCCACCGGACGACAGGCGCCGTGGGACATGGGGCAAACGAAGGCCGCGATTGAAACCAGGGGAGAAGCTTCGCACTCTCCCCATCCGACCAAGCCCCCGGCAGCAACCCGCGCCAGCAGCGCGTCCTGGCTGCCGTCGCCTTCAGTTGTCACCTCGGGCATTGAGAGATAGAAAAAATCGACCGCTTCAATCTTCCTCACCTGGCGCTCCCTTACCTGGTGCAGCAACGATTCTTTTATACCTGCGCAAAGAATTTGGCGCAGCCGTAACCCGGTTAAAAAGATCACTAAACCGATGTTTGCGAGCGAATCCCTACCTTATACTTTTCTGACCATGCGAGCTTTGGTCTACACAGCTCCCGGCAAAGTTGAAATGCAGCAATGTCCCCGGCCTGAGCCCCACCAAGGCGAAGAGGAAATTGCGATCGAAGTCGCGGGCGTATGCGGCTCCGACATTTCCGGATTTCTGGGACATAGCGCACTCCGGCGTCCACCGCTCGTTCTCGGCCATGAGTTGGTGGGGCGACGTCGGGACGGGAAGCGGGTCGTTGCAAATCCGCTCCTGAGCTGCGGGCATTGTGAGGCTTGCCTTTCCGGATCGCAAAACCTGTGCGACTCGTGGAAGTTGCTGGGTTTGGGAAATACGCCCGGCACGTTCGCGGAATATGTCGCGCTGCCGGTAACACAGATTTACGAAGTGCCTGATTCGCTCACGGCGGAGCAGGCTATCCTGACTGAACCGCTCGCCAACATTGTTCACTTATTTCGGATCGCGTCGCCGCAACCGTTGTTCCGTCTTGCGATTGTGGGTGCGGGAACTATGGGGGCCCTGGCTTTGTCGACCGGTCTTCGTGCTGGCGCGCAAGACATCCTGGTAGCCGACCTGAACGACCAGCGCCTGGAGACCATGCGTCACCTCGGCGCTTCAACGACGGTGAATGCAGGAGACTCAGACGGCGTTGCGAATGCGCCCCGCGGCCGCGGTTATGACCTTGTAATCGACGCCAGCGGCAGCGCACCGGCGCGGCAGATGGCGTTTGATCTATGCCGTCCCGGCGGGCAGGTTGTGCTGCTCGGAATGGCGGCGCAACGCAGCGAAGTAAATTTCATCGCGAGTATTCGCAAAGAGCATCGCGTGGTGATGTCGTTTGCGTATACGCCTGTAGATTTCAAGCGAGCGCTTGACCTATTGATCGCAGGCGAGATCGACCTCACGCGATGGACGGTCCGCATGCCGCTCGAACATGGGCAGGAGGCGATGGAACGGATGAGTCATGCGCCCGGGGTTTCGCTCAAGATGATGTTAGAAGTGGCGGCCCGTGGCTGATTCGGCCCCAATCTCCCGATCCAACCTGGCGCGAATTCTCGGCATGCCGCGATGGCTGGCTTTTTCGCTGCTAACGATCCTGGTGTGGGGCGCGTGGGGAGCGGTTTCGAAGGTCGCCTCTGGGGGCGTTGACGCTAATACCAATCAGGTCTTCTTCACCTTCGGACTCTTGCCGCTCATTGTGATTGCATTGCGCTCGCCTCGAAACGCCGGATCAGGCAAAGGGCGGCGCATTGGCATTGCGTGGGCTTTTCTCACAGGCATTCTGGGGGGAACCGGCAACATCGCCTTTTTTCACGCGCTGGTGATTGGCGGCAAAGTTTCGGTGGTGTCGCCGGTGACAGCACTATTTCCGCTGGTGACTGTTGTTCTCGCCGTAACGTTGCTCCATGAACGAGTGGGGACAGCACAGAAAGTAGGACTGGCACTGGCGCTAGTTGCAATTTATCTGTTGAGCATGTAATTCGAAAACCTATGCCTCACTTGCCTGCATGGATGTGGTTTGCCGCGATAGCGCTGGTATTTTGGGGAATCACCGGCGTAACCCAAAAGCTGGCTACCAATCGAATTTCGAGCGAACTCTCGTTCATTTGGTTCGCTTATGCCATGATCGCGATCTCCGCGGTGCTGGCGGCATTCGTGCCAATTCACTGGCATCTGCGGCCTTTGATCTTCTGGGCTGCGGTGGTGGGCGGAACGTTGAATGGACTCGGAGCCCTAACCAGCTTCACCGCGCTTGAGTCAGGTGGAAAGGCCGCAGTGGTGATCTCGCTGATTTCGCTCTATCCCCTGGTTACGGTCGCGTTCGCAGTAACGTTTCTTCACGAACACTTGACCGCCACGCAAGCAGTAGGCGTGGGGATAGCGATCGTGGCCGCGATTTTGCTGTCGCTCGAGCCGAAGCCGGCAGATGGAAAAGTTTAGGTCGCCTCGGTCATCTTGCCTGACGCATCAATGGATCCGACTGAGCGCAATCGCTCCTGCACCAGGAAGCGCACGTCAGTTTGTAAGCTTGCTCCGGGAGCGAGCGTCCGATGTCGTCCCGCCATTTTCATCGCTTCAAAGTTCAGCGGATATCCAGTGCAAGGTTCCAGCACCGCAACGTTGTAGTTGCGCCAGCCTCCGTAGGTGGCAAAGAGCCAGGAACATGGAAAGACTTTCGGATCAAATTGCAGCCCACATGCCAGACCAGTCGCGGTATTGGTGAGCGCACACCAATTTCCCTTCATTTGAGTGCCGTAGAAAAAATAAAGCTGACGGGCATCTTCCGCAGTCACGCGCCGCAAATCGATATCACCGGCAGGAGTCTTGATCAAGGGCCATTGGCTCAGTTCGGGCGCGCCGGCGAGCGTTCCCGGAAAAGCGGGTTCCAGCGCGACCTGCATAGGAGGGAAGTCGATGCGATGTTGCGGTGTGACCGCCATCGCCGGATGAAGTTTCCATAGAAATGGGAACGCCGTCCGTCCGCGATTGGTAAAGCGATGCTGAAATTCGATTCGCGGCTGATCACGCCGCAAGCGGATCGATCTTCTCCACTTCGATCGAACTGATCGGTGTTATATACGTCAGGCGAACGCCTACTTCATCCGCTCGCGACCAAGGCTCGGCGTCCCACTGTCCGGTCCAGAGTTCGCCATGATCGGGATAGCTTTCGCCTTCAATCGTGGAAACTTCGTCGTTGGGAAACAACTCATCCCAGCCCCCGCTCCACACATCATCATATCGAGAGTTCATCGGTAACCGAGCCGGAGGGATTCGGGGATTGTTCCACAGCAGGTCGGCGTCGAGCGGTTTGTATGTGACCTGCCAAATTTTGGCCCCCGCCTCGGGAAGGACGATCACGCGAAGCGATTGGTTCTCCAGCACGACGCTGCGGAGTCCTCGGTACGACCAATCCGTGCTCACGCTAAGTTTCATGAACTAGAATGCCTTTCTCTCTACCCGAAGTTTTGGATCTACGGTTCATTGCTCACGGTTGCGCCGGCGGTGCGATGAATATATTTCGGCGATATTACAGAATTGCGCATCACCGTAGTGGAATTGTCGACAGCCACCAAACCGCAATCGAACTTAACGTGATCAAAAATAGCGCGGCTGCGACCCGACACGCGCACTTCGCTGGTCGCCAGGTCTGGACGTTGCGGCGCAAGTCGCAACGCCCCCACAGTGGAGTGGTCGACTTGCAACTCGGCGTCGCCGCCCAATGAAAGCCAGTCGGCATAAATGTCGGAATTACGGACTGTAAGTTTTGCGTGGCCGTTGCCCGTCAGTTCGTCGATGACGCTGTTGGTAAAAGTCAGGTCCGCATCTCCGCCCGCGTAGACGTCCCAGGTGTCGGCGTTCACTTGGCTTAATTGCAAGCGGAATGGACAATTTGAGGCGCCCGGCTCCGGTACTATGAGGGGTATTTTCGCGGTACCCACGAGCCCGTGAGGCAGTTTCAGCGCACCCTGGCATGCCGGCATAATCGCCAGTTGTGCCCGCCCGATGTTATTGAGGCGCACATCGCTGCTGCCGTGAACATATACGAGAAAGAAATGCGCAGTAGTGTCGGTCAGATCAGCAGCGGCCAGCGAACCCATGCGAAGTTTTCGAGAGAATGATTGATCGGCAGGAATATCCGAGAACTCGAGTTTATCGTTGTCGCCGGTATGGGTTGACAAAAACACCAGGTGAAGAAGACGGCCGATTACATGGCTTGATCGAGAAATTTCAAGTTCGAAGATAGTAAAGTTTTGAAGCGTAGCCTGCACATGATCCAGGTGGAATTCTGAGTTCTGGGTTTGGAAGTCATCAACGACAAGGTCGCCCTTCAACTGCCAGATGGGATGCGCGCTCCCCTGTGGGACCATTGTCGATCGATGGATGGCTATCTTAGCTGGACCCTCGCAATGCAGACCACTGGTGCCGTTCGGAGAATCAGGTGGATCAGAGACTTTGATTTTCACGTCGTCGAGTTCTAGGTCGCCTCCGGAAGCCACAGTAATGGGTCCTCGAAGATCAAGGGAAATGCCTTTGAGTTTTACCCGCCCGGAAATAATCAGCGGTCCATCGTGCCGAAACTCTGCCTTTTCGGCGATCATCGTTCCGTCTTTGAGGTCAGGAAGGGCCTTCTGGCCGAATGCCGGAAGTGCCAGCGTCAGAAGAAAGCATAAAGAAACGCATTTCATAGTCTCACAGCCCAACCAGGGCTTGCAGAATACTTGATACATAGGCTCCCGCTGACTGTTTATCCGACATTCCTTCACAAATTCAGCCGGGTGGAAATCCGACGGTCGTTTGTCAGTATGCTGGGAGCATCGTATCCTGACCGGTCGGGGGTGGGTTTCATGCAGTGGTTTGGACCAGAAACGCGGCGCTGGCTTGGAATTCTAGCGGTCGTCGCGCTGCTGGGGGACTGCAGTAGTTCGGCTACGGAACAGAAGGCGCAAAATTTGGTCCAGCAGGCCTTTGATCTTCACCAGAAGGGCCAGTTCAGTGAGGCACTCCCTCTGCTGTACCGCGCGTATGAACTGGCGCCCCAAGACTATTTCGTAAATCTGCTCCTGGGAATCGATTCGCTGCGCACCGGACAAGTGAAGACGGCAGTCCCTTTTCTGAAAAAGGCGTCTCACCTGCGCCCTAAAGAAGAGTTTCCACTGGCTTACTTAGGTGAAGCTTATGCACGCCAAGATCTATACGGAGACGCGGCGGAAGCGTACATCAAAGCTGCGCGCGTGGAACCAGGATCTTCGGAATCAGCAGTGGCGTTTGTGGATTTTGCCTTAGCACGCTTCGCCAGCATGTCTGAATTGCTGCGTAGTTCAAAAAAGGGACTGGCAGCCGAATACCGTTTGCGAGCACGGGCCGAAACAAATGCGGCCGCGTCTCGCCTATCTCAATTGCAGCGCGCCGCGGATCTTGACCCGACCGCCCCCGGCATCTGGTCGGATTTGGCACGGACCGCACTCATCGAGGGCAATTTCGCGGACGCGAAAGCCTACACCGAGAAAGCCCTGGAAGCCGATCCTAATGATCAGACAGCCAAAATTGCGGAAACACAGTTGGCTGCGCAAGATGCTGAGTGGGAGCGAGCAATAAAGCTTATTAACTCGATGGCGCGGAATTCTCCAAGAATGCTTTCCCGCGCCGTAAGTCGATGGCCTGCGCAGCTTCAGCCGCCTGCTTCGACACCGGTTTCGGGTCCCGCTGCCAAGTTTTTTGGTTGTGTACGGAAGGCGTCCGGCAGCTGCGCTCTGGCGTCTGGAACGAACACTGCCTCGCAGTCGCCCTCAGCTCTTTTCCGCGAACAAAGATGGGAGGAACTCACGAGAATTCCCACGCCGCAGTCCAGCGAGACCGCCGCCTGGTTTCGGCGCGGTGTCGCATTTGCCCAACTTGATGAGTGCCCCAGAGCGATTCCGTCGCTGGAGCGAGGGTTGTCGAAATCGTCGCCCGATGTCTATGGAATGTTTTTGCTTTCCTGGTGCTACTCGCGTGAAGCCGGCCAAACCGCTGAACAGATCCAGCAGTCCGCCAAGGATGGAGCTCCTGTGCACGTCATGCGTGGCGACATTCTGCTGCGCCTGCAGGCGAAAGCTGCAATGGCGGTCTCTGAATATCAGCAGGCCCTGACTGAGGATGCAAACGATCCGGCCGTCATGGAAAGGCTCGCCGAAGCGCAACTCGGCGCCGGCCAAGTCGACGGGGCGCGTCAGACCGCGCAAGCTGCGCTCAAGATCGATCCGCAGCGTACGGGGCCGAAACGCACGCTCGCGAAGATTGCGATGCAGGAGCGCGATTATTCGACCGCGTTGCCCTATCTTCGCGAACTCGTGGCCCGCGATCCCCGGGATGAATCAACCCGCATTGAACTCGGAAAGGCCTGCGCACAGACCGGAGCAATGGACGAAGCTTTGAAGAATCTTGCGCCTGTGCTGGCGCACGGCTATCCCGACGA
Source organism: uncultured Acidobacteriota bacterium (assembly GCA_963703465.1). GTDB lineage: Bacteria > Acidobacteriota > Terriglobia > Terriglobales > Acidobacteriaceae > Gp1-AA145. Next base: position 198,882 of record CAVPEQ010000003.1, on the reverse strand, counting down.
AAAGGGAAGCCTCCACTACCTGCTGGGAAGCGTTCTGAAGAAAATGGGGCGTGACGCGGAGGCGGACAAGGCATTTGCCGCAGCCACACAACTTTCGGAAACCTTTCAGCAAAAATCCTATCGCGACCAGGATGCGGATGCGCAGCCATAACAATCAAATCACACGTCGCGAGTTTGCAAGATTGCTGGCCGGCGCCGGTTTGGGGCTGTCTCTTCCACGCGCTCTTGCCGCGAGCGCGAGCGGCGGTCCGATTGTATTTAGGAATGCAGCCCCCGCTTGTGGATTGGATTTCGTTCTGCGCAATGACGCCCGCGGGCGCAAATACCAGGTCGAAACTGTTCTCGGCGGTTTAGGCGTGATCGACTTCGATCAGGACGGCTGGCCCGATCTCTACTGCGCGAACGGTGCGGCATTGCCCGGCCTGGATAAAAACGATCCCAGTTTCTTCAATCGTCTTTACCGCAACAACCGCGACGGCACATTTACCGACGTCACGGTAAGGGCCGGAGTGCAAGGCCACGGCTACGATATGGGAGTCGCCGTCGGCGACTACAACAACGACGGTTTCGAAGATCTTTATGTCGTAGGGGTTCACAGCAATACGCTTTATCGGAATAACGGCGACGGCACTTTTACCGACGTAACCCAGGCTGCCGGCGTAAATGGAACCAGCTCACAAGGCCGCAAGTTGTGGTCGGTTGCAGCGGCCTGGGTTGACTACGACAATGACGGTCATCTTGACCTGATCGTCTCGAACTATTGCGATTGGACGCCGGGCGACGACCCGATTTGTGGAGGTCTCAACAATGCGGAGCGAACCTATTGTCATCCCGACATGTACCGAGCCGAGCCGGTTCTCCTTTATCACAACAATGGCGACGGAACTTTCACTGAAGTCCCGGCGCACACAATCGCGGGCAAACTTCTAGGCAAGGGAATGGGAATCGCGGTCGCTGACTACGATGGTGACGGACTTCCGGACATTTTTATTGCCAACGACAATGATCGGAACATGTTGATCCACACATTGAAAGACGGCAACCTGAAAGAAGTAGGGATGGAGTCCGGCATCGCTTACAACGGCGACGGACGGCAAATCTCCGGTATGGGCGCCGACTTCCGGGATTACGATGGTGACGGCTTACCCGACATTTTGATGACTGGACTACGCGGCGAGACATTTGAATTGTTTCGCAACAACGGCAAAGGTGGGTTCGACGACGCCAGCGCCGCCAGTGGCCTTTTAAATCTGAGCCGCCCCTGGAACGGATGGGGCTGCGGATTTGTCGACCTCGATAACGACGGCTGGCTGGATGTGCTAATCGCCTGCGGTGGCCTTGACACCAATGAACCACAGCCGAATCGGGTGCTGAAAAACATTGCCGGTCATTTCGCGGATGTTTCCGCCGAGGCTGGCCCAGACTTTGGGCTTTCTCGCGTGCATCGTGGGGTCGCGTTCGCCGACTTCGATAACGATGGACGTATCGACGCGGCCGTGACCTCATTGAATCAACCGATCGAACTGTGGATGAACCGCAGCCCTGCGCAGCATTGGCTTCAACTCAAACTCAAAGGCACGGTCAGCAATTCCTCGGCATTGGGAGCGAAAGTTGTTTGCCGCACGGCACAACGCACGCAAGTTGCATTCGTAGCTAACAGCGTCGGATACGCATCTGCGAGCGACCTACGAGTCCATTTTGGACTCGGCGATGAGCGTAAAGTTTCGCTAGAGATCCACTGGCCTTCAGGGACGGTGCAAGAGCTGAAAGATGTCTCGTGTGATCAGCGGCTCAATGTTGAAGAGCCGAAGCCGCAACCTCAAGGAAAGCGTAATCCTTAGCGGCTGCTGGTTAAACGACAGAAAAAACGTTCTTTCGGGTAGCAGCCGAGAAGCTGTTCGTTCCAAACTTCCTGAACATCCGAAATCGTGTGCCATGCCGTTCGTGGTGCTGGCACCTGTACTCCTACAAGCAATCGACCCGGAGGTTACAAAAATGCATCGACCAGGGAATCGCAGGCTCGCGTCCTTATTCGCAATGTTGCTTTCGTTCGCCGGCTTATTGGGATTTCTGGTCGCGAACCAGAGCGCGTTGGCGCAATCCTCTAACGGGCAAGTGACTGGCTTGGTCACCGATTCCAGTGGCGCGGCCGTTCCCGATGCTGAAGTCACCGCGGTCAACAGTGCTACCGGCGTCTCCTATCGCGGCACTACTAACGGGTCAGGCGTGTACGTGCTCTCGCAACTCGTTCCGGGACCCTATAGAGTTTCGTTGAATAAGGGTGGCTTCGCCACCGTCGAACGCCCGGAGCTGACGGTGCGAACCGGAGACCATCTTTCGCTCGACTTCACCATGAAGCCGGCCACCACGAAAGAGGTCGTCACGGTCACGGAATCAGCGCCATTGTTGCAGTCTGACCAATCCAGTTCGTCCACCGTCCTCGACAACAAAATGATCACCGAGCTGCCCCAGCTCAATCGCAACTCGCTCGATCTCACGCAGGTGATTCCACAGATTCAGGGCAAGGGGCCGCTCAGCGATCAGATTTCTACTTTGGGAAACGCTACTTACCTGATGGCCAACAACGGTAATTCGTACGCAGTTTCCGGCGGGCAGGTAAACGGCACCACCATTTTGGTTGACGGCAACCTGGTACAGGATTCCGAGTTCAACGCTGTAAATCGCGCAATCCCAACGCCCGACAGCATCGGAGAATTTCGTGTGGAAACCGGTGTGCTGACTGCCGATCATGGACGATATTCAGGCGGCGTTATCACCATGAATACCAAGAGCGGCACCAATAATTTTCACGGCCGAGTTTTTGAATATTTCCGCAATCAACTGCTGAATAGCAACGGTTGGCAGAACAACTCGTTAGGCCAGACGTTGCAGCCCTTCCACCAGAACAACTACGGCTTCTCGATAGGCGGACCAGTTTCGATTCCGCACGTTTACAACGGCGCGAATAAGACATTTTTCTTTTTTGGGTGGGAAGGGGAACGCTTCAACACCGGGCAGACAGTAATAACCACCGTTCCCACGCTGCTGCAGCGCAATGGTGACTTCTCGCAAACCATCGTAGGACGCGATGCCAACACTGGCGGTCCCTTGTATGCTGCAATTTTTGATCCGTATCACATTTCCGGGGGAGTTCGCCCAGAGTATGCCGGCGTCCCGGGCGCTCCTGTGGGGGCAAATGGACTGGTCGGCGGCAAGATCTGCTCACAAGCCGACATCACAGGTGGTACCTGTCCCGCTGGTAATCAGAATCTTTCACTACAGAGCACGCTGTTCGCGCATTATATGGCGTTATGGCCTTTGCCGAATCACACCCCGGGACCTGATGGTTACAGCTTCGATCGAGTGGATTCCATTGCGGTGACCCGACCGACCGATCGATTTTTCCTTCGCGCGGATGAAAATCTTTCCAACAACCAACGGTTGAATCTCAGCGTTAGCCGCACTCACCTGACCAACAATATTCCGGCAGCGTGGATGCACGGTGCGCGCTCCTACACCTATGACCATGACGTCACCGGCAGCTTGCAATACAACTTGGTGCTCTCCCCGACCTCGATCCTGGATGCCCACCTCGGATTCGGAGTCGCCAAACTTTACAGTGACGGCGTATCGGGTGACGGATCCGCTCCCGACCCGAGCATCGACACTACCCAATGGGGCTTTGATCCTCTCATTGTAAACAACCCTTCCCGTACTACGCGCGAAATCCCGCCAGTCCTGAATATTGGGGCGGTGCCGGGTTCGCAGGGATTCACGAACGTAGGTGGGTCGCAATTCGATACCTTTATTAATCAGACGGAGAACGCAACCGTCGGATATACGAAAGTGATGGGACGTCACACCGTCAAGGTCGGCTATGAGCAGTACTACTACCGCTTCAACGAGAATGGTGGCGATCACACCGGCGTTGCCTGGATCAACAATGGCGGCGGCTCAATGCAGGATTGGCAGAACCCCAGCGACACCACCACCGGCTTCCCGCTCGCCGAATTGATGATGGGATCTTCACACGTCTTTCAATGGGGTAACTGGAATATTTCGCCTTACGGTTTTAATGAAGCCGGTTATGCCATGGACGACTGGAAGGTCAACCGTAAGCTGACCGTGCAGATGGGGCTCCGGTGGGACCACGATGGCGCACGATCACCCAAGAGCTTCGCTCCCGGGCAAGCCTTCGCCCATCATGTATGACATGAATGCGAAGAATGTCTTGACCCCGAACTCCACATTGGAACTGGGGTCAGGTTACCTCGGCTGAACCAGGGTTGACATCGCTACCCCAACCAGCGTGGCTCTCGCAGGGCGCGACCGGACGAGTGGTCTTGCTGCATACTCCGGAGTATCCGCAAAAAAATCTCTACAGCACAAGTTGGAACAATTTCCAGCCGCGCCTAGGGATCGCTTATGCGTTGAACGATAAGACGGTGCTGCACGGCAGCGCCGGCATCATTGACGAAGGCCTGAACGGGCTTTCCACTGACTGGTTTAGCTTCTACTACAACACGATCACCATGGGCCAAATTTCAAGCTTGGACGGGCAGAACTGGATCAGCGAACTCGGCCCCGATCATGGCCTGGGAACATTTCCAGCGCAACCCGGCGGCACGAATCTTGGCTACTATCCCGCGATCAGGACAAATCCGGCTTATGGCTTCCAAACCTTTGGACAGGCTGGTAATCCTGACCAGGGTGGCGCCTCAACCATCAACAGCTTCAAGTCCCCGGAAGATTACACCTGGGACTTCAGCGTACAACGGCAAGTGGGAAGAGATTGGGTGCTGACCGCGGACTACACCGGAATTCGAGGGATTCATCTTCTGATGCCGTTGTGGGGATGGAGCACCAACAACGTTCCGCTCGCAGATTATTCGCTGGGGCAACACCTCTACGATCAAGTGCCCAACCCATTCTTCGGACAATCGCAGACTTTCAACAGCCAACCCACGGTTCAGCTTTCGCAGTTGTTGGGCCTTTCGCCGCAGTACTCGAGCATTACGCCGGGGCAGGCGACCTGGGGACGTTCGCGTTCTAATTTCTTTAACGTGCAAATGCAGAGTCGTGGCTACCATGGCCTGACCTTGCTGGCTTCGTATAGCGTTCGGAAAACGCTGACAAATAGTTGGGGAAAAGACATTCAACATGGCGGGCCGGCGGGGAGCGGGTTCCTGCAGAACCCGCACGACATCATGGAAGCCTACGGCGTTGCTGGTTACGAAATGCCGCAGACTCTGTTGCTGAACTACTCTTACGAACTACCTTTTGGCCGGGGCCGCCAGTTCATGAGCAACGGCGACAACTTCGGATACAAGGTGACTGAACCAGGCCATTGGAGGGTGGAACATTGCCGGCGTGACCACGTGGAATCCCAAAGGTACGCCCGTCATCGTGCCCAGATGTTCCTGGCGGCCAGACGGTTCCCGGAGCGGCGATTGCGCGAATCTCTTGCGCCCGGAGTAAAGAGTCCTTCAGCCTGGTAACTATAACAAGGCGCTTATGGACTGCTGGGGGAAACTTCATTACCCTTGATCCGAATGCGCCTAATTACAAGGCCAGCCTGGTTTTGAATCCAGATGCATTCGTAAGAACACCGAACTTTGGCTTGGCCAACTCTCCGTTTGTATTTCCCAATATAAGGAATCCTGGCAGTGTATTTACCGATTTGACGTTGCTGAAAAAATTCCCGTTTTCCGCCGAAGGATCGCGCTACTTTGAGCTTCGTCTCGAGGCGCAGAACATCTTCAACCATGCCAATTTTGGTCTGATTGATAACAACATGAATGATGAGACGTTCGGCGGAGTGAAGGGTAAAACTGGCCAACGCATCATGCAGATTGGCGCGCGTATCTTCTTCTAGCATTTCGAGGGGCCAGTCCGGCTAGACCGGCTGGCCTCGCCCTTCTATTCGGAGCGCTCGTTCATGTGCGACGCAATTCGTGTCGGTTGTATCGGCCTGCTTTGCCTGTCATCCAGTCTGGCCGCACTTGGCCAGACGAATGCTCAACTCAAGACTTCTGACACCGAGCTTGTTCTCGAAGCTGGTGCCACAGCTCCGCGATTGATATCTCTATCAGCTCCCGGACCAGCGCATCTGGGAGAACCGCGCCTCCGAAAGTTTGATTTCTTTCGTGGAAATTTCTGAGAGACAAGTTCCCGTTAAATGGAGCTTCAACCGCGAAGCCAGCCAGATCGGCGAGCAACGAGTCGCCTTCGTTTACGATTGCGCGTCACCGCACCTGCGCCTTACGTGGGAATGGCAGGTTCGGCAGCAATACGGCCCGATCGAACACGAAATACGCATCGAGAATCTCGATAGCCAGGAAGTCTGGATTCCGATGCAGGACACTTTGGCGTTCGACTGGCAAGTCGATCCCAACTCGACATTGGAACATCTTTTCGTCGAGAAAGGCGCGAATACGCCCTCGCCGGTCGGCACGCATGAAGTTCCGCTCACCGAGGGATATCAATGGACAGGAACATCGAGTACCTACGGGGACATCGACAAGGATAAACCTCGTGAAATCATCCCCTGGTCGCTAGTGGAAAGCAAAGATTCCGCTTCCGGTTGGTACGCGGGAATCGAATTCAGCGGCCGCACCCGGATTGTCACTGAAACGCGAAAAAGATTCTCTGCAGGGAGCGCTGGGGCTGGACCCTGATCCACGGCCATTTCGCACGCGATTGTCGCCGGGCGAGTCCTTTGAAACTCCGGTAGTTTTTCTTGGTGGCTTTCACGGCGGTCCCGACGGGGCCGGAAACGATCTCCGCCGCTGGGTACGCGCTGTACTCGGCAATCCCGAAACCTGGAAGAATCCAAGTTATCCCCTGGTCGTAAATAACAGTTGGGGCGGCGGCATGACGGTCAATGAAGAGATTGCCTTGCGCATGATTCGCGATGACGCGGACCTTGGGGTGGACATGTTCCATATCGACGCCGGATGGTTTCGCGGAGTGGGCGACTGGTATCCCGATCCCGAAAAGTTTCCCCACGGCTTGGCATCTATTGCCGATAATGCGCACCAGCACGGTCTCAAGTTCGGCATTTGGGTGGATTGGACTCAGGCAGGGTTGTCTACTGAACCGGGGGCACTGAACGCCCGCGATCCCAAAGTTCGCGATTGGATGGTGAGCGATATTCCGAAGGACTGGCAACCGGAGCCATTCAAGGGACAGACCATCGACCTGGGCGTGCCCGAGGCCAAGCAGTGGGCGCAGAAGGAAGTTGAGCGCATCGTCACCGATTATCATCTCGACATGCTGGAGCACGACGGATATTTGGTGGCGCATGGGTGTAGTCGCACTGATCATCCACACGCCGCTCCCGATCCGCTGAACATGTGTGTGTACAAATCGTCGGGAGCGTACTTTGTCGATAGCTCGAATTCGACTGATGTCAGCTACCACGCGGTCCGCGCCTACTACGATATTTATTCCACGATGCGCAAGGACCATCCTGGCCTGCTGTTTGAAATCTGCAACGACGGCGGAAGAATGGTGGACTTTGGCAGCGCCGCTCACGGCGATTATTTCTCCATCACCGATACTTATGATCCGCTCTCGAACCGGCGAGCTTTCTACGATACCAGCCATGTGCTGCCTGCGGCCATGCTCGAGAGTTACGTTGAGAAGTGGCCAACGCCTCGCATCGAGAATTTCCGCTACATGCTCCGCAGCGGCATGATGGGATGGTTCACCATCATGATCGATACCAATTCGTGGTCTCCCGAGCAGCACGCGGAGGCGAAAAAAGAAATCGATCTGTACAAAAAGGAACTTCGTCCGCTGATTCGTGACGCGAGTCTCTACCACATTTCTGAGCGGCCGGATGGAGTTCACTGGGACGGAACCGAGTACTGGGACCCGCAGCAGAAACGAGGCGTAGTCTACGCATTTCGCGGGACGATTGAAACCGAGAAAACGCACTCCTTCCGATTGAGCGGCTTACAGCCCGACGGACGCTATCGGCTCAAGTTTTACGATCAGAGCTCTCCCGCCCGTATCGCTACCGGTCGAGAACTCATGGGGGAGGGCCTGAAAGCGATGCTTCCTTTGCAAAATAGTTCGGAACTCGTATTCATCGAGGCAGTGAACTGATGCCCATTCCTTCATCAGCGCTGCTGAACGAATCGTCCTCGAACCGACTGAAGAACCGGGTTTCTCTGATCAGCGGAGGCGCGCAGGGAATTGGCTTCGCCATCGCTAGCCTGTTCCAGCAAGAAGGATCGTGCGTAATTCTTCTCGATTGCGATGCTCATAACGGAAAAGCCGCCGCCGCGGAACTCACCGCGAAAAATCGCTCGTTGCCCGTGCGCTACATTCCTGCTGACCTGCAAGATCCAAATGAAATCCAGAACGCTGTGGGCGCTTTGCGCAAGCATCACGACCGCATCGACGTTCTGGTCAATAACGCGGGAATCGAAATGGAGAAGCCATTCGCCGGGCTGACGGTTGCAGACTGGGACTTGATCCTGAACGTGAATCTGCGCGGCGCTTTTCTGCTGGCGCAGGCCGCGGTTCCTCTGTTTCCGGAATCCGGCGGCGCCATTGTCAATATCAGCTCGATTCACGCTACGCACGCCTTCCCCGATTCCATTCCTTACGCCTGCTCCAAGGCGGCTATGCTCGCCCTCACCCGCAATCTGGCTCTCGAATTGGGTTCCCGGCATATTCGCGTCAACTGTATTTGTCCGGGGTACATCGACACCCGGCTGTGGGAGGAATATCTTCGTAACTCAACCGACCCGAAGACAGTCGCCGAGCAGACGACGGCACTGCATCCTCTAGGGCGCCGCGGAATGCCGGCGGATGTCAGCGAAGCCGCCTTGTTCCTCGCCTCGGAGGCATCTGCATTCATTACCGGCACCGATCTGGTGGTCGATGGCGGCCTTACCGTCCGCACTCATCCCTAGACAAAGTCTTCGGTTCCGAGATCGGATAAGTGATACCATTCTTTCGTTTTAACAATCTCTTTCGTCGTTGCTTGCGCTTTAATCTATCGGCCTGCGGGGTTTAGCGTGAAAAAACATCATTCCATGCTTGGCGGCGCGTTGAAGCGGGAATTCCAAAAGGATTTGGAACTATTTAAGCATTTTCTCCTGCTTCTGAATAACACCAGTCCTATTCGCAACGTGGAGCTCATGTGGAATGAAGAGGATGAAGAACTCGATCCGCAAAAGGCCAAATTCAAGAACCGGGTCGGCACTGGCGATGCATTGGTTCAACTCCAGGCTGCTGGCGCGCCGGGGGCGAAACGAAATTCACCCAGCACATTGTTTTGCGATCTGGTGCACGGATTCGGAGCTCATGAAGAGGAGACCTGCGCCCGCTCTGATGTTCCGGCAAAACAAAGATGCCGCGCCACGGGTTGCACCCAGGTTTATGGATGCCACGTCGGTCTCACAGACATCGCCGTACCGGTGATCTGCGACGGGCAGTACTTGGGCACGCTTTTCTCTGGACAAGTCTTGACCGCGCCGCCGACTGCGCAAGGCTTTCGATTGGTTCGGCAGACTTTGACGGGACAGTCTCACATAAATATGACGAGCTTGGAATCGGCATACTATCAGGTACCGGTGGTCGATCAGGCGCAGGTTGCCGAGATGGTTCGCATCCTGGAACTCATGGCCCGGTACATTTCAAATTCCTGGAAACGCCTGCAACTGATCAGCGAATTTCAAAAGAAGCACGATCGCGATTTGAGTCTTGACCGCAAAGAGCTGGCCTCGATTTTACTCTCAGGAGAGCTGGGGGATTTGCAGGAATTAGAAGCGCTCGCGAATCGTGCAGGTTTGCAGCGCCTGCCTGACCGGGTAATGGTTTTGCAAATAGAAAACTTGCGCGCGGATGTATCGCGTCACGGCAAGGGGACCGCCCTTACCCTGAACCGCCTCTCGCACCTGGTAGAAGATTTTTGCCAAAGCCTGCCGGATTCGCTTGCCACGGTGGTGCGACCCGGAGAGGTGTGTATCTTCACCAGTCAGGAAGCACGCAATTGTAGCCACCGTCGAATATCACTTGAGGAAACTGCCGGCAGTATCTTGACCAAGGTGCGTTCTTACGAAAATGCCACCGGCCGAATCGGCATCAGTGAAGAACATCTTCAACCGGCGGAGTTACTCAACGCTTATCAAGAGGCCCGAGCCGCGCTAGATGGTGGGGGCGATTCGGTTTTATTTTTCAGTGATCCTAAGACCGAGAAAATCCAGCCATCGGAAGTGATGGCGCGACTGGTCACAGCTATCCGGCACGGCAGCAATGTGGCGGGGACCATTCAGGAATTTCTGGCTTTGGTGACGCCCGCTGATCGATCTCAGGCTGAAATGCAGCAGTCGCGCGCCCTGCTTACCTGGGCGATCGAACACTTGGCGCTTGAAAGCGCCAGTATTGGTGTGGATCCGGTGCAAATCAAAACGGCAAAGGAAAAGGCGATCACCAGTGTGTTACACGCTCCCAGCGCCTTCGGAGCATGCGAGGCATTTCATCGATTCGCGGACCTGGTGTTCGAGCAAACGGCATCCGCATTCAGCCAGCGCGAGCACAAGATTGTGCTTGCCGTAAGCCAATTGGTGGAGGAACAGGGCGCTGCCCGCATCACAATTCACCAACTGGCTGATTCGGTTCATCTCTCGTCTGGACATCTGAGCCGACTGTTTCGGCGCACCACTCACATGACGCTGGAACAATTCTTGATCCGTCGCCGCGTGGAGTTGGCAAAGCGCGCGCTGCTCGATCCTCGCCTCAACGTCGCCGAAGTGGCTGAGCGCTGCGGATTCTGCAGTCCCGCCTACTTTTCGTCTGTGTTCAAAAAATATGTGAAGTGCACGCCCCGCGAATTCGCCAGTCAACCGCAGCGCTGGGAACCGCTCGGAACCCCACCACTTGGACCGCAAGCTGCGTAGTGACCTAGAGGCAGATGGCTGGGAGAATACGTATTGCCTTGTACCGAAATGAGCCGCGGACGCGGACAGGTGTCCTGTGCGGGGCAGAACTGGACCAGCGCTGCGGCTGATTGAAAAGCACATCAGCTTTGCCTTTGTGCCGGAGAAGCTGAAACCGAGTTACAGCGATACCAAAACTGCGATATAAAAACTTCACAATAACCTCACGACCGGACGGCACCAATGGGTGGAATGTCCAACGGAGAATTAATGCAGCATGATTTGGGAGTCGCCACTTACGTCGGTAACTGTGGCAATATGCGGAGACCGCTGTAACCAGATGGGATGAGAAGGCCGGTCTCCGGACGGGATGCTGTAGGCTCCCAAGTTATCGACGCGCTCGAAGCGCAAAAGATAAAGGAGACCGGCAATGAAAAAGGTTAGCACCGTAGCAGTGAAGCAGAGCAGAAAAATCTCACAACAGAAGTTAACCGTCGGGCTGGACCTGGGCGATCGCTCCAGCTGGTACGAAAAAGCACGAGCCCAAAGCCGAGTTCCGGTGACTGCGTTAATCGCCTGGCCCAACTGCATCTTTCGAGATGAATAGAGGTCGATAATCCGGTGGCAGCACCGGCTGAAACGAGAACGCCCAACTTGCACCGAGCGAACCAAAGATCGCTCATCAGAGTGCGGATGGAAGGATGGCGTCAGTGGCTAACTCGGCCGGAGAAAAAACTTGTCCAACAAAAAAACAAATGAACCCACTTGACTCCGACCGGCCTTCTCATGGAAGGCGATTACACTCATCGACCCTCGCTTGTTCGGCTGTGGCGTCTAGGGGTGCAACTGCAGGGTCCTTTCCAGCCGGCTTCGCAGCTTATCATCGACCATCAACATCTGGTTCCCGTGCTTTAGGAAGTAAACTCGGCTGGCGCTCCCGAACTCATTGGCTTCCCAGACCCGAGGCGTGCCGGCGAATGTGTACAGATAACCTCCGCCCTCGCGACGCTCAGTTATTTTGAAATCTGTAAAGGTTTGAGGCTTCGGCAGGAACACGGCGTCGAAGGCGCCATAATTGGTGCTGAAGTTGGCCTCTCCTTCGATTGTGCTGCGCAAAACGCCGTCTTGTTCCACCTGAAAAATGCTCCCCAACTTGGTGGGAAACACGCAGCGGACCACGAAGCCGTGGCTCTCTAGGAGTTGTTTCAGTTCCATCGCGTCGGCGTAGACCGGGTCAGATGGTGAGAGCAGGGCCGCGGCGGGAGGACAGCCCGGCGGCTGCGCGAACAATGCGGACTGAGCCGCGGCCAAGAGCAGGACAATGCCTGCCATTTTACCCAGGAAATGATTGGAACGAACGTTCAACAGTTCACCGCCAGGATGTTCGCTATTCACAAGAATTAGACACCGCCTGGAATCGTTTTGGGAAGGTAGTTGTTGAAATCAGGCGTGGCTGTTGAAAAACTCACTTTTCGTCTCGAACAACCAAAATTTGGTGGATGCAAAATGTCTTGCGATCCGAGAAGATCGCTTATAACGCATCCTAACGCAATTTTATTTTTGCGAATTTCGGGCGAAGGAGTTTTTCAACAGCCACGGGCGATAGCACAAGTGTGCGCTTTCTATTCGCCTTTTTCAGTGTCAATGAGTGATATGGCGATATTGCAACAGCTTCATTCACCGAGCAAACGTGTTCAGTCGCAGATCGTTGTTATTGCGTCATCCAATACAGGTCGATGCGAAAAGCTGTGGGTAATTCGTTTGCACCTTCGTGCTCATCTGGCAATCAGCGTTGTAGGCATTGCAGCCGCGGCATACGCCCGGCATGACAACGCATGTTCGCGTTGAACGAGCAGAAGCGCTAGTGCGCAACCTCCAACGCAGTTGAGGCTATCGGCAGAGTCCGGTTGCCCAGTTGCGGAAGCGATCGCGAAGGAAGCTATGGTAACGCGCCTACTCGCCAGTACTGGACTTCGTGTAACGTACCCGCCAGGAGGCATTTCGCGGCTGGTCACTTCGAAGATTGCGGTTACATGTATCGAGATGAATGAACGGCCCCCTGCACAGGTGGGCCCGTGAAGCATCCATCGACTGCGACACGTGGGCGTTCGCGACTGATGGTGAAACGCTTTGATCTAGGTTTCAAACGACATCGGTCGAGCAATATGCCTTCTGCGTATCGTATAGAGTGTCAATTCGACGACCAGTGGCTGGGATTTGGCGTTCAGAAAGCCATGCCCTGCGCCAAGTACCGATCTCGTTTCACGGAGCGCATCTCGAGATTCGTATTCGTGTTGCTTCTTGAACCTTACGGACATTACGCAATACGAAATCGGTTTTCGGACACCGAGCATCGTTGACGTCGCAGCAGCGGCTGCAGCTGGAATAGCTGCGTCTGCAGCGCACTTGGACTTTGCCTGCCTCGAAAGAATAGCGCAGTGCTGCGGAGACCTCCATCAGGTCTATGTTCTTGACCGCTGCTGCGCAATGATTTCTGTGCGAGGTGCCGGTCAGTTGGACGTCGGAACAGCCATGCGGCCCAGCTCGTTATCCGGTCATTGTCGCGAGCCCACGATGGCTGAGTTGACGATAGTCGTTGAAACTCAGGCGTGCCTGTTGCATAAAGTCCCGACTTTCGATGGTACAATGGCCGAAATTTGGGAGGTACAAGACCTGTCTCGCTGAGCAGAGAACGATCGCATTGATAACGCAATCCTGACGGCGATTTTATCTTTATGCCGCACTGTGCGAGTCCGAGCAAACCGGAGTTTTGTCAGCAGTAAACAGGCGATAGCACAAGTGTGCGCCTTCCATTCGCCTTTTTCGGTATCAATGAGTGATATCGCGATTTATCACCAGCCATGCCGGATATACACTTTTCTGTCCGAAAGTTTCTAGCGTAAGGAGCGACTACCATGTCAGCATCGTCTGAATCGCAAAGAGGCTTCCATTCTCGTCGCGGCTTCTTTCGATGGGCCAGTTCTCTGGCAGGGGCCATCGGCGCGGCGCCTTTGCTTTCCTCTGCCAAATCTCTTTCATCGCCGACGGTAACGTCAGAGGGCGAGGATTACTATGCAAAGCTTGGGGTCTCGCCGATTATCAATGCCGCAGGCACCTATACCACGCTAACGGCTGCATGTATGCCGCCCGAGGTCCTGGCGGCGGTGCAGAAGGCAGCGCTTCATCCGGTGCGATTGCACGACCTGCAGCAGAAGGCGGGGGAGTACATCGCGCGCCGCCTCAAGTGCGAAGGGGCAGTCGTGACCTCGGGAGCTTCGGGAGCTATCACCCTGGCGGCAGCGGCCTGCATGCAGCATGCGAATAACATCAAAATTCTGGACATGCCGCAGGCAATTGACGGCATGAAAAATCAGGTCATCGTACAGCGTGCTCACCGCTATGAGTATGACCGGGCGATGTATCTTTGTGGGGCACGGGTGACCGAGGTGGTCACGCTCGACGACTATAAGCGTGCATGCGGCGCAGGCAATGCGGTGATGACAAATTTTTTTAATGCCGCGGAGGACGAGGATGGGATTGCAAGTAGCGCACAGATTGGCCGGGAAGAGTGGTTGCAGGTGGCACATGACCACAACATTCCCTGCCACCTGGATGCAGCTGCCGATATGCCGCCAATTTCGAATTTATGGAAATACACCGGCATGGGTTTCGACCTTGTGGCTTTTTCTGGCGGCAAAGGGATACGTGGTCCCCAAAACGCGGGTCTTCTGCTAGGCCGAAAGGTCCTGACAGATTTGGCCCACGCAAATAATAATCCGGGAGATGGGATCGGCCGCGGCATGAAAGTAGCAAAGGAACAGATCGTAGGTATGGTTGCGGCCGTCGACTGGGTCCTTTCGCACACGGAAGAGTCGATGCAGGGCGACTACCAGAAGCGGGTCGATCTCATCGCCGGCGCCGTCAAGGGTATCCCTTCGGTCAGGACGGAAACGGTAGTTCCGAAGATCGCCAACCATGTTCCCCATCTGCTCATACGCTTCGACCCGGCGGTCACCGGCGTCACAACTGGCGAGGTGGTCGCGGTTTTGCGCACGGGCACGCCGTCGATCGAACTGAACCCGAATACGGGGCAAAAGCCCAACCAAGGCATCCCGGCGGATGCGAACACGCTGGTGGTTGGGGTCTGGATGTTACAGCCCGGTGAAGACGCGATCGTGGGGCGGCGAATCCGCGCGGCCCTCACGAAAAAAGCCCTCAGTTAAGAAATACCATGATGGTTTAAGCACTGAAATTCATAGCAGACGCTTTGGATAACGGTCTCCTTCGATCTCCTTTTTCGAGGTCAATGAGTGATATCAGGGATTTATCGTCAATGAATTACGCCAGTTTCGGGCTCACACAATACAATTGTCGTGACTAGCAAGAGCCATGAGAGGGCAAAGCTCGATGAGGTTCATACTTGTGGCATTTGCAGTGGTAGCGGCGAGTGGCCCGCTGAAGCCCAACTCATCAAATTGGCCCACGTCGTTGGCCTCGAAAACCTACACATTTGAGAAACTCACGAACGGCTGGCGACTGATGTCACCAGACAAGCCATACTCGATCACCCTTTCCAACAACGCTCGTTATCCGAGCGATCGGTCGCTTCGCTTCAGCTCCGGCTGGCGATGCTTGGAACGAGAAAGTCGAACCGTCCTTTCGCTCCGAAATCAGCACTGATGAGTACGTCACGATGATTCCGGTCAATGGTACGGATTCAGCCTGTTCATTCCCAGAGATTTCCCGATAGAAGACAACCGATGCGTGATCGGGCAATGGCACGACAAGGCAAAAACTCAAATCGGCGAACCTAACTAGAGTCCGGAAGTGGCACAGCGATGTAGAAATGGGCGATTTTACGTAACGGTCAGGCACAGTGTCGAAAGGATCGTGTCCAACCCGGACGATGTACCAGAGGAGGTTGTTTTTGATACTACTAAGTTACCGCTGGGTCAGTGGAACGACTTTGTCTACCAGATCAGGTGGTCCTACCGCGCAGATGGGTTTGTCAATGCTTGGTTGAATGGTAAGCAGATAATCAGCTACCGTGGCCCGGTTGGCTATAACGACGAGATCGGGCCCGTGTTTAATTTCGGTCTATATCGCGACCGAAGCGATAAAACATACGTGGTTTATTTTGATTGCTATCGTCGCGGAAATTCATTCAGAGATGTAGATCCTGCGAATAATTGATGTAAACAGATGGAATGAGAAGGCCGGTCTCCGGACGGGATGCTGTAGGCTCCCAAGTTATCGACGTGCTTTAAGCACAAGAGATAAAGGAGACCGGCAATGAAGAAGGTTAGCACTGTAGCGGTGAAGGCGAGCAGAAAAATCTCACAACAGAAGTTAACCGTCGGGCTGGACCTGGGCGATCGCTCCAGCTGGTACTGCGTGCTCGACGAAGCGGGTCGAGTGTTGCTGGAGCAGCGAGAAAGCCGCACTCCACGCCACAACGAATGCAGTGAACTCTTCGTCGAGGGCCTGCGATGACGGCGATTGTACTATTTTCGCGCTGCCATGCGGGCAAGGTCCCGCCACGTGATCAGCTTGATGTTCTCTTGATCCAGAATCTGACGAAATTGATCGCTGTTAAAAAAATCGAAATCGCGCTGCCTCCAAGCCGAGCCCCAGGTTGACCGCTCCCTCGTGGCCGCACGCAGTTCCTCATCGTCAAAACCGGGATGAATGACGAATTCGGTCACGCCAGGTTTCAAGTTTTTCAGCGCCGCAATGTAAAAGTCGGCCCATTTTTCCGGCGATACCTCGGGTCCGATCGTGACCGTATGGTCAAGAACAATGTCGTCAGGACCGAGGCTCTCCTGCAGATAAGGATGATCGGCAAACCAATCTTTGTTTACGAAAATCGGCAACTTGTACTCATGAGCCACTCGTAGCATCACGTCGAATAATTGCTTGCCATTCACAATCAGCCGGTACTGGTGCGAATCTAGGTGGGTAGGGTGAACACCCATTGCAAGCGCACGTTCAATCTGGGCGCGCAATTCGATTTCGACCTCCTCGGCATGGATGTGCTGGTTATGTTCCCAGTCATGATGGAAGTACCCGTCTTGGTCCAGCAGACTCGACACTTTGTCGGCGGGAGCTACTGAACCCCAACGGTAATAAACCCGTTCGCTGGTCACCGTGAGATGCAGTCCGAAATCTGTGCTGGGATGGGATTTCACGTAATCAGCCATCTCAGGGAACCACGGGCAGGGCACCATCAGGCTGGCGGAGTTGACCGAACCAACCTCCAGAGACTTAATAGCGGCCGCATTCACCGCATGAGTTTCTCCTAGATCGTCAGCATGAACGATGATCAGCTTCGTGCCGGCGGGATAACCCAGATGTTCTGCCAGGGTTTGCGCAGAGACAATCATCGGCGCAAAAGACAGAAAGGAGCCAAAGATCAATAAAGCGAACGTGAACTTGCCGCTCTTCTCAAGCCGCTTGCGATATGACATAGGACATTAGTGTACTGTGAGATGCTGAATTTATGGTAAATCGCGATATCACTCGTTGAGGTCAGCGCGGTGGTTCTAGGTCCATCGACGGGTTTCACACCCTCTGCAATCTTTGCACATCGTGAACGCCGGGGATTTTGCGGACACCGTGAATGATGTTTTCGAGGTGCTTCAGGTCTTCGATTTCCATGACGATGTCGACGTTGGCCTGGCCGTTTTCGGTGCGGGCGCCTATGCTGCGGATGTTGGTTTTGAAGTCGCTGATTACGGCGGTGATCTGCTTTAACATGCCGAAACGATCGTCGCAGAAGACGGTGAGTTTAACGGGGAACGAAACCGGTGCGCCTTCTTCTTTGCCCCACTCGACGTCGATGCGACGCTCGGGCTCATACATCAGGTTGATCACGTTCGGACAATTTACCGAGTGCACGGCAACGCCTTTGCCGCGGGTTACGTAGCCGACTACTGACTCTCCGCGAATTGGATTGCAGCAGCGGGCGCGATAGACGAGCATGTCGCCCTGACCCTTCACTCGGATGGCGCTGCTGTCTCCGCCGAAGACGCGGCGGACGACGCTGCCGATGCCGGAATCTTCTTCTGCGGGGATGGCGGTGGGCTCGGCTGTCGGAGTCAGTTTGCCTAACACCTGGCGGGCGGAATATTTTCCGTATCCGATGGCGGCCATCAAGTCGTCAGGCTGGCCGAGGCCGTAGTCGGAGGCGATGCGCTGGAAGTCCGCGTCTTTAATGTCTTTCAGCGAGATGCGGTATTTGCGGGCTTCTTTATCGATCAGCTTTTTGCCGATTTCGATTGCGCGTTCGCGCTGGTGAACGTTCAGCCAGTGTTTGATTTTGTTACGGGCACGCGAAGAGCGAACCACGCTCAACCAGTCGCGGCTGGGCTTGTGCGCGGGCTGGGTGATGATCTCGACGATGTCGCCGCTATGAAGCTTGTGGCGCAGAGGCACCATGCGGCCGTTGACCTTGGCGCCGACGCAGGTGTGTCCGACTTCGGTGTGAATGGTGTAGGCGAAGTCGATGGGCGTGGAGTCGCGCGGAAGCACCACAACTTTGCCCTTGGGGGTGAAGGTGTAGACCTCTTCCGGGTAAAGATCGATTTTTAGCGTGGAGAGAAATTCGTTGGGATCGGAGACGTCGCGCTGCCACTCGACAACCTGCCGCAGCCAAGCGAGACGTTCTTCATCTTTTACTGAGACCGGCCCGTCTTTGTATTTCCAGTGGGCGGCGATTCCCTCTTCCGCCATGCGGTGCATTTCTTCGGTGCGAATCTGGATTTCGAAGCTGGTGCCTTCTTCGGTGATCACCGAGGTGTGCAGCGATTGATAGAGGTTCGGGCGCGGCATGGCGATGAAGTCTTTGATCCGGCCGGGCACTGGCCGCCACATGTTATGGACGATGCCGAGGACGGCGTAACAATCCTGTACCGAGCGCGTGATCACGCGCATGGCGTAAAGGTCGTAAACCTGGTCGACGGAGATGCGCTGCTTGACCAGCTTTTTGTGAATGCTGTAAACGCGCTTGATTCGGCTTTCGACTTTGGCGGTGATGCCGGCTTCGCGCAGCTTGTCGCTGAGTTCGCGTTCGATGGCGGAGAGGAATTGCTCGCCCTTTTTGCGGCGAGCTTCGACGGCGTCGTGGACTTGCTGGTAGGCGATGGGATCGAGGTAGCGGAAGCCGAGATCTTCCAACTCGCCGCGAATTTTTCCCATGCCGAGGCGGTGGGCGATGGGGCCATAGATGTCGAGGGTCTCGCGGGCGATTTTTTGCTGGCGGTCGGGCGGCAGATGTTCGAGGGTGCGCATGTTGTGCAGGCGGTCGGCGAGTTTGATGAGCACCACGCGAATGTCATCGACCATGGCCAGCATCATCTTGCGGAGGTTTTCTGCCTGCTGTTCTTCCTGCGACGAGAAATCAATCTGACTGATTTTGGTTACGCCTTCAACGATGTGGGCGACTTGCTCTCCGAATTCTTTGCGGATGTCGACGATGGTGATGGAAGTGTCTTCGACGGAATCGTGGAGCAGGCCGGCGGCGACGGAGACGGCGTCCATTTTCATTTCGGCGAGGACGAGCGCGACTTCGAGCGGATGCACCAGATAAGGTTCGCCGGAGGCGCGCTGCTGGCCGGAGTGGTAACGCTGAGAAAATTCGTAGGCTTTGCGGATTAGTTCCAGATCGTCGTTGGGACGGTTTTCGCGCATGTCGCGCAACAGCTCACGGAACTTGGTCACCGTGAGCACGTTGGTCGCGATTTGTTCGCGCAGGGTGGTCATTCGTTGTTTCTGATTATATCGGGATGGCCTTTCGGCATGAGTGAACCCGTGCACTTGCCGGCGAGCCAATGTGTGTCGTCCCTTCGGGACTCGGATCGCCCTCAACACTACCCAGCGCTTACGCGCTGGGCTATCTATATTCCGCCCTGGCGGGCTGGGATTGTGATGGTGTCGAGTGTGCTTGGCTATCGTCATGCGATTTTGATGGTTCGATTTCTTGAAGGACGACAATGCGGAGCCCCTTACCTCAGCGGCTAAAGCCTGATTAAAGGGAATAAAACGGCACGAGTGAACTCGTGCCCTTCCCGTATGTACAGCCGTCAGGGCTACAATGATCCGCGATGGCGCGGATTCTTATCAGCGGGGCTTCGGGATTGATTGGGACCGCGCTGGTGCCGGCGCTTGAGGCGGACGGATATGAAGTTACGCGGCTGGTGCGTGGCTCGGCCAAGAACACAAATGAATTGGCCTGGGAGCCGATGCGCGAAGTATCTCCGGCGCTGGTTTCGGGGTTCGATGCGGTGATGCATTTATCGGGGGAGAATGTAGCGGGACGGTGGACTGAAGAGAAGAAGCGGAAAATTCGCGAGAGCCGGGTGGTTAGCACACGGAATTTGGCTTGGGCTATTGCAAAAGCTGAGGCGCCTCCGCGAACGTTCGTTTGTGCTTCGGCGATTGGGTATTACGGCAATCGGGGCGATGAGATTTTGACGGAAGAGAGCGCGGCTGGTGCGGGATTTTTGCCGGATGTGTGCCGGGAGTGGGAAGCGGCGACGCATGTGGGGATCGCGGGAGTTCGCGTGGTGAATTTGAGGTTCGGCATCGTGTTGAGCAAAGAGGGCGGGGCGCTTAAGGAGATGCTGCGTCCGTTTCGTTTAGGCTTGGGCGGAAAGATTGGAAGCGGGCGGCAGTGGTGGAGCTGGATTCACATTGATGATGCGATTGCCGCCGTGCTTCAGTGTCTGCCGGCCGGGCGGGGACGCCCGGCTCCCCACGTCAGCGGTTTTATTAGCGGGCCTGCGAATATTGTGGCGCCGAATCCGGTGACTAATGCGGAGTTCACGCGCGTGCTGGCGTCGGTGATGAAGCGGCCGGCGATTTTGGTGGTGCCGGGGTTTGCGGCGAAGCTGGCGTTTGGAGAGTTTGCACAAGAGGGGATTCTGGCGAGCGCGCGGGTGATGCCGAAGAAGCTGCAGGAGAGTGGATTTCAGTTTCGGTATCAGGATTTGCAGGGCGCTCTCGAAGAGCTTCTAGGATAAATTTCGGAACACGCGTGGAAGCATCGCAGGTTTTACGGGCGCATTCCTTCCCGCTTCTCTGAGCCTATAAAACTCAAAATCCCTACAAATATTCACTTGCCTCGGGTCTTTGCAAATTCGGACACGCGCTGATGGACGTTTAGAACCGGCTTCGGCAACGGTAAACGGCTTCCCTCTTCCAGGATCGGAATCAGTCTGTCGAATTCGGGGCCGGAGTGCGAGCCGGTGACGACGAGGCGAATGGGGTGAAACAGCTCTTTGCCTTTGGCTCCGGTTTCGGCTTTCACTTCGTTTACGATTTTTTTGAAGTGCTCGGGCGTGAGCTTGCCTTCGCGCGCGGATTCATCTTCAAGAATTTTGTAGGTGAAGCGGGCGAGGACCGCGTCAGTATTCGGCCAAGCAAGCACTTCGGCGTTGTCGGGAGAAGCGAGCGCGGTTGCGGCGTCGTAATTGAAGATAAGTGAGGCCTTTTCCGGAAGCTGGTCCAGTCGGTCGACCGACGGCGCCAGCAATTGAACGACGGTCGCCAGCCACTTTTGTAAATCTGGAACGGCGGAAGAGTCGGTAGTTTCTTTCGTTTCCGATGCGGAGAAGACCTCGCCGACTAATTGCGAAAAATATGGCTGAGCCAGTTTCTCGATCCGCTCCGGCGGGCTGGCTTTGATGTAATGGCGATTCAGCCAGTACAGCTTTTCCATATCGAAGACGGCGGGCGATGGCGTGACCCGCTGGAGCGAAAATTCTTTTACCAGCTCCGGCATGGAGAAAATCTCGCGCGTTCCGCCGCTCGGAGCCCAGCCGAGTAACGCCAGATAATTCACCAGGGCTTCGGGAAGGATTCCCATGTCGCGGAAGTTGGCGATCGAGGTTGCGCCGTGGCGTTTGGAGAGGCGTTCGCGATCGGCGCCGAGGATTGTAGAAAGATGGGCGAACTCGGGCACCGGCCAGCCCAGGGCTTCATAGACAGCTACTTGCTTTGGCGTATTCGAAAGGTGATCGTCGCCGCGGATTACGTGCGTGATCTTCATCAGGGCGTCGTCGATCACAACCACGTAGTTGTAAACCGGCATGCCGGAGGAGCGCAGGATGATGGGGTCGCTGACGACTTCGTTCGAAAATTCGACGTTGCCGTGAACGATGTCGTGGAAGCGAATGGGGTGCTCGGGAATGCGGAGGCGAATCGCGCAGGGTTCGCCCGTGGCGCGGCGGCGCTGGGCTTCGGCGGGATCGATGGAGCGGCATTTGCCGGAATAAATCGGCTGGCGATGCTCGGCGGTGGCGCGCTCGCGATCTTTCTGAAGTTCTTCTTCGGTGCAGAAGCAGAGATAGGCTTTATGTTCGGCGAGTAATTTTTCGGCGTGTTCGCGGTAGATATCGAGGCGATCGGACTGGCGATAGGGGCCATAGTTGCCGCCGACGTCGGGGCCTTCGTCCCAGTCGAGGCCCAGCCATTTCAGATCCGAGATGAGCTGGTCTTCAAAGCGTGCTTCGCTGCGATCGACGTCGGTGTCTTCGATGCGGAGCGCCATTGTTCCTCCCTGCTGGCGGGCGAAGAGCCAGTTGAAGAGAGCGGTGCGGGCGTTGCCGACGTGGAGATGGCCGGTCGGGGATGGAGCGAAACGTACGCGGACGGTTTGAGGCACGAATTGATGTTAGCAAATGGTGGCGCATGCGAAGTTCAAAAGCCTTACCACAGAGGGCACGGAGAACACAGAGGTTTCACAGAGGAAAACAATTCAAGAGCATCAACCGAAGAAAGCACGCGGGTCTTTGACGGAAAACCACTTCGATTACTTTCGAGGGGCTAGATGGGTTTTCGTGATGCGATCGTGCCAGGAGAGCTGGTCTTCGTCGAGGAAGCTCCAGGCGTAGCCGAGGCCGAGTGAGACGAAGGAGAGCGCTGATGCGACAACTCGCCAGCGACGCAGATTTCTTGAAGCTGGTCCGCCATCGAAGCGGGAAATCTTCAGGCGGGTGGCGCGCAGTCCGGGCGTGGTCCCGCAAAAAATCAGAAACGCGGACTGGTACGCGAACCACAATATCACCGTAAGCGCTGCTGCGACTTCGACGGCCACGCGCATTTGCGGAAGTGAGGGATTGAAGCGCAGGAACATGTATCCGAAGATTGCGGTCGCGCCGGCAACGAAAAGTGCGTCGACGGCTCCGGCGAATATCCTGCGCGAAAGCCGGGCGGTTTGCAGCGGCATGTCGACGCCGGGCTGGCGCTCGGGTTCGGGCTCGCGAACCGGCTCAATGAGCATTCCGCCAAGGGCAGGCGGAGGGGGCAAGAGATCCGGCGCTTCCATGATGCGAGGGCGATCCATGACTGGCTCGGCGAGCTCGTCAGGATTAAAGGGGAGCATTCCGGGGCGGGGGAATTCCAGCACGCGGGCCGTGGCTTCGTTGGATACGGGATAGGAAAATCGCGGCTCGGATTCGAACACAGGAGTGGGGGCGTCGGTTTGAGCCGATGCCAGGAATTCATCCCGCTCGGCGAGTAGAGGCGATCTCTCCGTCTTCCAGGGGAGAACCGTATCAAACTGCAATTGCAACGAAGGGTACCGTTCCTGGCGGGGCTTAAGAGTTTTGTAGTGCTTTACTTTGGCGCTGACTTGATCGCGCCAGTCGGATGGGGAGCTGGATATCTCGGATTTATTTTCAGTTTCGGATGTTCGAATTACGGCCTCCTCCGCTATCGTGGTGGACGGGCGAGACGCCCGTCGCTCCAGATCCTCGGTGGTGTTTGGCGAATTCGATCCGATGATCGGAATTGCAGCCGCATCTACCACAAACCCGGGTGCGCCGGCAGGTTGTTCCAGGCTGGCGGAAAATTCCTGCTCGCTGGTGTCCATTACTTCGGGGTCGAAGTAGGTTTCCTGCGAAGAAGAATCGGATTGGGTTTCGGGCGAGTTCATGCCTATACTGCAAGGTGACGATCCGCCGGACTTTTTCTTCAGCGCGCAGCGAACCTGTTAGCTTAGCGCAGAAGCAATGTGCCGGCAGTTATTTAAATGCTTTGCAAATGCTTCCCCTTCGATTCCTTATCACGGCGCTGCTGCTTTGTCATGTGCTACTCGCGCCGCGGCTAGTTACCAGCCAGTTGCGTCCGGACCCTAATTCATCGCAGGCACTTCCGAATGCGCCTTCCAACAAGACCGGGATCCCGGTCACAATCGAAGCCCTCGAGCAGGAAAAAGACGGGGCCATCTACAAGCTGCGCGGCAAAGTAAAGGTGGATTACGGCACCTACACCATTCATGCCGACCGTGCGACCTACAATTCCGACACCGGACAGGTTGAGGCGGAGGGCAACTTGCTCCTTGAGGGCGGGCCGAACAATGAGCACATCGAGGCTTCACGCGGGAAATATAACGTTCAGAACGAAACCGGGCACTTCGAAGATGCGGTTGGCAGCGTGGGCTTTCGCTTGAAGAGCCGCCGGGCGGTTTTCACCACGACGAATCCGTTTTTCTTTAGCGGGCGAGTGGTGGACAAACTGGGGCCGGACCATTACATGGTGACGGATGGCACGGTAACCACATGCGAACTTCCGCGACCCAAGTGGGAGTTCGCCGCGCATCGCGTGAATATTGAAGTCGGCGGGCACGCGACCATTTACCACAGCAACTTCCGATTGGAAGGCATTCCGATTCTGTATTTTCCTTTTGCGACGCATCCCTTGCAGAAGAATCCGCGCGAATCTGGATTTCTTATTCCGAGCATCGGGCGGTCATCGACCCGCGGAAACACCGCCGGCGAGTCAATCTTCTGGGCGATGAATCGCAGCATGGACCTTTTGGCCGGGGCAGAATATTTTTCGAAACGAGGGTGGGCGCCGGATGCCGAATTCCGCGCGCGGCCGACGGATAATTCTTTCGCAGACCTGACGTACTACAGCGTATTTGATCGCGGGATCAATATGACGAATCCCGACGGATCTGTCTCCAATGTGAGTCAGGGCGGGACCGAGGTCCGGCTAAATACTGAGGGAGAGTTCACCCACAATTTCCGCAGCGTGGCGAACATCGACTATCTGAGCTCATATGTTTTTCGCCTGGCATTCAGCGATGTGTTCGCGCAAGCGGTGAACTCGGAAGTACGTTCGCAAGCGTTTCTCTCTAACACGACCGGCGGGTTGTTTATCAACGGGGCGATGAGCCGTTATCAGGATTTTCAGAGCACTACGCCGGGGGACGTAATCACGATTCTGCACGCGCCTGGGGGAGAAGTGTCGAGCGTGGATCAACAGCTATGGGGCACGCCGTTCCACGGCAGCTTCGACGCGGACATTGAAGGTCTCTCACGCAGCGAGCCGGAATTCAGGACCGCCCCGCTGGTGGGGCGATTTGACCTGAGCCCGGCAATTTCACTGCCCCGTCTATTTCGCGGCTGGGCGTTTCGGCCTGAGCTTGCGCTGAGGGACACGATCTATACCCAGCAATTGGTACCCGCGGGGGGCACGTCGCTCACCGAGGTCGGGACAGCGGTATCAAACACTCTCAATCGCAAGTCACTGGAAGGATCGATAGAGTTGCGGCCTCCGGCGATTGATCGCATCTTCGATCGTGAGATTTTGGGCCGTAAGTGGAAACATGTAGTCGAGCCGCGGATTGTGTACGACTACGTTACAGGCGTGAGCAATTTCGATCGCGTGCTGCGGTTTGACGAACGCGACATTCTCAGCGACACCAATGAAGTTGAGTATTCAGTCGTAAATCGGCTGTATGCCAAACGCACCGCGCATCGGGATGAGAAGTGCCCCACAGACGCGATGCCGGCATTGATCGTTGGCGGCGCGCCAGCCCCGAGCCACATCCCGTGGGAACGTGGTGGGACACCACTGGCGGCGAACTCGCAAGCATCCAAACTTGAGCAAACGCCCCCGCAGACCGGGTCGCAGCGCAAGTGCGCTAAGCAGCCGGACACGCGAGAGATCGTGAGCTGGGAGCTGGCACAAAAATATTTCCTGGATCCGACATTCGGGGGCGCGCTGGTGCCGGGTAGAAGTAATGTATTTACCAGCACGGTGGATTTGACGGGCATCGCTTTCTTGACCGAGCCGCGCCATCTTTCGCCGCTTACATCCCGTCTACGCATTGGAACTACTCGCAGCAGCGATCTGGAATGGGACGCAGATTATGACTTTTTCGCGGGCCGCCTGAACTCCAGCACATTTTTGTTTAATTATCACGCTGGGCTGTTCACTGTCGGCGCTGGCGACGCCTTCCTGCATGTGCCCGGAGACGCCACAAGCACCAGCGCTTCCCCAAGTAAGTTCAACCAGTTCCGGACGGTTTTAGGATATGGAAGCGCAAACAAGCGCGGCTTCAGCGGAGCCACCAACCTGGGATTCGATGCGGAACTCGGCCAGGTGCAGTACGGTGCGGTACAGCTGGCGTATAAGTGGGACTGCTGCGGCGTTGATGTGGAATACCGGCGCTTCGCGCTGGCTTCAGTGCGCAATGAAAACCAGTATCGCTTTACGTTCTCGCTGGCCAATGTAGGGGCGTTCGGAAACTTAAGACGCGGCGAGCGGCTGTTTTGATCTTGGCTTAACATATCGGCATGGCAATCTCCGCCCAACTGACGAGAAAACGAGAAGTGCTCGAAGTCGAACTTCGCGCGCTGGGGCGGGTGTTGGTTGCGTACTCGGGGGGTATCGACTCCGCGTTTCTCGCCTGGGTGGCTTACCAGACACTGGGCAAGGAGATGCTGGCCGTCATCGCCGATTCGGCGAGTCTAGCGCGCTATCAACTGAATGATGCGGTCGAGTTCGCGCGCGAGCAGAACATTCCGATCGAGGTCATTTGCACCCAGGAACTAGGCCGGCCGGAATACGTTAGAAACGATTCGTCGCGTTGTTTTCACTGCAAAGACGAACTGTTCAGCGTGATGTTCAGGTTTGCGGCGACCAACAATTTCCAGGCAATCGCTTATGGGATCAATGTGGACGACAAAGGTGATTTCCGCCCGGGACAAGCGGCCGCGGTACAGCACAACGTGGCCGCGCCGCTATTGAGCGCGGGGCTTGGCAAAGAAGACATACGCAACCTGGCGCGAGAGGCTGGACTGCGCATCTGGGACAAGCCTGCGTCGGCTTGCCTGTCTTCGCGAATTGAATATGGGCGCGAGGTCACACCGGAAGCGCTGGCTATGGTAGAACAGGGCGAAGACGCATTGCGACAACTGGGATTCCGGCAGTTTCGGGTACGCCATCATGGGGACATTGCACGCATAGAGATTGCGCGCGAGGAGATGGCCCGCGCCATGACCACAGAGATGGCAGCGGAGTTCAGCCGCGTCTTCAAAAAGCTTGGGTTCAAGTTCGTGACCCTTGATCTGGAAGGATTCCGCTCTGGCTCGATGAATGCATTGCTTACGCCGGAGCAGATCGGGCGCGCGGGGTAGCCGGAATCCCAGCAAATTCGGGCATACTTTGCGTCTCGCAGACAATTTCTAGTCTGCAGCTGTGAGATAATTTTTCATCACTCTTTCCACACTCAATGTTTAGGCGGTCTCCGTTGATCTTGTGCAAACGCACTCTAATTTTCCTGGTTCTGACTTGTGTTGGTGCTACCGCTCAGGTTCCCTCCGCGGACCTTACGCAGCGCATTGAGCGCCAGATCCGTTCGTATTACGACCTTCCCGATTCCGTGAAAATAACACTCTCGGCGCCCCATGCCAGCGATTTTCCGAATTATGACGGCTACACCGTCACTCTGGAAGGCGATGGCAATAAGAAGATTTTCGACTTTCTGCTTTCGAAAGATCAGAAGACGCTGATCCGGATGACCAAGATGGATATGTCGAAGGACCCATATGCGGAGAACATGAAGAAGATTGACGTGAAGGGGCGGCCGGTGCGGGGAAATCCCAACGCGAAGGTCGTGATTGTTAATTTCGATGATTTCGAATGTCCGTTCTGCTCGCGCGCTCATCAGACGCTGTTCCCAGAGTTGCTGAAGGAATACGGCGACCGGATCGCGTTTATTTATAAGGATTTTCCGCTTTCAGAGATTCATCCCTGGGCGATTCATGCGGCGGTGGACGCGAATTGCTTGGGCGCTTTGAACAACGACGCGTATTGGGATTTCGCTGACTATATTCACAGCAACCAACAGGTGGTGAATTCGGAAAAGGGCCACGACAACCAGTTTGCGGCGCTCGACCGCATCACACTGACTGAGGGCGCGAAGTTCAAGGTGGACACGACGAAGCTGCAAACCTGCATCAAGGCGCAAAAAGAGGACGCGGTGACCGCATCGGTGAAAGAAGGCGAAGCGTTGGGGGTGGACGGTACGCCGACCATGTTCGTCAATGGACGCTCGGTGAACGGCGCGCGGTCGGCTGAAGAGTTTCGCGCTGTATTTGATAGTGCACTGCAGCAAGCGGGAGTAGCGGCTCCGGCGCATCCAGCGGCTGCACCCAGCCCGCCGGGACAAAAGGGACAATGAGGTTTCGCGGAACGGGGAACGTTTGAAAATAAATTTCAAGAAGACCTGCTGGTTGTATATCTCGATTTTATTGGCGGCGCTCGCAACCTCATGCGCCAAGAACCCGGGCAGCGATGTTGCCGCCAACGTTGATGGCGAGAAAATTTACCGTGCGGATGTTGAAAAGTATTTTCAAAATCAAACTTCAGGTTCGAACCAGCCGTTAAGTGATGAGCAAGCCACCGGGCTGCGCTTGAGCATTCTGGAAAATTTGATCGAGAACCAAATCCTGATGCATCGCGCCGGGAAACTGGGACTGCTGGCCACCGACGAGGAAGTCGACCGCCGGTTAAAAGAAATTCGATCGCCTTACACCGACCAGGAATTCAATCAACGGTTGCAGGAGCGCAAGCTGACGCTGGATGACATCAAGCGCGAGATCCGCCGCTCGCTGACCGCCGAGAAGGTCGTCAACAAAGAAATCACTTCCAAGATCAACATTACTGATCAGGACATCGCCGACTACTACAACGGGCACAGGTCTGAGTTTAATTTGATTGAGCCACGTTATCACTTGGCGCATATCATGGTGACTACGTCGCCGGATCCGCAAGGCCGCGATCCCAATAAAGCGCGCAACGAGCCTGATGCGAGAAAAAAGATCGAGAGCGTGATGGCGCGGTTGCAGGCGGGTGAGGACTTTGCAACCCTTGCGGCGAGCTATTCGGAGGACAACGCTACTTCTGCGAATGGCGGGGACATTGGAATCGTACCGGAGTCGGCATTGAAACAGGCCGACATTACCACTCGCGACGACGTCATGAAGCTAAAACCAGGGCAGTTTACGCCGATCATTGCTCTGGGAAATGCCGGCGGACGGCAGGTTCAAGGCTTCCGCATCGTAAAACTGATCTCAGTTGAACCGGCGGGGGTGCGCGAACTTTCCGATCAGCATGTGAAGCAGGAAATCCGGCAGCAACTGCAGGACCGGCGCGAGCAGCTGTTAAAGACCGCGTATTACGAAGTTATGCGGAATCAGGCGAAGATCGACAATTATTACGCTCAGCAGGTGCTGTCGGCGGGCGGCGCGGGACACTGAGTTTGTGCAGTCACTCGATAATCGCGAGTACTTCTCCGGCGACTACGTTCGCGCCCTGACCAGCCAGTAATTTTTTCAGTTGGCCATCTTTCGGCGAGCGCACTTCGTTCTGCATCTTCATGGCTTCAATGACCAGAATTCCCTGCCCTGCTTTAATTTGATCGCCGACCGCGGCCATGATTCTGACGACCTTGCCGGGCATTGAAGCGGTCAACTTTTGCTCACCGGAATCTGCGACGCCGAGTTTTTTTCGCGCACGCAGCGAGCGAGGATCGCTCACGATACATTCGTGGATTGCACCGTGGAGGGCGACTTGCAGAGTTTCGCCGGCGCGTTCGCAGCGCACATCGAAAGACTCGCCATTCACGATGAGTGAGAGTGCGCCGGCGCTTAACGGAACACAACTGACTGGGACTTCACGTCCATCGACTCGCACCCGGTATGGTACTTCGCCATTGGAGTTCGGCGGAGTCGCTGATTGTACTTCAACCTTGTGAGTTTTTCCCCAAACACTGATTTCGTATGTGCTCATGCGGCTATTCCATCGCCTCAGTGCGGGCAGCTAGTTTCCAGGCTGACGACTCAGGGGCCTGCAGTGGAGCGCGTTTTCCATTTGCGGGCTGGATCGCAGAATAGATGGCGGCGGCGATGACGGCGATTTCGCGGTCGCGGTCTTTGTTTGCCGGCGGCGATTTGCCGAAAAGACGCGCCAGATATCCGGTGTCGGTTTCGCCGGTGAGGAAATCGGGATCGGTGAGGATGCGGCGGAACAGCGGCAAGTTTGTTTTTACGCCGGTGATGACATACTCGTCGACGGCGCGATGAATTCCGGCAATCGCCTGATCGCGGTCCGCGCCGTAAGCAATGAGTTTCGAAAGCAAAGGATCGTAATCGGTGCCGACATTCCATCCTGGATAAATTCCGCTATCGAGGCGAATGCCAGGACCTGACGGTTCGATGGAAAACGAAATTCGGCCGGGGCTGGGAAAGAAATTGTTGTCGGGATCTTCGGCATAGACGCGGCACTCAATCGCATGTCCGCGAAGCTGAATATCTTCCTGCGTGAATGGCAGCTTCTCACCGGCAGCGATGCGAATTTGCAAGTGCACCAGGTCGAGTCCCGTGACGAGTTCGGTGATGGGATGCTCGACCTGCAAACGCGTGTTCATTTCGAGGAAATAGAAATTGCTCTGCGGGTCAACGAGAAATTCGATGGTTCCGGCGTTGCTGTAGTTCGCGGCCTCGGCCGCCTGGACTGCGGTTTCACCCATGCGGCGGCGCATTTCTGGAGTGACGGCGGTTGAAGGGGATTCTTCGAGCACTTTTTGGTGACGGCGCTGGATGGAGCACTCGCGCTCTCCCAGGTAAACGCAGTTGCCATGCTCGTCGGCAAGAATCTGCATTTCGATGTGGCGCGGGTCGGTGATGGCTTTCTCGAGATAGACCTCGTCGCTGCCAAATGCGCGTTGAGCCTCGCTTCGGGCCGAATCAAGGCTTGAGGCCAATTCTGATTCAGCCGCCACCAGGCGCATGCCTTTGCCGCCGCCGCCGGCTGCCGCTTTCAGCATGACGGGATAACCAAGTTTTGCGGCCACTTCCCGGGCTTTAGCTAATGACTCCAGGCCGCGTGAGGTTCCAGGAACAAAGGGGATGCCGGCCTTTTCCATTTGCTGGCGGGCGCGGGTCTTCGATCCCATGAGATCGATGGAAGCGGGGCTGGGGCCGATGAACTTGATGCCGGCATCGCCGCAGGCTTTGGCGAAGGCTGCATTTTCCGAGAGAAACCCGTAGCCAGGATGGATGGCTTCGGCGCTGGAGCGTTTTGCGGTTTCAAGAATGCGGTCGATGTTGAGATATGATTCGGCGGCGGGCGCGGGGCCTATGGCATAGGCTTCGTCGGCTTTTAAAACGTGCAATGCGGCACGGTCAACTTCCGAATAAACTGCGACCGAGGTAATGCCAAGTTCGTGGCAGGCGCGAATGAGGCGCACCGCAATTTCGCCACGGTTCGCGATCAGGATTTTCTTGAAGAGTTTGCGCACGCGGATTCGATGCTCACTGGGTTAAGCCGAAGTTCTGGCCTAATGAAACAGAACTTCGTACTATAAGCATTCTTTCCCATGATCGCCAGTGAGAAGTCTATTTCAGCTCCGCCGCGGGGGGCGTGGCAACGGTTGGTCGCTGCGACCCCGCTGCTGCTGATTTTGGCGGGTCTCATCGCGCGGCTGATCGGGGCGTATTCCAAGTTTCTGAACGCCGACGAGGCCATGCACTATTTGCTGGCGATGCAGGCTTCGTTGGCGGTCGCATATCGCGCCAGCCTGGGCACTGCCCACCCTCCTTTGCTGATTATTTTTCTGCACTACTGGGGAGTGATTTCGCATTCCGAATTTTTTCTGCGGCTGCCGTCGGTACTGGCGGGAACGGCGGCTGGATGGTTCGTCTATTTGTGGCTGCGCGATGTAGCCGATCGCACGACGGCGATTATCGCGATGAGTCTTATCTTGTTTTCGCCGGCGCTGATTTATACCTCGACGGAGGTGCGGCAATACGCGATGTTGCTTTGCTTCATGACGGCGACGTTGTACTTGCTGGATCGAGCATTTATTAAGGGATCGCCGGGGCTGATGATGGCCTCGGCGCTGACCCTGTATTTGGCGCTGCTTACGCATTACTCGGCCATGATTTTTGCGGTCAGCATTGCCGTGTATGGCTTAGTTCGGGCTGCTGATATTCGTCCGAGGGGGGCGCTGGTGGTGGCATGGTCGGTCACTCAGGCCGGCGGAGCCGCCATCGCCAGCTTTTTATGGAGGACGCATGTTTCGGTGATTCGCCATCGTGCTCTGACGCAGGATGTGGCGCAATCGTATCTGCGGAGCTCGTTGTTTCATCGCGGCGAAGAGAACGTGTTGGAATTTCTGGGGCGGGCCAATCTGCGACTGTTTCATTTTTTGTTCAGCGAGGGAGCGGTTTCGGTGCTGGGTATGGTGCTGTTTGTTTTCGGGATTGCGGTATTGCTGCGAACTCAAGATTCCGGCGACCGGTGTGGGTCTCCGAGCAGGCGACAACTTGGGATTTTGTTAATGCTGCCGTTCGTAATTAATTGCGGCGCGGCTTTGGTTGGAGCTTACCCGTACGGCGGGACGCGGCATGATTCTTATCTGGCGATATTTGCCATGCCACTTATCGCGTTCGCTGTAGCGCGATGGCGGCCGAGTCAGCGATGGGCGCGACCTTTGGCGATTGCGGTGGCGCTGGCGATTTGCAATTTCGCTGTGGCGCCTGCGGGATCGTACATCAAGCCACAAAATCAGAAGAAAAAATTAATGGAGCAGGCAGTGGCTTATCTGTATGCATCGGTACCTCCGGGATCAATTGTTCTTACGGATTATGAAAGCGGATTGCTGCTGAGCTATTACGTTTGCGGGACGGACGTAACTCACACCGGGAAATTGACGGAGTTTTTTTATGTTTCGCAGTGTGGGGAATATGAGAGTGCGTCTTTGCTTCCTCGGTTGTGGGTGTTTCGCACCGACAGCTTTCCCGCGGAGGCGCAAACGCTAACGACTCTTCCTATGCGGGGACACGAAATCTGGCTGTTTCAGGCAGGATTTATCGTAGATCGGGAACCGGAGTTTCAGGCATTGCTGGGGCGCTATGGGTGCGCGTCTCCGCGGAGGTTTGGGGAGAATATTTTGGTGTGCAAGGTGGAGTTCGGACCGTAGAGCTGTTTTGGACGGGCCTGAACGCCCGTCGCTATATGCGGTTAGGGGAGGGAGAAAGCAATACGAGCGCCCGTCACCACGCGACCGGTGTCACCAGACAATTAATTTCTTTTGGATCGGTGGATGAAACTATTTCGACTGGTCAACAGTGATGCCGTTCGGGCTATTAGCTGCCTTTTCCGCTTTAGCCTTCTTGGCGGCCATGGCCTTGTCTACCCACTCGTCGGCAGCTTTCAGATCGGCGGTGCGCTGATCTGGTTCGTCGCACTCGCGGTCGGCCTTTTCGCGGTAAATCAGGTTCATGTAGGCCATAGCGTCGTCGTAATCCTGTCGCAGCGACAGCGCTTTGTTCAGGTTATCGATTCCGTCCTGAATGATGGGTTCAGCATCGGCGCGTAGCTTGGCGCAAACTTTCTTGTCTTTCAGCGGCTCATCGGGACGGAGCCCCAGCTTTGCGCGCTCTTCCATGCGGGGCTGGAACGCCATGGTCCAGTCGATAACGCCGATCGAGTAATAAGCTTCGGGATCGTTCTGATCGAGATCGATAGCTTTTTTATAGTAAGCACGCGCGTCATCGAATTTCTTCATCTGCAATGACAGGCCGGCAATACCCTTGATGCTATTTACGTTTTTCGGATCCTGGGCCAGGACGGCTTTGTACTGGTCAATGGCGCCATTTGCGTTTGCGAGATTGTCAGGTGAGTCTACGCCAGGAATATATTGAGCAACATAGGCCGCAGCCAGATACAGCTTGGCGTTCAGAAGGCTGGGATCGAGGGCCACGGCGTCTTTGAAGTGTTCAATAGCCTGCTCGTAGCGGGCATTCTTGTACGATGCGACGCCTTTGTTGAGCTGATCGCGGGCGCGAAGCTTGTCGCAGCCTGCAGTTGATAATGCGAGCGCCGCCAGCGCCATCAGCACCACAACTCTTAGACTTACCTTCATGAATGTTATTCTCCCTCGCAGAAACCCTGTCCCAATTTCCAGCCGCATAAGATAACACAAATGAAAAATAGTTGCGTAGGCTCGGATTCCTCGTCCGGAGGCGCACGCGGTCCACCGTTGGACGAAGCGTTGCTCCGCCCGGGCGAGTGAGGGCACCCGCCGCTACGTGAGCAAATAATTATCCGCCAGCTTCGATTTTCGCAGTGATCAAGCCGACCTTATCCACGCCCGATGCATGCGCAATGTCGATGACATTGGCCACGTCCGCGAAGGGGATGTTGTCATCACCTTTGACGAACATTACTTTTTCAGCGCGGGTTTTAAAGATGTCGGTCAGCCGAGTCTGCAGATCGGTCCAAGTGGTGTCGTCCTGGTTGATTTTGACGCCAGGAGTCTGGCCTGGCCCCTTATCGATGACCTGCACCACAATGGTGCGATCGGGCTGCTGGTTTTTAGGCTGATTCGGCGGCGGGGGCTGGGGCACAAGTGCGTCCAAGCCCTTCGGGGTAAGCGGCGTAATCACCATGAAGATGATCAGCAGCACCAGCAAAACATCGATGAGCGGCGTGACATTAATGTCAGCGCTCGGCCCACCTTTTCCACCACCCATTGACATTGCCATAGGAAGCTCCCCTCGAAATCTTATTCAGACCCGCTGGCGCCCGGAGGTGTATTCGGCGCTCCTGGAGTCGGTTTCTTCTGATCGGTCAACAAGCCAAGATCGTCGACTCCGGCGGCGCGTACGTTATCCACCACATCAACGACAGATTTGTATTTTGCCCGCGCATCGGCGCGAAGGTAAACGGTTTTGTTGACCTTATTGGCTATGCGATCTTTGATTTTGTTGGTCAACTGATCGGCTTGAATGCGGTCGTTGCCAAAGAATACGTCACCGTTTCGCATCACTGCAACGATGAGCGCGTCCTCTTTGTCGGCGTCCGGCATCTGTTGTGGGTTATTGACTTTGGCCAGGTCCACACTCACGCCCTTCTGCAACATGGGCGTGATAACCATGAAAATGATCAGCAACACCAGCATGACATCCACCATGGGAGTCACGTTGATGTTGGAATTGACCTTGGCACCTTCGTCTCTTTTTGAAATTGCCATTACTGTTCTCCCGCCAAAATTCAGCACGTCGGATTAGGTTCGGAGGCAGGCCCGGCGAGAGTTTACTTTCCAGCCGGACCTTAGCAACTCATGTTGATGGAGCACGGGCGTCCCCGCCGGTGTTCGACGGGCGAGACGCCCGTCGCTCCATAAGTTATCTCCGCACCGCGCGGCGCTTCAGGAAGTAATCGATCAACTCGCTCGATGAGTTGTCCATCTCCACATCGAACGCTTCCACACGCCCGGTTAAGTAGTTGAACATCATCACGGCCGGGATTGCGACCAGCAATCCGAAGGCGGTGGTGACCAGAGCTTCAGCGATACCGCCGGCGACTGCGGCCAGACCGGTGGCGTGTTCCTGGGAAATGCCTTTGAAGGCGTTCAAAATGCCCATCACGGTGCCGAAGAGTCCGACGAAGGGAGCGGTTGAGCCAATGGTGGCCAACCCGCCCAAGCCGCGTTTCAGTTCGGCGTGCACGATGGCTTCGGTGCGCTCCAGAGCGCGCTTGGAAGCTTCAATGGTTTCGCCCGGAATGTCAGCGCTTTCCTGATGAGCACGGAACTCCATCAGGCCAGCGGTGACGACCTTCGCCAAGTGGCTCTTCTTGTTGCGTTCCGCAACCTTAATCGCTTCGTCAATCTTGCCGTCCCGCAGGGCGCCTGCCACTGCTGGAGCAAAAGCCCGCGACTGCTTACGGGCCGCGCTGAATGCCATCCATCGATCGATCATCACGCCGAACGACCAGCCTGACATGATGAACAGAATGAAGACCACGCCGCGGGCCACCCATCCCATCTGTTTCCACAGAGAGATCGGGTCCCATTGCGGTGCGGCCGCCTCTTGAAGCAGCCAAGTGGCGGTGGTTGAAAAATGCGTTACCAGGTGTGTTGTTGCATGAGCTGCAAACATGAGTTGCTTCTCCTCCTCAGGATCTTAAACTTTCTCAGAATCTTAACTTTTACAATTCAGATGCTCACAATTTCAGATGCTTACAATTATTGATGCGAATACCTTGCTGCATCATTTCGACGCGAAAAGATCGTCCGCATTGCAGACGATCTCCGCAGACCTGAGTAAAACCGGACACTTATCCGCCGGAGAGGGTGAAGTTCACCGTGACCTGGGTGTCGACTTCGACCGGCTCGCCGTTCAGAATGTAAGGACGATAGCGCCACTGTTTGACGGCATCGAGCGCGGCCTGCTGCAA
This sequence comes from uncultured Acidobacteriota bacterium, assembly GCA_963703465.1. GTDB lineage: Bacteria > Acidobacteriota > Terriglobia > Terriglobales > Acidobacteriaceae > Gp1-AA145. Next base: position 162,448 of record CAVPEQ010000003.1, on the reverse strand, counting down.
CAGCGGATGTCCGCTTAACACGTGAAGGTTCTGAATGGCGCCGTCTTTGCCAATTACAGCGGCCAATATAACGCTTCCCTGCACGCGGGCGGTACGCGCCAGGGGCGGGTAAGTTGGCTGGACTTTGTGCAGCACCATGCCCTGGGTCACGCCCTGTGACACCCGGACACGCTGTGGCGTAGCCACTTTGGGAACTGCCATCGGCGCATTGCTGATAATTCCGCCGATGACGCCATTCATCTGGCCACCCGGAACACCGCCGGGTACGCCACCGACCACACCCATGGATGGCGGCGGGGCTTCCTCTTCCTTAATAATCTCGACCTTCTTTGGAATCTTAGTTGGGGTACGGAGCTGCCCATTCACGATGTCAGTTTGCACTACTTTAACCACGTGAACTGCGGCGGGGGGCGGGGGCGGCGGCGGTGGAGGCGGTGGCGCGACTAGCGACATCATCAGCTGAGCGTGCGGCAGCGCTTCGGTGAATATCAAAGGAATCAGGACCATGACCCCGATGATGATTGCCTCGAGCACGAATGAGAACGTGGTTGTTCTGCCGCGTGCGGTTCTTAATTTTCCGCCCGATTCGATCAGGCTATCCTCAAACATAAGTTTTCTCCCTGCGCAGGTCTACGGTGATTTAGACACCAGACATCGCCAATTTGCTCCCGACTTCGGGACTTTTGATGCAATGTAGCGGCAGAGCTTTCGTCTGCCTGACCCCAGAAAGCGACACCCAGAACTGTTTTCCGGTGCGAAAACCGGAAAGCAGAACTGCACAACCTATCGAGCGAACAAATAAAAAGAGGCAAACTGAGCTGCTGACGAGGGCTGCAGCCTTCGCGACCGGAAGGGCAACGCCTAAGCCTTGGCTCTTACTTTCTCACGACGACTACCGCCGCCCGTAGGAAGCATGGCCGACGGCTTATCACGGCCTGAACGCCAATCCTGATAGGCCACAAGAATCGGGGCCGCAATGGCAATCGACGAATAAGTCCCAATTAAGATGCCGATTACCAGGGCAAAGGAGAACCCGTGCAATACTTCGCCCCCGAAAATGTACAGAGCAAGTACAGTCAGGAATGTTAAACCAGCTGTCAAGATGGTCCGACTTAAAGTTTGATTGATGCTGCGATTGACGACGTCAGAGAGCTTCTCACGCCGCATCAGCTTCAGGTTCTCTCGAATGCGGTCGAATACGACGATGGTGTCGTTGTTGGAGTAGCCGATCAAGGTCAGGATCGCCGCTATCACCGTGAGAGATATAGGTTTATTGGTCAGCGAGAAGGCGCCAAGGGTGATCAAGGTATCGTGAAAAACGGTAATTACGGCGGCCACGCCATAAATAAATTCAAAGCGGAAGGCGAGATAAATCAGCATTCCTGCGAGTGAATATAAGGTGGCCAAAATGGCCTGCTTACGCAATTGAGCGCCTACCTGCGGTCCAACGATCTCTACTTGATAGACACCGAAGTCGGACAAAAAGAAATCCTGCTGAATTGAAGAGAGCACCGCTGGTTCGGCAACTCCCTTTAATTCGTCAAAGCTGGCAAGAACGCCGCCTTTGGTCTTGTCGCGATAGTTGACGATGGTTTGGGCGATGGCGGAATAGCGCTGTTGGGCGTCTGTGCCCAAATGGAGCGGGTCTTTTTGCATTAAGTACGCGGCGAGCGAGAGCGCGCTGGTGTTGTTCAGATCGGGCTTGCCTGCGGGGACGTTGGTCTGCAGCGCCTTTATGATCTGCTCTTTGCCCTGATCCAGCGCTTGCTCATTGGTCTCCTGCAGCGGAAGATCGATTAGGATCTCATTGCTGTCGATGGTGCCGAAGCGCTGAATGCGAACGTTGTGCAAGCCTGCGCGATCCATCTGCGCACGCACCGCGTTGTCATCGGGCGTGTGCGCATACTTCACGTACACCAGTGTGCCGCCGCGGAAGTCGATGCCTAATGGCAGGCCGTGCCAGAACAGCATGGACAGAATTCCCGCCACGCTGAAGACCAGCGAGAAGGCGATGAAGTACCACTTCTTACTTAAGAAATCGATATTCGGATTACGAAAAAATTCCACGCTTTTAGAACCCTTCTTTGTCCATGTGGGGCGGGTGCCCTCACCCGCCATGCTCGGCGGAGCCGAGCAACTTTAATAATTTGCCACAGGAAATGTCGAGCTATGCTCGACCGGACGGGCGAGGGCGCCCGTCCCCACATGGCCTATCTAAATACTCAGCGCTTCGCCGACGCGTTTGCGGCTCAGCACCCAGTCAAAAATCACCCTCGACACAAAGACTGCGGTAAATAAATTAGCAAACAAACCGAAACTGAGCGTCACGGCGAAGCCCTTCACCGGGCCGCTGCCGAACAAAAACAAAATGACCGCCGAAACGATAGTGGTGACGTGCGTATCGACGATGGTGATCCAGGCATGGCCGAATCCTTGTTCGACCGCGGAGGGCGGCGTTTTTCCGTTGCGCAGCTCTTCTCGAATGCGTTCGAAGATCAGCACATTGGAATCCACGCCCATACCGACGGTCAGAATCACGCCCGCAATTCCGGGCAAAGTTAGCGTGGCGCCGGTGAATCCCAGGAAACCGAGCAGGATGACCAAATTTAGAATCAGCGCGACATCGGCATTGATTCCCGCGGCTCGGTAATAAATAAGCATGAAGATCAGAACCGCCGACATGCCGATTACGGCTGCGCGAACGCCGGCGCGAATGGAGTCGGTGCCGAGCGATGGTCCGACGGTGCGTTCCTCGAGATATTTAATGCCGGCTGGCAGAGCGCCCGAACGCAACACCATGGCCTGATCTTTCACTTCCTGATCGGTGAAACGGCCGGAAATTATTCCCTGATCGTGAATTGGCTCGTTGATGGTGGCAACACTCTGGACCTTGCCGTCCAGAACAACGCCCAGCAGGTCTTTCACGTGAGCGGAGGTAAAGGCAAAAAACTTGCGGCCGCCTTCAGCGGTAAGGGTGAAACCTACTGCCGGTTGCCCATTCTGATCGCGGGATGGCTCGGCGCCGCGAAGGTCTTTTCCGGTAACGGCTGGAATGCGCGAGACGAAATACCACGTCTGGGTGCCGTCAGGGTTGGTCTTACCCGGCATCAGCATTGAATCCTCGGGCATGACGCCGCCTTTATCTTGAAGAGCGGCCTCCTGGCTGGGGTAAGGCCCGCCCATCACCTGCCGGATCTCCAGCATGGCGGTTGACTGCATGACCTGCTTCACTCGGGCGGGGTCATCAATTCCGGGCAACTGCACCAGAATCTGGTATTGCCCCAGCCCGTGTTCTTCGATCATGGGCTCGCTGACGCCCAGCTGATCAATGCGGTTGCGAATGGTTTCGATGGCCTGCTGCACGGCGCGATTCTTCAGGTCAGTCAGATTTGTAGGCTTCATGGTGACCGTGTAGGTGTTGTTCGCGGCCGAGGTGAGATCGTACTCGGGAAGACGGTCCTGGACGATGGTGCGGAGGTCGGCGCTGCCCTCGGGGGGCACGCCCTTCAAAACAATCTGGTCAGGGCGATTGGCCGGGTCAGGCTTGCTGAGATCGGTGTAGTTGATCTTGGCATTGCGCATCCCTGACTTTAGAGTCTGGATGGCATTATCTGTGTCGATGTTTACCGCGTCGTTCACCTGAACTTGCAGAATGAGGTGGGTGCCACCTTTGAGATCCAGGCCGAGCGAGATGCGATTCTGCAGCGACGCGAGAAGCGCACTACCGGAGAAACCGCTCGGAATTCCGAGGATGCCGTAGATGAACAGCAGCAAAACACCGATGATGACGAGAAGCTTGATGCCTAAATTCTTATTCATGTGAAATCAACTACTCCCAAAACCAGGTTTCAAGGTTTCACAGGTTTCAATGTTTCGAAATCTTCTAAACCGTGAACCCTTGAAACATCAGAAACCTTGAAACTTTGCCTTCTGGCTACTTGGTTGTCGGCTCATCCGGCGTGGTGACGGCGGAAATCGATGCCCGGCTCACTTCCAACCGGAGATTGTCAGGTGGAACGCGGAGATGAACCGAATCATCCCTCAGAGCAACGATTGTGCCCCGCAGTCCACCGGTAGTGGTTACTTTGTCTCCAGTCTTGAGCTCTCCCAGCATGGCCTGCCATTTTTTCTGGCGGCGCTGCTGGGGCATAATCAGGACAAAATAAAATATTGCGAAAATAAAAATGAGCGGGGCGATCCCGATCCAACTGGGTGTGCCGCTCGACTGCCATGCCAATGCGAATAAAGCGTAGGTAAACATATTTAAGTGCGGACCGCGGATGCTGTTGAATTCAAACCGGACTTTGTAACTACAGACGCTGGAACCGCTGCTTTATATTCTCGTTGAATCGCAAATCTTTTGCACTCGGCTGCACAAACCCAGCAAAAGAAAGCGGAAATCACCAAGGAAGGCTTCTCAGGAAACCAGGACGCCCTTCGGCTTCCGAGCAAGAAGAAACCAGCACAGTCCCAAGTCAAATAGAATGCCGGACGCGCCGCATAGTGTCAAGGTAGTAGGTCAAGTTGTGGATGGTATTTAGAACTTGCGACAGCACTTCATTCGACGCATAAAGATGGCGCAAGTAGGCGCGGGAGTAGCGGCCGCAAACCTGGCAGGAGCAACTCGGGTCGAGGGGGTTCTCGTCGCCGGCGTATCTGGCCTGCTTGATCGAAATTTTTCCTTCTGAGGTGAACAGCAATCCGTGACGGGCGGCGCGGGTGGGAAGGACGCAGTCCATCATGTCGATGCCGAGGTTCGCGTATTCGACAATTTCTTCGGGCGTGCCGACGCCCATCAGATAGCGCGGCTTGTCTTTGGGCAAATGCTCGATGGTTGATTCGACAACTTCACGGGTGAGGGCGCGAGGCTCGCCGACGCTGAGTCCGCCGATGGCGTAGCCGTTGAATCCGATTTCGATGGTGCGCTCGGCAGATTCTTTGCGGAGGGCGGAGTCCATGCCGCCCTGGATAATGCCGAAGAAGCCTTGGGTCTGTCCGGGTTGCGTAGGGACAGCGATTGGCGAGCGAAGCTCGCCTGCCCGGACGTGGACGTCCTGGCCTACATTCATTTGGTTTTCCTGATGGCTGAGGGCTGTTGGCTGACGGCTCTTCCACGGCACCTCGCTCTTGTGATCCTGAAAATATTTTTTGCTGCGGGCTGCCCAGCGCAAAGTCATTTCCATCGAGTTGCGCGTGCGGGCCGGATCGGCGGGGTACTCGGTGCATTCGTCGAAGGCCATGACGATGTCCGCGCCGAGGCCGATTTGCGCCTCGATTGCGGTTTCAGGCGAGAGAAAGTGCGACGATCCGTCGAGGTGCGAACGAAAGGTTACACCTTCTTCCGTGACCTTCCTCAGATCGCTAAGGCTGAAAACCTGGAATCCGCCGGAGTCGGTGAGAATTGCGCGAGGCCACGACATGAATCGATGCAGACCGCCGAGCTTGCGAATCTGATCGATGCCGGGGCGCAGATAAAGGTGATAAGTGTTACCGAGGAGAATTTGGACGTCGAGTTGTTCCAGCAAATCCTGGGGGATGCCCTTGACCGTGGCCGCGGTGCCGACCGGCATGAACACCGGGGTTTCGACTGCGCCGTGAGGAGTATGCAGCGTTGATCTTCGCGCGCCCTGGCCGGTTTTGCTGATTTCGAATCGCAAAGACATTCATCGCGATTCTAAAGTAGAAAGCTTTTAACCGCGAGAGGACGCTAAGTTTTCGCAAAGTTCGCAGAGGAGTTGTGCTCTCCCTTATTGCGCAACTATCTGAAGCATGTCATCCCGAGCGCGCCCGCCGGGTGTGTGCCAATCCCGCAAACGCCGCTGCAGCGTAAAGGCATCGTACGGTCCCTTATCGTTATTCAGGGTCCAGACACAGCCGGGTGTCTACAGGTCAGGGCAGCAACTGAATGATCTCGCAACGAATTTTCCCTGCGTCGACTATCAACTTGCCGACGGTGACCGGCAGTTGGAAGCGGCGCGGACCGGCGCTGCCGGGATTGAAGTACAGCACGCCGTCTTTTATTTCTTGCTTCGCAACGTGACTGTGGCCATAAACCACCGCATCGATTCCGGCGGCTTCCGGCTTTAGATCGAGGCTTTCAAGGATATGGAGGACGTAAATAGAAACGCCGTCAACTTCGAGAACGTTGGTCTCAGGGATTTTTCTTGCCCAGGATTCGCGATCGACGTTGCCGCGCACGGCGGTGACCGGAGCGATCTCGGACAGTCGATCAAGAATTTCAGGGTCGCCGACATCTCCGGCGTGAATGATACGATCCGATCCCTGCAATGCAACCAGCGCCTCGGGCCGCAATAAGCCGTGCGTATCGGAGATGACGCCGATCAGCATACTTCTCAGTGTAGCGTTTGCTGATTCTCGCGACGGCGTTGAGACAAATTAAGCAGTAACCTCGGCTGGCGCCTCCGGCGGCGGCGCAAAATCTGACAACTCAAGGCGCAGGTTGCCGGCATTGGTGGCGTAGGCCATCCCGGTTTCAAATTCGACAGTGCCGGCGCGGATCAGCTTTTCGATTTCGCCGTCGAAGTGTTGCATGCCTTCGTTGGAGCCGACACGCATGGCGTCGAGTAGAGTCTTCCCGTCGCCTTCACCTTTTTCTATGTACTCGCGGGTGCGTAGGGTGGATTTCAAAATCTCGATGGCGGCGACGCGTCCGCTGCCGTCTTTTTTGGGGAGCAAGCGCTGCGACACAATGTAGCGAAAACTTTTCGCCAGGCGGTTGCGGATGGTGTGCTGTTCGGCCAGCGGGAAGACGCCGACGATTCGTTCGACAGTTTTGGAAGCGTCGATGGTGTGCAGCGTGGACATGACCAGGTGGCCGGTTTCGGCGGCTTCCATGGCGATCTCGATGGTCTCGCGGTCGCGCATTTCGCCGACCAGAATTACTTTTGGCGCTTGCCGTAATGCGGCGCGCAGAGCCTGCGCGAAGCTATTCGTGTCGCTGTGCAATTCGCGCTGATGGACGATGCAGCTCTGGTGCGGATGCAGAAATTCGATCGGATCTTCGATGGTCAGTATGTGATAGGACTGCTGCCTGTTGATGAGATCGATGATGGCGGCGAGTGTTGACGACTTGCCGGATCCGGTGGGGCCGGTGACCAGCACCACGCCGTTGCGCAGGCCAACGATCTGCTGCAACTCGGCGGGTAAATGGAGTTCCTCGAAACTCGGCACCCGGCTTGGGATTACGCGCATGACCACGGCGCAACTGCCGCGCTGCATAAATACGTTGACGCGGAAGCGCGAGGATCCAGGCAAACTGTAAGAGACGTCGCAGGAGCCATGGTCTTTCAAATTGCCCAGCGCATGTTTGTTGTTGCCAATCAGCTCGGATGAAATATGGCGAGTATCGTCCGGGGTGAGAACTCGCGCACCCACCGGAGCTAACTTGCCGTTCACTTCCACCATTGGTGGCTTGCCCGGCGAGAAGAACAGATCGCTGATCCGGGGAGCGCTTTTGAGCATGGCGGCCAACAATGCAGCGGTGGAAAATGGGGCGGGAGCTTGAGCAGGTGCCGCCGTCTGAGCGGGTGCAGATGCAGTCGCCTGAACTGCTGGCTGTGGCGCGGCTGCGGCAGGTGCTTGCGGCGCACGAGCCGGCGCGACTGCAGTGGCAACTCCAGCGGCGCTCGCTGGATTGGGATTAGTGCCGGGAACTGTATTCGACGATGACATGGAACCTCGAATGAACCGGCCTAAATTCTCTCAGAGTATGGCCAGAAATTCGGGTTACGAAGGTCATGCCGGAGTTTGCTCAGTTCCCTTCTGTCTAGCGGTCAGAGACAACCGGCAGAATCAACGCGGACGGATGTTCCGCATCGTGATAAATCACATTTGTCGCCGGCCTGAATGGCTGATCCGAGTTCATATCTTCGCTGGCCTGCAGATAACGGTTGCGCCCGGTGTTCAGGTTGCGGTCAAACCGGGGAAAATTACTGCTGGAAATTTCCAGGCGCAAGATGTGTCCTTTTTTGAAGACGTTGCTGGTCGCCCAGACATCAATGTTCAATTTGTAAATCTGTCCGGGAGTGATCAGGGACGGCGTTTCCTGCGAGTCACGATAGCGGACACGCAGAATTCCTTCCGTCAGGTTTTGCGCAAAGCCGTCGGGCGCGACGTCAATCAGCTTGGCGGTGAAGTCAGTGTCCACCGCCGAAGACTTGGCGTAGAGTTCGACAGTCACCGGGCCGGTGATCTCCGTATCCTGCGACATGGGAGGAGTTGAATACACCAGAACATCGTCGCGGGCCTCAACTGCACGCTGGTCGCGCGGTCCAGGGGCCAGGTGTTTGGAATCGCAACACAAAGGACCTCCAACTGTGGGCACGGGATTCGCGGGATCGTAAATGTATTGATCGGATGGCTCTTTGTTGCCGGGCACGCTCACCGAGAGCGTGCCATTGCCGCCTAGTGAGTTTGCTTTGCCTCCTGAGTGCAGAAAGTATTTCGTGCCACGCGCTCGGGATAACGGCCAGTCATCTTCGTCCCGCCACTGGTTTGCGCCCATCACAAAAATTCTCGCTCGCTTGTTGGAAGCGAATTCGTTGTGCGCGTCCTTGAAGAGATACTCATACCAGTGAAGCGTGATTTCGTCTTCGTCGATTTTTGAAGCGGCGCCGAAATCTACATCTCCGATTTTGGGGCCGTTGCCGGCGTGGCCGCCGACGATGACCATCAACCTTTGGCCGCGCCGTGCCTGGTCGGTGGCGGCGTGCGCTTTGAGTCCTTCATAGTTGCGCAAGGAGCCGCCTAGAAAAAGGTCATACCATGCGGCGACGTGCAAAGCGGGAACGTTGATGTCGCCGAAATGGTCTTCGATGGAAATTGCCTTCCAGTAATCGTCGTAGTCCGGATGCGCCAGCCAATCCAGATAGTAGGGCGCGAGCGCGGCGCTCGAAGCCGGATGAGAATGTTTATCCAGGTTGAAAAGCGGGTAATCGGCTAGAGGAAAAATCGAAATACCCTGCAGCGCGTTGGTGTTGTTTGCGACCTCACGATCGAAGGTATTTTGGGCCAGGCCAGATGTCCAGTTCTGGTCGAACCACTGCTCGAATGCGCCGCCCTGGTAAACCCAATTCGAGTGATAGTTGCTGGCGGTGACTATGGGACAAATTCCCGCGAGATGCGGCGGGTGCGCAATTGCGGCCAGCATCTGGGTCGCGCCGACATAAGATCCGCCGAACATACCGACCTTCCCGTTTGAATAAGGGAGTGCGGCGGCCCACTCGACGGTGTCGTAGCCGTCATTGGGTTCATTCTTGAACGTGTACCAGTCGCCCTCGGAGGCGTAGCGGCCACGGACGTCCTCGACGATGACGACGAATCCACGAGCGGCGCTTTTGAAGCCGAAATCAACGTCATTGTCCTTGTTATAGGGTGTGCGCTGCAGGAGAACGGGAAACTTGCCGTCGGCGGTAGGGCGGTAAATGTCGGCGCGGAGGATGACGCCGTCGCGCATTTTGACGGGCACATTGCGCTCGTAGGCGACGGCGAATTGGTCGGCGGCCTGGGCTAACGTCGCACCGAACAGCAAACTGGCAACCGCGGAAAACAACACCACAGATCGATTTAACATGCGCATGTCCTCGTCGGAAGCGATAAGAGCTTACCAGAGAGAACCGCAAATTGATTGTGGAATATACTGTGGAGTATACTGTGTATCATGGAAATCGTACAAATCGTACTCGATAAAGGGCTTTTGCAGGCAGCCGATCAGGCGGCGCGCCGGACGAAGAAAAATCGCTCCGCCCTGGTGCGCGATGCGCTGCGCGAACACCTTCGGCGATTAGAGCTTCGAGCGAAAGAGGAACGTGACCGCGCTGGATATTCGAAGCAGCCACGCGCGCGCGATGAGCGGTTGGATTGGGAAGCAGAGGCGGTATGGCCGCCCGAATAGCACGTGGGGATGTGCGCCTCTACCAGTTTGCCAGGCCTGACAAGAAGCGGCCCGTAGTCGTGCTCACGCGCGGCAGCGCCATCTCTTATTTGTCCACGGTCACGGTGGCCCCGATCACATCCACCATCCGGGGTGTCCCGTCGGAGGTCGTGTTGAATGACGAAGATGGCATGAAAGCGCCCTGCGCCGTTAACCTGCACAATGCAGTAACGATCTCTCAGGAGCGATTGGGTCGGCGGGTCGCTCAGTTAGGTGCATTGCGAATGGCGGAAATTTGCGCCGCACTGAGGTTTTCGCTGGGGTGTGATGCGTCCGCGCAGGAGCCCGAAGCCAACGAAATCATCGGCATCGCGCGCAATGCCCCCTCAGACCTGAGCACCAACCCGCGTCACATGAAGGGGTTCGGCAAGAAATGACTTCCCGTGCGCAAAACGCCCGTATGGGTCAGACCCTCCTGGCCGACGCGTTTTGAACTTCTGCAGCGGCAAATGTACCTCGCGGAACAACTTATAGCGCGGCGGCCCTAGTCTCAATCAACTTCCTCACCCTCTCTCCGAACTCTTCCGCGCTCACGTCTTCGGTCTTCTCTTTGCCTCTGGTGCGGACGTTGACTTTGCCGGCTTCGGCTTCTTTGTCGCCGACGACGAGCATGAAGGGGACTTTTTGCATGGCGTGCTCGCGGATTTTGGCGTTCATCTTTTCGTTGCGGGCGTCGACTTCGACGCGGACGCTGATTGCCGAGCTTTGCTCGGCTGGACGGCCGGGGGCGGCCGTCCCCACATGGACTGAGGCAACGCCTTCTCCTACATGGGCCGTCTCTCCTCGTAACATTGCTGCTACTTTGTTCGCGTACTCGACGTGGCGCTCGGCGATTGGTACCACTACCACCTGCACCGGTGATAGCCACACGGGAAACGCTCCGGCGTAGTGCTCGATCAGCACGCCGAAGAAGCGCTCGATCGATCCGTACAGCGCGCGATGCACCATGACCGGCTGTTTGCGGGTGCCGTCTTCAGCGACATATTCCAGGCCGAAGCGGGCGGGGAGGTTGAAATCGAACTGCACGGTGGAAAGCTGCCACAGGCGGCCGATGGCATCGACTAACTTGATATCGATCTTTGGGCCGTAGAACGCGGCTTCGCCGGGAATGGTCTTGTATTCGATCTGCAGGCGCTTCAAAACTTTTTCGAGAGAAGACGTCGCCGAGTTCCATTGTTCTTCTGATCCGACAAAACTTTTCTTGTCGTCTGGGTTCCAGGTGGAAAGCTCGGTCACAAATTTGTCGAAGCCGAAATCTTTCAGCACGTCGCGGGCGAACTCCACGCAATCCGCGATTTCTTTTTCGATCTGCTCGGGCGTGCAAAAAATGTGGGCGTCGTCCTGGGTGAAGCCGCGAACCCGCAATAGCCCGTGCATCACGCCCGAGCGCTCATAGCGATACACCGTGCCCAGCTCGCCCAGCCGCACCGGCAGATCGCGATACGACTTCAGCGAGTCCTTATATATAAGGATGTGGCCGGGGCAATTCATCGGCTTCAGGCGATACTCGGCGTCGTCGAGCTCCATCACGTCAAACATGTTCTGCGAGTAATAGCCCTCGTGGCCCGAGGTCTGCCAAAGCTGCTTGCGCATGACGTGCGGTGTGTAGACGAGCGAATAGCCGCGCTTGAGGTACTGGTTGCGCATCCAGTCTTCCATCTCTTTGCGGATGATGCCGCCCTTGGGATGCCAGAAAATCAGCCCCGGGCCGGCCAGCTCCTGAATGGAAAACAGGTCGAGCTGCTTGCCGAGCACGCGGTGGTCGCGTTTTTTCGCCTCTTCGATCTGGTGCAGATACGCGTCGAGATCTTTCTTCGAAAAGAATGACGTGCCGTAAATGCGCTGCAGCTGCGGATTCTTCTCGTCGCCCAGCCAGTAGGCGCCGGCGATGTTCAGCAGCTTGAACGCCTTGATTTTTCCGGTCGAAGGAATGTGCGGGCCGCGGCAGAAGTCGAGAAATTTGCCGGTCTTGTAAATCGAAATTTTTTCATCGGGCTGGGTGAACTGCTCGATGAAGTGGCACTTCATGAAGTCGCCTTCACTCTTGAACTTTTCGAGGCCTTCGTTTCTGGGCAGAAATTCACGCGCGTACGGCAGGTTCTGCTGCACCAGTTCCTGCATTTTCTTTTCGATTTTTTCGAGATCGTCGGGCGTGAACGGAGTCTCGCGATAGAAGTCGTAGAAGAATCCGCTTTCGGTGGCCGGACCGTGGCCGAGCTTGGTCTCGGGAAAAAGCTCAAGCACCGCCGCCGCCAGCAAATGCGCCGACGAATGCCGGTAAACTCCCAGCGCCTCGGGATCTTTTTCGGTGAGGATGCGCAGGCCGGTGTCTTTATCGAGAGGCCTAGTGAGATCGATGAGATCGCCGTTAGCAGAGCCCGTGTGGGGCGGACACTCTTGTCCGCCAGCTTTTGATTGAGGATCTAACGGTCGCACCTTCGCCGCAATCGCCGCATCCGCCAGCCGCGGACTGATCGACTTGGCAACATCAAGCGCAGTCGATCCCTTAGGCATTTCCTTCTCGCTCCCATCGGGGAGCTTGATGTGAATGTTGTCTGACATGGAAAGTTCAGTTTATGGGAGTGTCTGAAGAGTTTCAAACGACATGCTTTTGGGAGCATGCGGTTTGTCGGGCTGGATCATCGACAACTCTGTCATCCTGAGCGGGGTAGCTGCTTCGCGGAGCGAAGCAGCTATGGAGTCGAAGGACCCCTGCGACGCCGGTGCGACCCCCGGCCCGCAAAGGCATTCCCAAGATGCAACCTGATCGGCGAGAATTCCCCGACGGGCTATTGCCAGTCCCACGTAACACGGGGTCCTTCGACTGCGTTGCCGCCCGCCTTTCCCCAGGCTATCCATTAATCAATTGCATTTTTGCGACCACGTGTGCGCAAACTGACAGCCAAGTTGGTGCCAACTCAAAAACGACCTGAAAGGATTTACGATGTTAAATGGGCACGCTTAAAAATTTTCTTACTCACGTTTGCGTTGCTGACAGTTGTGGGTTGCAGCAGCGGAAATAGCTCTGGCGGACAATTTTTTCTCTGTGTTCTCTGCGGTAGAAGCTCTTTTCCTGTGACCGGCAAGCCATGTTGCAAGTCACCTCGTCGATGCACGACTACAAAACGCTGGAAGAACGAATTCGATGGTGCAGAGGGGCCCGTGGACAGAAGGTCGATGTTCCTAAGCGGGAGATCACTTCAGCAAAGTGATGGCAACCTGTCGTCCGTCGAGATATACGTTTCCGTCAATTCCGCGCTCAAACACCAATGTTGTCGGAGCCTCTGTTTCTGGAAGTTCGTAAGCCTCCACCCAATATGCAAAATAGAAGTCCACCTCCGTCCCGAGTCCTTCCTCACTATTAGAAAGTACGCGAGTTACTACCGCCTGCCGCTCTTGCGAAAAGTTATCGGACGATATGTTGAACTTGAACCGTTGTCCTACCTTAATTTCAGATTGCATCTGAGCTCCTTGATTTGCTTTGTCATCAGCGGAGCAGTATACCTCTCGAAATCAGGGGTTTCACTTCCAGCTCGCGCAAATTGCTGGCTGAGTATGCGGAAATCCACGGCTTCGCATCAAACACGAATTCATCGACATTGATCAGCCAAAAAACCGGGGCGAAAACAGTTTACAAAGATGCTGGAGCTGCTCGAATCTGACGCTATTGCCGAGTTGTGCTGGTTGAAAAGACTGATCGGCTTTAGGGGAATCGAATTGACCCACGAGCATTTGAGGAGTTAATTGACAGTCGCGACGTCGAAGTGCACTTTCATTCGCGGGTCAAGAGCGTTGCCTCAAAGCAGAATGTACTAATGGCGGCAAGATTATTGAACTCACGAACAAACCCATTTTCTATACCTTACGAGGAATTCGCAGAATCGCGGCCAACTGCTGAAATCTGTGCTTTTGAACTGCGCGACAGATGGCATAACTCTCACGCCATCTTATAGGAAGCCGTTTGATCTGATATTCGAACGAGCAAAAACTGAGAATTGGTCGGGACGGGCAGATTTGAACTGCCGACCCCTCGCACCCCAAGCGAGTGCTCTACCAGGCTGAGCCACGTCCCGACACTGGTTCGAACCGGGAAGTTCGAACGGGGTTCACTAGGAAATTCTACACCACCCGCACACAGAGTAACCTGGCATACCTAAGCAACCCAACGTGGAGTGAGACCACCCTTGCCCGGTTTTTCCGCAGTCACCGGCGGTTTTTCTTTTTCGATCTTTGCGGTTTAACTTCTTCCAGTAATGCAAACTGGATTTTCTTTTCTACAGGGTCGATGCGGTCGACCAGCACGCGCACCCGTTGTCCCAGGCGGAAGATTCGGCGGCTATGCTGGCCGATAATTTCGCGCGTGTTTTCGTGATAGTTATAGCGATCGTCGATGAGCGTGTTCAGCGGGACCAAACCTTCCACGAAAAGATCGGTGAGTTCGACGAAGAAGCCGAACTTGGTCACGCTGATGATCAGGCCGTCGAAGTCTTCACCGATGCGGTCCTGCATGAATTTGGCTTTCTTCCATTCCATAAGCTCGCGTTCGGCGTCGTCAGCGCGGCGTTCGGAGTGGCTGGATTCCTCGGCGATGTTATGCAGTTCGTCGAGCGGGATGGGGCCATCTTGCAGTTCGATCTTTTCCTGCTCCCGACGTTTAGACCAGGGAGAGGCACTGTCAGCGTGGCGCGGGCGCCCCGCCCGCGAAATCTCGGGGGCTAAAGCCTCGGTTGATTTATTTACCTTCTCGGCACGGTTAAGGCCGTGCCCTCCCGCTCTTGTGCCCACCGGAACTTCTCCGTCCCATTTTTCTGCGGAATCTCGCAGCACGTCTTTCAAAATTCGGTGGATGATCAAGTCTGGATAACGGCGGATCGGCGAAGTGAAGTGCGTATAAGTCGGCGCTGCCAGGGCGAAGTGGCCGAGATTCTCTTCGGAGTAGCGCGCCTGCTTCAGCGAACGCAGCATTAGGAAAGACAGAATCCTCTCTTCAGGCTTGCCCGCGATTTTCTCGGTGAGCTTCTGGTACATGCGCGGTGTGATGTGAACTTCTTTTGGAATTTCAAGTTCGCGGGCGCGTTTTCCCGTCCCGTAGTTGGCGCGGCGGTCGGTTTTGAACTGCATGCGTTGAATCGGCAACGCCCCTACGCCGAGAGAATATCCGAACGTTGCAGCGATCACTTCAAAGTCGTACACGCGCTTGGCGTCGGGTTTTTCGTGGACGCGGTAAAGCGACGGCACGCCCTTCGCTTCAAGATATGCGGCGACGCATTCGTTCGCGGACAGCATGAATTCCTCAATGATGCGGTTGGCGATGTTGCGTTCGGAACGGGTGATGCTCTTCATCAGCCCGAGTTCGTCAAACTCGATCACCGGCTCCGGCAGGTCGAAATCGATCGATCCGCGGCGCTCGCGCTTGCGGTTTAGGACCATTTGCAGTTCGCGCATCAACTCGAAGTCTGTGACCAGAGCGGCGTAGCGTGCGCGTAGTGATTCATCGCCCTGCAGAACCGCGTTCACCGCGGTGTAAGTCATGCGCTCGGCGGATCGAATGATGCCCGGGCAGATTTCGTAGCCGACAATCTCGCCGTGATTATCGACTTCCATGATGCACGACATCACCAGGCGATCTAGCTGGGGACGCAGGCTGCAAATGTCGGTTGAGAGTTCGAGCGGCAGCATGGGCACGGCGCGATCAGGAAAATAAACGCTAGTGCCGCGCAGGTGTGCTTCCTGATCCAGGGCGGTGTCCGGGACAACGTATTGCGCGACATCTGCGATGTGTACCTGCAATTCAAAGTTCCCGTTGGCCAGTCGGCGGACTAAGACTGCATCATCGAAATCGCGGGCGGTCTCACCGTCGATAGTCACAATTGGCAGATCGCGGAAGTCGCGCCGCTTGCGGATCTCGGCGGCAGAAATGATGGCCTCAGTCGCTTCCGCTTCACTCAGCACCTGTTCGGGGAAGCGGTGCGGCAAATGATATTTGCGGATGATGATTTCAACATCGACGCCGAAATCGTCTTCGTAGCCAAGGATCTCGACCACGCGGCCGCGCGGCTGCTGAGTCGCAGTGGGCCAGTCGGTGATCTCCACATCGACCACGACATTTTCGAGATCGCTCCACTCGTGGCGGGCCGCCTCGTTGCCCAGGACGCGATGTTTGGAGGACGTGCGTCGTGCGTCGTGCGTCGTGCGTAAAGATCCCGTCGCAGGTCTGGCGTCGTAAGTGGTGCGCAGTTCGCTTCCTTGCGACGTGCGACCCGCGACGCGCGACGGTTCTTCCGGGTATTCCATTCCATGCGGAATTACGATCTGCTGGGAAATTTTGTGGTCGAGAGCGACTACGTAATTATTCCGTGCGCCGTAATGAAAGATTCCAACCACGGTCGCGTGTGCGCGATGAACCGGCCGCAATATCCGCCCCTCGGACTTGCCGTCATCCCGAATGTTGGTGACTTCGACCAGCACCTGATCGCCATGCATGGCGGAGCCAACGGCGTGTGGAGGAATAAAGATGTCGCTCAAGATGCGGCCTTTCAGATTGGGCGCAGCAGAAGACAGATCAGGAATCACGAACCCGAAGCCGTCGCGATGTAGGCTTAGCTTGCCGGCAATCAGATTTTTCCCGGAAGTCGCGCTTGCCGCTTGTGGAATCGCATAGCGGTCCGAGTCCACTTTTACCAACTGCCCGGCGGCGATCATTTTCTGCAACCGTCCGTTTAGCTCTTTTCGCTGGTCGCCATGAAGGCCTAGCTCGCGCACCAGTTGCTTATATCCGGCAGCCTGTTTCGGCTGGCGTTGAATTTTTTTCAAGATGAGTGCGTCGGAGAGCATTTTGTCCGGCGACTTGTAAAGTCGCATGGCGCTTCTCGATTTTAGATGAGCGGCTTGTAACCTGTTCTTTCCCGCTACTCTGGCCTGCAGGGACTGCCGTATTGACACGTTTTAATAACGGGTATAGATCATTAGGCCGGGGTTGGCATCCTTTCGCCGCGTGCACCTAAGCTCGGCGAAAAATCAGGAGGCAGTATGCGGAAAAGTTCGGCATTCGTAGGCGTGATCGTGTTACTTCTTCTATCCGTGGCTTCGCAGGCGCAAATGCAAATTTACGGGGCTTGGCATTGTGGCAGCGATTTCTGCACCTGGGCGAGCGTGCGCAACATGACTGATTTCGACACGAAGAATCACTGGATGATCGATCGCGGCGACGGGTCGGGTCTGGCTTCGGTGAATCTTGTAAATCTCAGTTTTGTTCAGCCCATGAAGTTGCTCAACAAGACCAACGACTCGGGCACGGTGAATGGCGTGCCGATCGGAATGAATTCAGCTGTCGTAAGTTATTTTACCAGTCACAATGTGCGCGTCATGCTTTCCATCGGAGGCATTACTTACACCAGCTTTTGGGACCAGGCGCTCTCTACTAATCCCACTCAGCTTGGATTGAATGCGGCGGCGGTGGCGAAGAGCCTTGGGGTCGGGATCGAAATTGACTATGAAAATACTTCGAGCCCCAACCTGACAGGCCTGCAGTCATTCGTGAACGCGTACCGCTCGCAGATTCCCTACGATTCAACCGGCGCAAATCCGGCGGCCCGACTGACCGTTGACCTGGGGGCTGGCGATCAATATCTGACCGATCTTTCGCGGTACGCCACCGCCAACTGGCTGAATAACTCATCGCCTGTGCTCGACTATGCCAACGCCATGGTGCCCAACAAGCAGCCGAATGCAGCGGGCGCTGAAGGGAATTGGCAGCAGCACATTGACGGCAAGGCGAACTATGCGCCGCCGGTGCCGCCGCTCGCTCCGAATCGGGTGACTGCCAGCCTTTACATAGTGACCGGTAGAAATCCAGCGCCGGAGTGCAACAACTTTAGCGCCTCGCTTGAAAACAGCACCGGCAACTACGTTCAGACTGTGGCACCCAATGGAGCCGGCACGACCCACGGGATGCTCGGCTTCATGTTCTGGGCTGCGGAGTGTCAAGGCACGCATTCAATCTGTACGACGCCACCAAACACTTGCGAGGCGGGAGTGGGGACGGGGGCGAAAACCTACAACATTCCGCTGCCCATGCCGGCGCTCCGACAGAACTGATTTTGGAAGCTTCGGCGGATCAATCTTTGCGGTCTCTGCGGTTGGCAAATTCAAAAGCCTCTTTAACCGCAGAGAACGCAGAGTTGCCGCAAAGAACGCAAAGAGAAAGCTGAAGGGCAGGCCCATCTGCCTTTTTTCGCTCCTAAAGGCGCTTTCCGTGGGCATGAATTTTTCTTATTCAGAGTTGCTCTATCGGTCAGGCTGACGAAAGTAACCGGGCCCGTCTAAGGTTTAGCCCTGAATTCCACACTGGAAATGCCCCAAAACAACCTAAAAATGCACAAAGTATTGCGCTTTTCCACAATACAAATGTCGTAGTGGAGAGTAGAATTTTCTTGGCCACCGAAGCGAAATTCGGTTCCCAAACACATTTTCCCAAAAGGAAGGATTTCTTCTCACATGTGGAAGCCTACAAATCAGCCCACGGCGCCAGGTCGTCCGACCGAGCCGGAGCGTACCCCTATTTCAGCGCCGAGCGCTCCTGCGGTAACGGAAACGGCCGTCAGCAGTGCTCCGCGACCGGTTTCGGCCAGCACCGCGGATCAGGCTACCATCGGGAAGTCTCTTGTTATTAAGGGTGAGGTAACCGGTTCCGAATCGCTTTACATTGATGGCCGCGTCGAAGGCTCCATCAATCTTGCCGGAAACCGGGTCACTGTCGGCCGCAACGGCGTTGTCGCCGCCAATATTACTGCCCGTGAAATCGTGGTACTCGGAAAAGTTCGCGGTAACCTCACCGCCAGCGACCGGGTTGATATTCGCAGCGACGGTTCGCTCACCGGCGACGTCGTGGCCGCGCGCATCTCGATTGAAGATGGCGCATTCTTCAAAGGCGGAATTGACATTCGCAAGGCCGGACAACAGCCTGGCCAGAAGCCGAATGGCGAAGAAAAGCCGGTTGGCAGCAATCAGGCGGAAGTTGCCGCTGCTCGCGCTTAACCCCTTAAATACAGCTCTTCAAACAGGCACCCTGACCTAGGGTGCCTGTTTTTTTGGGGAAAATAACCCTCTGCAGTGGGCGAATTTATGCCTGCATGTAGGGGATTTCCTGACGGTTCAAAATCACGCCCTGGCCATCCAAGTTCGCATGGAAAGTGAATGCGAAATGGCTCTTCCCGACATTACGCCGTTAGACGGGCGGAGTTACGCCGATTCCTGTGGCCCTGCCGCCGCGAACTGATCGCGACGGAAAGGCGATCAAGAACCGCATCCTGCTCGCTATTCCAGATGACGAATTCATGGGGGTGCGTCCGCTCCTGGAAGAAGTGGAGATGCCGCAGTACAAAATTTTCTACGAACAGGGCGGCAAAATTGAGCACGCCTATTTTCCCAATCAGGGGATGGTGTCGCTGGTGGTTTCGGTTAACGACGGACGAAGCGTCGAAGTTGGTATCACCGGTTCCGAAGGAGTGGTTGGAGCGCCGCTGGCGTTCGGTTTTGAAAGCGCGCCCATGCGGGCGATCATGCAGATTACCGGGCAAGGGTTACGTATTCCCGCGTCAATACTCGAGGAAACCTTTCATCGCGCGCCGTGTTTGAAAGCATTGGTTGAACGCTATGTGATGATGCAGCAGCTGCAGGTAGCGCAGCTGGCCGCGTGTAACCGCCTGCATGATATGGACCAGCGGCTGGCGCGCTGGTTGTTAATGTGCCAGGACAGAATTGACTCGGAAAATTTGCCGCTGACTCACGAATTCCTGGCCCAGATGCTGGGCTCGGGAAGACCGACAGTCACTATTGCCGCCGGTGTGCTTGAGCGTGCCGGCCTGATCCAAAATACTCGCGGAAGCGTAAAGATCCTCAACCGAAAGCGCCTCGAGGACGCGTCCTGCGAATGTTATAGAGCGATCCAAAACTACAACGGCTCGTTCAGCCTGAAGTAGTCGTCCGCTACGCCGAAGTTGAAGTATGTAATTGCGGCACTCTCAGTTCGTTGTCGAACTGACACATTCTCGTGTGACAAATAGCCTTTGCGCACTGGTCTACTCCAGAGAATCTTGTGGTTTGCGCGTGGCTTGCAAGAGGGAGCACGTTTGCAACGTACGAATGTTCGCGGTGAACTAAAAAATTCCATTACCAATCCTTCCGGTACGCGGACCGATGTGAACGCGAAGCCGGTGGCGAATCAAATGCTGAATTCCATTCCGGAGGTTGAGTACAACCTTCTGCGTCCGCATTTGGAGTCAGTACAACTGCAACACCATCAAATTCTGCACGAGGCCGGCGAGAAAATTGAGTTTGCCTATTTCCTGAACCAAGGTCTAGCCTCGCTCGTCGTCTTGACTAGCGACGGCCACAGTGTTGAAGTTGCCATCGTCGGGCGCGAGGGAATTGTCGGGACGCCGCTGGCGGTTGGTATCCATCGCGGGCCCTATCGCAGCATCATGCAGATTTCGGGAACCGGCGTACGCCTGAAGTCGGAAATCCTGGAAGAAAAAATGCGCGAGGCCCCTGAGTTGCGGTTGATGTTGAATCGCTACGTGCTCGTCCAGGGATTACAAATCGCGCAAATCGCGGCATGTAATCGGCTGCATGAGATCGAGCAACGATTGGCGCGGTGGTTGCTGATGTGCCAGGACCGCGTGGGGTCAGAATTTTTGCCGATCACGCATGAATTCCTAGCGCAGATGCTAGGTACCGGACGGCCAAGCGTCAGCCTGGCAGCGGGAATTTTGCAGAAGGCTGGCTTTATCGAGAACCTTCGCGGCACGGTGAAAATTCTTAATCGCCCTCAGCTGGAGTCGGCGGCTTGCGAATGCTACAAGATCATGCAGCAGTTCAACAGCACTCTGGTGCTGAAGCCGCCGAGCAACGTCTGAGGGAAATTCAAAAGTGGAGGGTACGGATGCTCTCGCCCGTACTAAGCAATCGTAACCGCGTCCGCAGTTTTTTTCTTGCGCCGCAAATCCCCCGGCAATTTCGATTTCGTAAGCCAAAGTCCCAGGCCCACCACCGCCGCCCAAATTATGCTGATCAATGCCAGTGCCTCCAGATCAGCCAATCGGCTTCCGCTGGGATTAATGAACTTGATGAGTTCCCACCCCAGTAATCCTGCAACCACCGAGACCAACAACGCTTTCCCGATTTCCTTCCACTCCAACGCTCCCAACGAAACCAGTTTTCGATAGTGCAGCAGCAGCGCCACCGCCAGACAGTTGGCGGCGATTCCAATATCGGATGCAATCACCAACCCGCGCGCCGAAAATGCGTGATATAGCGCCGAATAAATGGGCAGGGAAGCGACGGTGATCACGGTGCTGGCGATCATCGGGGTCAGCGTATTTCCGGCGGCGTAAAATGCGCGGGCATATAAACCCTGTGCCGACCAGAAAGCCAACGACAGCGAGAACCAGAAAAAGTAAACTGCGGTAGTCCGGGAATCCGAAAAATGCAAATGCCCGCGCCGATACACCAGGTCGATCAGCGGCAAGGCCGCCGCAGTCATAAAACTGGATACAAGCACCGCGGCGGCCACGATCCGGTAAATCGAAGCGTTCACCGTGTCGGCGAATTCTCCGAATTTCTTCTCTCCAAAGAGGCGCGCGAAGAAGGGCAGTGATGCTTGGCTTGCGGCTTGCCCTAGAACTGCGATTGGGACCTGAAAAAGTCTCTTGGCGTAGTTCAGGCGAGTAATGTCTCCGACTCCGCCGGAGGCGAAATAGCGCAGGATCCAATCGTCGGCGGTAACCAGTGACACCCCGAGCATCAGAGGGATCGAAAGCCGCACCCACTCGCGAAATGCCGCATTGCGCCAATCAAACGAGAGTTTGTAACCAACGCCCGTCCGCGCCGCTCCGATGGCGTTAATCAGAAAGATCCCCACAAATGCTCCGGCCACTGCGCCATAGGCCAGCGCGGAGATACCAAACTTGCGGGAGAAAAGCAGACCGCCAAAGATTATGCCACCGTTATAGATGACCGGACCGATTGCGGGGAGCAGGAACATCCGGCGCGAAAGCAGGACCGCCGAAACCACTCCGCCTACATAAAAAAACAACTGCGCGGGCAGAAGGATGCGCGTCAGGTGTACGCATAAGGCAAACTGCTCTGGAGTGAATTTGCTGAAGAGCAGGCGGTTGAGTTGCGGCGCAAAAATTTCTGCCAGCACAATGCCCACAGCTAGCACCGCGGTCATGATGGTGATGATGGCGGAAAATGTTTTGCGCGCGTCGTCTTCTCTTTTTTCGGCCAGGAACCGCGTGTAGATCGATACGAAAGTGATCGACGCCGTCCCGCCCGCAACCAAGTAATTCAACCAATCGGGAATAGTGAAACCGGCGAGATAGGCGTCGGTGACCGGGCTGGCGCCAAATGCCCAGGCAATGTACATTTCGCGCAGGAAGCCGACTATGCGTGACAACAGAATCGCGGCAACCATCAAAACCGTGGCGGAGAATGCCGTGTGCACGCGCTCGGGATGCAGCAGTTGCACGAATCGCCGGGTCATAGACCTTGGCTGGGGAAGTGGCTGATTACTTGAAGTTTCCTCGCTGGAGTCGTTTGGGGCGGACGGCATTATGGCCGATTCTACACGCGAAACAATAGGGTAATGGTTGCTGCGGTAATGGCACTTTGGATTCCGTGGGGCAGCTTTGAGAGTTTAGCTGTGAGCGCTGAGCTAAACCCGCTTGCTTGTGTGAGACCGGGACTAGAGGCCTTAGGCTCAAAGCTCAAAGCTAATGGCTAGAGCTAAAAGCTCGGTTGCGGCAACTCTTTTTTGACAGCTGGAATCAATAGACTGGATAATTTCCAAGTGCCGGGTCAAGCTGCTAGACAAGATTCTCCGGGATCGGCCTTGTTGCGGCGCTCCTTCCGCAAAACTTTCCCCCCAGCCGTGCGCGGTGTGGGTGCCTATCTGTGGGATTCGCAAGGCAAACAATATCTCGACTTCTCCGGATCAGCCGCCGTCAACTTCATTGGCCATGGAGTTTCAGAAATCGCTGTGGCCATGACCGAACAGGCCCGTTCGGTTGAGTTCGTCCACGGCAGTCAATTTACAACCCCAATTGCTGAACAATACGCAACTGAATTGCTCGCCTTCGCGGGAAAGAACTTCCAAGGTGGAGCAGTTTACTTTTGCAGCGGCGGATCCGAAGCAATCGAAACCGCGTTAAAGCTGGCGAGACAGTATCAGGTTGAAATCGGGAATTATTGTCGTTCGCAAATTATCAGCCGCAATCAGAGCTATCACGGCGCGACGCTCGGCGCGATGGCCATTTCACGCAATAAACGCCGGCGCGAAATTTATCGTCCCATGCTGCATGAGTTCTCAACGGTCGACACACCGTACTGCTACCGCTGTGTTCACGACTGCACTGATGGTTGTTTCGATTGCGGGCAGGAGTACGCCGCCGAGATTGAGCAGGCGATCGCTGAAAATGCCGGCAACGTCGCGGCGGTGATTCTGGAACCGGTGAGCGGGGCCACGTTGGGCGCGGTTGTTCCCCCTAAAGGTTATTTAGAAAAGATTGCACAAATTTGTAACAGTAACGGCGTTCTCATGGTCGCCGACGAAGTAATGAGCGGCATGGGAAGGACAGGGCGGAATTTCGCCGTCGATCATTGGGGAGTTGCTCCCGACATTCTGGTCACCGCCAAAGGGCTCTCCAGCGGATACGCGCCGCTGGGCGCCGTGATCATGTCAAAAAAAGTCGTTGACGCGATTTCATCCGGCTCGGGGTCCTTCATCCATGGTTTCACTTATAGCTCGCATCCGATTTCGCTCGCGGCAGGGCGAACGGTCCTCAAATACCTTTCAGACCACAAATTAGTCGAGGCTGCAGATTCCGCCCGCGAAGGCAGCATCGCGCAGCTGCTGAAAAACAATCTCGCTCCACTTCGAAGTCTGGATCATGTCGGCGAAGTGCGCGGTATCGGTTTGCTGTGGGCGGTCGAATTTGTTTCGGATAAAGCCAGCCGGGCTTCATTTCAGCCCGAAGCGAATTTCTCTGGTCGCGTGGCGCAGGCGGCAACCGAACGTGGACTCGTGCTATATCCCGTGCAGGGATGCGCCGATGGCGATTGCGGGGACCACGTTCTGATCGCGCCTCCCGCGGTAATCTCTCCCGATCAGGTCGCCTGGGCCTGCGAGCAACTGGCGGCGGCCATCGATGAAGCGTCGGCGCAGGCTTGACCCTGCACCCTCGGCAATCGCACGACGAGATGTATGTGTCTGCGCAATCCTTTCAATTACTTACCGGTTGAGCAGCAGTTGATCTTCAATTTACCTACAAAATATTGTCTTCGCACGACGCAAGTCGCACACTGCCGCAACAGGAGGCAGCATGCTTACGCAAAACTTAATCGACTCGACAAATCCGTGCCCATCATTTCGTCACGCCGTTCGTCTTCAGCAAAGCGTCCTCGCCAAGGCAGAAAAGCGGCTTCTTATTTGGATGGCGGAACGAACTCCGTCATGGATTCATCCCGATCACCTGACCGTCTTTGGCTTTGTAGCGCAGCTGATGACAGGCGTTAGTTATGCCTTCGCGAGGTCAAGCCAGCTGGGTCTAACCGGCGCCATCGTCTTTCTCATTCTGAACTGGTTCGGCGACAGCATGGACGGCACCCTTGCGCGCGTGCGCCAGCAACAACGACCGCGCTACGGCTTTTATGTCGACCACATGCTCGATAGCATTGCAGCTGTGGCGCTGATGGCCGGGCTCGCGTTCTCCGGATATATGAGCCCACTGATCGCGATTGCGCTGCTGGTGATGTTTTTGTTGCTCTCGATCCAGTCGTATCTTGCGACTTATACCTTGGGCGAATTTCGCATGTCATTCTGGAGCTTCGGGCCGACCGAACTTAGACTGTTTTTGATTTTGGGGAATTTGGCAGCCTACCGCCGGTCAGGGGTGGTGATGGGGTATCGTCTGTTCGACCTTGGAGGCGCGGTTGGGATCGCTGGAATGTCCGTAATCATGGTGTGGTTTACCGGTCGCAATATCGCGCGGCTCTATAACCAGGAGCGGCTCTCGTGAGATTGTCTGTCACACCAATAGTCGCGCCTTGGAAAAGGCCCTAAAGCGTTTAACCGCGAAGATCGCAAAGCATATCGCAAAGATCGCACAGCGCTGCTCAGTAAGGTCTCCACTTTCGATATTGTTTTTCTCTGCGACCTTCGCGTTACCTCTGCGTACTCTCCGTTAAAGGCTTTTTGCCTTTTTGCGTGAGCCGCAATTTACTTACAACCTCCCCTGCAAACCGTGCTAAAGTTCCGGGAACTTAGCCGATACTGGCTGCGTAACATCTGCAGGCAGAGGTGCTCGCGTGATACATCTGCGGTCTCTTCGCAAACAATTCGGCGGTCTGGTCGCCGTCAACGAAATTGATCTGACAATTCCGCGCGGCGAAATTTACGGCCTGATCGGGCCGAATGGTGCCGGCAAAACGACCACCATTCGGATGATGTGCGGCCTTCTGGCTCCAACCCGCGGGCAGGTCGAGATCGCGGGAATTGACGTTACCGCCGAGCCCGACCGTGCCCAGCAGCACATTGGCTATCTGTCTGATTTTTTCGCGGTGTACGACGACCTGAAGGTCTGGGAGTATCTCGACTATTTCGCCCGCGCCTACAAGATGCCCGACGCCGATGTTTCCCGGCGCATTCGCGAAGTCATTTCAGAAGTGAATCTGGAAGTGAAGACCGATTCCATGATTGCCGGGCTTTCGCGCGGCATGAAACAGCGGCTAGGGATCGCCCGTGCCATCATTCACAAGCCCGACGTGCTGCTGCTGGACGAGCCGGCTTCGGGACTTGATCCCAAGGCGCGCTTCGAGTTGCGACTTCTGTTGCAGAAAATGCGTGACCAAGGCGCGACGATCTTGATTTCGTCGCACATTCTGACCGAACTTGAAGGCTTCTGTACTTCCATCGGAATCATGGAACGAGGCAGTCTGGTGCGCAGCGGAAAGATCGAGGATGTAACCGCAGCAGACTCGCCGGCGCGGGCTGTAGACATACGCTGGATTGGTCAAAGCGGCGCATCCGTCAAACGGGCGCTATCGCAATTTGCGGAAGTTACCGGCGTCGAGTTAGAGGCTGGCGAAGGCCATTTCAGCTTCACGGGTTCAGAGGAACGCCTTTCGGACTTGGTCGCCGCCCTGGTCAGCGCGCAAGTTCGCCTGACTTCATTCAATGAAGTGAAAGCCACGGTTGAGGACCTTTACATGAGACTCTCCCACCACGAGGTGATGTGATGCTCTGGAAGTTTTGGCAAAACCCTGAGTTCATCCGCCATTGCCGGTCTGAGTTGCGGCGCAACCGAATGACCACGGTGGCGTTAGTTGTTTTCTTCGTGTGTGGGCTGACTATTCTCGCTTGCTGGGTTGCGGCAAAGGCGCAGATGACCTTCTATCACTCGCAAGAGCTAGTGGTAGTCAAGCCTCCGATACCCTCGGCTGCGCCGGCTCAAAGATCGAGTGAACCCTCCGATCATGATGCCAATCGGCCTACGCTCATGGACTCGTCCGATGTAAAGCCGACGATAGCCTCTGCCACTGCGCTGAAGAGCTATGACCCGCTGATGTTTGTGCAATTCGGCGTGCTCACCTTCTGGTCTCTTCTGTCTTGCACGCAGGGTATATCTCGCGAACGCGAGCGCAATACGTGGGATTTCCAGCGCACCACTCGCCTTACGCCATCGGAATTGCTGATCGGGAAACTTTTAGGCGAACCCGTCCTCGCATATTTTATTTTTCTCTGCGTGCTGCCGGTCACGATCGTTACTGGAATGATGGGTCACGTTCCACTCCTCCAAATTTTGCTGGCCGATTTCGTGACCGTGATTGCGGCGCTGTTTATCGGCATTGCCGGTTTATGGGTTTCAAGTTTGTTCGAGAGTAGGAGTCGAGGCATCGGCTTGATCGCGGGTTTAGCTATCTACGGCATGTTTTTGGGTTCAGCCGGTCTGAACGATTCTCCGTTCAGAGGCCTGGCTGGCTTCAGCCCGCTGATTACTTTGTTGCCTCTGCTGGGACGAAGCACAGCGGTGCTGCGCCCCATGCTCTTCGGTGGCCAGGTGCCATGGCTGGTCATCACCATCCTGCTCTACGTCAGCTTCGGCTCATGGCTGGTTCTGATGCTAGTCCGAAATCTGAAAAAAGACGTCAACGAGACGCAGTTGCTCTCGCATTGGCAGGCGGTTGGCTGTTGCGCATTTCTGAATTTTGTCTTGTACGCATTGCTGGACCCCATGCGGGCCAATTCTTTCCCGACCGCGTCCGACTTCGTCAGCATCATGGTATTGATCAACGGGATCATCTTCTTCTTCCTCGGCGTCGCCATGCTGAGCACTTCGGAGCGCATTGATCCCGAAAGCCTTTTGTCCGCGCGCTCGTTCCTCTCGGGCAATGGTTTGCAGTGGCCGTGGCTGATGATTTCCGCGGTGGTCAGCTACATTTTTCTGATTTGGGGTCTGTATATGTGGAAGAACCAGATTGGATTCGATGGCCACCTGATAGCGTGGGGCGCAGTAAGTATGCTGATCGTTTTAATATTTATTATCCGCGACGTGCTGTTCATTCAATGGTGCAAGCTGACCCGTCTGCGATCGCCGTTGGTCAAAGGCGTGCTCTTTTTGAGTTTGTACTATGCTGGTGCGGGAGTTCTTTACTCAGTAATGGACGTCACTTCGCACACTGCGGCAACCGGTATAGCGCATGTGCTGACACCTGTTGCAGCCTTCACCTACAACAGTGCGATGGTGCCAGTGAGTGTGGTGGCCGGAATTGTTATTCAGGTGATGGCCATCGCATACCTGATTTCCGCAATTCGCGGCCGGGTGCAGAAAATTGAATTAGTGCCAGCGACTGTTTCGGGTGATTAAGCTATGTGCAACAGAGTCGCGACTATTGCGCTCGCGCTATCACAATACTGAGGTCGGTCAGCACTTTGGTTGCGGCTTCCGATCCCGAACGTATGCAATCCGGCACGCCAACTCCGCCGTATGCATTTCCCGCTAGCGCGAGGCCGGGCGCGGAGGAAACGATCTGTCGAATACGCTCAATCCGAGTTTTGTGACCCACGGTGTACTGAGCCATGGCATGTGGCCATTTAAAAATTTTGACGAAGTCAGGTTCAGCTGCGATGCCTAGTATTTCCTGCAGCTCCCTGCGAACGATCAAGATGATCTCCTCATCCGACGATCGCAATATTTCTTCATCGCGGCTTCCACCGAGAAAGCAGCGAATCAGCGCGCGATCTTCCGGCGCCCGGTTTTGAAATTTGTTGTGGACGAAAGTGCACGCCAGGATGCGTCTGCCTTCAGTCCGAGGCACGAGAAATCCAAATCCAGGCGGCAACGAAGCGCGAGAATCGCCGCCGTACACGAGCGCCACGGTGATCGATGAGCTGTATCTGATTTGCTCGAGTTCGGCTGAAATCTGCGGAATTTGACTGTGTAGCAGTTGAGCGGCGGCATACGCTGGCGTGGCGATGATCACACCATCGAACTCTTCCGTCCGACCGCTACTTGCTACAAGCCATTTGCCGAACTCCGGATTCACCGTTTCCACTTTCGTTCCAATCCTGCGGTCCAACTCCGGAATTTGAGCTGCTAGTGCATCGGTTATCGCCTGCATTCCATTCTTCAGCGAAGTAAAAAGCGACCGCGTGGGGACAGCCGCCCTCGGCTGTCCAGCGGACCCTTGCTCCGTCGACAAATTTCTCAGCTTGCGTGCGGCCACCATGGCCCGCCCCAAGCTTCCTTGCTTGGCCTCGATCTCGGCAAATCGTGCCAGCACTGACGTTGCGCTAAGTTCATCAGCGCTGCCGCCGTACACACCCGACAGCAGGGGATCGGCAACCCGCTCCACCATTTCGCGCCCGTAGTGCCGCTCGACGAATTCGGCCGCGGTGCTTTCAGGTACATCAGGGGTGGGACGATAAAACCATTCGCGAAGAAAACGTAATTTTGTTGGCAATGAGAATAAGGAAGAGAAGAACGCTGCCGGAAAATCAGTCGGCACCATGAACATGAGACCGTCGGGAAGCGGCACCAGCCGGCCGTTCAGCAGGATGTAGGTCCGCCGCTCGCCGTCATTCGAAGAAATCAGCTGATCGCCCAAACCCAGTTCGCGGCAAATATCGGTTGCCCACGGCTTCTCGGTAAGAAAGGAATCCGGTCCGGCTTCGATCATAAGGTCGCCAACGCGCTCGGTGACAACCACCCCGCCCAACCGCGAGCCCGCCTCGAACAAAACGTAGTTAAGTTCGGCTCCCTTTTTCTTCTGCTTCTCGAGCGCGTAGGCCGCCGAAAGTCCGGAAACACCTCCGCCAATGATTGCGATTCGCTTCATGTGGGATCAGCGGGCTTCGGCGACCGCCGCAGTTCGAGAACGAACAATTTGCGCCAGCGCCGCAGTGAGCAACGGAGAATCGTTCAGCGACTCCGCTCGCGACAACCGCATGCCTTCTTTTTTAGCAAACTCGGTGAAGGCAATGTCGATGTCGTAAAGAATTTCGACGTGATCGCAGAGAAAACCGATCGGCTGAACGAACACTTCGGTCTGTCCGCTTTGCTTCAGGCGAGCGATGGTGTCTTCCACCGTCGGGCCGAGCCACGGCCCGCCTGACATGCCCTGGCTTTGGAAAGCGAAGCTCCAGTCTTTCTCGGTTAGGCCCGCAGCTTCGGCCACCAGTGCCGCGGTTTGTCGTGCCTGGATTTCGTAAGGATCGCCGTCCAACACGGTGCGCTCGGGAACGCTGTGCGCAGTGAAGATGACCGGCGGTTGTCTTCCAAATTCGCGCTGCGCCTGATTCAGTCCGGCCGTGAGTTTTTTCGCGAAGGCTTGAATCAGTTGCGGCTGGTCCTGCCAGGCCTCGACAAAATCAAAGGTCATTTCCGGATCGGTGCTCTGCGCCAGCGATTTGCGGTATAGCCCAACGCTGGTCCGAGAATTATGCGGCGCCAGGCAGATTACGACTGCGTGGCCGATTCCGTCCGCCTGCATTTGTTGGAGCGCCTGCGCAACAAAGGGATGCCAGTTCCTCATCCCGACGTAGACCGGCATGCCGATTTCCTTCGCCAGCAGTTCGGCTTGTTGCAGCGTTAAATCCGTGAGCGGCGATTTTCCAATGGCACCATAGCGATGGCTTACCTCTTCCACAACGTCTTGCGATAGCTGCCGGCCGCTGGTCACGCGCAATAAAAATTCCGGCACGTCATGGACCGACGTGGGGCTGCCGTGCGCCAGCAATAGCACCGCCATTTTCTTCGGGCTGCTCATCGTGAAATCACCGAGGCTTTCGTCGTCTGCTCCTGAACGTACTGAGCCAGCGCTCGCACATTTTCCACCGGCGTTTCCGGCAAGATGCCGTGGCCAAGATTAAAAATGTGTCCCGACCTACCGCCGGCCTGATCCAGAATTCGTGCTGCGCCGGCTTTTACCTGCTTCCAATCTGCGAAGAGCAACACCGGGTCGAGATTGCCCTGCACCGCGCCGCGATTTCCCAGCAGCTTCCATCCTTCGTCGAGCGGGATGCGCCAGTCCAAACCGATGACATCGGCTCCGGTTTCTTTCATTGAAGGCAGCAGTGTGGAACTGTCGGTCCCAAAATAAATGACGGGCGCGCCCGAAGCTTTCAAACTTTGGATCAATTCCTTCGTCCGCGGCAAAACAAATTTCCGATAATCCTCGACTGACAGGCAGCCCACCCAACTGTCGAAGACTTGTATTACATCGGCTCCGGCCTCGACCTGCGCGCACGCGTAGGCCGACGTGACTGCGACCAGCTTGCTTAGCAGCTCATCCCAGGCTTGCGGCTGTGAGTACATCAGGTTCTTGGTCTTGATGTAATGTCGCGAGCTTCCGCCCTCGATCATGTAACTGGCAAGCGTAAAAGGCGCGCCGCAAAATCCGATCACCGGCAGTTTGTCGCCAAAGTGCTTTGCAACCACCCGAACCGCTTCCGCCACGTAGCCAAGGTCGGCGGCTTTATCTGTCTGCAACAGGCGAATATCGTCTGCAGTTCGCAATGGGCTCTCAATAACCGGGCCTTCGCCCGGCGAAAAATGAAACGGCAGGCCCATCACTTCCAGCGGCAGTAGAAGGTCGGCAAAAATAATTGCCGCGTCCACTTTCAGAAATTCCGCCGCGGTGATGGTGACCTCAGCGGCAAGCTGCGGATTCTTGCAGATTTCAATCAGCGAATTCTGCTTGCGCACCGCTCGATATTCGGGCATGTAGCGGCCAGCCTGCCGCATAAACCACACTGGGGTTCGGTCCACGGGCAGGCCTTTGCAGGCGCGGACAAAGCGGGAATCTGGCGCTGACATGAAGAATAAATGTAGCAGAGCAGTGGACGGTAAACGAGGACGGTGGCCGTAAGTGCGCTCTATGAGATCGGCTCGACCTTATCCACATGAATAAGATTGGCTGATGAATCAAGCGTTCCCGTAACCTGGACGCGCTTGCCTTCGAATGACTGCACCTGATCCTGGCTGTCGAGTTTGTACGAAGTTGAGTCCGAGACTTTTAGCACGTAGCTATCAGATTCTTTGTTGATGATTCCGATAAAGGTCTGCGCGGTCGAACTCTCCTGCGATTCCCGCGTTGCCGGAGAAGCGTGTTTTGTTCCCGGTTCTGAAGGTGTGGGATTCGGTGTGGGCTGCGTCTCCGGACTGGGGTCAGGCGTGGGCTGCTGGCGGGCATGGTCTTGCTCAGGCTGTTGCGGCTCCTGCATCGACGACCATAGAACCAAGTCGGACGAGAACACTTGTCCGGGGTGCGCAGGCTCCTGGGCAAACGTTAATGCACTGCAGAAAACGAATCCAGCAATAATCACGCACCAGCGCTTCATATCGAACTCCTTGCCGGTCGTTAGATGGCAAAAGTGGAGATTGGGGAACCCGGTTCCGGGTCTATCTGAGCAGAAGGCTCAGAGCCAAGGTTTCAATCATCTTTTACACCTGCGCCCGACAAACCGCCCTACGGATGATTGTGTAGTCCGCCTAAGGCGGTTTTGCATGGCGCAAAGCGGCTGATGTACTTGTGAGTACCTGAATGGGGCAAATAGGCACCTACTCAGTACACCTTAAGGCTATGATTCCAACCTATTATGTCCCTAACGAATTCCGGAGGTTGATCCCGCCATGGCAGCAAGTCAGGTTGTGCTCTACTTCGACAAGCAGGAAGACGCGGTCCAATTCACGCTCGCTGCCAGCTCCATCATCGCCGATGGCGCTCCACTCCGCGAAACCGCGCTGAAAGTGGCCAAGGAAGTCTGCAAGGCCTCGCGCATTACCACCGAAGGAAGTGTGAGCAGCGACGCGCCCAAAGCGAAACGCAAGGCGCAGTAGGGTTTCGCGGGATCGCCTGGGCCAAATTTTCCCAAACATGTTTGCGGGGCTACGAGCATCCGGCACGTGTTAATCCGACCAGGGCGCCGGCTTCCGGTTCCAGCGATGTTTTTTCAAGACCTTCAGCAGCTCTGGACTCAGCGGACCTTTATCGCTTAACGCGATGTTCTCCCGTACGTGCGCCAGCTTCCTCATGCCCACGATCGTGGTGCTCACCGCTGGATGCGAGAGCACAAACCGCAACGCCATCTCTGGCAGCGACATCCCTGGGGGAAGGATCGCTTTTAATTTGTCCACCCGTTTCATCGTGTCCGCCAGGTTTTTCGGATTGAAATATCCCGAACGCCAGTCGTCTTTGGGGAAGGTCGTGTCCTTGGTCATCTTTCCACCCAGGCTCCCTTCATCGAGCGCAACCCGAACGATCACGCCGATGTTCATCTCTTTGCAAAGCGGGAAGAGTTTGTCCTCGGGCGATTGGTCGAAGATGCTGTAGATCACCTGCACTGCATCGACCAGGCCGGTGCGGATGGCTTTAATTCCGTTCTCCGGCTCCCAGCGGTTCAGGCTGAGGCCGAAATAACGAATGGTGCCGTCTTTTTTTAGCTTTTCGACCGTCTTGCGGAAGTCGGGATCGTCCGTCCACTTGTCGGTCCACACGTGAAACTGCAGCAGATCGATGGAATCTGTGCCCAGCTGCTTGCGGATCAGATCGGCATATTTGAAAACGTGGTCGTGGGGAAACACATCTTTATATTTGTATTTCGGCAGCGCCGGCCAGCGATCGTTCTTTGGCGGAATCTTCGACGCGGCAAAAAGGCGCTTGCCTTTATTCTTGGCGAGCGTCTGCCCCAGCAGGCCATCGCTCTTGCCCTCGCCGTAGGCCCATGCGCTATCGAAGAAGTTGCAACCCTGATCGACTGCCAGTTGCAGTGCCTGCATCGACTCGCGGTCCGCTGAGCCGCTCCATCCGCTCATGCCCCACAGCCCGTGAGCGATGTCGCTGACTTGAACTCCGGTACTGCCAAACTTGCGATATTGCATGTCATCTCCTGCAGAATCAGACCGTGTAGCAGCGGGCGTCCACGCCCGCGTTAAGGATCGACGGGCGAGTGCCCGTCGCTCCACATTCTAGTTTCCTGGCCGCTCTCCGAGCTTGTTCGTTTTCTCTTTATAGAACTTCTGCAGCACGTAAAACGCCCGCTTTCGTTGGCCCTGGTCCGAAATCAACCCTTTACGATTGAAGTAATTCTGAATACCCGGCAGCGGCCGCCGCGGAGACCGAAAATCCATCAGCACCCATGGCGACATTCCCGCCACCTGCGGCACGCGTTGCCACATCGCCAATTGATGATTGAATACATTCGCCTGATATTCCTCGGTGAATCGGGTTTGATCGTCGCCATGAAGATTGTATTGCGCGTCGGCGCCGAATTCGCTGACGATGACCGGCTTTTCGTAGGCGAATTTCCACTCTGTGTGGTCGGTATCCTCGATTTTGGCTTCGTACCATCCCATGTATTCGTTTATGCCCAGCACGTCGAGAAATTCACTCACTGGATCATTCAAAACTCGCGTGTTCGGTCCGGAGCGGTCCGTGTGGTTCAGAGCGGAAGTGATCAGCCTCGTCGGATCGAGCTCGCGCGCATAGGTTGCAAGCGACTTCAGGAACTCGGTACGTTCGGGAGAAATAGGAGTTTCGTTCGACATTGACCATAGCCCGATAGACGCCCGATTGTGATCACGCGAAATAATTTCGCGTAACTGCGATTTGGCATTTTCAAGTGTTGCCGGATTCTGCCATTGAATGTCCCAATAAACGGGAATCTCCTCCCAGACCAGCAGGCCCATTCGGTCCGCCAGCCGCAGCATATCTTCGTTATAGGGGTAGTGCGCGAAGCGGACGAAATTGCAACCCATTTCTTTGGCCCAAGTGAGCAGGGTGCGATCGTCTTCTTCGGAGAAGGCTCGCCCGCTGCGGAACGGCGCTTCTTCGTGCATTGAAATGCCCCGCAGAAATATAGGCTTGCCGTTGAGCAGAATCTGCGATCCACGCGTTTCTATGGTGCGAAATCCAATTTCATCGGTGACGCTATCGCCTCCGCCGGAAACTACAACGTGATAAAGCTTGGGATTCTCCGGCGACCAGAGTTCGACGCGGACGGGGAATTGGAACATCGCCCGACCCGATCCGTCTACCTGAGCTGATTGCTTTAATCGAACTTCAGGAATTTCAATCGAGACCTGCCCGGAAGCAGCCGTGCCGGCAAGCTGCACCCAGCCTTCGATAACATCGCCATGGCCTTTGGCGAGTTGAATTGAATAGTCCTGAATGTAAGTGTCGGGTACTTCCACCAGCCGGACTCCGCGGGTCAACCCTCCGTAATTCCACCAGTCGGTTTTTAATGTAGGAACACCATCCGTATGGCGGGTGTTGTCCACTTCGACCACCACACTGTTGTCGCCGTCGTTCAGTTGATCGGTCGCGTCGAAGTTGAACGGAGTAAATCCGCCTACATGTTCGCCCAGTTTCTTGCCGTTGACCCAGACCCGAGCGAAATAGTTCGCTGCGCCAAAATACAGAAACGTCCGAGTCGCGGATCGCTTGTGATACGCGAAGGTGCGCTGATACCAGACCGGCCCTTCATAAAAGAGCAGCGATTCGCGCTGCGTGTTCCAGTCGCCAGGAACGTGCATCTTGGGCGAGTGTTCGAAATCGAACTCAACCAGGTCATTTTTGGTTTTGGGCTTGGCGGCCTCATAGTAGCGGCCGCCTACACCGGTTTCGTAGGGATCGATGATCGTGTTCCAGGTGCCGTCGAGGCTGATCGTGGCACGGCTGTCCACATTTCCGATTGCGGTTTGCGGTCGACTCTGAGCATATGAACAGATCGCAGCCAGCAGCAGCGTGGGCAACACAGCTCGCTTCATATTGCCTCCGGGAAGCCTCATGGCAGAGCAGACGAGTATATCGAAACCGCAATTCTCCAGCGGATGGATCGCGCGACAGAATTTGCCTTCTCCGACCCCTTGCCAGTAGCCGAGTTCCGCGATCGCGGGTAGAATGTTCTTTCTGAATCCTGAGATGCTGTCCGGCATCTCAGGAGCAGGAACTTGCATCGAAGTTACCGCTTGGAGTGGCTTGGGGGTCCGAATGTCCGCTACATCGTCCGATCAACCGGAGTTGCCGTCATCATGCAATCTGGCCACGCTCAATCCTGTTACCTCGGTTCGAACCGCAAAGTTGGAAATCGTCAGCGAGTCAGCCTGGGTTGCGCCACCGACGAACCCGAACCTTTACAGTCCCATCCGTGGCTTTATTGGTCACACGTTTATTCGGCTGTGTTTGTGGTTTGACTTGCTGTCATCGTGGAGAAAGCGAAACTACACTCCACCCGTGGATGGGTTTCTCAACTCTACTGCCTCCGAAATGGAAAGCGCTGTTGTCTCCCACGCTGCCGCAAGTTGATGTCCAGTTGAAACTCAATGCGCCGGGGCCGGCTGCGGCGTCGGCGGAGCAAAGTTTACCTTCGGGACCTCGCGCGAACCCTCAGTAGCAGCGAAGTAAGCAGTATTCGGCTTGTAGCCTAGGCTCGAAGCGAACACGTTGTTGGGGAACTGCTGCACGTAGACGTTGTAATCCTTCAAGGTGTCGTTGTAGCGCTGCCGCTCCACCGCTATGCGGTTCTCGGTGCCCGCCAATTCATCTTGCAATCGCAGAAAATTCTCATTGGATTTCAACTGCGGGGTAATTCTCCACGATGACCAAAAGCCTGCCTAATGCGCCGTCCAGTTGGGCGTTGGCGGAGATTTTCTGCTCCGGGGTTCCCGCGTTGAGCAACTGGCTGCGCGCCTTCGCGATGTCGCCGAAAACGGTCTGCTCCTGCTTGGCATAACCCTTGACGGTTTCGACCAGGTTGGGAATCAAATCCGCCCGCCGCTGCAGAACAATATCGACCTGCGACCATGAGGTCTTTACGGCCTCGTTCTTTGCAACCAGGGTGTTTTTCACGCCGATGTATTTGCCCACCCCAAACAGGACCAAGACCACAATTACGATCAACACGATCACAGTTTTGCTCATAGCTTCTCCTTGATATCCCGCGAAAACCTGGCCGCTCAACACCAGCTAGGTTGTGCGCGGAGTGGAACTCTGCATTGTATCTACTGCGTCGGCAACTTTTTCGATAGCCGCTAAATACTTTGTTGCCACATCATTTGCTCTTAATTGTTTGCGGTCTGACTTGTGCGCGCGAACATCCATTAATTGTACGAATGCCGAAGCATCGAAGTTCAGCCGCGAGGATAGTTCCTGCACTGCTTCCCGTGAATGTTTGCGCCCCAGGTCGCCCAACTCGATCGAGGCGTGCCGGAAAAGAGTGGTGAAAGACGACAACGAATTCAGCATGGCTTCCCACAGAGCTTTTTCATCGGAGCCAGCGAGCAGAATGTGCTGGCGCAAAAGAAACAACTTTTCCCGCATCTCGTACTCCACTTGCGAACGATGCAGATGCATGGGAACGTTCAAATCTCGGAGCGCATCGGTGCCATAGAGGATCCGATGCCGTTGCTTCATGTCGATGAATTCAATCGAGAACACGTCGGCCGTATCTTTCAATTCCTTCTCAGTCAATACCAGTGGAGGATGATGTTTCCTTTTCCGCCACCACTCGGTAGCGCCGGCGAGCTTGCTCAGCGACGCGAATGATGTGTCACGCACCACGCATAGCAGGTTCAGATCCGAATACTCGGGATGAAATTCTCCTTCGGCGGCCGAGCCGTAAAGTACCACGCTGACAAGATTTTCGCCAGCTCCGGCGCGCAACTTCTGCACGAATTCGCCGAGCAGTTGTTCGTCAGCCTTAGAATCGTGAGCCATAAAGTTTCTCCTTACCAGCTTCCACTGGCGCCGCCGCCGCCAGACATCCCGCCACCGAACCCTCCGAACCCGCCTCCACCGCCGCCACCGCCAAAGCCGCCACCACCCCAGCCTCCGCCGCGTCCACCTCCGCCTGAGAGCAGCATCCAGAACAAAATGCTTCTAAGGGGAGTCGCAAGAACGATGATTATTACAATAATGATGAAAATGACGCCGCCCAGAGAAATCTTCCCCGAGGGTGGCGGCGCGCGTTCTTCGGGAACAGTACTGACTCCGGTGAGTTGAACGCCGGCATCTTGCGCAATCACGGCAGCGATCTGCTGCGCATTCTGTTTGATCGCCGAATCGTAATCATTCTGCTTGAGCAGTGGAACCACGTCCCGCCAGAACCCACCGACTTTGCCATCGGGCAGGATCGGCTCCAGCCCGTAACCGACTTCGGTTCGATAACGATGGTCTTTCACCGCGATTAAAATCAGCACGCCGTGGTTCGTGGTCTTGTTTCCGATTCCCCACCGCTTGTACAGATCCACGGCGTAGCTTTCAATATCTTGCCCGTCAAGCGAGTTGATGGTCACAATTGCAATCTGTGCCTTCGCTTTTTGATCAACTTGTTGCCCCAAATCGTTTAGCTCCGCTTGAGTTTGCGGGCTGAGCACGTGCGCAAAATCATTGACGTAATTGGTGGGATGAAGCTGAGAAATGGGCTCGCCGCCGGCGCAGATCGACAGAACTGCAATCGCCAATGCGATTCTGAGAGTTACACCGCGAGCACGTTTCATTGCCGCTGATTCTACAGGAATGGACTCGTGTGAGTTTTTTGTATCCTCTGTGTAACTCTGTGCCCTCTGTGGTCGCTTTTGAATTAAGCCAGCAGGCTTTTTGGGCAGCTTATGCAACCGATCTGAAGAAATTCACGATAGCCCGCTCGGCAAAATGGCCATCGTATCCATCCGGTTCAGCGATGAAGGCGCAATGGCCACCATCTTCAGTCTCAATGAATGTGATGTTGGGATTGCCCTCAACTTTGCGTCTGGTTTCCGGAGTCACCCGAATGAACGGATCATTTCGCGCATAGAGGATATAAGCCGGGACCGCAATCTTATCCACCACGTTGGCCGCAGCGGCGCGCGCATAGTAATCATTGGCCCCATCGAAGCCCGAGTAGTAAGCCGTGATCTTATCGTCGAAGTCGCGCAAGCTTTTCAGGCCATGCAATCGCGAGAGGTCGTATAGGCCCGGGAAACACCGGGCCTTACCTCGCATGCGGGCTTTGAGCTTCCACAGGAAATACTGCTCGTATAGACGATTCATCGGATGGTGAAGCGCGTCCGCGGAAGCCGCCAGGTCCATCGCCGGGCACACCGCCGCAACTGCGCGAAACTCAGTTGGACCCTGGTCTCCCCACTCGCCGGCGGTCTTCAATACGATGTTGCCGCCCATAGAGAATCCGCAGAGGGCGAATCGCGAAATGCCGTCGTTCTCAATTAACGCATTCGCCACTGCTATCACGTCGCCAGAGCGTCCCGAGTGATAAAGCGTCGGCGCCAAATGATCGGTGCCGCCGCAGGTGCGCTGGTTCATGCGCACCACGTTCATGCCGGCGGCCAATCCTTTCTTGGCGATGCCTAGCATGTAATTCGATTCCGTGGATCCCTCCAGTCCGTGGACCACGATCACCGTGAGCGTCGCATGGCGATCGAGTTGCCAATGACAGTGGCAGAGTACGTGAATACCGGGCTCAACCTCAATCAGGCGTTCTTCAGATTTTGGCAGCGCAATCGGTCGGGGCAAAAGAAAACTGGCAATTGTCTGAACGTGTCCGCCGCCCAGGAATTTTCGCGGGTGGAACTCAAATTGCCGCGGGAGCGCCCTGGAAGTTGTTGTCTTCACAAGCCGATTCTAAATCCCGAGCGCGCCTACAGGTTTCTTAGGCCAAGTTTAGGAGCAACCCAGAAGCTCTCTCGCCAATCTGAGTCGGGGAAGTCATCGAGAGGAGGCAATAAGGAATGAAGAATTTGAGACTAGGTAATGCACTTGCGGCACTCGCACTTGGTGGGGCGCTGGTTCTCGCCACCGCACCCAAAGCCCACGCTGATGATCACGACGGTCGCGCGAAATGCCAGAGCCGGACGGAAAGAGCAAGCGACCACTATCGGCAGGAAGTGCGCGAGCATGGACGGCACAGCCAACAGGCAGAGAATGCCAAAGCGAAACTGAATTCCGTCTGGGAACGCTGCTACAGCCAAGCCCGCGGCTGGTACGATCCTAATCGCCACGAGTGGCGCAACGACCGCGACTGGGACCACAACTACAACTGGGACGACGACGATCACGATCGAGATCATGATCGCCACTAAATTTTCGGGTCAACATTAACCTTGAGGGCAGATGATTCTGCCCTCAAATTTTTGGTCCAATTAGCGCTGTTTTCCAGGTTAATAACATTCCAGGTCGAGCACGAATTCCGCTTCGCAGGTAGAATTCTATCGGCGGTCAGCTCACTATCCGAAAGCGAGATCCAGCGATGAAACGGCTTGCCCTCATTCTCCTGTTTGCTGTCTCCATATTCGGCCTGCGATTAGTAGCCGCTGCCCAAGACCTGCGCGTCGCACAAACTTACAAGCTCGGCGGCGACGGCGGGTGGGACTACTTGACCGTGGATCCCGAGTCGCATCGACTATTTATTTCCCGGTCAACCCACGTGGTCGTCGTTGATGCGGACTCCGGCAAGCCAATCGGAGATATTCCAGATACGCTTGG
Organism: uncultured Acidobacteriota bacterium; assembly: GCA_963703465.1. Classification (GTDB taxonomy): domain Bacteria; phylum Acidobacteriota; class Terriglobia; order Terriglobales; family Acidobacteriaceae; genus Gp1-AA145. The sequence goes on along the minus strand of CAVPEQ010000003.1, from coordinate 122,460 downwards.
AGTTCACGGCATTGCCCTGGCTGATGATCTGGGCCGCGGATTTACCAGCAACGGCCGCGAAGGCTCAGTCAGCATCTTCGATCTCAAGACCTTGAAGCCGATCAGCAAAGTACAGGCGGTCGGCGAAAATCCTGACGCAATTCTGTTCGATCCTGCCACCAGGCGCGTGTTCACTTTTAACGGCAGAAGCCACAACTCGACCGCCATTGATGCCGCGAGCGGAAATATTGTCGGCAAGATTGAACTCGGCGGCAAGCCGGAATTCGGCGTGAGCACCGGCGACGGCGAGCTTTTCGTGAACATCGAAGACAAGAGCGAGCTTGTCGGCCTTGATCCAAAAGAGCTGAAGGTCAAGTCGCGCTGGCCGCTTGCCCCCTGTGAATCCCCCAGCGGGCTGGCAATTGATAAGAAGAATCGGCGTCTCTTCGTAGGCTGCGACAATAAAATAATGGCGGTGGTGAACGCCGACACCGGCAAAGTGATTACTACGCTTCCGATCGGCGAAGGGGTTGATGCCGACCGCTTCGATCCGGACCACAAGCTCGCTTTTGCCTCGTGTGGCGAGGGCGTGTTGACGGTAGTGAAGGAAGACTCGCCGGACAAGTTCAGCGTGGTGCAAAATGTAAAAACTGAGCGGGGCGCCCGCACCATGGAACTCGATCAGAAGACCCACAAGATTTATCTAGTGACCGCTAAATTTGGACCTCCGCCAGCAGCGACTGCGGGCCAGCCGCATCCCAGGCCATCTATTCTGCCGGATACTTTTGAAGTGCTGGTCGTGGGCAAATAGCTGACCTACTCTGCATCTAAGCTGCCGATGAAATTTCTCTATCTGATCGCATTCCTTGCCTGCATCTTGGGATGCGCTCTGCCCAGCCGCGCCTATTCAGTCCTGACCCATGAACAGATCATCGACCTGGCCTGGAAAGACCAGATTCGACCGTTGCTGCTAAAAAGGTTCCCGCAATCGACCGACGACCAGATGAAAGAAGCGCACGCCTATGCTTACGGCGGCAGCATGGTGCAGGATATGGGCTACTATCCATTCGGAAAAAAATATTTCAGCGACCTGGTTCACTATGTGCGGACCGGCGATTTCGTCGGCGCATTGCTCGATGAATCCTCCGACCTGAACGAATATGCTTTCGCACTCGGAGCGCTCGCCCACTACTCCTCAGACAACATGGGGCACCCGGCGATTAATCAGGTTGTCGCCATTGAATTTCCCAAACTCCGGAAGAAATATGGCAACTCGGTCACCTACGCCGACGATCACAAAGCCCACATTCGGACTGAGTTTGGCTTTGACATGGTGCAGGTGGCCAAGAACCGCTACACTTCCGACACCTTTCACGACTTCATTGGATTCGAAGTCTCTAAACCGCTGCTTCAGCGGGCCTTCGTGAAAATCTATGGCCTCGATCTCAGTGATGTTTTGGGAAGCGAAGACCTCGCTATCGGTAGCTTCCGTCGTGCGGTCAGCAGAATTATCCCTGAGATGACGCGAGTGGCCTTATTGAACCGCCGCGCTGACCTTGTGCGGGACACCCCGAATTTTGACCAGAAGAAATTCTTGTACCGGCTCTCGCGCACGAATTATGAAAAGCAATGGGGCAAGGGATACCGACGCCCTGGATTAGGTTCGCGTATTTTGGCATTTATTTTGCGAAAAATTCCCAAGATCGGTCCCGCAAGCGCGCTGGATTTCAAAGTTCCCACCGCCAAGACCGAGGACATATACATCAAGAGTGTGAATCGCACCACCGATAACTATTTTTCACTGCTGCACCAGGTGCGGGATGACAGTCCGAAATTTTCTGATACCGACTTCGATACCGGAAGAAAAACCACTGGCGCCGAATATCCCCTGGCCGACGTGACTTATTCGCAGCTGCTGCAGGATCAAGCCAAGAAAAATTTTAAGCAAATGACACCTGAATTGCGCAGCAACATCCTGGACTTCTATTCCAACTTGAACGCGCCCTATCACGATAAGAAAAACCACAAATCGTGGAAGAAGACCATGCAGGCGCTCGATCAATTGAAGACCTGGCAGCCCGCTCCCCTTCAAAACCAGCCCATACCGGTTGGCACGGAGTGATCAACGTCACAGAAATCCGCCAGCAAATTCTTGTAAACTGAGTGGCGTTAATTGTGAGGGTCAATGGACACGCTGGATGACAAGTTTTATCGCGCCAAGATAGTAACGCGCGCTGAGTTTGCTTCGGACCTATGGATGATTCGGGTTGATCCTGGCGGCCCTTTTACTTTCAAGCCCGGACAATATGCGACCTTGGGCGTACAGACGCCAGAGAAGCGCAGCGAACGCGCTTATTCCATCGCTTCATCGCCGCGTGAAAATGAAGTGGAATTTTTCTTCGAACTGGTCCCGCAAGGCGAACTCACACCCAAGCTTTACCAACTTCAGGTCGGCGACGAAGTCTTGATGCGCAAATCCGCCAAGGGCTTGTTTACGTTGGACGAGAAGAGCGGGCGCACCAATCATTTTCTCGTCAGCACCGTTACCGGCGTCGCTCCCTTTGTAAGTTACGTTCGCACGCTTTATCGGGCATGGAAGGAGGGCACATTCAAAGGCGAGCAAAAACTATTCTTGCTGAACGGCGCCAGCCGATCATGGGAATTTGGCTACACCGACGAACTGTGTAAGTTCGCCGATGAAGTTCCCTGGTTCAAATACGTGCCCACAGTGAGCCGTCCATGGGAGGACGAAAAATGGGCAGGCGAGATGGGCCGCGTCGATGACGTGATGCGTAAGTACTCGGACCTATGGGGACTCGACGGCACTAACGCTGTGGCTTACCTCTGCGGCCATCCCGACATGATTGAAAACGGCAAGAGCATCCTCAAGCGCATTGGATTTACCAAACAGCACTTGAAGGAGGAAGTCTATTGGATACCCGCCAAAGAGGCGGCGACCCCGTAGCAGTTAAGCGCCAGCTTAGGCGGTTGCTGACAGCGCAAAAGACTTGTCGTTCGCCGATGCCAGTTCGCCTGGAGAGCGGTAAAGATCAATAAGCTCGACTCGATCAGTGGTACCGGTTTTGCGGAGAATGCGGTGAACATGGTTCTTCACCGTGTGTTCTGAAAGATGCAACTGGTTGGCGATTTCTTTGTTGGTGAGCCCGGCACACAGCAGTTGCAGCAATTGTTGTTCACGCCGGCTGAGTTGGGTCCTGTTTCGCACTTGTAAATTCTGCCGCAAGGCAAGATGCTGTGCGGCATGCTGAAAAAGCTTCGCCATGAAGCATGGCGGGCAAACTGATTCCCCTAAAGCCACTGCGTGTACCGCCGTCGACACTTCTGCCGCGGAAGCTTCGCGGAGGACGTATCCTGAAACTCCCTCACGCACGGCATTGAGAAAATCTTCTTCCCGCGACTCCATGCCGATCATCGCCGTCCGCGCATTCGGCAAACTCTGCTGGATAAGCTGCAGCAATAACGGCGGCCCCAATGTCAGTCGCAGCGAATCAAATACCACAACCCGCGGCTGGCTGGCCACTACTCCGCTCATTGCGGAGGTAGAGTAACCGCAGGCTCCCAGCACCCTCAAATCGTTCCGCTTTCCCAAAATTCGAACCAGGGCTTCGCGCAACAGCCGGTTCTCGCACAGCAGAAAAACGCTCAATTGCTCATTCATTGATGTACTCGCAACCCGCTGAAGTGCGCTTTGTGGCGATGGGGCCGGTGCGGAGCGGACGAGCTTTTCAACTGCAAGGAAAGGTAGGTGGCCCGAGCGCCGCCACATGGGCGTCCGGTAAATTTCCACACACGTCTCCTTGCGGTTTGCCCCCGGGCTGCTCCGCTCTCATGCACCTAGCCGCCGGCCACATCCGTAAATGCTGGCGTCAATTAGTTTCGTGCTTGCTTTTGTACCGAACACCTTGGGACCCAAACGCAGGGGAAGAAGACGTAGATCAAATCTAATCGAATTATCGGGGCCAGTGATAGCACTGTCAACTTTAATCTGTCTCCAGCCAACGGTTTGTGTGTGGAAAAAACCAAACTGAGATTGCCTTCCCGAAATAGATCAATAGCTTGCGTGATTTAACTACAGACAAAAAAATATTCATCGAATCTTAATTGGCCGGACGACTATGCCTCATGATTCGTCTCCAGCGGTCAATTAAGCTAGCCATCTTCTATTTCACCTCTCACCCTCGTTGCCATCTCGCGTCATTACCTCTCTCGCACGCTGGCTTTTCACGAAACTGTTTTTTCTTATATATTCCCCTGTGTCCGAAATGCGTCTCGCCAAGCCATGGCCGATTTTCGGTATGCGCGAAAGTGAATATATCTGGAGACAACATGATCAGGAATGTTCTGCGGCGAATCCAAATCATGGCTATGTCGATGCTCGCCTTGGCTGCGTTTGCGGCCGCCACGACTACGCCGCAACTGGCGCCAGTGCGAATTTCCGGAGAGCGCCGGGTTAACTTCGACGCGAACTGGCGCTTTTATAAAGGCGAAGCCGAAGGCGCGGAAAAGCCAGAGTTCGATGATTCCAACTGGAGGCTGCTCCGCTTGCCTCATGACTGGGCGATCGAAGGCCCGTTCGATGAAACGCTGAATCCGTCGACTGGAGCATTACCCATCTCCGGCACTGGTTGGTATCGTAAGTCTTTCATCCTTCCCTCCAACGCTCGCGGCCGCATCTTCACCTTAGTCTTCGACGGAGCCATGTCCAACTCGACCGTTTGGGTTAACGGCGAAGAGCTTGGCGGCCGCCCTTACGGATATTCCAGTTTCTACTTTGATCTGACCCCGCACTTGCACTTTGGTTCAGAGGCAAACGTTGTCGCGGTCCGCCTCGCGCCTGAACCCGATTCTTCCCGCTGGTATCCGGGCGCTGGAATCTATCGCAATGTCTGGATGGATGTGACCGCGCCCGTCCACGTCGCGGAGTGGGGCACGTACGTTACTACGCCGCAAGTCGCTGATGGAAAGGCGACGGTATCGGTGAAGACGGAAATCAGAAATCAGTCGGGCAACGATGCCAGGGTTGAAGTTCGCCAAACCATTCTCGACTCATCCGGTAAGGCAGTTAGCAATGGCAGCGCTGGCACGGTTGTAGTCTCGGCCGATGCCACGCGCACCATTCCCGTCAGTCTCACGGTGACAAATCCGCAGCGCTGGGATATGGACCACCCTTATCTCTACATGCTGGTCACAGAAGTCGTCGACGGCCAGCGTGTGATTGACAAGTACTCGACCACGTTCGGAATTCGCACCATCGCGTTTGATCGCGATAAAGGTTTCCTGCTGAACGGCAAGACGCGCAGGCTCCACGGAGTCTGCCTGCATCATGACTTGGGTGCTCTGGGCGCTGCGGTTAACCGCCGTGCTACCGAACGCGAGTTGCAGATCATGAAGGCCGCGGGCGTCAATGCAGTCCGTACCAGCCATAATCCGCCTTCGCCGGAGTTGCTCGAGTTGTCCGACCGCATGGGCCTGGTGATCATGGACGAGTCGTTCGACATGTGGCACATTGCGAAGGTACCTAACGGTTACAGCAAATATTTTGATCAGTGGTCGGAGCGCGACCTGCGCGACATGGCCCGGCGTGATCGCAATCATCCCAGCATTATTCTGTGGAGCATCGGCAACGAAATTCCTGAGCAGAACTCGCCCGACGGCTGGAAAGAAGCCAAGCGCCTCACCGACTTTTTTCACGAAGAGGATCCCACTCGCCCCACAACTTCGGCCATGAATGACTGGGACGCCGCTATCCGCAACCACTTCGCCGACAATGTCGACATTAAGGGTTTCAACTATCAGCCCATGCATTACGAGCAGATCATGCACGACCATCCCGATTGGGTGATTTATGGTTCAGAAACCGAATCGTGCGTAAGCTCACGCGGCGTCTATAACCTTCCGATCGTGGCTTACGAAAAGCCGCCTTCGCACCAGATCAGCAGCTACGACACAGTCGCGCCCTTCTGGGCCTATTGTCCGGATGTTGAGTTCACCTATCAGGACAAATTACCGAACGTGCTCGGGGAGTTTGTGTGGACCGGCTTTGACTACATAGGAGAGCCCACGCCCTATTGGGACGGCAACTCTGGCGACACCAAGGACGACTGGCCGGCGCGCAGCTCATATTTCGGATTTGTCGATCTTGCCGGTTTTCCCAAAGACAACTACTACCTCTATCAGAGCGAGTGGACTTCGCGACCCATGGTCCACATTCTGCCCCATTGGAATTGGGAGGGCCGCGAAGGACAAACCATTCCGGTGATGGCCTACAGCAACGCGGAAGAAGTGGAATTATTTGTGAACGGAAAGTCGCTGGGGCGGAAAAAGAGATTCAGCGATGAATGGGAAATGCCGGTTGGTCATAACGTCAGTGACACCGGAAAATTCGTCACCAAATATCGCCGCATCTGGCAGGTTCCTTATCAGCCTGGCAATTTGAAGGCGGTGGCATACTCAGATGGAAAGCAAGTGGGGGAGGAGGAAATTCGCACCGCAGGTGCGCCGGCTCGCATCAAGTTGATCGCCGATCGCCGCGTAATCCATGCCGATGGTGATGACCTCTCCTACATCACGGTTCGAGTTGAGGACAAAGATGGAAATTTGTGCCCACTCGCGGACAATCTTATTCATTTTGACGTGAGCGGCGCAGGCGAAATCGCCGGCGTCGATAACGGCAACGCGGCCACTACTGAGCCATTCCACGCCGACCATCGCAAAGCATTCAATGGAATGGCGCTGCTGATCCTGCGTTCACACGCTGATGCTGGCAAGATCCATGTGATCGCAACCGGCGACGGTCTGCCGCCATCGCAACTCGACATCCAGACCAAATCAGAAATGGCGGCAAAGAAATGAACCGGCGAACGTTTACACGTGCGGCAGGAGGGATTTTGGCGGGTTCAATGCTCCCTGGGCGGCCTGTTCTCGCAGATGGATCCGCGGCGCCGGCCGCGGCCAGCAGCACCCCGGAAATTTCATTCGACCTATCAGTGATGCTCTGGACAGTTTTTCGCGACCTGCCATTTGAGCAGCGTCTGGAAAAGGTCGCCGCCGCAGGGTACACCAACGTCGAACTGGTCGGCGAGTATGAAAAATGGAGCGAACAGGATTTTCAACGCGCGAACGCAAAACGCAAGCAGCTCGGCATCACCTTTGATTGCACCGCCGGGCTGAAGCACAGCCTGTGCAATCCTGCCGAGCGCGATTCATTATTGGCGGAATTTCGCCAGACCGTTCCCATCATGCGAAAGTTGGATTGTCCGGCGATGATTTTTCTTTCCGGCAATTCAGTTGCGGGCATGTCAGTTGAAGCCCAGCAACAGAGCTGTGTTGACGGGCTGAAAGCCGCGGCCAAACTGGTCGAGAACGAAAAGATCAACGGCGAACCAGTCCGCCTGCTGCTTGAGAACATCGATCCCGAAGAAAATCCGAAATATTTTCTAACCTCGGTTGCCCGCGGATTTGAAATCGTGAAAGCGGTCAATCACCCGCAAGTGCAGTTCCTTTACGACTTTTTTCACGAACAGATCGCGGAAGGCAACCTGATCGAGAAGCTTGAGAAAAACATTCAGCATGTGGGCCTGGTACACGTTGCCGATGTCCCCGGGCGTCACCAGCCTGGCACCGGCGAAATCAATTACAAGAATATCTTCCGGAAGCTGGCTGAGCTCAAGTACAGGCGCATCGCAGCCATGGAGTTTCTGCCCACAGGTGATCCGGTCGCCGAATTACGCGCTGCGCGGCAGTTTGCTGTCGATTCGGCGAAGATGTAGCCTGGAGGACTCATGGGCATACCGGCAAATTGCGGTTTCCCGTGGTCGATTGGTATAGTTTTACTTCCATGTATCGCGACTTCCATGCATTCGATCGGTGGACCAAGAAGCAGGTCCACTGTATCTATCAGGCGCTGATTGTCGCAGTCGCTACTCGCCATGCCGATGCTGTGGATATCAAGTTTCTGATCGATGGCCGGCCAGTCTGGGTCGCACTTCCCCTGATGGCGTGGAGCGAATATCAGAAGAGCAATTCGAAAATCATTACTGATCCGCTCGCCATCGCCATTGCGGGGCATTTTCTGAAGAATGCACTCGAATCCGGCGAGGGCGTAGGCCGCGAGATGTACTCCCTCACCGTGCAACAGACCCTGCAGCACCTCGATGCCGCGATAAAAGAACCTCAACCCGCCACGGCTTAACTTGCCGCTCTGCAGTGGCCAGATGGGGAGCAGCCGCCCTCGGCCGTCCGTCGAGCGAAGCTCGATCCTCTAAGCATCGGCCCGCTGCTCCCAGCTGGACGAAAAATGTCCATGTAGGGACGGGCGCCCACACCCGTCCGGCAACTTCTGGTGACTACTCCGTCCGCTCGCGAAACTCAAGAAAAAGAATGTAAGCTGAAACCTCACCGCGATCCATTCTGGAGGGCAAAAAATTGAAAATTCTTAACTCTCGTATTCCGATCATCATTAGCGTCTGGGTCTGTTCGTACTTTGCGTTGGTTCCCACCGCCTCCGCCCAGCTCTTTACCTTTTCAAAGCAGGAGCTGACTGACTATACCGCGCAGAATCCATTTGGCCGCCTTCCCGATGGCAGACCGAAGGTGCCGGATGATCTCATCGAGCGCGCCAAAGGATTGTCCTCCGAAGAAGTCTGGGAGGTCTTACAAAGCAAACACTTCAACAATCAGTATGCGGACGGCTTTCAAGTCTTGCATCCCGGCAAAACCATGGTCGGACGTGCTTTCACGGTCCAGTTCATGCCAATGCGGCGCGACGTCGACGGCATCGCGGAAGCCAAAGCTAAAGAACGTGGCATTGGTCGTCTGGAGAATCAGACCGCGATCGACATGCTGCAACCGGGAGATGTGCTGGTGGTGGACCTGTTCGGCAAAAAAGTTGACGGCACCATCGTCGGCGACAATCTTTTCTATTACGTCATGCAGGCCACGCACGGCGGCGGCTTGGTCGTGGACGGCAGCGTGCGCGACCTGGAGGGAATCGCACAGATCGACATGGCTGCGTATTTTCGCTCCGTCGATCCGACGCCGATCGACAACGTGATGATGACGGGAATTAATGTGCCTATACGCATCGGTAACGCGACTGTAATGCCCGGCGATTTAGTGGTTGGTGACCGCGAAGGAGTGTATTTTGTTCCCCCGCAATTTGTGCAGGAAGTATTGGACCGCGCCGATGAAACCCATATCCACGACGAGTGGACGAAGAAGAAGTTCGCCGAAGGCAAATACAAATCGAGCGAAATTTACAGCACGCCCGTCGATCCGAAACTGCGCCAGGAATATCAGGAGTATTTAAAGAAGCGGCTGGAGGAATTGCGTAAAGAGCGCGCCGCTAAGAAAGCGGATTGAACCATTTTCGGTTCAAAACTCACTTGTACATCGCTAGGGTGTTTCGCCGATTGGCACACATCCAGCTCTGCCGTACTCTGCTTCCCATTGCGGTTCCACCGCGTCATTCGTCTTACTTCGCGTTCAGTTGGTGCATCTGGCAACGCTTGATTCCTACGCAGCACCCAGCGTTTGCGTTCGTGTTGTGTTCTGACCCGCAAACTCTGCACGAAACGCTATGGTCAGGCTTTGCCCGCCAATGCAGTCGTCCACAAAGGGAGGTCGAATGAAAAGCAGACTGTTGTCAGTCCTAATTTTGGCGGTCATTTGTGCCGGTTGTGGTAACGGGTTAAATCCTACTCCACGTACAGCAATCGCGCCCTCGAAAGGACCGGCCGCGCACGTCATCCTCATTGTCGAAGAGAACCATGGCTATTCCACCGTTGTCTACCAGAACCAAATGCCCTGGCTGAAGGGACTCGGCGATAAGTACGGCATCGCCACCAATTACTACTCTGATGAGAAGGGTTCATTGCTTGATTATCTGTGGCTCTCTTCGGGAAGCAGCGAAGTTAGTTTTGGTTGTAACGGAAATTGGTGCACCCACACAATTACGGACGACAACATTTTTAGAGAGCTCAACCGGGCAGGCATGTCGTGGAACGTGTATGCGGACTCGCTGCCAAAGTTTGGGTTCATGGGTATGTTTGCCGGAAATTATGCCAAGCGCCACGATCCGGCCGTCTGGTATAGCGATGTGGCAAACAATCCGGAGCAGCGGGAGAATGTTGTTCCGTTTACGCAATTTTCTGTGGACGTTGCCGCTGGAAATTTACCTGATTATTCGATCATCGTACCTAATCTGGAAGACGACGCGCACAACGGCACGCCCCAAATGGCTGACCAGTGGCTTAAGACGAACATTACCCCTCTGCTCGACAGCCAGTACTTCCAAGCGGACCAAAACAGCGTGATGTTCATCACCTTTGACAACGGATGGCACGACGAGGAGGGCCGGGTGTTTACTGCGGTCGTCGGGCAACGCGTGATTCCGGGAGTCAGGGTGAACACGCCCTTCAAGCACGAGAACACGTTGCGCACCATCATGCAGCTACTGGGATTGAAGAACTATCCTGGCGCCAGTGCCACGGCGGCGCCGATGAATGAGTTCTTCAAGTAACCCAGGAGTACGTGCGGCGTTATTACAATGAAGTTGTGCTTGCGCACACACTGACATTCTCGCCGGATTGCGACGACAGCTTCTTTGCGGAGATTCCGGCCGCACCCGCCGTTTTCCTGCTGCGTGGCGATGGCGAGCCTTATGTCAGCAAGACCGCGCATCTTCGGCGGCGACTGCAGCGCCTGCTGGGCAAGCCGGCGGATCAAAGCAAGCGGCTGAATCTTCGCGATCGAGTTCGAGAAATTCAGTTCACCGCGACCGGCTCAGATTTCGAATCGCAGTTTCTTCTCTACAAACTGCTGCGACAGAATTTTCCTAAGACTTATGCGGTTCGATTAAGGCTACGTCCAGCACCCCTGGTCAAATTGCATTTAGAGAATGACTATCCGCGAGCATCAGTAACCACGAGGCTGGGAAAGCTTTCATGGGCACAAATTGTGCGGGAAAAGCCGCCCTCGGCTGTCCAGCCGAGCGAAGCTCTACAGTCTGAAGGCGCGAAAAACGAGTCAGCGGTGCCATCCCAGGACAGCCGCGGGCGGCTGTCCCCAGACGCTGAAAATTTGTATTACGGGCCGTTTCCGTCCCGTGTGGCTGCCGAAAAATTTGCCAGCGATGCCCTGGATTTTTTCAAAATGCGGCGTTGCGTCGACGACTTGCATCCCGATCCCTCATTTCCCGGCTGCGTCTATTCCGAAATGAAGATGTGCCTGGCGCCCTGCTACAAAGGCTGCACCGATGATGAATACCGAAACGAAGTCTCGCGTGTGCAGGCCTTTTTCGATACGGGAGGCGAATCTCTCACTCGCGATTTGTCAGAACAGCGGGAACAAGCATCGTCACGGCTGGCATTTGAAGATGCGGCGGCGATCCATGGCAAGATCGAGAAACTCAAGCATTTGCGCTCGCAATTGCCGGAAATTGTGCAGCCCATCGGCAGGCTGCAAGCCATCATCGTGCAACCGGGCGCCGAGGCGGGGGCGGTTTCGCTGTTTTGCTTTTCTAATGGAATTCTGCACGGGCCCGCATCGTTTGAGGTCACGCGCTCGGTCATATCAATAAATGCCGCTGACTGCGCCGATGCGGAACGGGCAAGTGCGCTCCTATTACAGAAGCACGTTTCAATGGAATCGCGAGTGCAGGAGGCGATTCGACGAATTTCTGACGAGAGTGCGGCATCCGCGGCCGAGAGCACTGAGCATCTTGCCATCCTGAAGCGCTGGTATTACCGATCGCATCGCGTCGGGGAAATATTTTTCGCGGATCAAAGAGGAACGTGGCCTTTACGACGAATCGTACGCGGGGTCGGGAGGGTGTACAGCGGAGAAAGGCCGGAGCAATCAGCAACATTTTCTGCGACGCAGCCGCTGGTTCCACCATCCTAGACGGAGATTTCTCTAATTAGATGCAGGTTACGATTTATGAATATAGACCAATCTCTTCGCAAGCATCTTGTTGAACTTCTCGATGGCGGCCACGCCCACGCCGCCTTCGATGATGTGATCGCAGATTTTCCGGCGAAATTATCCGGCGACGTACCCACAGGATTGCCGCACTCGGCGTGGATGCTGGTCGAGCACATGCGCATTACGCAGCAAGACATTCTCGATTTCAGCCGCAATCCCAATTACAAATCAATCAAGTGGCCGGACGCATATTGGCCGAAAAAACCTTCGCCGCCCAGCCCGACCGCTTGGGATGCGAGCGTCAAGTCGTTTCGCGAAGATCTGGACGCGATGAAGAAACTGGTCAACGACTCGAAGACCGATCTGTTCGCACAAATTGAATGGGGAGAAGGCCAGACGGTTCTGCGCGAGGCCATGCTGGTCGCCGACCACAATGCTCACCATCTGGGACAGTTGATCGATGTGCGCAGGTTGTTGGGAACTTGGAAATGAACTCGCGCTCGCGTTTCCTCCGCGTCCCTCATCGTTAATGATTTTCAGCCGGCCATTTTTAGCACAGCCCTTTCCGGACGCTTCCTAAACACGACTCGCAGGTCTTTTCTCCAGCGCTCATCTATTCCCAACAACACCCAGTCGATTTCTGGCGACACGTAGCGCAACAAAGTGTCGGTCGCGGGATGCACCCGCAGAGCCGGCGCTACCATCATCAGCAGCGGCGGCTGCGAAGAAAGCTCGCGTCCCGCAAAGTAGCCGAATTTCTGGAACTCCCCGCGCGCATGATGCCATGCCACTCGCGACCAGTAATCGATTCCTTGCAGAGGCAGATGGATGTCCTCGTCGGCTTTTAATTCGATCACAGCCAGTTGGCCTTCGCGATTGACCACCAGCACGTCAATCATGGCGCGGTCCGATGCCGAGAACGCCGGCACCTGCGAATAACACCATCGAGGATCGAGTTGGTCATCCAACGCGCAGACATTTTTTACTGCCAGCGATTCCAGCCAACGTTCCGGATGCAGCCGCCACCACTTGCTTTCGCTCGGCCCTTCGGCATGACGGACTTCGCCGATGCTGCGAATCAGCCGCTCAAAGTGTGCAAAGTTATCGCCATCGAGAACGCGTTCCCCAGGGCCGGCTCCGAACACGATTTCCGGCTTGCTACGAAAATTTCCCGGCTTGACCGATAGTCTCGCCCTGGCAAATTCGAGCCCTTGACAGCGGAACGATACCTCGGCTGACGACACAATTCCCACCTCCGCCTCCGGCATCAATGCCTTGACTAGCGACACCGGTACGGCAAATCGAGCAAGAATTTCGGCTTCGTCAGGACAACGGACCAGCCGGGTAGAGATATTTCCGCGATCGGAGATTTCCATCCGCTTAAGTTCCTCGCCGCGCTCTTCTAATTCGTAAAGCTGCCACTTGGCGGCACCGAAGTTCAGGTGTGCCATGCGCTCGCGCAACAGCGATGAGCAGCCATCAGGAACGAACAGCTTCAGGCCCTCGATGACCAATTTACCTGCATGGGCCTCGCGGCAAACATCCAGCCACAAAATGGCGAAGGTGAGCGCCGCGTCAATTGATGATTGCAGTTCCTGCTGGTTGACCCCCAGCACCGCGAATCCCGTCAGGCCGCGTCGCAACAATCCCCGGGTATACACCGGGCCGAAGGACTTTTCTAAATCCATTGACGTGCTGATCTGCGCCACGGCTAGTTCAGGAAATTGCTTTCGCAACACTCTCTCGAGCACGCGCTGGTAAGACACGCGGGCGGCGCGTTTCGCAGAGTTCGTCCGGGCATCGCGCTCCCGGCAAATTTCAAGCTTACTGGGACGCGCTTGCCCCATCCGCTGCACTGTCACCCGCAGGGTCTCGCCTTTGGCCTCGACGTCCAGAACCCGGCGGACGACGTTCCGTTCTTGCGACCATAGATGCAGCAGGCATTTGTTGGTCTCGCCAGAAACCGAATACTTGGCCTGTCCAAGATCAAAAGTGACGGCGCCATCTTCAATTACGACTGCGTTGTTGCTGCCGGACAGAAACCCTTCGAGGGTGGCGGCCAGAGTCTGAGAGGTCATGCGGTGAAGTCTGGCAGAAGATTTGACAGACGTCTGTGACGAATGAACATGGTTTTGCAATACATTTGATGAGGAAGACTCTAGTTTGCTTCTTCGGGCTTGCAAAACGGGACGCCATCGCATGGCACATCGGTCACCAGCCTGATCCACATTCCCACAGGCCCCTTGTGGGATAATCAATTTAACGGGTTTCCTGCATTCGGAGTCCCTTCCTGGCGTGAGGTCATCCAATAACCGTGGACAATAATCATTTCTTTTTTCAGCATTACGGACTGAGTGATCGCGATCTGGAACACTATCTCGCGGCGGCGCTTTCGGCAGGCGGCGACTATGCCGACCTTTATTTTGAGTATCTTTCCTCGACTTCTTTGAGCGTGGATGAATCCATGGTCAAGTCGGCGTCGCAGGGGATCTCGGCGGGATGCGGTATTCGGGTCATCTCCGGCGAGCGGACAGGTTACGCCTATACCGACGATCTTTCGGCGTCGCGTATTCTGCACGCGGCACGCACAGCAGCATTAATCGCCAAAGGCCCTGCCAAATCGCCAAGCGCGGGATTTCAGCAGAAGCCCGCGCGCAGTCTGTATCCCGTGAGTCTGCCATCGGTGGATGCTGAGATTACCGCCAAAGTAGAACTGGTAATGCGGGCAGACACTGCGGCCCGGGGTTATGACCACCGAATTAAAGAGGTTCGCGCCAATTATGCCGACGAGTTGCGCACGATTCTAGTTGTCGGATCGGACGGGACATTCGCCGAAGACTCCCAGCCTTTGGCACGCATGAATGTTTCTTGCATCGCCAAGACTGAAACCAATTCCGCTCGCGGCAGTTCAGGCGGAGGCGGTCGCGTGGCCCTGGATTTCTTCTTCGGAGAAAAAACGCCGGAGTATTTCGCGAAAGAAGCCGCTCGTCAGTCGATTCTTCAACTCGATGCGCGTGAGGCGCCTGCGGGAGACATGGAAGTTGTGCTTGGCCCCGGCTGGCCTGGAGTGCTGATTCATGAAGCTGTCGGTCACGGACTCGAAGCCGACTTCAATCGCAAGCAGACATCGGCGTTTGCCGGGCTCATCGGCAAAAAAGTCGCCAGCGAAAAGTGCACGGTTGTCGATAACGGCGTGATGCCGTGGCGGCGTGGGTCAATCAACGTCGACGACGAAGGTCACGCCACGCAGGAAACTGTGCTTATAGAGAAAGGCATTCTCAAGGGCTACCTCAGTGACAAGCTTTCCGCCCGGCTGATGGGAATGGCCGACACCGGCAACGGTCGCCGCGAAAGCTATGAGCACATTCCGATGCCTCGCATGACCAACACTTACCTGCTTGCCGGCGAGGACGAACCGGAAGACATTATTCGTTCGGTGAAGCGAGGGATTTACGCCGTGAACTTCGGCGGTGGACAGGTAGACATCACCAACGGGAAGTTCGTCTTCTCGGCCTCTGAGGCGTACATGATCGAAGACGGCCATGTGACCGCGCCCATCCGCGGCGCAACCTTGATCGGCAACGGACCTGATGCTCTAACACGGGTCTCGATGGTCGGAAACGATTTGAAGCTGGATGAAGGCATCGGCACCTGTGGCAAAGACGGACAAGCCGTGCCGGTGGGCGTAGGAATGCCCACTACGAAATTGGACCGCTTGACCGTCGGCGGGACGGCTAAGAAAGAGGCCGGCGGATTCATGCAGTAAACCTGTTCACCACAGAGACACGGAGCACAGAGAAATTCAGCTGCAATGAATGGCCGATTCTTCGGCGAGAACGATGAGAGAACGAATCCTGAAAGGGCTCGTATTAAATCCAAATTGCGAATGAAGATTTGCTTTTCTCCGTGCCTCAGTGTCTCCGTGGTGAAATGATTTTGACTTATGCCTGAAACCATTCTTGAAGCCCAGACTGAAACCGACTTAAAGGCGCTTGCCCAGGATATCGTCCAGCGGGCCATGCGCGGCGGCGCGACTGCCGCTGAATGCGTAATCCGTGAGGGCGATGAATTCTCTACACTCGTCCGGCTCGGACAAGTCGAAACCTTAAAAGAGTCCGGGTCGAAATCCATCGGCGTTCGCGTCTTTAACGGCAAGCGCGCCGCCAGCACCCATTCCAGCGACTTCACTCCGGCGGGTCTCGACCGCATGCTGAAGTCAGCTATTGAGCTGGCGAAGATCACTTCAGAAGATCCTTTCTCTGGCATTCCCGAACCTTCGCAGCTCGGGTCTCTCGCGGGAGATCTCGACCTCTATTCGGCGGACGTGTATTCGCTTCCCGGAGAAGAGCGCATCAGTTACGCACGCCGCGCGGAAAAAGCCGCGCTTGATTTCGATGCTCGCATCAAGAACTCCGAAGGCGGATCATTCGATGCTGCCACCGGCCACAAAATTCTCGCGAATTCTCATGGCTTCGTCGGCGAATTCCGCCGTTCGTACTGCTCAGTCGCGGCTATCCCAATTGCGCAAGACGAAAAGGGAGGCATGCAGCGCGATTACTGGTTCTCGGTGGCGCGTAACCTGGACCGTCTGGAGTCTCCAGAACAGGTGGGCAAAATCGCCGCCCAGCGCACGCTTCGCCGCCTCGGCGCCCGCAAAGTAAAAACCCAGCACGTGCCGATTATTTTCGATCCACTGGTCGCGAACTCAATTCTCGGCCATATTTTCGAAGGCGTAAACGGAGACTCCGTTTACCGCGGCGCATCGTTTCTTGCCGGGAAGTTAGGCGAAAAGATCGCGGCGCCACAAGTCACGGTGATCGACGACGGAACCATGGTCGGCGGCTTCGGCACCAGTCCCTTCGACGGCGAAGGCATTCCCACTCGCCGCACTATCGTCATTGAAAACGGCGTGCTCAAATCGTACGTACTCAACACCTATACGGCGAAGAAGCTCGGCCTGCAAACCACCGCCAACGCATCCCGTGGACTGGCGGGAACTCCGGGCATCGGTCCGGGAAATTATTTTCTTCAGCCCGGCACTCGCACTCCACAGCAGCTTATCGGCGACGTAAAAGAGGGCCTTTATGTCACCGAATTTCTCGGCATGGGCGTGAATTTGGTCACCGGCGATTACTCTCGCGGCGCATCGGGTATCTGGATCTCTGGCGGTGAACTGACTTATCCGGTCGAAGAGATTACCGTGGCCGGGAATCTGAAAGATATGTTCCTGAATATTTCCGAGATCGCCAATGACCTGGAATTTCGCGGTTCCGTCGCCTCCCCGACCATCCGCATTGACGGCCTGACCGTCGGCGGAGAATAGCGGAGCGGATCAGGCATCTTTTCAGATACCCCAATTGGCGCCTCTTCCCGCGTAACATTATACTTTCACGCCTACTAGGAAGGCGTCCCATGCGACTTGCGGTTGCTGCTGGAGTGATTGCGATGCTGCTCTCTCCGCTGGTGCACGCGGCCGAGGAAGCAGACGAGAGCAAAATTCTCGCCTTAGAGAACGCATGGAACCAGGCCCAACTGCACCACAATTCCACCGTTGTCGCCAGCATGTTGCCCGACACCTTTATCTATACCGACTACGACGGCACGATCATGAATAAGACCCAGTTTCTTGCCGACCTGAAGGACACCTCTTACCAGGCAACCATGGTTGTAAATGAGAACGTGAAAGTGTTCACCTATCAAGGAGCTGCCGTAGTGGTGGGTACCTATCACACCAAGGGAAAATACAAGGGGCAGCCCTTCGAACACTGGGGCCGATTTACCGATACTTGGGTCTTCGAGAAAAATCTGTGGCTGTGCGTAGCCAGCCATACTTCGCTAGTCAAGAAATAGCCTGGAAATCCCGCAAGCAATACAATCCTCACATGGGCGGTCTCGATCTTATCCAGCCGTCGCCGGGCACGCAAGAGCCGGACCACAGTCGGCGGTTCATCGTAGTTGCGATCGCGGTTGTCGTGGGCCTGGTTCTGGCGGCGGCGCTTTTGCTTCGCGAACCGGTGAAGATCGCGCCCAAGACGCCGCCTTACGCCGCCAAACTGCAAGTCTCAGAGATCAAGATGAGCCAGGCACAGAATTTTGTGGGTGCCAGCGTCACCTACATTGACGGCAACATTTCCAATAACGGGGACAAGATTGTTAGCCACGCGGCAGTGCGGGTCACGTTTCGAGATTTATATGGCCAGGTTGCGCAGATAGAGGACGTGCCAATCAAACTGCTGCGAACCAGCGGGCCATATCCCGACACCGTTGACCTCGCAGCCGCACCGCTGGCTTCCGGGCAGACCAAGCCCTTCCGCCTGATCTTTGAGCATGTAAGCGAGCAGTGGAATCAGGCTGTTCCCGAACTTAAAATTACCGATGTGACATTGAAGTAGGCGGGCTCGCTTCCGTTTTATGCGGTTGATCCTTGTCGCGCGAAGAGTGAGCTATCACAATCTCATCTCTCAGCGCATCTGATTGCTTTGAAACCGCGAAAATTGCGATCACCGCTGCAATCCCTATTCCTACCAGGAAAACTCCAGCTGTATGCATGTGGGAATAATGAGGCAGGATTAACCCCGTTGCGACAATCGGTCCATTTTTCCCAAAAGCAGAACAGGTGCACACGGGAACTGCGAAAGTCCAGCTTAGCGAAGAAATCATGACTGTAGGACCGACCTGGATTCCGCGCGGTATTTCGTTTTTTGTAACAAATCGCGAAAACCTTGGACTCAGGCTCGGAGGCGGCCTCCTCTTCTACAATGTCCATATGTCCGAAACTAAACCCGTGCGGCTTACAGAAACGGTAAAAGCCGCGGGTTGAGCTTCCAAGCTGAGTCCGGCGGCGCTGGACACGGTGCTTGGGAAATTAGCCCGGCAACACGACCCGAACGTTCTAGTCGGCTTCGACCAAGCCGACGACGCCGGAGTGTATCAAATCGCGCCCGGCGCCGCGCTGGTGCAGACGGTCGATTTTTTCACGCCCATCGTTGACGATCCTTACACTTTCGGACAGATCGCCGCCGCAAATTCTCTCAGCGATATTTACGCCATGGGCGCGCGTCCGCTGACCGCGCTGGCGTTAGTGTGCTTTCCGGAAAAAGGTGATCTCCAAATTCTGGAGCGCATTTTGGCCGGAGGATTGTCGAAGATGATGGAAGCGGGATGCACCATCATCGGCGGCCACAGCATTCGAGACGACGAAACGAAATTTGGATACTCCGTGACCGGCATAGTAAGCCCACTGAGCGTCCTGAAAAATGGCGGTGCGAAAGCTGGAGACCACCTGCTGCTCACCAAAGCGCTGGGAACCGGAGTCATCTCCACCGCAATTAAAAAAGGCGTAGCCAAGCAATCCTGGATCGACGCAGCAGTTGCTTCCATGACCACGCTGAACAAAGCCTCCGCCGAAGCCATAACTGCCTTCGGGCAAGGTTCAGCGGGCACAACCTCCGGTCGCGTGCGGACGGGTGCCCCCGCTGAGCCTGCCCTGAGCGACCGGGCAGGGCGAGGGAGTCGAACGGGTCCGGCGGAGCGAAGCTCCGAGCCAAGCTATGCAATTCACGCCCTAACCGACATCACCGGCTTCGGCCTGGTCGGCCACCTCCGTGAAATGCTCCTGGCTTCCGAAAATGTTTCCACACAAATTCATGCAAGCCGAATCCCGCTTCTCGATGGAGCGATCGAATGCGTACAAGCTGGCTACATTCCCGGCGGCCTCAATGCGAACCGCGACTTCGCGGAATGCATTGTGGATTACAAAGACAAAATTTCTGATGAAATGAAAACCCTGCTCTTCGATCCGCAAACTTCCGGCGGACTGCTGATTGCGGTGGCCGAGAATCGGACCGTCGAACTGATCGACGAACTCAAGGCAGTTGGCGTAAAGGCGGTTGAGATCGGCAACGTTTTACCCCGCACTAAGCCGTTGATCTCGATTATTACCTAGGTTTGATCATCCTGAGGTTCTGCTTGACCCGTTGCCCGACGGTGTTACCATCTTACGAACTTCCCCCGCCAAATCTATTTTATTGGAGGCCCTATGGCCACTCCGGGAGTCGGGCTCAACAACTCAAACCAATCTTCCCTCACCAATCTGGTTGAACAGAAGCTGCGTGCCGAGCGAGTGGTCAAAGCCGGCGCAAGCTGGTTTTTGATGGTCGGAGTTCTGTCCCTCATCAATTCGGTTCTTGCCATGAGCGGATCCGGAATCCGATTTATTTTCGGGCTCGGAATTGCGCAATATGTTGACGCGCTCGCCCGTCAGGCAGGTCAGACCGGCTTTGCCCTTAGTTTGATCATTAACGGCGGCGTTGCCGCCGTATTCGTGCTCTTCTGGAGTTTCGCGCGCAAGGGCGAACAGTGGGCATTCTTCGTTGGCATGGGATTGTACGTAATCGATGCATTGGTCATGCTGATGTCGCAGGATATACTCGCGGTAGCCTTTCACGCCTACGCTCTTTACCGTATTTACCGCGGATTGAATGGCATTCGAGTTATGAAGCACTTCGAGGGACAACTGCAACCGGCCGGAGCGCCGATTCAGCCGCGATAGAATTAAACTCTGCTGGCGGGTCTCACCCAACAGTTCGTTATTTCGGGCTGTCGCGGTGGGCGACCTTGACCCGGTAACCCGCCTGCTTCAGCCGCTTAGCCACATCTTCGGCGATCATCACCGAGCGGTGCTGGCCACCGGTACAGCCGAATGCAATCGTCAAATAGCTTTTGCCCTCGTGAATGTAGTGGGGCAAGAGATAAATTAGCAGATCGGAAATTCGCTGAATGAATTCAGCTGTCTGGGGAAATGAACGAATATACTTCGCCACTTTAGGATGCAGCCCAGTGAGCGGCCGAAATTCCGGAACGAAGTGCGGGTTGGGCAAAAAGCGCACATCAAAAACCAGGTCCGCGTCCTCGGGCACTCCATGCTTGAATCCAAAGCTCACGCACGACACTAGAATCTTCCTGCCAGCTTCTTTTTTCTGAAACAGCTCGATGATGTGGGCACGCA
Organism: uncultured Acidobacteriota bacterium; assembly: GCA_963703465.1. Taxonomy (GTDB): domain Bacteria; phylum Acidobacteriota; class Terriglobia; order Terriglobales; family Acidobacteriaceae; genus Gp1-AA145. The sequence goes on along the minus strand of CAVPEQ010000003.1, from coordinate 101,531 downwards.
ACTCATGGACATTGAACTTTGACGTGTCAATGACCAGGTCTGCAATAGCGCGAATGGGCTGCAGGTGACGGCGCTCTTCCGTGAGTGAAGTCTTGACCGGCGTGTCCATGCCGAGTGGATGTGGCCGGCGCGTCTCACTGTAACGGCGCAACAGGACTTCATCTGACGCCTCAAGAAATATCATCTTGGTTGCAATCGACCGCTTGACCGATTTCACGATGGTCGGCAGCTCTTCCAGTTGCCGGCCCTCGCGGACGTCTACAACCAATGCAGTGCGCGGGTTCTCAGAAGATTGCACCAGCTCGGCAAATCGTGGGATCAATCCAACCGGCAGATTATCGACGGAGTAATAGCCAAGGTCCTCAAAAGCCTTCAGGACGGATGCTTTCCCCGAACCGCTCATTCCCGTAATAATGACGAGTTCGCCTGGCGGACGACTTTGTCGACGCTTGTGCGCCAGCTTGCGCGTCGTCTTGCTGATTTTCTTGGCGATGCGGCGAAGGGCCATCCTGCACGGAATGTTAGCAGCCGCGCCGTGCTTGTCGCCAGTTCCTGCTCATGTGCGCCGGCAAAAAATCATTGGCGAGTGCGCTAGCGCACAATAGCGCCTGCCGTTGACGAACCTTGCACGAGTAACCAAAGTAACTCTTGGTTTTGTCGCCAACTGCGCTAGACTGACGCAGCCGGGGCGGGTGAATCCCTCATCAAACCAGCCGTCTGCGAGGAAAGTTCTGAGCGTCCAGCCTAAAACTGCGCCCATATTAAGCGACGCCGAACAGCACCTTCGCCGGATCGTCGCCAAGGCGCCAGTCATCTTTTTTGCCATCGATGCCGAGGGCAAATTCACTCTGTCTGAGGGCCGGGCGCTCGATAAATTGGGCCTACAGGGCGGACAGAACGTCGGAAAATCCATATTCCATCTTTACAGCAACTATCCCAGCATCATTCGCGATGCTCAGAGGGCATTGGCAGGCGAAGAATTCTCCTGCTTTACCGAACTCCAGGATGTGGGCTTGTCATTCGAAACCCACTGGTCGCCTATCCGCACAAAAGACGGAAACTCGTCTGGAGCTATAGGGGTTGCGGTCGATATTAGCGAACGTTCGACGAATGAACGAGCCCGCAATGAAGCCGAGACGCTTTACCAGAATCTGGTTGAGCAATTATCGGCTGTTACTTACATCGCCGAGCTCGGCCTGGAATCCGAATGGCGGTTCGTCAGTCCCCAGATTGAAAAACTTCTGGGGTATTCCTCCGCGCAATGGCTCTCCGATCCTACGAACTGGATTCGTCACGTTCACTCCGAAGACATTGAGATCGTCAAGGCCGCCGAAGAAGCCACACTTTCAGGCAAATCCTTCCGCGCGGAATACCGCATCTTCAGACGCGACGGCGGAATGGTGTGGGTGAACGACAGCGGCTCACTGGTACGTGGCGCCGACAACCAGCAGTTGCTTCATGGCGTACTGGTGGACATTACCGAGCAGAAACAGTTGCAGAGCCGGTTGGAGCAGACGGAGCGCATGGAGGCGGTCGGCCAACTTGCGTCGGGTGTGGCGCACGACTTCAATAATTTGCTCACCATTATTAAGGGCTATAGCAGTTTGTTGATGGAGCGCAATCCCGACGGGCGCGATGGCCACGCAGCAAAAGAAATCAGGCAAGCCGCGGACCGGGCAGCGTCACTGACTCACCAGCTTCTGGCCTTCAGTCGCAAGCAGACGCTGCAGCCGCGTGTGCTCGATCTCAACGCGATCGTCCGGGGCCTTGAAGCAATGCTGCGTCGCTTGCTCACGGAAAACGTAGACCTTGTGATCCGCACCAGCCCGGACATCGGCTTCGTCAAAGCTGACCCGGTGCAGATGGAACAAGTGCTGATAAATCTGGTTGTAAACGCTCGTGATGCCATGCCGAGAGGCGGGCGGTTGATCATAGAGACCGCTGGTTTTGCGGGCCAGAAAGATTTAGCTGAGAAAGAACAAATATTTGCTTCCCCTTATGCCACCTTGTCCGTCTCTGATACAGGCATTGGTATGGACGCCGTGACCCAGGCGCGCATTTTTGAACCGTTCTTCACAACAAAAGAAATTGGCAAGGGAACCGGACTGGGCCTCGCGACCGTATATGGAATCATCAAACAAAGCAATGGTCATATTGAAGTGGAAAGCGAACCCGGCAAAGGCAGCGCCTTTCGCATATCATTGCCCAGCGTTGACCATGTGCCCGTGCCCGCAAGGAAACCCGTGAAATCCGAGAAACCCAAACTGGGGACGGGAACCATTCTTCTGGCAGAGGATGAGCCGCTTTTGCGTGAACTCGGCGAAACTATTCTCACGCAAGCCGGTTACACGGTGATCACGGCCGGCAGCAGCGACAGCTTACGTGCGCTCATCGCTGATCATGCCGGCAAAGTCGACCTGCTGCTTACCGACGTCGTAATGCCTAACATCAGCGGCCCCGAACTGGTGCGCATCGCACGGGAACGCTGGTCCAATCTTCGCGTTCTTTTCATGTCCGGATACGCGGACGATGAACTTCAAGATCTTGACCGCGACGCCGGCTTCATTCAGAAGCCCTTTACTCCCGCCGAACTCACCGCGAAAATCGCCGAAGTGCTGGCCGGAGCAGAATAAGCCCTTCGGTTGCTGTCGCATCATTGAGTTCATCCTTCGGAAGTGATTCAATAGCGCAATGGTTCAGGTTTTCCTGAAGGCTGACGGCTGATGGCTGACGGCTTTTCTCTTGCTCCTTACGCGGTCCATGTGGAGCATTCTCGCGGCAGGCGTTATCCCGAGCCACCGCACCCGTATCGCAACGATTTTCAACGCGATCGCGATCGTGTAATTCACTCGCGTGCCTTTCGCCGCCTTGAGGCCAAGACGCAAGTCTTCACCGGCCGCTATTCCGACCATTTTCGCAACCGGCTGACGCATACGCTTGAGGTCGCACAGATTTCGCGCACTATCGCCGCCCAACTTGGACTCAATGTCGATCTCGTGGAGACTCTGGCATTGGTGCACGACATCGGGCATCCGCCATTCGGTCACTCCGGAGAAAAAGCGCTCGATACCGCGATGCGGCAGCACGGACTTTCCTTCGACCACAACCTGCATGCCTTGCGGATCGTCGAGGATTTCGAACAACGTTACGCGGCTTTTCGCGGGCTGAATCTTACCTTCGAAGTGCGCGAAGGAATCATCAAGCACTCCCGCGATTACGATCCTGCCCAATTCCCGGAGCTGTCAGAATATTGGCTCGACAAACGGCCGCCACTTGAAGCTCAACTCATCGACGCGACTGACGAACTCGCCTACAACACCGCCGACTTGGATGACGGATATGAGGCCCATCTGCTCACACTCGAGCAGATCACAGACAATGTTCCGGTGTTCGCGCGGTTCTTTGAAGAAGTCAAGAAGTTGTATCCCGCAGCGCCAAAGAAGCTGCAATTTAATGAAGTTCTGCGGCGGATACTGGACCGTTGGGTCGGCGATTTGATTCAGAGCACACAGGCGCAGATTGAGGCTGCATTCAACAAAAAAGATGATGAGTGTAGCCCCGGACGTCCACGTCCGGGGAGCAGCGCCGAACCTGATTCAACCGGCGTTTGCCGCTCCGAAGTTACACTAGGCGATATCCGCGCCCATCCCAGGCGAATGGTCGGCCTCAGCCCGCAAGTCGAAGCCGAGCGCGCCGAGACCAAAGAATTCTTATATCGGAACCTGTATTACAGTCCTGCGCTCCAGCCGGAAAAAGAAGATGCCGAGCGGGTCATTGCCCAGCTGTTCGACCTCTGGATGAAACGCCCGGAAAAGCTGCCGGCGAGTTATCAGGAAAAAGCAAAAAACGAATCTGAGCCGCGCGCGCGAGTAGTCTGTGATTACATCGCTGGCATGACCGACACTTACATCTACGAGCAGTACGAGAAATATTGCGGGCCGTGAGGTTTTTATTGAGTTCTTCCGAGAGCCATCTGAATCACGTCCGCAAGATGCATGGAAGATCTGCCGGTGCATTGCTGAATTTGTTCCCGGCAGCTGAATCCATCCGCGATGATGAGCCAGTCGTCAGGCGCATTGCGCACCGCAGGCAAAAGTTCAAGTTCTCCGATGGCAACTGACGTCGCATATTTTTCTTTTTCGAAGCCGAATGCGCCCGCCATTCCGCAGCAGCCCGGGGCAGGCATCTGGTAATCGACGCCCATCCTCCGCAGCACCGATTCCTGGTCCGTCATTTTCATGATGGATTTGTGATGACAGTGGCCGTGAACCAGCGCCTTGCGGTTAAGCGCCGGCATATTGAAGTTCTTGGCATGCTTCTCCAAAAATTCGCTTAGCAGCATAACCTGTCGGGAGAGCTTCTGCGCGCGCGCGTCGTCAGGAAAAAGATTGAGTATCTCGTCACGAAAAACCGCGGCGCAACTGGGTTCGAGAACAACTATCGGAATTCCCTCCGCGATCTCATCTTTAAGGCCCACTAGCGTGTGCAGCAGCAATTTCTTAGCCCGATCCAGCATGCCGAAATCATAGAGCGGCCGCCCGCAACATACATTTCCTTTTGGAATCCGCACCGCGAATCCTGCCGCTTCGAGCACATTAACCGCGGCGATCGCAGTTTGTGATTGAAAATAGTTGTTAAACGTGTCCGGCCACAGCACTACCGGCGCGCCCGAAGATTTCGCTTTGCTTCTTTTCTTAAACAGACTGCGGAAGTTGTGGCTCGCAAACCGCGGCACATTGCGTTGGGAAGCCATGCCTGCTGCAAGCTTGGCGACATCACGCAGTCCCGGCGCGTGAGTAAAGAAGTTTGCTAAACCTGGCGCCATCGATGCCAGCCGCGACCAGCGGTCGATGTGGGTGAATGCATAGTGTTTCAAAGGCCGCGGACGCTCATCATAATAGTGCGAAAGAAATTCGGCCTTGTAGGTTGCCACATCGACCGCGACTGGGCAATCGCTCTTGCATCCTTTGCAGGAGAGGCAAAGATCGAGCGACGCTTTGACGTGCTGGTCGCGCCATCCGTCGCGAATGACATCGCCCTTCATCATTTCCCATAACAGATGAGCGCGGCCACGGGTCGAATTCTCCTCTTCCAGGGTGACGCGAAAACTCGGGCACATGACGCCGCCCGATGATTCGCGGCACTTCCCCACACCTACGCATCTCAGCGTCGCGTCTGCGAGGCTTCCATGGTCCTGCGGAAACTTGAAGTGCGTGGTCGGTTGCCACGGACGGTAATCAGTTCCCAGTCGAAGGTCCTGATCAAACTTGTTGGGGCGAACGAGTTTACCTGGGTTCATTTTCCAGTCGGGGTCCCAAAGCGCCTTGAATCGCGAGAATGCTTCAACGAGTTCAGGGCCGAACATTTTCGGAAGCAGTTCAGCGCGGGCCTGACCGTCGCCGTGTTCACCGGAGAGCGTTCCACCGAATGAGACGACCAGATCCGCGGCCTCTTCCATGAAACTGCGGAACTTTTTTATTCCCTCGACCGATTGCAGATCGAAGTCCATGCGGTTGTGTACGCAGCCGTCGCCGAAGTGCCCGTACATCAGGCAGCGGTAGCCGTACGCATCAGTGAGCTTGCGTAGCGCGCGCAGGTAAACACCCAGCTTCACCGGCGCGACCGCCGAGTCTTCCCATCCCTCCCAGGTCGGCGGTTGCCCGGGCACGTTAGAAACCGCGCCCAGCGAGGACTCTCGAACCTCCCAGACTCGCCTTGCCTGCTGCTTGTCGGTGAACAATCGAAAATGTCTGGAGGTGCCGCCGCGCCTTAACGCGTCCATCGTTGTCCGAGCTTGCATTTCTGCCTCGTCGATAGTGTCGGCGCCAAATTCGGCGAGCAGCCACCCATTTCCCTCGGGCAACAAAGCCAGGCCTTCAAGATTGATTTGCTTCAACCGGGTGTATTCGACCAGCATGTTGTCCATGCCTTCAAGGCCGATGGGTCGATACGACAGAATTTCGGGAACGAGATCGGCGCACTCAAAAATATCGCCGCATCCTGTTACCAGCAGCACGCGCTCGGGAGGGCTCTCAACCAGGCGGCAAGTGGCTTCAAGAACGGTCACGCAAGTTCCTTCCGAACCCACCAGCGCCCGCGCAACATGAAAATCATTCTCGGGAAGAAGATAATTCAGGTTGTAGCCGGATACGCGGCGGGGAATGTTGGGAAATTTCTGACGCACCAGATCGCCATATTGGTTACCAAGCGTTTTCAATCCAGCGTAGATCTCGCCGCGCCGCCCGCCCTGCCGAATGATATTTTCGAGCTCTTCATTCGACGTGCGGCCCACGCGCATGCGCACGCCGTCGTAGGTGAGAATTTCGAGTTCTTCGATATTTTCATCAGTCTTGCCGGCCATCACCGAATGCACGCCGCAGGAATTATTCCCGATCATGCCGCCGAGGGTGCAGCGGCTGTGCGAAGCCGGGTCCGGGCCAAACGTCAGATGGAATTTTTCCGCCGCATTACGGAGATGATCGAGCACAATGCCGGGCTGCACCCGCGCGATGCGGCGCTCGGGGTCGAGCTCCACGATCTTCGACATGTACTTCGAAAAATCGAGCACTACGGCGACATTGCAGCATTGCCCGGCCAACGAGGTTCCGCCGCCGCGGCAAAGGACGGGAGCCCCGTGTTCGCGGCAAATGGAAATCGTCGCGATCACATCGTCATCGTCACGCGGAATTACGACCGCAATCGGGACCTGGCGATAGTTGGAGCCGTCGGTGGCGTAGAGCGCGCGGCTGCCGTTGTCGAACCGAACTTCGCCACGAACATGCCGGCGCAAAGCGGATTCGAGGGCGTCTGATTCTTGTGCGGCCATCCTGGTCCAAGCTTCTTTTACCACAGAGGAGCACCCAGGAAACACAGAGGTGCACAGAGAAATGCATCCGGGTAATTAGCGCCAGAAAAAATGCTATGTATTACCCGGCGAAGCGCGTCGAATAGTCAACCAGGCTCAGCATCAGAAGCAGTATCAGCCAGAATACGGCAGCCAGCAAAACCGCCTTGGTCATTTTCTCGCTGGTGTATTTGACGTGCATGAAGAAGAGAATAACGATCGACGCCTTGCAGGTGGCAATGAAGAGAGCGACCACCGTGTTGAACTTCCCGAGGTCAACGGTCGCAATCCACGCAGTGAGCACCGTGCCCACAATGAGAATGGCCCAGATCAGCCAGTTAAAGGCGCTCGACGAAATATGCTCGGAATGCTCGGTATGCTCAGCCATGTTTCCTCAAGCCCCCGGTCGCCTGTCAATGAGATATAAGAGGGGGAACAGATAAATCCAGACAATGTCGACAAAGTGCCAATACAGCCCGGCGATTTCAACCGGCGTGTGATATTCAGGTCCGAACTTGCCGCGCCATGCCATGAACGTGATCACGCTGAAAATACCCAGGCCAACGATCATATGCAGCGCGTGAACCCCGGTCAGCGCAAAGTACAACGAGTAGAAAATCTTGGTGCGCTGCGGATCCAGGTGCAGGTTCGGGTTTTCGTGGACCAGGTCTTGAGCGTTAAAGTAGAAGGTCGGCACGTGATGGTGAACGTACTCGTCATGCCACTCGTAGCCTTTGATACCAAGAAAACAGACTCCGAAGAACATTGTGGCGAGCAGCAGATTCACCAACAGCTTACGCTTGCCAAGCTGCGATGCGCGCACCGCCAGCGCCACCGTTAAACTGCTGCAGATCAGGACCGCTGTATTAACCGTTCCCGCGACCAAGCTCAAACTTATGCTGCCGGCGGCAAATTCCGCAAAGTAAGCCCGGCGGTAAATTAGATAGGCGCAGAACATGCCGCCGAAAAACATGATCTCGGTCCCCAGAAACCACCACATGCCAAGCGAGGCAGCATTGCGCTGCTGCACCACGTCGGCAAAGTGGTGACGCAGTTCAGGGCGGTCTTCGTGCTCGTGCTCCACTACCAGAGGGCTGCCGGCTCTATCGCTCAAGGGTCACCTCATCAGGCATGGGCATGGTCTCGTACTCATAGGCTTCCCAGGTCACAACCGGGGTTTCCTCGAAATTAAACGTTGGCGGCGGAGACGGCGTCCTCCACTCCAGCCCGGTGGCCTGCCACGGGTTATCCGGTGCCGGCTTGCCATAGCGCAGCGACCACAACAGGTAAATCATGGGCAGCAGATATCCCACCGCCAGAATGCTTGCGCCTGCGGTGGAGAGCACGTTGTACACCTGATATTCCGGCGGATACTGCCAGTAGCGCCGCGGCATGCCCAGATAACCTACGACGAATTGCGGGAAGAATGTGAGATTGAAGCCAAGGAAAACGATCAGCGCCGCAAGGCGTCCCCAAGCCTCGGGATACATTCGCCCCGATATTTTGGGCCACCAAAAGTGTATTCCGCCTAAATACCCCATGACCGCGCCGCCCACCATTACGTAATGGAAGTGCGCAATCACGAAGTAGGTATCGTGTACGTGAACGTCGACACCGAGAGTCGCAAGGAAAAGTCCCGTCAGGCCGCCGATGGTAAACAGCCCGATGAAGCCGAAGGCATAAAGCATCGGCGTCGAAAACGAAATCGAGCCTTTATACATGGTGGCAGTCCAGTTGAATATTTTGACCGCCGAAGGCACCGCAACCAGGAAGCTCAGGAACGAGAACACCAGCGCCGAGTAAAGCGAGATCCCCGCCACAAACATGTGGTGCGCCCAAACCAGAAATCCGATGGCCGCGATAGCGATACTCGATGCGGCGACGAAGGTGTACCCAAACACCCGCTTGCGCGAGAAACAGGGGACAATTTCGCTGATGACCGCCATCGACGGCAAAATCATGATGTACACGGCGGGGTGCGAATAAAACCAGAACAGGTGCTGGAACAGCACCGGATCGCCGCCGCGCGTAGGATCGAAGATGCCGAGGTTGAGCGTGCGCTCGAGCACCACCAGCAGCAGGGTGATGGCAATGATCGGAGTGCCTAGCAGCATGATGATGCTGGTGGCATAGTGCGACCACACAAACAGCGGCAGCCGGGACCAGGTCATACCCGGTGCGCGCATGCGATGCACAGTCACCACGAAGTTCAAGCCGGTCAAGATGGATGAGAATCCGACGATGAAGATCGCCATCCCCGCTTCAACTACGTGGGTATTGCTGAACTGGCTGGAAAATGGTGTGTAGAACGTCCATCCAGTATCGACGCCGCCGGTCACCAGGCAGTAAAGATAAAGAATTCCGGCAGCGACGTAGATATACCAGCTCAGCAAATTGATGCGCGGGAACGCCAGGTCCTTGGCCCCAATCATCATGGGAATCAGGAAATTCCCCAGTACCGCCGGAATCGACGGGATCAGGAAGAAAAACACCATGATCTGGCCGTGCATGGTGAAGGCCTTGTTGTACATATCGGCCGTCATCAGGTCACCCGCCGGGGTCAGCAGTTCAAGCCGGATCAGCAAAGCGAAGAACCCGCCGATGAAAAAGAAAAGAGTAATCGAGAGCAGATAGAGCAGGGCAATCCGTTTATGGTCGGTAGTGAGCAACCAAGAGCGAATCCCGTACTCTGCGTTCAGATAATTCTTCCGTTCGGTGCTTACTGCTGCGGTAGCCATTTTGTTCCTTTACTTCGTATCCTGCGTTTCCTGCGGCTGCATTCCTCCCGCAGCTCCCGAATTCACTGCCTCGCCTTCCGGAGCCGGGCTTAAGGATTTAATGTACGCCACCAGTTGATTGAGTTGCTCTTCGTTCACCTGCCCCTGCCATGAAGGCATGATGTTCTTGAATCCGGAGACGATCTTCGCCGCCGGCTGCATAATAGATTCGCGCACGTAATTTTCATCGACCGTCACAACTCGCCCGTCTTCCAATTGCACCGGATGCCCGAAAACTCCATTCAGCATGGGCCCGCGTCCTTGCAGATCAGAGCGGTGACAGGTGTTGCATCCCAACTGTTGAAATAGCGTCATGCCAGTCTGCGCTAGCGTGCCGCTGGCCGCCCCATTCACCATCCAGGCCCGGTAATCGCGGGGATCCATCACGATCACTTCACCGATCATTCCCGAGTGCATGGTCCCGCAGTATTGCGCGCAAAAAAGATGATAAGTCCCGGGTTGGGTGGCGCGGAACCAAAGCGTCGTATAGCGTCCGGGCACGACGTCCTGCTTGACCCTGAACGCAGGAACGTAAAAGCTGTGGATCACATCCTGCGAAGTCATGATCAGCTCGATATCGCGGCCCACCGGCACGTGCAACTGATTGATCTCGCGCGGGCCTTCCATATGCTGCAACTTCCACATCCACTGTTTCGCGACCACGTAGACCTGGTCGGCGTCGGCGGGCGGGGTCCTCATTCTGAAGTAGAGAAGCGCACCGGCTGCGAACATGATCAGCATGATCCCCAACGGCGCGATCGACCAGCCGATCTCAAGCAGCAACGAGCCTTCGATATGCGTGGCTTCGCGCCCTTGCCGGCGCCGGTATTTCATGGAGAAGAACGCGACCGCGCCAAAGATCAGCAACGTCATCGCCAAGGAAACCAGCGTCAAGAAGATGAATAACCAATCCTCGTAACGGGCATGGACAGATGCGCTGGTCGGCCAAAGTGGAAGTTTATCGAACATAATTAATGAGAGCTGCCTTGCCTCCTGAGTTGGTGGTCGGGCCCGCGCTTGGAGAGCAGCAGCAGCATGCCCCCGAGCAGTAAGACCGTCAGTCCGCCGCCCACTTGAATCACCCGGCCGATGAGCACGCTATATTTTCCGGTAGCCGGATCGTAATGAAAGCAGTAAAGAAGGACCGCATCCGCGACTGTCCCAATCTTATTGTCCGACGCCTGGATCAGCGAGAGCCGCAGGTCCTTCGGCGCAAAATCCACGCCGTAGTAATATTGCGAAATCTTGCCCTCAGAAGTCAGCACCATGATGGCGGTGGCGTGCGCGTATTGCCCCGTCTTCTTATCAAACTGATAGTGAAACCCTGCCGCCTCGGCCAGCGCGGTGATCGATTGCGGCTGGCCGGTCAGAAAATGCCAGCCGTTTTCCGAGCCCGCCCGGTTGTACCGCTTAAGGATGTCGGCCTTCTTGGCGGCCGCCCGTTGCGGCGTATCGTTCGGATCAAAGCTGACCGTCACCACGTCGAATTCTTTGCCAACGTTGAACTTTAAAACCTTCAGCGAGCTTTCGAGGCCAATGAGCAACTCCGGGCACAGCATGGGGCAGCTGTAATAAACAAAATTCAGAATCACCGGCTTTTTGCCAATGTAATCCCCCAGTTGCACCGTCTTTCCGCTCTCATCACGGAAAGTAAGATCCAACGGGATCTGTTGCTCCAGTCGCTGCTGAATGCCGACATTTTCGAGACCCGCAGGCTTAGCGCTGGCAGGGGGAGCCATAATCCCACCCGTGCTCATGTTCTGCCCGAAAGCGCTCGCCGCAAGAACCAGCACAGCCAAAGCGACCCGCACGGCCCCTGTGGGAACAGGCAGTCTTGGCTGACTGACTCCAGTAGCTGCACACTCTATTTTCTGGAGCAACGGGCACCCTCGCCCGTCCACCACCGAATTTTTAAATCCACTACTCACTTCTTCTTCCCTTTAGCCTGTTGTTCCTGGGGCTTCACTTCGCTGGTATCAGCAGTCGCCGCCGCCGCCTTCGCCAGATTCACCCAGGCGGGCGGCGCCACCCCCGTCTGCGGAGTTGTCGGCAAACCCTTCTGTGCGATCATTTGCATCGCCTGCTCGATCGGAATGTGAGCCACGCCGGCGTTCTTATCCACCCAGCCGTAGCTGTTCAGTTCCTGTTCTTCACCGTAACGGAAGCCATTCAGCTCGGTGCGCTCGTTTTCTTCCAGGCGTGGTTCGGGAAAACGCTGAATCACCTGCGTCCGCACGTCACGAGTGTTCGACTCCACCTGAATCAGCGGGGTCCGCACCTGCTGGTGCTTCCTGTCGTAAGCGTCGAGAAAGTGAAAGATCCCCCAGATAACGTAATAAATCAGCACTCCGGAGATCACCAGCGAGACGATAAACCCGATGACCGGCTTCGCCCCCAGGTCTTCGCGTTCAAAGCCAATATCGTCGTGATGAGGCTCGTGATGGTGCTTGTGATGATCAGTCATGGGACGCCGCCGCGTATTCCAGGAATTCCTGCGCATGCATGTCGTAAACCGGCAACAATGGTCGCGACTTCAGATTCCGGAAGTAAACTGCCAGCCAGAACCCGCCAATGGCAATCGGGACGACCAGATCCAGCAGATATCCCCAGTAAAAAGTAAGTGTCTTGTGGAAACTGGGCTCGATGTACCAGAACAGATCGATAAAGCGCATGAAGATCAGCCACACCGCCAGAATCACCAGCGTTCTCGGGTTGCGCTTCCAGGGCCGCGACAACAGAAACAAGAATGGGATGGCGAAATGGAATATCACCAGCCCTAGTGCGATCGCCTCCCATCCCGAATACAGGCGGCGGGTGAAAAAGCGTATCTCCATCGGCAGGTTTCCCGCCCAGATAATCAGTAGTTGCGAGAAGCTGAAATATGCCCAGAGCATGACGAAAGTGAGCATCAGCTTGCCATGGTCATGGACTTCTTTAGGCTTCAGCAAAGAAGCCATGGGCTCATAGGGCAGCAGAATGCGCTCGGAAACCACCATCATGCACATAGCCGCCAGGCATTGCCCGACGATGAAGATGAATCCGAAAATGGTCGAATACCAGTGCGGATCGATCGACATGATCCAATCGATCACCGCAAATGAAATGGTGAAAGCGTAAAGAATGATGCCGGGCGCGGCAATGGTGCGGAAACGCGGACTGAGGTTTTGCACCGGAGGCCGGTCCTGCTCCACCGACCAGCGGCTCAGCACAAAAGCCAGGCCGAGCCAAATGGCGAAATAAATCACTGCCCGTCCAGCGTAGCCTCCGGGCGTCAAATACGACTCGCTCATTGCCTTCAAGTGCGCGTCTGGCCCACTGTAATGCAGCCAGCCGCTCCATCCGCCCACCTGCTCGTGATTGCCGGTGTAAAGGTAAGGCAGGCCGGCAGCCGCCAGTGGAATGAAGAGCGCAGCCATCAACGGCAGGGTATTCATGGCGGCTTCCAGTTGTCGCCGGATCACCATTCCCCACTTGCCGCCGGTAAGGTGCTGGATCATCAGAAACGCCATCGATCCCAGCGAAATGCCCAGCCACAGCATGAATCCTAAAAGATAGGAGTGAAAGAACTGTTCGCGGGTCGAAGGCATTAGGGCCACGATGAGAGAGGCCACCCCGAACAGCAAGCCCACGCCCAGTGAGCGCTGTTGGATCGCGTTCACCGCCGGGGGTGCCACGAACTCGGCAGGATTGGTGCGCGGCACACTCATTTCTGATCTTCTCCTGTCCCTTCCATCGCGCTGGACTTGGGAATGGGAACCGGCAGCGTCGCCCCCGATCCCGGCTCTTCAAACCGCGGCGGCTCGGATGGAATCTCCTGGGCACCGGTTTCGGCCTGCGTCGCGTTCTGGCTTAATTGCAAGGCCCGAATGTAGGCGACGATGCACCAGCGGTCGCGCGGCGGAACCTGCTCCGCATAACTCGGCATCGCGCCAAATCCCTCCGTCATAACCTCAAAGAAATATCCCAGCGGGGCCTTTCGCAGGCGGTCGGTGTGATAAGACGGCGGGCGCTGAAAGCCGCGCTGCACAATCATTCCATTGCCATCGCCCAGCCGGGAATGGCAGGGAGTGCAATAAATGTCAAAGCGCTCGCGGCCACGATCCAGCACTTCCTGGGTGACCGGAAACGGCATGTAGTCGCCAGGGTTTTCCCCAACTTTTCCGGTGTAGAAATAAGTGTCCTGATTGAGTTGGCCGCGGGCCACCGTGCCCTCAACCGGCGGACGCGCCGAGCGCAGGTCGGCATAAAAATCACTTTTGGCCAGCGGCTTGAACCGCGGCTGGTCGTGCATATCCTGGCGGCAACCGGCCAGGGCCAGAATACCCAGCAATCCTAGACCTGAAAATTTGCGAAGTCGCGCCATTTAGCTGGGCACCTCCGCCACGGAAATCGGATTCAAGCCTTCCAGAAATTGCCGGGTGCGGACCGGGTCGTAATTCCTGTCCGAAGAAAATACCACGATGAAAAATCTGTCTTTCGAAGCCAGCTCAAACCGCGGCACATTAAACACTGGATGGTAAGGCATCGGCAGTCCGTTCAATGCCAGCATGCCGAAAACCGCCGACAATCCCGCGAACAAAATGGTCATCTCGAAGCTGACAATAATGAAAGACGGCCAGGAGTGCAGCGGACGTCCGCCGATGTTGACCGGGTAGCTGATGGTATTGATCCACCACTGCAGCGTGTACGCTGCCGTGCACGCCCAGCAATCCACCGACTAAACAAACCAAAGCCACGCCATTTTTGTGAAAGCCGATGGCCTCCGACAGTTCTTCAACTGGAAACGGCGAATACGCATCAAGTTTGCGGTAACCGGCGGCGTAGGTGCGGCGCGCCGCGATGATCGCGTGGTTTACATTATCGAATTCCGCCATCAGGCCGAATGTCTTCGGGTCGATCATGAGTGCACCTCCTCCTCATGCGGGACCGTAACCTCGGCCTGCGGAATCAGCGTCTTTAATTCAGAGATCGAAACCGCGGGCAGCACGCGCAGGAACAGGAACATGCAAGCCGCGAAGAAGCCCAGCGTACCGATCAGGATCGACCAGTCGTTCCACGTCGGGTAATAACGGCCAAACGCGGAGGGCACATAGTCGCGGGTCAGGCTCACCACCACAATGATGAACCGCTCCAGCCACATTCCGACGAGAACGTCGAGTGAAATCAGGAACAACCAGAGATGGTTAGTCCGGATTCTTCGCACCCACAACAGTTGTGGCACCAACAGATTGGTGAACAACAGTGCGTAGTACCAGAACGCGTACGGCCCATGCAGCCGGTTCCAGCGGAGGAAGGTTTCATAAACATCGCCGCCGAACCAGTTCACAAAGGCTTCAATTCCATATCCGTAAGCCACGATCCAGCCGGTCGCCAGCATGACCATGGCCGAGTTCTCAAGGTGCCGGTCGGTGATGTAAGCGCTGATGTCGTAAAACTTGCGAATGGGAATCGCCAGCACCAGCACCATGGCGAATCCGGAATAGATTGCGCCGGCAACGAAATACGGCGGGAAAATCGTGGTGTGCCAGCCCGGTACAATGCCCACCGAGAAGTCGAAGCTCACCACCGTGTGCACCGAGAGCACCAGCGGCGTGGCTAATCCTGCAAGAAGCAGGTAGGCCGTCTCGTAGCGGTTCCAGTGACGCACCGAATTGCGCCAGCCCATGGCCAGCGAACCGAAAACGAACTTCAAAGCCTTGCTGTTGGTCTGGTCCCGCAAGCTCGCCAGATCTGGAATCAAGCCGATATACCAGAACACCAGTGAAATCGTCAGGTAGGTTGAGACCGCGAACACATCCCACACCAGCGGGCTGCGGAAGTTCGGCCAGTACGTCATGGTGTTCGAATAAGGAAACAGCCAGTAAAACAGCCACGGACGGCCCAAATGCAGCAGCGGGAACATGCCGGCGCAAGCTACGGCAAACAGCGTCATGGCCTCCGCGAAACGGTTGATCGAATTGCGCCACGACTGCCGCAGCAACAGAAGAATGGCCGAGATGAGCGTTCCAGCGTGGCCAATACCGATCCACCATACGAAGTTGACAATGGCGAATCCCCAGCCAATCGGGATGTTCACGCCCCAAACGCCAACGCCCCTATAGAAAAGCCAGCAAACCGCCAGCAAAAACCATTGCAGGATCAGGAAACAAATCGCCATGCCGAACACCCAGCCGTTAGTGATGGGCCGGCGCAGCACGATCGAGGCGATCTTGTCCGTGATGCTGGCAAAGGTCTGTCCCGGCAGAATTACCGGAGCTTTCTGTTCGCCGATTTCGACTTCGGTTGGTCTAGCCATGAAATTCAGTTATTAGCTGTTAGCTCTTAGCTCCTACTTCTTACCGCCGCCTTCGCGCTTGAACTCCGGACTACATAAACTCGTTCAATATAGGGACGGCGTGCTACGCCGGCCCACCGTCTTCGCCAGAGCCGTAAGCTCCTGGCTCTTAACTGAACCATTTCGGTTCAAGCTAAGAGCTAAAGGCTAAAAGCTAATGGCTAAGAACTCTTCCCCATCTCCGGATTCGGATTCGTCACCGCCGACATATAAGTCGTCCGCGGCCGCGTATTCAAATCGTCCAGCAATCCGTAATTCCGCGATTTTGCCTTCCACTTTGAAACCAGGCTGTTGGGATCGTTAATGTTTCCAAAAATGATCGCATTCGCCGGACAAGACTGCTGGCAGGCGGTCTGCAATTGCTCGACGATCGCTTTCTTGTCGCCTGCCTCGGTCGCTTCTTCCGCTTTGATTCGCGTGTGGGTGATGCGCTGCACGCAGTAAGTGCATTTTTCCATTACCCCACGGCTGCGCACCGTGACATCAGGATTGCGCTGCATCTTGAACTGCGGAGTGTCCCAATCCTGGAACAGGAAGAAATTGAAGCGCCGCACTTTATAAGGACAGTTGTTCGAGCAATACCGCGTGCCCACGCAGCGGTTGTAAATCATGTCATTCAGACCTTCAGTCGAGTGCGTGGTTGCGCCCACCGGGCAGACAAGTTCGCAAGGCGCGTTCTCGCACTGCATGCACGGCACCGGCTGGAAGTACGCCTTGGGATTGTCGCGATCGCCCTGATAGTAGGCGTCGACGCGCAGCCAGTGCATGTGCCGTCCATGATTCACCTGATCTTTACCGACCACCGGAATATTATTTTCCGACTGGCAGGCGATGATGCAGTTGTTGCAGCCGACGCAGGCGTTCAGGTCAATCGCCATGCCCCAGGCATAAGGCTGAGACTTGTAATCGTAAGCCGGATACAGGGTCTCGTCGGGCTGCGGCTTCTCTTCGTCGGAATCCGGCTCCTTTTTGTATTCCTCAAGATTCTGGACGTGAACCACCGGGCGCTCCGTTTCGCCCGTGTCCATGGTCTGGTAGCCCTGCGTGCTGGCCAGAATGTAGCGCCCGCCGCGGTTGCTGATCTGCTTTACTGTGCTGGCAAACCAGGGCGCCTCGCTGGTCCGGAGCGCGTAAGTATTGAATCCTTGATCGTTGCCGACGCGCCCCGCCTTCTCCCGCCCGTATCCCAAATAAACCGTGACCGAATTGTCGGGATGCCCCGCCTGCACCCAAACCGCCAGATCGAGATACTTGCCGTCCTGCAGTTCCACCCGCGCCATATCCATGTTCTTGAAGTGCAGCCGGTCGGCCATCGCCGGCCCCATGAGCAGCGGGTTGTCCCAGGTCAACTTCGACATCGGCTTGGGAAGTTCCTGCAGCCAGCCGTTGTTGGCGAAGCGGCCGTCGTAGATAGAAGGATCGCGGCGGAAGTTGATCTCGATGGCGTTCTTATCAGAAGGGGCAGCCGAAGACGTGATGCTCGTCGTCTTCGCCAAAACTTTTTTCTCCTGCGACGCGGTGTCGTCGATCCAGCCTTGCTCGAGCCACTTGCGCCAGGTCATATCGAAGTCGGTGCCGGAGTGTTTCGATTTCCAGTAGCTTTGCACGAGTTCGTGGCCGGTGGGCTCACCTTGTCCCGCGAGCAGCGCTATAAATTCGATGGCGCTCTTCCCGCCATAGAGAGGCGCAATCAGCGGCTGCACAATGCTGACGGTTCCGTCATAGGCGCGGGTGTCGCCCCAGGCTTCGAGATAATGCGCCTCGTTCACATTCCAGTGGCAAAACTCAGCGGTTTCATCGTTGTGCAGGCCGAGGTGAATTCGCAGCGGGGTGTTGCTGTTCTTCAGCGCCTCTTTGAATCCGAAGTCGGCGGGTGCGTCATACACAGGATTGCCGCCGAGAATCACCAGCATCTCGACCTTGCCGGCCTGCATGTCGGCTATCAGCTCTTTGAGCGAGTCGTTGTGATTGCCGGTGAAAACCGGAATGGGGTCGGAATAGAAAACCGTCTTGCCAACATTACCTAATCTGGCATTCCAGGCATGCGCAAAGGCGTGCACAAACGCTGGCTGATGATCCCCTACCACCACGACACTAGTTCCTTTGTGACCTTCAAGATCGCCCGACAGAGCCTTAAAGAAAAGGGACTCCTCAGAATTTAAGGAATATGGATTATTTTCGGTCGAACCGGCTGCAATCGACGCCACAAACCGCTCAATATCCCCCGCCCGCAAGGACAGCCGATGGTCCGCCTTCGCTCCCGTCGAAGTCGGCGTACTCTCAATCGCATAAAACCGGCTCATGTTGCCGGAATCAGGGTCTCGGCGCTTGGCGAAATCGCGTGCGTAGCGCGTCATTCCCGGGAACCCGGCATACAGAAAATCGGCGTCGAGCGAGACGATGACATCCGCGGCATCGAGTTTGTAGGTGGTCTCAACCGCTTGGCCAAAGGCCATCTGCGCGCCCGCGTAAACATTGTCGCGATTGACGGGCTCGTAAAAGTGCCACTTGGCTTCGGGGAATTTCTTGAGCAGTTGCTGCTTCTGATCGGCCAGCGTCGGCGAAGAAAAGTCCTGCGACAGAATGCGCAGCCCGGCGCCCTTCTTTGCTTGTTGCACGTTTAGCGGCTCTTGCAGCGCGTGGACCAGCTCGCTCCAGCTTGAATTGCCGCCGAGGTACGAAATATCTTGCGAGCGGTCCGGATCGTACAGATCAAGAATCGACGCCTGGGCATACACATCGGTTCCACCCTGGCTCGCCGGATGCCGGTCGTTGCCCTCGATCTTGATGGGACGAAATTCGCGGCTGGTCACCAGCAGCGGCGCGCCGTATCCGCCAAGCGTGAAAGCGGTGGCATAAAACATCGGCTGCCCAAGAACCAATCCTTCGGGCTGCTGTACGTAAGGCACGATGGCTTCAAATGGCTGCTTGGTGCAGGCGGTCATACCCGCCAACGCCAGCGACGATCCCATCAACTTGAAGAAGCCGCGGCGCGAAACCGCGTCGACGAGCTCCGATGCCCCCTTCGGAAACTCGCGATGCATCATCTCGCGGAAATCGGCGCTGCCCGCCAGCTCTTCCAGGCTGCGCCAGAACTCCGGCCCATTCTTCTTCTCGATATCGGAACGCACCTGCACCAGGTCGAGCTTGTCCTTCTTGCCGGGACAAACTGGCTCAACGTGCTTATTTTGATTTTCGTCGTTCATCAAATTCTGTGCCGTCCCTTCGGGACTCGCATCAATCTCGCATCTTCCCGGCACTTCCGTGCCGGGCTTTCATATTTCGCCCCTTTGGGGCTAATCACCGTCGCTGCGGTTTGTTTCTCAAGCCTGAACCCTTTTGATTCAAGCTAAGAGCTATAGCTGCCTCAACGATGACACGTCGAGCAACTCGTAATATCCATCGCGCTGCGCAGATTGTATTTATGCGACAGATATTTCCCTAACTCCATCTGGTCGGTATAGCTCTTTCCATCCACCACCACCGGCAAAGCCGTTGTCGGCTGCTGGTAGCGCATATTAAACACCTGTTCGCGCGGACGCAGATTCTTCTCCGGCCCGCGGTGACACTCAATGCACCACTCCATTTGCAGCGAGGCGTAATTAAACATCAGCGGCATGCGGTCCACCGGTCCGTGGCAGGTGTTGCAACCCACGCCCTTATTAATGTGAATGCTGTGATCGAAATAAACAAAGTCGGGCAGATCATTCACCCGGTTCCACACCAGCGATTTGCCGGTGCGGAAACTCTCGCGTACCGGTTCCAGCAGCGGCGCCGCCGTCCATATCTGCGAATGGCAATTCATGCAGGTCTTGCGTTGGCGGGATTCCGGCAAAGCCTGAGGTCTCAACCGAAGTGTGGCAATAACGGCAGTCAATGCCAAGCGCGGCCACGTGGTGCTCGTGGCTGAACGGCGCCGGCTGCGGCCGCGCGATGCCCGCATAAGTGACATACGGCGACCGCTGGAAATTCACGCAAGCCCACAGAGCAAAGGCAAGCGTAAAAATCCCGACATAAATCGAGGTCCGGGAAATTACGTTAGCGCTGCGATGGAAAATCTGCATCGATCAGGATTTTTCTTACAGCGGAATCTTCACTTCGACCCGAGTCTAGTAGCTAAAAAATTTCTACTGGTTTTTTAAAACTGGCAATTATAGCAGCTAACAGGATTTGTAAAATGATTTTGCTATTCAAATTTAAAAAATTCCCAAGACGAAACAAATTCCATTTCCGGATCACCGCAGATTCATCACCAGCAACTTAGGTTCAGTCATTTCTTCGATCGCATAACGCAGACCTTCGCGTCCCAAACCCGAATCTTTCACCCCGCCATAAGGCATGTGATCGATGCGGAAGCTCGGCACATCACCCGCGATTACCCCGCCAACTTCGAGTTCGTCATATGCCTGAAAAATTCGATTGGCGTCGCGCGTGAATACTCCCGCCTGCAGACCATACGGTGATTCATTAATCCGCCGCAGCGCCGCACCAAAGTCATCATAGGATTCAATCGTCACCACCGGTGCAAAAATTTCCTGGCAATTCACCTTCATATCAGGACGCGTCCCGGTGAGCACTGTTGGCTCAAGCACCGAGCCACGCCGCTTGCCTCCGCATAACAGAGTCGCTCCGCCCTGCACCGCCTCGTGCACCCACTCACTCGCACGAATGGCGTCACTTTCGCGGATCAGCGGGCCCAGGTCAGTCGATTCGTCCATAGGATCGCCTACCTGCAACCGGCTCACCCCTTCAAGCAGCAGATCCGTAAACTTTTTGAACGCCCCTCGCTCCACTAGAATTCGCTGCACCGAGATGCAAGTCTGCCCTGCATAGCTGAAGCCCCCGGTCACGCAGCGTTCGGCCGCCCATGCCAGATCGGTGTCGCTATGAACGATTACCCCGGCATTGCCACCCAGTTCCAGCACAACTTTTTTCTTGCCCGCCCGGCGCTTGATGTCCCAGCCCACAGGCGCGCTGCCGGTAAAGCTGATCATCTTTATACGGTCATCGCTGACCAGCAGCCCCGCGTCTTCATTCGAAAGCGGCAGCACGTTGAATGCGCCGTCGGGCAGCCCGGCCTGTTCGACCGCCTCCGCCAAAAGAAACGCAGTCAGCGGCGTTTGCGGCGCCGGTTTCAAAATAATTGGACAGCCGGCGGCGATCGCAGGAGCGACTTTGTGCGCCACCAGATTCAACGGAAAATTAAATGGCGTGATCCCGGCGATCGGGCCCAGCGGGAACCGCCGCACAATGCCCCAACGCCCTGAAGTAAATTGCTGCCAGTCAAGCGACAAATATTCGCCCGGGATTCTGCGTGGTTTCCTCGGCCGCAATGGTGAATGTAAAAATCGCCCGCTCGACCTCGGTTCGCGCCGCTTTTAGAGGCTTGCCCGCCTCCTGCGCCATGGTACGGGCGAACTCCTCTTTATGTGACGAAATATATTGCGCGATCGACCGCAGCACCCGCTGCCGCTCAAAGGCCGGCAACCGCCGCGTACTGCCAAACGCCTGCACTGCCGACTGGATCGCTCGCTCCGCGTGGTCAGCTGTGCCCTGAAAAATCGTTGCCAGCGGTGTGCCATCGTACGGCGCCCGAATCTCGACCGGCGTACCTTCCTCAACCCACTTGCCTTTAAGATAAAAAGCCTGGACCCGCACTGGGGTGGTGGTCACTAGCGACATAGCAAGTCCTCCTGGTTCGTCCAAACGTTGCTACCGGTTCGGGCGGGAGCAATTTCGATTATAGGCAAGCGGAAAAAAGAATGCGCGAATCAGGATAAGATGGCGCGAGATGACGTTGCCTTCAATTGCCGAAACCGCAGAGCAAATTCGCCGGAAAGAAATCTCGCCGGTGGAAGTGCTCCGTGAGTGCCTGGAAAAAATCGATCGGCTAAATCCAACTCTGAATGCCTTCATCACGGTGACCGGCGATTCGGCCTTGGCTGAAGCGAAAAGAGCCGAGCAGGAAATTCAATCCGGCAACTGGCGCGGCCCCGTGCATGGAATTCCGATCGGCTTAAAAGATCTGATCGACACCGCTGGCATTCGCACCACCGCTGCCAGCAAAGTATTTCGCGACCGCATCCCAACCGAAGATGCCGACGTCGTAAAAAAGCTCAAGGCCGCCGGCGCGGTGTTTGTTGGCAAGCAAAATCTGCAGGAGTTCGCTTACGGCAGCAGTTCGGTCATCAGTCATTTCGGCCCGGTTCGCAATCCCGTGAATCCCGAGTTCATCGCCGGAGGTTCCTCCTCAGGCTCAGCTGTCGCGGTCGCTTCCGGCATGTGCTATGCCGCAATTGGCACCGACACTGCAGGTTCAATTCGGCAACCGGCATCACTTTGCGGCGTCGTCGGGCTCAAGCCATCTTATGATTTGGTCAGCACGCGTGGAATTATTCCGCTTTCGCAATCGCTCGACCACGCCGGGCCAATCGCGCGCACCGTCGAAGATGTGGCGATCTTGCTCGACGCGATCGCAGAGAGAAGTGAAAACTATTCAGCAAATTTCAAGAGTGGCATTCAGGATTTCGTGCTCGGCATTCCTCGTAAGTATTTCTACGATGATCTCGACCCTGAAATTGCCAGGGCCGTCGAAAACGCCATTGATCTTCTGGCCAGTAAGGCAAAAGCCGTTCGCCAGATCGAGTGCCCAGTCGAGCAGGACCGCACAATCTTCAACGCCGAGTCGAGCGCCTACCACCGCGACAAAATTGCTTCGTCGGCGAACCTGTATGATCCGGAAACCTTGCGTCGCCTGAAAACAGGCGAGGGTGTAAGCGACACCCAGTATCAGGACGCTCTGTCCCATTTGCGCGACACCCGGCAGAAAATCGGCGAGATGTTTCGCGATGTCGATCTTTTGCTCACACCCACCACGCCGGAGCCGACCCCACGAATTGCCGATCTGTTGAAGGATGTGTCCAAGTTGCGGCCAGCCGAAATAGTCTTGCTGCGCAATACGCGGCCGGTAAATGCCTGGGGATTGCCGGCAATTTCAGTGCCGTGTGGTTTCAGCTCAGAAGGATTGCCAATCGGACTGCAGATTATCGGGCCACCGCACGGCGAAAAGAACGTCCTGGGGGCCGCCTACGCATTTGAGCAGGGCTAAGCTGATGAAGGCATTTAATCACTAAGGACACGAAGGTTCACAAAGGAAGGCCCTAAGATCTGTGGTTTCCTTCGTGGACCTTCGTGTCCTTAGCGTTAATGATTTTTGTCTGCGCTCAATCCACCGAATGCACGTCTTCCGGAATCATCATCACGAAGTCGCACTCGCGGGAATCTTTGGAGCAGGAAAGCGTTCCGCGTCGCAGGATTTTCGTCGGCGTATCATCCGGAAAAACGAAATCGGTTTTCGCGTTGCGGAGATTTTCTGTTAGCAGCTTCAGCTTTTCCTCTCCGCTGATAAATTTCGCCGCCGCCACTTTGGCGTCGCCAGCCGACGAAGTAACAATCACAAAGAAATCCGCAGTCCCACCAGCAGGCGCAATTTTGCCCAGATGAATGGTGCGCAGAGTTTGCAAATCAGCACGGTGCTGCTCGACCACCTTGGTCGCTTTAGCGTCACCGCCAACCAGAGCCGCTAGCCTGCCTTTGGTCTCAAGCGCGGGGCGAAGGCCGGACAATGACATGGCGTAAGTGCGAATCGCGTCGTCTTTCTGCCCACGCTTCTCATAAATCTCTGCCAGGTGATCGCCCACCTCGCCATGCTCGCCCAACGTCCATGCGGCATCCACATACTTCTGGGCCTTCGCGAGATCACCGCGCGCGAAATAAACCCAGCCCAACGTGTCCCAGTCGGCATCGAGCGCAGAGACATTTCCCAGGTCGCGGTCAGACAACTGGTCGAGCGAAAGATTGCGCAGCGAGTTTGAGATCGCCGTCACCGCTGATTCTGCATACTGCTGCGCCCGATCGAGATGCGCCTTCTTGAGCGACAACTGATAGGCAATGTTGTTCCAGACTTCGGGAGTAGCGGAAATTTCCGTCGCCCGGTCAAACGCCGCTAAAGCCTTGTCGTCCTGATTTAAATTTAAATACGCATCGCCCAGACTGATCTGCAACGCAGCATCGTCTGACTTAAGCGAAACCGCCTTCTCCAACTCTGGCGCAGCTTTATCGTATTGGTGCGCTTCAGCGTACATACTGCCCAGCGCCGCATGCGCGTATTGGCTCAGCGGATCGATCTCCAGCGCTTTATTAAATGCGGTCGCGGCGTCGTCATATCTGCGCGCGGTGGTGTACGCCCAGCCCAGCGCCCCATACGCATATTCATCGTAGGGATTCAGCTCGGCCTGCTTCTTAAACGCGACGATGGCATCGTCAGTCTGCCGAAGCAACATGTACGACCGGCCCAGGTCCATCCATGCAGTTTTATGTTTCGGATCCGCAGTCACCACACGTTTAAAAAGGTCAATCGCCGCCTGGTAATTCCCGCGGTCGAATGATGCTTTCGCCGCGTCGTAAAGTTCATCACCCTTCAGGTCAGCGGACAGCGTTGGCGAGCCGGCGGCGCTGCTGTCAATCGAAAGATGCTGCGTCGCATCCGACAGCACTGCGCGTCGAAATGCCAGGTAGTCGCTCGCTCGCGCTGGGGGCAACTCGTTGAGATTGGTCACCAGCGACCGCGACGCAGTGAACACATTGCCTTCAACTTTGTAGCTTGCATCGTAGTGCGCGTAGTCGCGCTTCATGGCAAACGGCAGCGGCGAACTCTCCGTATATTTCGCGGGGAATTCCAGTCGCAGATGATACGAGTATTCGATCGGCGACCCAATCTTGATCGGATCAGTGTCGTCCTCATCGGCATCGGCCAGGCTGATCTGTGAAAGCGGCAGCACCAGGTCTGATTTCTTCTTCGACCAGTCGAGATAATTCGCCACCTCGATTTTGTAATCGATCTGGAACGGCTCATGGGTCTGCGCCGGATCGCTCACGTTCAGGTCGGAAACTTCCCCGTTAATCCCGCTGAAGCTATTCATCTGCTTCACCCACTCGTTCCATTTGTTTCGCGGAACGTGGCGGAAAAGCATCCGTAGGTACAGCTCGGTGTCGCCGCGAAGCTCGTACTTCACGTGCGCGTTGAGCTTGCCAAATTCATTAATCTTGCCGTCGATGTCAGAAATCTGCCGGTTTACCATCGGCGGATTAGCGGGCGTCGTTTCGAGATGAGGCGCGCCATCCTGCGGAATGATCAGCGCCTGCTTGTCCCGCAAAACCGCCGACAGCAGCCGGAAAGGCGCAACTTCGGTGGTGCTGTCCATCCAAATTTC
Source organism: uncultured Acidobacteriota bacterium (assembly GCA_963703465.1). Classification (GTDB taxonomy): domain Bacteria; phylum Acidobacteriota; class Terriglobia; order Terriglobales; family Acidobacteriaceae; genus Gp1-AA145. Next base: position 76,304 of record CAVPEQ010000003.1, on the reverse strand, counting down.
TTCTTTCCCGAGCGGCACCATGGTGAATACGTGATCAAACTGCGACGGCGAAGGAATATCAGGATCGATCTTGCGGGCCGAATTTATTAACACAGAAGACGCGTGGTAGCCGGAGGCCTCCAGTAGCGAAGCCAGGAGCGTGTGCTTGTCTTTGCAGTCGCCGTAAGCGTTGTGCAGCACGTCGGCGGCGGCGTGTGGCTGAAACCGACCTACTCCGAAAGAAAGACTGATATAGCGAAAATTGGGCCCGACGAAATCATAGAGCGCCTGAATTTTATCTAGATCGCTGGTTTTGCCTTTGGTGAGCTCGGCGGCTTTGGCGCGAATCTCCGCGGTGGGTTCGCGGCGATCCTTTTCAAGCGACGCATACCACCGCCCCATCTGCTCCCAGCTGGCAAACGTTGTCATCTGCACGGCAGGAACATCGGGCTCTTTAGGCGCGTGCTTTTTTTTCTCTTTATCTTTTTTCTTTTCCGATTCGTCTTTGTCGACATGCGAACTGGCCCAGGTATAAACCCGCCGGCCATTTTCGTCGGCGATTTTCGGATCGTTGCCCGGCTTGGTTTTCAGCTTGATGACCCGGTCTTTAGGGACGTCAAGGACCAGTTGCTCATCCAGCACCGTGCCGGCTTTGGCAAAGTCATATTCCATCCAGAACTGCCCGGGCGAAAGCGGCGTCTGCGTGATGGTGATGAAGTCGTATTCCAGTTCCTCTCCCGGACGCAGTCCCGGGACCGTAATGTGCTTTTGGCGGTAGTCGGTATAAACCGGGGCTTCGCGCTCGAGCGGAATGCTCAAATCCTGAATCGAATCTTGCGGCGCGGTCACGGTCGAGCCATCCAGCTTCAGCACCCGGACAAACGGAATCTCCACGCGCTCGTTGGCCGAGTTATACCCGACCACCACTTGTCCCCATTGCTCCACGCCGGCTTCACTTTGCACCTTGATCTTGACGTAAAATTCGCGCCGTCCGGTGCCGTCATTTTCAAAACGATATGAAGTGCGCAGCTTCTCCACCACATAAGCCTCTTGCGAGTGATCGAGAACAACCGTCGGCTCAGCCGGATTAACCGGCGGGACAGGAACGGAGTTGGGTGCGGGCACTTGCGCCAGCACGCTTGAAACCAGCAGCAGTGGAAGGAGAAAAAAACGACGCGAAGACATAGGTATACTGCGCCGTTTGTATCGCATTATGAGCAGGGAAGCAAGTTACCAACTGGGTGTAGGGACGGGCGTCCACGCCCGTCCTTTGTGGTTACTGGGCCGACATCGCCTTCTCAATAAATCCACTCTCATCCGACTTCATCTTCTTGAGACTTTCCATTGGCAAATAAACCATGTGCCCGGCGTCATAAGTCGAAAACGAAATCTGCCCCCGATACTTCGCCGGCAAGTCCATGTGATCAAACGTATAGTTCGCCGCATAATAAGGAGTAGCCAGATCGTAGTAACCCTCCATCACCATTACTTTTAGGAAGGGATTGCGCACCATGGCCTGACGCAGTGCGCTTGCCGTATCCGGAAAGCCTTCGATCCCCGAACCCCAGTCCCACTTCTCTCCAAAACTCGCCTCGCGCGCAAATAAGAAGTAGGGCATATCTACTTTGTATCCAAGCTCGTTGCGGAGGTAGTTATTAAATGCCGCATTGAACGGCGCAAGTATGTTCGACTCAGTTGGATCATAGAAGGGCGTATCCAACAGTCCATTCGGATCAGGCCCTGTGTATCGGCCGTCCAACCGGCCAACCCGCAGCTTTTGATCGATCAATAAATAATGAGTGAACTTGGGCACATCGATGCGCATGTTCGCCTGGTCGATTACCTCTTTACTCAATCCTGTGAAGCGCGACATTTGCTCGACAGTTTTCTGCCGTTCTTCAGGAGTAAGAGAATCGCCTTTAGCCAGCGCCTGTGCGTACTCGCCCGAAGCCCATTGCTCAGCCTGCTGCCGCGCCTTGTTTACGTCCTGCTGCAGATCTGCCGCAAGCTTGTGGTGATAGCCCGCGATCATGGTGAAAGACGGAATCAGAAAAATATAAGGCTCGTCATTAGTCTTCTGATCGACCAGGGTTTGAAAATTTAAAACCGTGGAGAGTAGGGTGATGCCGTTGAAGCTGATTCCGAGTTCGCTTAGATTCCCTGCAATTCCGGCGGAGCGGGTAGTTCCGTAACTTTCGCCGAACAAAAACAGCGGCGAGCTCCAGCGCTCATAACGCGTGATGTAGAGACGGATAAATTCGCTGAAGGCCTGGATATCACCTTTCACGCCCCAAAATTTCTTGCCGATCTCAGCAGTTTCTGCGCGGCTGAAACCTGTGCCAATTGCGTCCACCAGCACCAGGTCGCTTTTGTCGAGCAAAGTGTAAGGATTGTCTTCGGTGCGGTAAGGCGCGGGCGGGAGGAAGCCATCAGGATTCAACGTCACGCGCTGCGGCCCAAGTGCGCCCATGTGCAGCCAGATCGAAGCCGATCCCGGGCCGCCGTTAAAAGCAAATGTCACCGGCCGCTTCGAGGCCTCCTGGCCATCGAGGGTGTAAGCCACAAAAAACATCTCCGCTTCAATCTTGCCGTCGCCGCGCTTGATGGGAAGCCGGCCGGTGGTGGCGGAATATTTCAACGTTCTTCCGTTCACCGACACCTGGTGGTGCGTGACCACCGGCGCGACCTCGGTCATATCGAAATGCTCTTCTTTTTTGTCATCGCCGGGTTTGCCTTCAGAGGTCGACGGGGCGGGTTCACTTGACTTAGCCGACGGCTCTTCGGCTTTTTGTTGCTTCGCCGGCTGCGTCTTCTCCTTCTTCTTCTGCTGATTCGCGGACTGGCTGTCCGGTTGCGATGACTGCTGACTTTCGTTTTGCTGCGCGAAACCAGGGACGGCAAGAATTATCGCCACTACAATCACAAATAAAGCACGCATGGTTCTCTCCAGTGAACCGGGAATTATACGACGGTCTTGGTCGGCTCGGCTGAAATCAAAAGCCACCACAGAGAGCACAGAGACCCACTGAGGAAATCACAGAGGAATGCATCACCCGGCTTAAGCCTCTGTGGCTGTGCTCTGTGTAACTTTGTGTCCTCTGCGGTTGCTTTTGGTTTCCATGGACCGGCGCAACAAGATTGCTAAGATAGCTCTTGTGCCCACTACAACCAGGAAGCAGAAAGTACAAAAGAAAAAAACAGGCAGAGCGCCGGCCGTCCGTATCTTGCGCGCCCCGTTCTTCACGAAATTCCCCTGGCTGCTGCACGGCTTCAGCACCCGGCTCGGAGGAGTTTCAAAAATTTACGGCGGGAGTGCGTTGAACCTGGGATTCACCGCCCACGACACTAAAGCCGCGGTGGAACGTAACCGGCGCGAATTTATCTCTGCGCTGACTGCCCTGGCGGAGCGCAAGTCTCCATCGTCAACCGGTCAACCGCCGCTGGTAACGCTTCGCCAAATACATTCTGATCTCATCCAGCGCATTGCCGAAATTCCTCAAAGTAATGCTCCGCTGGCTGGCGATGGAATGGTGACTGATGTTCCCGAAATTTTGTTGGGAATCCTCGCCGCTGACTGCCTGCCGGTAATAATCGCCGATCCCAAACGCCGCGCGATCGGAGTCTTCCACGCGGGATGGCGCGGGACTGCAAAACGCATCGTAGAGAAGGGCGTCGGCGAAATGCACCGCTGGTTCGGCAGCGAGTCGCGTGATCTGAAAGCCGCGATCGGTCCCGGAATTCGCGGATGCTGTTATGCCGTCGGCCCGGAAGTCCAGTCAACATTCGAAGCCCAATTCAGTTATGGCAGCGAACTTTTCCACGAAACCAAAGAGCAAAACGAAATCCACGAAAAGTATCCGCTGTTGTTTCTGACCGCGCGCGCTCCCGGGCATAGCGAACTACCAAAGAAAATCTTCCTCGATCTCGCCGAAGCCAACCGCCGTCAGCTCATCGCCGCCGGAGTTCTTTCTAAAAACATTTCAGATCTAGGTCTGTGCACCCACTGCCGTCAGGATATGTTCTTCTCTCATCGCAGAGAAAAAGGAGTGACAGGAAGAATGATGGCAGCGGTGGGAGTAAGAGCGTAGTCAGACAGCTCGGAGCCGCAGTCGGTCCTTACCCTTAACGTGCTGTGGGCCCGTTGCTCACAGAGGTTGAGAAAGCGGGCCCACATTCAGGTCTGGCATAACTATTTGATAGTGAAAGTGATCGTCTTCGAAGTTCCTCCACCTGGCGCTGGGTTTTTCACTGCAATCGTAGCCGTGCCGGTAGACGCAATAGCGGCCTTGGTAACATAGACCGTCATCTGCGCAGGGCTGACATAGCTTGCAGAAATCCGCTTGCCATTCCAGGTGACAATCGAACCTGGCACAAATCCCGAGCCACGCACGCTCATACGAAAGTTTCCAGTTCCGTGAGAAACGGTTGCTGGACTCAAGGAAACCGCAACCGGTGCCGGGCTGGCAGTTTTGGTGACCGTGAGCATGAGGGTTGGGCTCTGCACCAGTACAACCTGCGATGTGGTGTTACCGCAGCAGCTATTTGGAGCCAGAATGAAAGCCATTCCGTTAGTGCTCCATTGAATGAACTTGGAAACTGTAGAGGAGTTGAACTGAGAACTAAGCTCGGACAGGTCCGCTACAGCTTTAGGTGTGAACTGAGTCAGGTTGTAACTGGTGATGCCCAAAGAGTTAAAGAAAGGCGTCTGGCCGAGCACAAATGCACGGTTGAGGGAGGAATTGGACAAAATCTGCGGGCCGTTGTTATTGCAGCAGGAATTATTTCCGGTGTCGAAAGTGCCCAGTAATAGTCCAGTGGACGGATTAAATTCCTGCCCGTTCCCGCCGAAGATCAATCCACCGGAAAAGCTGATCGCACTTCCATTGACTATGTCGGTCCAGGTCTGGCCCAGAGTCCCACCCGTTGCGGTGACGTTGACTTGACTCAATGTGCCGGAGGTATAGCCGTAGAGCGTCGTCCCGTTGGCGAAAACCAGTTGGTTCATAGGACTTGAAATGCTGGAATTCGCAAGCTTGGTAGAACCGGTGAAAAAGTCGAGTGTTCCGCAACAACAACAGCCGTTGGCCCCCGTTTCTACCGCAATGGTTTGCGCATTAGCCGGGGATACTGCGATGGCTTCTGCGATGTTCGGTGTGCCGTTCGAATTCTTGCCGAGGCCGATATTGATGCCGTGCGTGAAGAGCGGAAGCGCCAGTTGCTGCACCGAATTACTCCCATTTAACCCGACATACAGATTTTTTGAAGTGCTGTCGAGCGCGAGCGCACCGGGTTCGCTGCCTGCAAAATGATATCCAGTGATAACTCCCGTGGTTGGATTAATCACCGCGATGCTGTTCCCGTTCACTCCGTAACTGCTCGGCAAAGACGCATAAAGCACTTGAGCAAACGGGTCCCACACTAAATCATTCGCGGGAAGATCCAGAACTGCAATAGTGATCGGCGCGGTCACGTCGAAGTTCACAAACTGCGAAACCGTCCCCGGAGACGGGTTTGTAACCGTAAGCTGAATCATTCCGGGAGACGCAAGCTCAGTCGTGGTGGGTTGGGCTTGTAGTTGTGTAGAACTCAGGTAAGTGGTGGGCACGTTCGTGCCGTTCCATTGAACTGTCGCTCCGCTGGCGAAGTTCTGGCCACTAATAATGACTGGCTCTGAGGCAGTCCCTGCAACGATGGAGGCAGGGTTTAGGTTACTTATGAAGGGCTCGCCCCCGACAACTTGCAGATTGGCGGTCGATGACGTTCCACCGCCGGGCTGCGGATTTGCAACGAACAGACTAACCGCGCCGAGGTTGGATAGAACTGTGTCTGGTACTTGAGCCGTGATCTTAGTGGCGCTCACGTAGGTTGTTGGCAACGTAGTTCCATTCGGAAAAGTTTGAAGATATGCGAGCGAGGAAGGCAAAAATCCGGAACCGTTGATGGTGACGGTCGTGCTCGGGGTATTGACATAAACGGTTGGCGGTGAGATTGACGTAATGTTGGGAATGGGATTTCCGCCCGTGCCTTGCAGCGGGATGTTAATAGGAGAAGTGACGCCGGAAACCGTGATTACCAGGGTCGCTGAAATATTTCCCATCGCAGAAGGTGTGAAGGTCATGTACATCTGGCAGTTTTGATTTCCCGAGATCGTTCCTACACACGTCCATGAGTCAAAAGCAAAGTTGGAACCGTTTGTTCCACTAATCGTTATGTTCGATATGGTGACTGCGGTTGCAGTGGTATTAACCAAGTCAACTCCCATTTCGAACCCGGTTGAATTGAGAGGTACAGTTCCGAACTGGATTGGATTGGGAAAAACCGTAACTGCGGATTGGGCAAGGGCTCCCGTTAACGCGACGCAGACGGAAACTAGCGCGACACGAAGTGTGCGATTCATAGGTAATGCTCCTAGTGCGCGCAATTCCCCCTCAAGCCACAACGCGCGAAGGCAGTGTACACACACTTACAAGGAAAGTCTCTGGTTTTTTAGGGATAGAATTTAAGACCTTGGCTACACCTGCCAGCTTACTTCCAGACAGGGCTTCGCGGTTCCTGGATTTCTTGCGTCCTGAGCGAAGGGCGGGGCATCAGAAGAGGATATAAACGGTTGAGTCAACCAATGTTTTCGCCTGCACTGCCACCATGGAAGTCCAATCTCGAGGAGAAAATAAATGAGTGTTGTAGAAACGCCTCTATCCGACCTTAAAAATCAACAATCGCCTGCCTATAAAGCCAAAGGCTATGCAGCCAAGGGCCCGACCTCGGGATTAGCGCCTTTCTCAGTTCCGCGTCGTGACCTTCGTCCCGACGACGTGCAGATTCAAATCCAATTTTGCGGTGTTTGTCATTCCGATCTGCACCAGGTGCGCAATGAATGGCAGGGGACCATGCCCACGGTTTATCCGCTGGTGCCCGGACACGAAATCATTGGACGCGTAACCAAAGTCGGCCCGGCTGTTAAAAAGTTCAAGCAAGGTGACATAGTGGGCGTAGGTTGCATGGTCAGTTCCTGCGGCGTCTGCGAGAACTGCCGGGCCGGCGACGAGCAATTCTGCGTGAACTTCCCCACTCTCACCTACAACGCCGAAGACAAAATTCTCGGGGGCGTCACCTATGGCGGATATTCGGACAGCATCGTGGTGCGCGAAGCCTTCGTGCTCCGCGTGTCCAGCAAACTCGATCTCGCTGCCGCTGCGCCGCTGCTGTGCGCGGGCATTACCACCTATTCACCGCTGCGCCACTGGAATGTCGGAAAAGGTCAGAAGGTCGGCATCGTCGGCCTCGGTGGCCTGGGACACATGGGCGTGAAGTTTGCCAAAGCATTCGGCGCAAAAGTGGTGCTGTTCAGCACCTCGCCGAAAAAGATCGCCGACGCGAAGCGCCTGGGTGTCGATGAAGTCGTCATTTCCACCAAGCCTGAGGAGATGCAAAAGCACGCCGGCAGCTTCGACTTCATTCTCGACACCGTTTCCGCCGAGCACGATCTCAACGCTTATCTGCAACTGCTGAAGAAAGACGGCACCATGACTTTGGTCGGCGCACCCGAAAAACCGGCTGCCGTGGCTGCGTTCAACTTAATACTCGGCCGCCATCGTCTGGCTGGCTCTGCTATCGGCGGCATTCGCGAAACTCAGGAGATGCTCGATTTCTGCGCGGAGCACGGCATCACCTCAGACATCGAGATGATCAAGATTCAGGACATCAATCAGGCTTACGAGCGGCTGGCTAAGAGCGATGTGAAGTATCGCTTTGTGATCGATATGTCATCGCTGCGATAAGGGGCGCGCAAGCTATTCAAGGCAACAGGGTGCCCCGTCTAAGCGCGCTTGGGCGGGGATTTTTCTGCGAACTAATTATCAGGAAGGAGCAGTGCCGTGTTCACCTCTCGCCCCATCGGCTTCGTAAGTAGCCCCTATAAAAGCCCCAGCGACGTCCCCAAGGGTCTCGGCGCGAAGCACGACGCCGATGGCGCGCTAAAAATCCTGCCCGAGTTCGAAGCCGGACTTGCCGATATCGAGGGATTCTCCCATCTAATTGTCATCTGGGAGTTCGATCGCAGCCAGGGATTCGAACTTACAGCAACCCCGCCCTCCGACAACCGGACGCACGGCGTCTTCGCCACCCGATCGCCGTTGCGTCCCAATCCCATCGCTTTGACCACCGTTGAGTTGCTCGGCCGCGATGGCGCTGACTTGCATGTCCGCGGCGTCGACATGCTCGACGGCACGCCCATCCTCGATATCAAACCTTACCTGTCGAGCGTGCCATCTGAAAAATTGCGCCGCGGTTGGCTTGCTGAAGCCGAAGCCCGAAAAAAGTAAAGCTACTCCACCTTCGAGCAGTGCGTCGATAGCTGCTTCCACCCGCCAGCCTGCTTTTCAGCGATCATGCTGCAAATGATGGTGCGGGCACGGTGCTGGCCCTCAATGGTCGCGTCGTAGCTTTCTTTGAAACGCGCCAGGCCAATATTTCCCACAACTTGCGTATGCACATCGCTGATATCGCTCTTCGTGAACTTATTGTTTGCAGGGTCATTCGCATCTTTAATGAGCTGCGCTTTGGAAACCCACGTGCCGAAGCTGGTGCCTTCGACGTACACGTCAGCCACATGCGCTTCCATCCATTTGGCATCGTTCGCGGTTTGCGCTTTATTGCTCTCCTTCACGAATTCATCGAAGGACGGCTTTGAGCCATTCATAGCACTGTGTTTCTGCGCCGCGAAACCGGCAACGCAGAGGCAAACTGCGCAAATTGCGATTGCTACATTCTTTTTCATTATTTAATTCCTCTTTTTTTAGAATCTTGCGGAAGCTGAGGCGAGGCGAATAGCCCCATCACAGCCTGCCGCGCAAAATTATTTGCGCTGGCAACGCTTGCACAAGTCTTACATGAAGTCAAGAAATTCTGCAGAAAGGTTCGAGCGGAACCAGTGAGTTGAACTCGCAAAGGACTCGATTCGCCGAAGCTGGAAGAAGCACAACTGAGGGTGCCCCATCTTTCGCGTTTTTTGCGAAAGGTGGGAACCACAGGTGATGGCAATGAAGCGCAGCTCGAGGAATTCATTTTGGGCGTGTGAAAGCCCAATTCGGGAGCCGGGACCGCAGACTTAGTTCGAGGGTGTGGTCTTATCTTCTACTTTTTGCGCACCTTGCTTGGTTTTGTAAGCGGTCTTGTGAGCGGCGCTCTTGCTGGTTCTCTTCACTTTATGTGCGGTTTTTTTGGTAGTGGTTTTGGTCGCATGCCCGGTATGTTTTGCCGCCATCTTAGTGCTATGGCCGGCATCTTTCATGTCCTGCTTGGCGCTTTGATCGGTATCCTGCGGCAGCGCGAACGAGATGGAAGTAAGCGCGGTTAGCAATACCAGGCCTGAAAAACATTTTCTGAATGACATGGGGACAACATCTCCTGCCGAGAAATTGTATGCTCAGATACCGTATCAGCCGGGTCGTCGGAAATCTACATCCTCATAATCAAAACTGCGATCCCATCACCAAACCCGTCAACACTCATAAACCTCGCGAAAACATTAAATCAGTCAGGCTCAGGATGACATTTTTTGTTGAGTGAACGACTTCAAGCGGTCAGCGCGCGCCATCCCAGGGCAAGTCCGTCAGTTACCAGGTTCGCCGGCGAACCCACACCCACATGCATAGCCAGCATGCGTGCAAATAAGCGCGGGTCAGCCCTCAACGCGCGCATGACGTGCCGCCGCAAAGATCGGTTCCAGTCCAGCGCAAGCATGAGCTGCGCCATCAGCATGGGGCGTCGCGCCAGTTTTTTGTGCTCTTGCTGATAATGTTGCAGATCGTTCCTGCCGAAACTTTCTGCCAGAACGTCGGCCTGCCGAAACGCCAGGCACAAGCCTTCTCCCGTGATCGCATCCACCGCGCCGGATGCATCGCCAACCAACGCTACGCGATGTCGGAACACCATCCGCAAGTTGCGGGTTATAGAAATCGCGCCGCGCTCAGGGGAGGTCGTCTCCGCCCCGTGAAGACGTGCAGCCACCTCCGGAAATGATGGCAGTGCCGCGTCCAATCGCAAATGAGGATCGCGCGAGATCAGCGCCACGCAAACTTCATCCTCGGCCACTGGGGTGATGTAAAGCTGACAGCCCGGGCCCCAATGAAGTTCCATGCAGTCATTCCACGGCGCCAGCCGATAATGCCGACGGAATGCGAATCGGCTTCGATCGCTGGTGTAATCATCTAGGCTTGCCCATTTCCGCACGAGAGAATGGCCGCCGTCCGCTCCCACAATCCATTTCGACCGGACCAATTCACCGCCGACCCGAACACCTTCCCGAAGCACTCCGGTGACCGGTGATTTCCAGAGCAGCGAAATCCCAGACGCTTCGGCTCTTTCGATCATGATCCGGTGCAGCAGTGTACGCCGCACGCCAAGGCCATTACCGTGAGGGAAACTAGCGCTCACACGAACGCCCTCACTCACAAAACAGATGCCGCGAAACCGATGAGAATACTCAGCCGGAATTGTTACACCCAACTTTTCCAGCGCCGCGCGCCCATCCGGCATAAGCCCCTCGCCGCACGGCTTATCGATCGGCGGACGCGTGCCATCAGCCACAACCACGCTGAAACCGCGTTGCCGCGCCGCAATCGCCGCAGCCAACCCGGCGGGTCCGCCCCCGATAACGAAAACGTCCGTTTCTTTTACCATTTCAATAACAAAAGTTCCGAACAAAATCCCGGCCCCATCGCCGCCATCACGCCTAGCGTTCCCGGCGCCGGTCGATGATTCTTCATGGTGTCCTCAAGAACCATCAGCACCGAAGCTGACGACAGATTTCCCGTCTTCTTCAGTGACGCCCACGAAGCCGCGAGTTGACCATTTTTCAAATCGAGCGCGTCCTGCATGGCTTCGAGCACCTTCGGACCGCCGGTATGCAGCACCCAGCTTCCAACGTCTTTGCGGGTGTGACCGTGCTCCGCCAGAAAGTCATCGACATTACCGCCCACGTTCTTTCGAACCAGATCCGGAACCTGCGGTGACAGCACGATGCGGAATCCTTTTTCGGAGATGGTCCACCCCATCATCTCTTCCGTCTGCGGATAAAACACTGAACGGGTTGCAATGATCTCGGGACCAAGAGGCGCGGATTCGGACTCATGGACCCTGCACTCGTCCCCGGCCACAATCACCGCGGCAGCGCCATCTCCGAAAAGCCCCGAGGAGATCAAATTAGCCGGGGTCAGATCTTCTTTCTGCACCGTCAAGGAACACAATTCCACCGACAGCACAACCGCCATCTGCTTGGGATACGCCTTCACATAGTCGGCTGCGCGCGAAGTTCCCGCCGCACCGGCAACGCAGCCTAAGCCGAAAATCGGCACCCGCCGTATGTTCGGAGAGAGCCCCATGCGGTTCACCAACAGTGCATCGATCGAAGGACTGGCGATGCCGGTCACTGATACGAAGAAAATTGCGCCCAGGTCGCGCGGCGCCAGTCCGGCAGAGCTTAGCGCGCAACCGATGGCCTGTTCGCCCAGATTGACGGCGACTTCGATCCAGCGGTCATTCACCTCGCCCCAGTTGGCAAGTCCCGGATAATCCTGTACCGGAAGTGCCAGATATCGCCCCTCCACCCCTGTGTTGCGATGCAGGCGGCGAAGCAACTCCGGGTTTTGCAGCTGGTTACCCCAGTAAACCTGCAAGGCCTCGAGCAAAACTGCCTGGGGATAGTAATTTTTAGGGAAAGCGCTTGCGGCGCTGATGATTTTCATGGATGAATTCTATGCTTCGAAGCCGCCATTCGGCCAAGAGTTCATGCGCTGATCGCCCTTCGCGCCATCCCCAAAGCCTGCGACCAGAAGGCGCCCGGATGATGTGCCAGCTCCACAACATTGCGCACCGCAGAAACGAATTCCCCAATCTGCGACGAAGTTGTGACCAACGGAGGCGCGGCTTTCAGCACCATAAAATCATTTCCGCAAATTTGTGTAAGTATTCCCCCTTCGCGAAATAGGTTCATAACCAGAATCTGTCCAAACATGGCGGGATGAACTTGCGCGAAGCCTTCAAACGGCGCTCGCAACAGGACGCTCCGCGGCGCAGTGAACTCGATTCCCAGCAGCAGACCCTTCCCGCGGACCGCCTTCACCATCTCGTAACCGGCGAGCGCATCATTCAAACGCTGCTCCAATTCCCTGCCAAGTTCAGTTGCGCGTTCGCCGAGCTTTTCGCCTTCAAGTACATCCAGAGTCGCCAGCCCGGCGCGCATCGACAAACTGTTTTCGCTGAACGTCGACGCATGAACGATCGAACGCTTGAACGAGCTGAATACCGCGCTGTGGATCGCGTCCGACATCAGCACCGCACTCACCGGCACGAGGCCACCGCTGAGCGCTTTGGCCAGCACCACCATGTCTGGCTTGATGGCAAAATGGTGCGACGCCAGAAACGGACCAGTGCGAAACATTCCACTCTGCACTTCATCGGCGACAAACAAGGTCCCATAGCGGCGGCACAAATCCTGCGCTTGCTTTAAGTAGTCCGCGGGCGGAACGCGAATGCCACCTTCACCCTGAATCGGCTCCACAAAAAACGCGGCATATCGTTTCGACGCCAGTTCTTTTTCAAGCGACGCGAGATCTCCGAACGCCACTGTCGCGGTCTCCGGCAAAAGCGGACCAAAGCCCTTGCGCCAGTATTCGCCAGTCATCAGCGACAACGCGCCGCAAGTCAGACCATGAAAAGCTCGATCGCACGAGAGCAATCCCACACGCCCGGTATAGGCGCGCGCGAACTTGATCGCGGTTTCTACGCCTTCGCTCCCCGAACTGGCGAAAAATACCTTCGATAGTCCGCCGCTCGCCAACTTCACCAATCGTTCCGCCAACTCGCCGGCAAGCTCGGGAACATTGCTCTGCAACATCACCGGGCCCGATTTATCCAGCTCATCTTTCAGCGCAGCAAGGATCGCCGGATGGTTGTGTCCGGTGTTGTGAACGCAGTAACCAGAAAGAAAATCGAGAATGCGGCGTCCATCAGCGGTGAACAGCTCCGTGCCGCTGCACCGTCCGTAGCTGACATTCATCTGCAGCAAGCCCAGCAGCTTGACCCAGTGAGGATTCACATGGTCGGCATAGGCATCGGTAGACACGAATTCGGCAATGGGCATTTTTAAGTTGGAAATGGCGGCGTACTATATGTGAAAATAACCACTAGGTCGAGCTCGCGAAAGGTCCAGCGCAACTCCTTATTCTATGCAGGCCAGGACTATTGAGTCTGATGCGTTCGCAGGAAAGCTCGGTTGCCAAAGGAGGCCGATCCTTGGTGGCCTTACCTTTCTATACAAGCTGCATGGATGCGGAATTGCGAGAGGATTCGCAAAAAATCCGGCCGCATTAGTTAGTATCAGCACGTCCTCAGAGGTGCGGGTGGTTACCCTGGCAGCCGTATGAACTAACTCAACTCTGTCATCCTGAGCGCAGCAAGAACTTCGGGAACCGAAGTTCTTGCGGAGTCGAAGGATCTGCTTTCACTTTGGATTAGCAATGGTGCTTCAAGGAATTCTCCCCGTGCAGACCGCATCGCATGAGTGCCTTCGACGCTCATCTTAGCGCGGACGAACAGCATCTCCTTCGGCGCCGCACACGATGACAGCCGTGGAAGAGCGGCCATTTCATGCCGCGTAATCGAGCTGACCGCCGACGCGGCGCTGAAAGCGCCGCTCTTCCACACGCTGCATTCAGACACACTCCAGTCATCCCGGCCCGCGAACGCAAAAGCCAACCTCGTGCTACCATCGGCCCGTGCCCTCGCTCAACAGCATTACTCCTTGCTTTATTGTCGACAATCTTCAGTCGAGCCTCGACTTCTACCAGTCCAAGCTCGGTTTCGAGATTGCTTATAAGGGAGGCGGTGACGGCCACGGAGAAGATTTCTGGGCCTTTGTCCGCCGGGACGGCGTGATGATCAGTCTGAAGGCGATTGCCCCTGAGATTCATCCGCAGCCGAATCATTCCCGCCACCAATGGGCGCGCTGGGACGCCTACATCCACACCTCCGACCCCGACTCGCTATACGAAGAGTATGTCGGCCAGGCCGTTCCCATGCACAAGCCCTTGCAAGACACCGAGGACGGCCTCCGCGCCTTCGAAGCAATCGACAACAACGGCTACGTGCTCTGCTTTGGAAGGCCACGGGAACAGTCCTGATTCCCACCCATACACTGTCATCCTGAGCGAAGTTGTCGTTCGCGAAGCGCACGACAACGCAGTCGAAGGACCTGCTGTCGCTTGGGATCAGCACTGGCGCGTCAGGGAATTCTCACCGCTCAGGATGACAGCCGTGGAAGAGCGGCCATTCATGGCCGCGTTCAATCGGGCGGACGGTTAACGCGGCGCTGAAAGCGTCGCTCTTCCACGATTCCGCTCAGACCACTAACTCTCTGTCATCCCGCCGAGTGGGGGAATCTGCTTTTTATCTGGCTACTTTATCTTTGCGCGGCAAACACAATTCCGAAAGATTCCAGACGTCACACCTGCAATCAACTGACTTGTTACTCCGTCCGAAGCAAGTAATTGACAGCGACCCCGGTCGCCGTTTGATTGGGCAAGGTGCAAGGCGAACTACCGAATGTCAGGGAGATCTCGAAAAAGTTCTTGCCCGAATTATCAGGCGCGATCGTTGCGGAAAAGGAGCATCGTTGGGAAGAATAATTCCATTAAACGTTAAGCCCGTAGATGTGGTGCCTTTGGGCTTGGCCCGGAGTGCTGATGTCGCCGCTGCCTCCAGAATTGTTTGTCCCATCTTCGAGGTGCGTCCGCAGCTCAAAAAATGCTGTGTCTTAGTTTTAAGGGTGTACGGGCGGCCCAGCCCGTACTCCATTCGTCTGGTTCTGCTGATGGCTGATGGCTATTCTTGCTATCATCAAAGTTCATTCTTACTATCACGGAGAGAGTTTCATGGACGAGGCACACAACATCACCGCAGGCTCGCGGCGAAACGAAGACATCGCACTGGATCTTATGAAATTCGTGGCCATGACCACCGGTTACGGACGCACCAGTTCGACCGGGGTCGGTTTTCAGGGTACAGGCGCGGCGGCGAAGCCGGAAGAGTACGCGGCACACTTGCTTGAGCTATACGGTAAATGCCTTGCGGCGATAGGAAAGAAATAAATCAGGCAATTTCCATGCTGGTTTCTTTTTCCGCGCCCGACTCGCGTGAAGCCGCCGTACTTCCCGAAAGCAGCGGCCAGCCTTTGCGCAGGACATAGTCCAGCCAGGCCCCGGCGAACTGCGAAGTAAGCACCGCCGCGATCACCAACGTGGTATAGAACTTTGCGCTGATAATTCCGGCGTCAAATGCGACGCTGGCCAGCACAATTCCCGGGCCGCCGCGCGCGTTCGTCGTGATCGCGAGATTGATCAGATCCAATCCGCGGAATCCCGCAAACCGGCCGGCCAGCGAGACCGAAAGAATCTTGACCACGCAAGTTCCGACGACGAAAGCCACGATCATCCACAACGACACGCCCCGAATCAGGTCGAGCTTCAAACCGACGATCGCAAAGTAAACCGGAACGAAGAACGCGAACGAAACTTTGCCGATCGCGTCGAGTGCCTCGGCAAACAGTCTTCTCTTCTTGTGCACGACGGCGAAACCGGCGAGAAAGGCCGCAAATACCAGGCTGACCTGCAACGCTCCGGCAACCGCGCAGTAGGCGAGCAAAACCGCAATCGCGTATCCCACCGGAGAATTCTTCGCCACAATATTGAACCGCGACTTGTTGATCTTTTTTATGATCCGCGGAACGATAGTCAGCCCGAGCAGGAAAAATGCGATGGTCGCGAGCAGGTGATAGGCCATGGTGCGCGGATTGAGCGCCGTCTTCCCTGCCATTGCTGTGGCCACAGCCAAGGCCAACCAAAGTGCGATGTCTTCCAGCACCGCGACTCCCAGCACCAGGCGGGCAAATCGGGTGTGCAGAATTTTCAGGTCGGAGAAAATCTTGGAGACGACGGGCACCGACGTCACCGCCACACCCACCGCAAGAATGATGATCAAAGAAATGCGGTTGCCGTTTGGGCCAGCGAGCTCCGGCCGGATCAGCCAGGGGCCGAAGATCAAACCCAGCACAAACGGTATTCCCGTCCCCACTACGCCGAGCCAGCCCACTTCCCGGCGTTCTTCCCGCGTGAACAGTTGTTGGGTTTCCGCACCGGATAGGAACATCAGCAACAGCAGGCCCATCCAGTAGACGAAGTCCAGAATATTACCTTGATGCTTGGCGCCATCGATCAGGTGAGAGAAGAACGGCAACCGGCCAAGAAGAGCGGGGCCCAGAACGATGCCGGCCAGAATTTCGCCGACAACTTTCGGTTGCCGAAGCTTAACGAATAGATAGCCCAACAATTGGGCAAATCCAACCAGCAGGAGGAGGACAAAGAGGACAGAACTCAGGGCGGAATCAGACATGGCTCAGGTGAGATGCTGCTCTTGCGAAGTGGTTTGCTTACAGCGACTTCACCAATTCTACCAGGCGCTCAGTTCGCGTCTGATTTTCGCCAGGAGTGCAGATTTACCGCGTAAAGACCTATACAAAAGACATTTGCGGGAATGAAGCCAAACTGGCCAGTGCGAAAGCCGATCACACACACTATTCCGCTGTTTACCGCGGCGACAACCCACCCCTTCCAGCAACGTTTCCCAACCAAAATGGTGGAACAGATGGTCAGCACGCACGACAAATAATCAAGCCTGAGCAACACCGCAGCCCTCCTCGAACAGTTCGAGTATGAGGCAAGATGACTCCTATCTCCGCTGACCGTTGGTACGAAGCACCGTAACGGAAGTGGCGGGACGACTGGACAGATGGCGTTTCGGGAAAGCCAAACTCCGCTTTCGTTTTATTCGCGTAAACCAGCGCTTTCAATGCTTTGTGGATAAATTCTGGTAGCCCTGCCAGATGTATTCCAGCGCCTCCGCAAGTGTCTGCTGTCTCACGCCCCGGTCGACGTGCCCGGCATTGCGGGCAAAAATGAACTGGTAGTGGTAGCCCTTCGCTGCGAGCACCCGCGCCATATTTTCGTTCGCGACCACCCAGTCGTGCATGCCATCGCGCATGACATTGGGATTGAAAAGATCGCGGTCGCCAACTTCCATCCAGAGCCGGATCGGTTTTGCCGGATCGGCTGGAATGAGGTGTTCATGAAATTCCCAGGCACCGTGCGGCGTTTGCGGATTGTAAGGCCATTGCTGGTTTATAAATGTTCCCGAGTAGGTAAGAACCCGGTGGTAAAGCTCGGGGTGGTACCAGGCCATAATCAAGGCGCAGGATCCTCCTGAGCTGGCGCCCATGGTTGCCCGGCCGTCGGGATCCTTCGTAAGTTTCACGTGCGCTCGGCTTTCGACCACCGGCAAAACTTCGTGCTCCACAAACTCGGCATAAGCCCCGGACATCGTGTCGTACTCAAGGCCGCGCTCACTGCCTTGAGCGTCGCCGCCTCCATTTCCAATCGAAATGCCAATCATCACGGGGAGTTTGTGTTGCGCTATCAAGGCATCGAGAGCTGAAAAGAGCAGCCGATCAGGACCGTCCGCTCCAACTATGAATGGCGCCACGCTGCCGTGCACGTATTGCTTGGGGACGTAGACGGCCACAATCCTCGTATACGGAGCCGGGTGGCTTGTGGTCACAATCAGCTTTGCAGGATCGGAAGGATCGCTGGTTCCGAAGGTGCCGGCGTCGCGCGCAATTCCCGGATAGATTTTGCTCTCCGACGAACTTCATCGTGAACTCAATCACGGTTCCGTTAGCGAGGTCGCTCTGAGCAGACAATTCCGGGGCCGCGTTGTGCGTAGGTCCGATGATGAAATTACCGTCGACATCGGCGGGCGGGATCGAGCCGTCGGGCAACTCTTTCGCAGTGACATAGCCAGGAGTATTGGGGTCGCGCGTCGGTGGAGTGGGGCGTTCAGTATGCGACACCGGGCTCTGTGCCGACGGTAGAGCTTGACCGAATCCCAGACCGACCATCGTTAGCAGACTACCGATCAATGCAGTGGTTAGAAAAAGCAAGAAAGCATCCATGACGGTTCAATTAAAAGTGCATGAAAGCACTGGGAGCGGAGGCAGTTTATTCGAAAAAGAAAGCCGCAGCTCTCGCTGCGGCTTTGCAAACTCAACGCAAATCTATCGACGGCGACGTCCGCCCTTTTTCTTGGCGCTCTTCTTGGAGACTTTTTAGAAGACTTTTTCTTGGCTGACTTTTTCTTCGCAGACTTTTTGCCGGCTTTTTTCTTTGCCGATTTTTTCTTGGCCGCTTTCTTCGGAGCTTTTTTCGCGGCTTTCTTTGCCGCCTTCTTCTTGGCTGGTTTGCGCGGGGCTGATCTGGAACTGCCACCGCCTCCGCCGCCTATTGAGGGAGCCGGAGCCGGTGCGCTGAAGGGCTCGCGCGCTGGCATGGAGCCAACCGGGGCTTCGGCTTCTTCTTCCTCTTCTTCTTCTTCGTAATCTTCATCGAGCGAGTCGTTGAAAGTGCCGGAGTCACCGAATTCGTCGGCTTCATCGTCACGCAGGTAGAGGGTTTCCTCGAAATTCATTCTTTCCTCCTCAAAATTTCCGGTCGCCGCAGCGCCGGTTTGCGCATTTGCCTCGCGCGGGAAAATTAAAAAGACAAAACTAGCGACGGCGGATTATAACCAAGTGCGAACCCCATCGCAACCGATTTCAGATGCATTCTTGTTTGGATGCGGAAAGTTTTTATTGCGCGGGAATTACCAGCACCATGCCGGGACGAAGAGTCGCGACGTTGGCATTGGTTTGCTTGATGGCTTTGACGCTGGTCTTGTAGTTGTTGGCGATGGAATATAGGGTTTCACCGCGCTTGACCGTGTGGTGGACCGGTGAACCCGGCTTGTTGTCCGCTAACTCGCTGGTGTGGTGCGACTTAGCCTTGGCAGTATGCTCGGCGGCGGCAACCGTTGGGCTAACCGGAAGATGAAT
This sequence comes from uncultured Acidobacteriota bacterium, assembly GCA_963703465.1. Classification (GTDB taxonomy): domain Bacteria; phylum Acidobacteriota; class Terriglobia; order Terriglobales; family Acidobacteriaceae; genus Gp1-AA145. The sequence continues at coordinate 57,349 of CAVPEQ010000003.1, read as the reverse complement.
GTAGAGGACTCGCCGTCCTGTAAGGCTGTCACCTTTCATTCGGTTCCAGCGGCGAATCGTGGTCGGCGCAATGCCAAGATTGTTTGAGACGCTTTCGAGAGTATCGTTCTTCCTCACGCGATAAATCGTGAGACGCCGCGCATAGGTCTGACCGTCGCCGCTATTGTGTCGGCCCGGCGCGATCGGAATCACCAGCTTCGCGCCAGCTTCGATCGTGTCTGACGGGTCGAGTTGGTTGGCGGCCGCAATCGTCTTCATCGGCGTGTGGTAGGTCCGCGCGAGCGACATCAAAGTCTCACCGCGATCGACGGTGTGATAATGCCACCACAGTCGCATGTCTGCCGGAATGCCCGCGATCGCGGACTGATATTTGTCGGCGGTTCCGACCGGCAGATGAAGGTCATAGTGGCTCTTGGGGGTGGTCATGCGCAGAAGGGCGGGGTTCAACTCCTGCAACTCTGACGGGGTCACATCGATACACTCTGCTACCAGCCGCAGATCAACCGGATAGTTGATCTTGACCGTGTCGTACTTCATTGGCGGGTCGGGAATGATGTTTTGCAACCCGTATTGCGACGGGTTCTTGGTCATGATCGCCACCGCGACTATGATCGGGACGTAATTGCGCGTTTCTTTGGGCAATACGTTGCGTCGGTACAGCTCCCAGAAATCCGCGTAGCCGGTGCGCTTTACTGCGCTTTGCACCGTACCCGGGCCAGAGTTGTAGGCGGCCATCGCCAGATACCAATCCCCGAACTGGTTGTAGAGGTCTTTCAAATGGTGAGCGGCGGCGCGGGTGGATTTCTCCGGATCCTGCCGGTCGTCGACCCACAAGTCGCGGTGCAGGCCGTAGCCTTTAGCGCGACTTCCCATGAACTGCCAAATGCCACGCGCCCCAACCCGCGAGACTGCATAGGGGTGAAAGCCAGATTCGGCTTGCGCCAGGTAGATCAGGTCCTGGGGAACACCTTCTTCTTTGAGAACACTCTCGATTAGGTCTCGATAGCGGCCGCTAAGCGTTAGGCCATGTTCCAAAGTGGGACGGCCACGGGTCGAGAAATAATTGATGTAGCCAGCGACCTGATCGGTCATCATCAGGGGCAGATCAGAGTGGGTAACTTTGATCTCCTCGGTTGCCTTAGCCTTCAGGTTTTGGTCGACCGGATAGTTTGTGACCTCATTGGCCTCGTCGATCGGCGCCGGCTCGGCCTGTTGCTGGGGTGCGGCATCGCTCTGTTGCACAGTCGCCAGTTCAAGGTCATTTACGTTGTTGAGGACCTTGTCGAACTCAGGCTGGAAGCGTGAATCACTGCGTATTTCGGTAGAACTTTCAAGAAGCAGGTTGAACGCGCGGTCGAAATGGACTTTGGCCGCATCTTTGTCGCCGGCGTTGTATTGGTCCAGGCCAGCCTGGTACTCCTTTTCGACGGTCGCGATCACTTCAGCGACCGGGTCGGGCTTGGTTTCAGTTTTTGGCTTTACAGGAGCGCTCGATTGATTTCGACCTTGGATGGATGTTTCGGTCTTTGGCGCAGGCTGTGTCTTCTGAGCGACGGCCGGTTTTGGCGATTTGACCTGCTTTGCGGGCGGGGGCGGAGCCTGCGAAGGCACAATTCGCGCCGCCGTCGGGTTGTGCGCCGTATGGCAGCCCAAGCCCCCGAACAGCATCGCCGACGCGGCGATCAGCATTCGAAAATGCTTAATCTTCATGTGCATCTATCACTTACCGCCGTGTCGCCGGTTGGGCGAATAGCAAATCGTACTACCCTGTCTTTGGACGGGTCAACGTGAAAAGGGGTTTGCCGAAGTTACTTCCGGAACAGGCCAAACGTACAATCTGGGCTTGTCCGGATTCTCGAACCGTGCATCAGGCTCTCTCAGGATGAGGAGATTGTTACCAAGAAGTCCGACAACGTAGCAGCGCAAATTTTCTAAACTGCTGGAAGGAGCTTCAGATATAACGCTCCATTTGGTTTTACCTTCTCTAGGACCTTTGCATCGAAGAACGGTGAAAAAATAACTTAGAGGAGAAATCCGATGGCCGAAGCAGTTGAGAACAAATGCGCACACCCCAAATGCACGTGCCCTGTTTCCGAGGGACAAGAGTATTGCAGTCAGGCTTGCTCGGAGGCGGCCGAGAATGGCAGCTTGAGCAACAACTGCGGCTGCGATCATCCCGGATGTATCGGTTCAATCGCAGCGTAACTAAAATGCAATTTGCCGGATATGGCGGCGACCGCTAAAAAGTTAGGATGGGCCGCGGACGGGAAATTTCTGTCTCAAATAAGATTCAATCGAAGTCATTTTTAAGGTGCAATGCCAGTAACTTCGTTGAAGCCACTCGGAGGCGCAAAGTTCCGGGAACGCCACGCCCGCAAAACTCAGATCCTGGTGCTGGTGGTCATCGTCACCAACGTCTTGGGAAACGTTTCGCTCAGCCACGGCATGCATCAGGTGGGAAGGATTGTTTCAGCTTCGCCACTGGATTATTTGCGGGCATTCGCGAACCCGTGGACCATTCTGGGAATTTGCATTCTCGTGGTGTGGATGCTGACTGATCTCGCTCTTTTAAGCCGCGCCGACCTGAGCTTTGTCCTGCCGGTGACAGCCAGCGCATATGTGCTGGTGGCGATTGGCGGGCATTTCATCTTGCACGATCACATTAGTTTGGCTCGGTGGACCGGGATTGGCTTGATCACGCTGGGCGTTATTCTGGCTGAAGAAACTCCCGACCGGACTACCAAAAAGCCTCCGGAGCGACTGCTATGAGATGGCTGCTGGTGGCGATCATTGCAGTGTGCAACACAGTCGGCGACGTACTGAACACGGCTGGCATGAAGCGGCAGGGCGAGGTGGAAGACCTCGGTCCGCGAAGCTTTGGGGTGATGGTAAAGCGCATTTTGCGGAATCCGCTCGTGCTTGGGGGGTTTGCAGCGCTGGCTGTTTCATTCTTTGCGCTGCTGTCGTTGTTGTCAATTAGCTCCGTCAGCTTTGCGGTGCCGGCAACTGCGGTCAGTTATCTGCTGGAGACTCTGCTGGCCAAGTACGTTCTCGGCGAGGATGTAAGAGCCCGTCGCTGGGCGGCAGCGACGCTGGTGGCTTGCGGCGTAGTGTTGTTGTCGTTTTGATTTTGCGGGCGGGCGTTGGACGCCCGTCCTTACATTGTCTCGGGTTGAGGTAGAGACGTAGCTTGCTGCGTCTATTGCATCTCATCAGCTGCACGCAAGACGTTGCAAGCAACGTCTCTACATTGCTTACCAGTTCACTCTCAACCCAAACTGAATCTGGCGCGGATCGTAGGCGGCCGTGGCCTGGCCTGCATTGGTATACAGCGGGCTGACGGCGGCAACGTTGTAGCGATTCGCGATATTGAAGATGTCGACCATCGCGTCGAGGCTCATTCGTTCCCCGAAGCTGATTCTTCGAGAAACACGAATGTCGTTGAATACAGTCCAGGGTGTCACGCCCGAATTGCGGCCCAGATTGCCGTCCAGCGATAGCAAAGTGCCGTTGAAGTTGGCGATACAGGGCTCCTGGAAGACTCCGGTGGGCGAGAACTTTGAAGTGACTGGTAAATAGCCCAGCGCCGTGCAGCCTGGGTTCACGAATGTGTTGGGACGACCGGTTAGCGACGACAACTGTAGGTTGTCTCCACTGCCGGTGAGGATGTTGAAGGGGCGTCCGGAGTTGAAATCAATCAGCGGTGCGAAGGTCCAGCCGCTGAGCAGCTTGCCGGTCACACCATCACCGCCGATTCTCCCGCTCTGGAAAACACCGCTGAAGACGAAGCGATGGCGCTGATCGAATAACGAACTCGACCGGTCAAGGCCCGGGAAAAAACTGTCCTGCGGGGTTAGTGTCGATTGCAGATCGGTCGAGTCATCAATTGTGTGCGACCAGGTGTAAGAAGCCAGGAATTCGTAGTGGCTACTGAGGCGCTTCTTCAGGTTCACGCTTAGCGCGTGATAGACCGAGCTGCCGTTTGAGTAGTTGGCGTCCATGTCGCCGAAGGGCACGCAGTTGTTGAGGGAAGTGAACGGATCGCACGCGGCGTTGAAGCCCTGGCTCTTGAGTCCCTGCAGAATCTGCTCTGCCAGGCCGACACAGGCGCCGCCGCCGGCAGCAATATACCCGCCGGCGATGGAGGGATTCAGTCCGCTGGGGCGGAAAGAAGTTCATCAGCGCAGCGTCAACATAGGGTTGGCCGTCATTCGGACTGCAAGGCGCAACGCAGGTAAGTGCTTACGGTAAATGGGCTTGCGGGCAGTTTGGCCAGGCTGATTCCGCGGCTTTGCCGCTTGCTGCGCGACCAAAAGTTCATTACCATTAAATCGCCGCGAATGGTATTGGCGTTGATCGGCCGATTGAGGTGTCGTCCGCCATTAAAGTTGTAGGCCACGTTAATGGTGTAGCCGTTGCCCAGGTCGCGCTCGACGCTGAGGTTTGCCTGCTGCGAATAGGCATAAACAAAATTCTTCGCCTGCGGATATCCGAAGGGCTGGAAGCCGAGCGCCAGCGGCGTATTGGTCAAATAGTTCTGGTTCAGGAAAGCCGACTGCGGGAAAGTTCAATGCCTGGAACTGCTGCTGATTAGGCAAATATCCCAGAGCGGCGTTCACCGGGCCGATAGGCAGAAGGCGCACACTGTGGGAATGCCGGGTTGACCAGCGTTCCCTGGAATATCGGAATCGCGTTCAAGTTGCCGGGATTTCCAGCAGCCGGCGCAGCCGGAAGTGCCGCCGAAAGCCAGCTGTCCGCTGGTCGAACCGTCGGAAGCGTCGCCGAGGAAATACAAGCCGAGCAGCGGGTGATCATAGAAAAGACCATACGATGAGCGAATCACGGTCTTGCCGTCGCCCTTCGGGTCCCAGGCCAGACCGATGCGCGGCTGGAAATTGTTCTTGTCAGTTTGAATTCCTTTTTGTAATCCCAGGAACTGGTAGCCGTCGGCCGCGAGTCCGGTTGGCGCTTTGAACTTTGGCGGAATTTCAACGTCGTAGCGCAGACCGTAATTGAATGTCAGATTGCGGCGCACCTTCCATGAGTCCTGCCAGTAAAAGCCCATGGGCACATTCTTGAATGAATCGCTGGGGCTGCCCAAGCCTTGAATGAAGTCGCCAGGGATTCCCGCCCCATAAGCCTGCACCGGCGAAACTTGCGGAAAATTCGGTAAAGTTTGAGGGCTAGGATTTATGAAACCCAGCTGCGCAGAACTGAGCGCACCGAAATCGTAAACCCCGCCATAGTTCACGGTGAAGATAGCCTTAAGCGGAATGTAGTTAATGTCGGCGCCAAACTTGGTGCTGTGCTGGCCAATGGTCCACGAAAAATTATCTGCAAACTGGTAGCGCTGCTCGGTGCGTTGAATGTAGGAGTAAGGCTCGCGTCCGAAATACGCAAAGCCGGGAATGTTCACGGCGGGATCTGAGCCGCCGGGGATAGCCGTGTTGTAGAAGTACGACAATCCGCGCCGGGCGTACTGGAAGGTAAATTGGTTGAGCTTGTTGGTTCCGATCGACCATGCATCTTGAACCACGCCGGCGACGTCGCGATAAGTTTGCTCCGACGTGCGTGAGTAGGCGTTCTGCCCGAAGGGCTGGTCCTGCCCACTGACTTCGATTCCGGTCACGGTGCTGGGACTGACATTCACGCGGAAAGTCAGACGATTGGCGCTGCTGATGTTGTGATCGATGCGAAACGAATAAAGGCTCGTGCCTTCGAAGACCGGGAAGTTGCCCTGCTGCGAAGCCAGGGTCTGATACGAGGCAGGCACAAAACACGGCGGGGCACCACAAGAGGTTGGGAATCCTCCGACTCCGGGAAAACCACCGGTCAATCCCAGCGGCCAAGCGCCATTCACAGCCATGCCCGAGGACGCGCCCATGAGAGCTGCATACTGCCCGACCTCCAGTTCGCATAGGCTGAAGACGCCCCTTCGGTCGCCAGCACCGCCGGATTGGTCAGGAAGCCAACCTGAGCAGGAGTCAATTGCATAGTGCCAAACGGAAGTCCGACAGTCGCCGTGTTGAACGGAACCAGGCCGAAATTTCCCTGTCCAATACTCGAAAATCCGGTCTCATGCCGCCGCGTGACTTCGTAAGAAAAGAAATAAAAAGTCTTGTCTTTTTTGATCGCCCCGCCGAACGCGGTTCCTGCCTGCACGCGGGTGTATGCGGGATCAGGAACGGTGCTGAACGGATTCACCGCCTGAAAATTTCGATTGCGCAGGTATCCGAACACATCGCCATGAAAACCGTTCGATCCGCTCTTGGTAACGATATTCACCACGCCGCCAGCCGCCCGCCCGAACTCTGGGTTGTAACCGTTGGTGATGATTTGAAATTCCTGCACGTCTTCCTGAGACACGGTCGAACGGACGCCATTGACTGAATTGTCAGTTGCGTCCGCACCGTCCACGTTGACCAAGTTCGAGCGGGCCCGCTGTCCGCCGAAGTTGATGCCGGATGTCGGCGCCGCGCCGGTGTTGGGGGCAGCATCAGGAAGAACGACCGAGTCGGTCTTTGCAAAATTAATGTAACTGCGGCCATTGGTCGGTAGGTTGTCAATCTGGCGTTGGTCAACAGTGTCTGTGGTCGAAGTCTGCGCGGTCTCAATCGCCTGAGCCGCGCTGCTTACTTCAACGACCTCTTTGGTCGACGCGAGGGTGAGAGAAATGGGCAGCTCGAGCGATCCCCCGACGGTAATTACGACATCTGGAGCGCTGGCTTTGGCGAACCCCTGAGCGTTCACTGTGACCACATAAGAACCCGGAGGCAGCGAAAGAAAACTGTATTGGCCTTGGCCGTTGCCGGTGGCCGCGCGTTCAATTCCTTTGCCGCCATTGCGCGCGCTCACGCTGGCACTTGCGACCGATTGCCCCTGCGGATCGGTGACGGTCACACGCAGATCGCCCGTAGCTACGCCTTGTCCGTAAAGAGAGCTTGCCAGGGTGAGTGCGGCCGAAAGGGTGAGGAGCAATCTTAGTGTTCGCATGGATATCTCCGGCGCAAGAATTCTCAGGACCAGCACCTGGCCGGTACCGAGTTTGTTAAAGCGCGATTTGGTAGAACGCGAAGGTTTGCTGGTTTGTACATCAGCTTATAGAAGGAAATCAAGCAAGAAGCTTGATTCCCTGTTGGTGGAAGAGGGACTTGCCAGGCCGGTTTACTTGCGTTCGATCCCTGACTCCAGTTTGGCCTCGGTCCGAATCGCCCAGGCCATGCGAGGCGTGTTGTGGGCAAGGCCGAATCGACCCTGGGAATCGAGCACGATGATGCCGCCGTGCCCGTTCAATCGATCTTTTAAATAATTCATGGCCTCTGCCGCCGCCCATTGGGGCAGATTGCCCGCGGCTACCCGGTCTGCGGCCCACTTGGCGAGCACCAGCTTCATGATCGGTTCGCCCCATCCCGTGGTAGAAGCCGCAGCGCTTTGGTTATCGGCATAGCAGCCGCTGCCTATCAGCGAAGAGTCGCCGAGTCGCCCAGGGGCTTTGTTCAATGTTCCGCCGGTGGAAGTTGCAGCCGCGATGTTTCCTGACTTGTCGAGCGCCACCGCGCCCACCGTGTCGTGCGAAATCTCGGGCGCGAACAATTCCTGTCCTTCGCCCGTGGTGAGATCTTGAAATTCACGCAGCCGCTCAACCTCGCGAGGAATGATCAAATCTTCGTTTTTACAAAGCGGGATTCCGTGTTGCTTGGCAAAACGTTCCGCGCCTTCAGCAACGAAGTAAACGTGCGGGCTTTCGCTCAGGACTTTACGCGCGGCGCGGACTGGATTGGCAATGTGCTCCACGCACCCGACGCCACCGGCGCGAAGCGTATTGCCGTCCATAATGAGGGCGTCGAGTTGAACTTTGCCTTCGCGATTCAGAAAACTGCCGCGGCCGGCGTCGAAGGCCTCATCATCTTCCATCACTACAACCGCGGCTTCGACGGCGTCGAGCGCCGAACCTCCGCTTTCAAGAGTGCGCCAGCCGGCGTTCACAGCGTTACGCACGCCGTTGAGGTGAGCTTCGACCATGTCATCTGGGATTGCCCATGCGCCACCGTGGACGACAAGAACAGGATTGCTGTTCAGGGGAGCCTCCGAAAACGGGTAAGTGTAGCATTGTGGCGGATTTTGCAAAGAAACACACGATCGTGCAGTGGCGGATGTGCTCGTCCCCCGACTTATAGCCGAGGAGCCATCATTTGCGGGATTGTAACGAATTTGTAGCCTTCAGCTAGGTAGCGGGTGAGCAATCGATCGACGGCCGCTACGCTAGCGGAACGATCAGTACCGAATGCCGCATGACCACCATCGTGCAACAGGATTACATCGCCGCCGCGGATTTTCCGGCCGACTTTCCGCTCGATGTATTCTGGCGACGGTGCCTTCCAATCGTACCCGGTAATATTCCACATTACCGGCTCAAGCCCCAACTGCCTGGCTATCCGGAATACCGTCGGCCGTCTGCCTCCCCACGGAGGGCGAAACAAATTTGAGTGCTGGCCGACAGCGTCATGAATCGCGTCCCGGCATTGACTGATTTCGCTCCGTATGCGCGAGGCGGACCGGAGCATTAGCAGCGGATGAGTGAAGGTATGGTTTCCGATTACGTGACCCCGTTTCGCAATCTCTGCGGCAATATCCGGACGCTGGCGAACATAACGGCCGATCAAAAAAAACGTGGCCGGAACCTTATGCCCGGCGAGAACATCGAGCAGATTGCGGGTGTGCGGCTCGTTTGGGCCGTCGTCGAAGGTCAGCGCGATCTGCTTCGAACCTCGCTGGCCACGGCAGAATGCTCGCCCGAAGCATTGGCCGGTTGGAGCTAGCGACTGATATCCGGCGACGGTCGCCCCGACCGCGGTCGCCCCGGCGATAGCAAGTCCAAGCACGCTGCGATTGTAAATGTCTCAATGAGCCATCTCAATGAGCCAATCCCTCAATGATTTAATCGGTGTTAACTTCTTCCTCAATTGCGCGAGAGTTGCGCTCGGGATATTCTCAATAGCGATCTCCTCACATTCATGGCCAAGCTTTTTGATCTCCCCAGGTATATAGCGATAGAGGGCCCCATACGCGTCGGTAAGAGCACGCTTTCCAACATCCTTGCGGAAAGGCTCAATGCCCAGCGGGTAACCGATCCCGAGCGCAATTCATTCTTAGCGCCGTTTTATCAGGGCGAGCCGGGAGCGGCGTTCCAGACGCAGTTTACGTTTCTAGTACAGCGATTCGAGCAACTGCGCGCCTTGGACTTGGGGGCGCGGTCGCAGAAACTGGTGGTCTCGGATTTCATCTTCGAAAAAGATAAGCTTTTTGCGTACCTCAACCTGAACGATCAGGAACTCGACACCTACAACCGCTACTACAATTATTTTCGCGACCAGCTGCCAACTCCGGATCTCGTGATCTATTTGCAGGCCACACCTGAGGTGCTCAAGAAGCGCCTGAAAAAGAAAAACGTGGCAGGCGAAAAGGCGATCAGCGAGGAATATGTGGAAGAAGTGATCAAGGCCTACGAGCACTTCTTTTTTCATTACACGTCTTCTGATCTGCTGATCGTAAATACCTCAGAGATTGACTTCGTCGAGCGCAACGAAGATCTGCAGGAGCTACTCAGGAAGGTTTCGGCGCCGATTAAAGGCACTCAGTATTTCCTCCCATTAGGCAGCCAGGAAGCCGCCAGCGCGTAGATCCAGAGAACTGCCAGCGCCGTGTTATCGACGTGGAAGCATCAGGGTAAGCAAGTGTTTCCCCAGCTTCTCGAACTCGCGGTCTGCGGTCACGAGCCACGCGGAACGTTCAATGGCCAGTTCGGCCGCAAAGGAGTCCGCATACCCTAGACCGTGCTTCTGCTTGATTGCGCCGGCGCGAGTCGCTCGTTCCTGATCGACGGAAATGATTGCGAGTGGCAGTTGGTGAGTTCTTGCCTGAGCTCGGTATGCGTTGTCCTCGCCCCGGTACCGCCACTCAACGTAGAAAACTTCACCCCAGGTTACCGCCGACATTAAAACCGGCGTGTCATTGTGCAGCGCCTGCTCGAACACGTCCTGCACTTTTTTTGCGATCCCCGCCTGGTCTTCGAAAAAACCGATCAGCGCGTTTGCATCCAGCACGTATCCGCGTGGGCGTGTGGAATGGGTCAATTATTTATCCCGCGCTCGTTCGCGGACGCGTTCCTCAAAGCAACCTTCGAATGCCGAAGGCTCACCCGGGCCTGGCTTGAGAGAACCCCGGATTTCGTCAAGAAGCTTCGCAGAAATTGGAGTCAGCACCAGCCTGCCATTTTCTTCAGTCCACGTGGCCGCTGTGCCTTTCTTCAGTCCAAGTTGCTCGCGCAACTCCGCTGGAACAACGACCTGTCCTTTGGAACTAATGATTGTGCGATGTGCCAATAAAATCATCTTACCATGAGGTAAGACGCGATTCTTCAGAGCAAAAAAATCGTGCTTGCCCGATCCCGACATGTGTTATTACAATTGTAATAACATTTAAGGAGTAGCCATGGTCGAACTCAAGGTCCGCAAATTTGGGAACTCGCTTGGGGTGGTGCTGCCGAAAGATGTGATCAATCGGCTGCAAACCGGCGACGGAGAAAAGCTCTTTCTCATCGAGGCCGCAGAGGGCGATTACCGCCTCACACCTTACGATCCCGCCTTCGAGAAGCAGATGGAGAAGATTGAGGATATTATGTCCCGCTACCGAAATACCCTGCGTGCCTTGGCGAAGTGAAAAAACAAGAACCGATTTGGATATTGGAGAGGCTCGTGCTGGCCGCACATACCAAGCTCCTTGCTGCATATGGAGGGGCAGAGGGATTACGGGACGCCGGCCTTTTGCAGTCAGCACTTGCTCGGCCGCGCCAGCATTATTCGTATAGTTCCACTGACATTATCGAATTGGCAGCTTTGTACACTGCGGCCCTGGTCCGGAACCACCCATTCGTGGATGGCAATAAGAGAATAGGTTTCGCGGTTGGTATCGCATTTCTCGAACTAAACGGCTTTGTTTTACAAGCCACCGAAGCCGATGCCACACAAGCTGTTCTTGCCCTTGCCGCAGGCGATCTAGATGAAGCCGGATACGCCGTCTGGTTACGCTCTAATGTCAAACGCAGCCGAAGGTAATCAGGCCATCCGGTTACCTAAATCCTCGACGAAGCGCAATTTTAAGGACTACAATTCCCTTAGCGGCATCTAAACCCGCTAGCAGGCTCTATCCGCGTTTTGCGGAGGGGCACTGGAGGAAATCGTGAGTCTGACTCCGATAGGCGCCCCGCGCCATAAAATTACCACCACATCTCTCCACGACAAAAAGCTTCAGCGTGAACCTATCACCTGCCTGACCGCCTACGATTATTCGAGCGCGCGCCTGGTGGATGAAGCCGGTATCGATATGGTGCTGGTCGGCGATTCCCTGGCCATGACCATGCTCGGCCACGAAAACACGCTCTCCGTCACCGTGGACGAGATGCTGCACCACGTTAAGGCAGTGCGACGGGGCCTAAAAGACGCGTTGCTGATCGCCGACATGCCCTACGGCTCCTATCACGCGGATGCGCAGGATGCAGTGCGCAACGCCATGCGTTTCGTCAAAGAAGGCGGGGCGGAGGCGGTGAAAATGGAAGGCGGCGAGAAACGCGTCGACGTAATCCGCCAGATTATCGACGCGGAGATCCCCGTCGCCGGCCACATCGGGCTTACGCCGCAATCACTGAACCGCATGGGCGGATTCAAAGTTCAAGGCAAGACCTTGGCGGACATCGAGCAACTCATGCGGGACGCCACCGCGCTCGACCGCGCTGGCGTGGCGTGCATTTTTCTTGAAGGCATGCCGCGAGAAGTAGCAGACATGATTACAAACGAAGTCAGCGCTCCGACCATTGGAATCGGCGCCGGCCCGGGATGCGATGGGCAGGTGCTCGTATTTCACGACATCCTGAATCTCACCTTCGGCCCCGCCGCAAAATTCGTGCGCCGCTACGGCGACGCGGCTGCCGAAATCACGCACGCAGTTCAGGCATATCGCGCTGATGTTCAGTCGCGGCAATATCCCGCGGACAATGAGTCTTACCACTTACCTGCGGAAACCCGCCAGGCGCTCGAAAGTCTCCTTGAGAGAAAGCGCACTATACGCAGGCGGAGTGGGCACATTGCGGCAGTCGAGTAGCACGACCCAGATTTTGTAGCAGGGGCGTCCTCGACCGTGCCAAAGGCGACCACTACTTCAACCCGAGGGCCTTGACAGTCACTTCATCCGGTGCATTGCGGCCGTTTTCGCCATTCACCACCCCGAAGCCGCGACCGTTGTCGCGTCCGCCGAAATCCCACATGTTCCAGCCGATGCCGTCTTGTTCAAGCGTCGTGCGCACATCATGCAACCAGCGCGCCCGGTCGGCAGGATCAGAAGCCTTGCGGTACACGCCGAATTCGTTGCAGGTGAGCGGAACCTTCCATCGCTTCGCCCATTCGGCAGCCTGGCCGATCTCAATCGCGATCCGGTTCGCGTCCCAATGGTCAAGGCCGTAACGCAGGATTTGCAGGCGATTCACCGCGTCCGGTTCGGTGGCCGCGACTTTCTCTGCGTTCTCCATGTTCGATGGATAGGCCAGCTTGCTTTCAAAATGCCAATAATTTATTCCCCAGGTCGCGCCCTGATGTGTGAATGTGTGCGGGTCGTAAAAGTGGAAGTTGTAAATTACGTTGGGGTCGGAGAGCGGCGTCATCGAGAGCAGGTCGGCAATGTCCGAGTAATTTCCTCCGGCGACGATTATGGTATTCTGCGGCGCGCCCTCACGAATCGCATTTGCCAGTTTTGCCTGCACTCCAGCCCACCGGTAACGATCTTTAAATTCCGGCTCGTTCAAAACTTCAAAGAGAATCTTTTCTGAATCGTAAGAAGAATAGTGATGGGCGATTGCCCGCCAGAAATCCGAGAACTGCTCAACGAACTCATCATGCTCGACTAACTTCGCTTTGAAGTCGCTCTCCGGATGCATGTCGATGATGACGGCGAGCCCCTGATCGAGAATCATTTTCACCGCTGCATCAAGATAGCCGAGATATTCGGGAGGAAGTTCATCTCCCCGGTTGTGCCGAATCATCGGCTCGGGATTCACGCTCAGACGAAGGTGATCGAAGCCCATGGATTTAATTAGCGCGATGTCGCTGGCGGTGGTCCAGTTTTCAAAATGCTCTTTGGTGTAACCCTTGGGATCGTAAACCTGCGCGAACCATTCGCTCAGGTTGATGCCGTGGCGAAGGCGGGCCGCTCGGCTTTGCGCGAGAGATGAGTTGGGTTGGGCGGAGGAAAAAACTGAGATGGTGAACAGGACCGTAAACAGCAGAATAAGTTTGCGCATAGGATTCTTCCGCAATAAATGTGGGAGGGCACGGCTTTCAGCCGTGCCGGGTACAGGTTCGATGTGCTTAACGGCACGACTGGAAGTCGTGCCCTCCCGAAGCATGTTCTAGCTCAGAATCGGTAACGCCCGCACGCGTTTTTTCGTCGCCGCGTAGATCGCATTGCAAAGCGCCGGCGCCAGCGGCGGTATCGGAGGCTCACCGACGCCAGTCGGCAGCTCGGTGCTGGGCACGAAATATCCTTCCACCTTGGGCGCTTCGTTCATGCGAATCGGCTGATAGGTGTCGAAGTTGCTCTGTACCACCTTACCTTTGTCGATGGTGATCTGCGCGCGCAGAGCGTTGGCCAAACCGTAAACCACCGCGCCTTGAATCTGTTGCTCAAGGATATTTGGATTGACCACCTGGCCGCAGTCCACCACTGAGACCACGCGATGGACGCGGGGTGTGTCATGTTCCATGGATATTTCGACCACATCGGCAGCGTAGGTGCTGAAGCAGCCAAAGCACGCGATACCGCGATAGCGTCCCGCGGCCAGCGGCTTGCTCCAGCCGGCTTTTTCGGCGGCGAGTTTCAACACATTTCGCATGCGCGCGGTGCTCCAGGACGTGTCGAAATACTTGATCTCGGCGTCTTTGGAAAGCAACTGCATGCGGTATTCGAATGGATCTTTGCCAGATGCAGCGGCCAATTCGTCGATAAAGCTTTCACTGGCGAATCCCATTTGCAGCGCATATACAGAACGCATCCAGCCCAACGGAACGGGAGTGTCGGTGGTCACAGATTCGAGCGCGACATTGGGGATTGGATAAACGAACCCCGCCTCATCGGGAAAATCGGAATCGACGCCATTCACCGGCTGCGAACCTTTTTGTCCATTGATCGATGGGCCGATGATGCGATGCCGAAAAGAGATCGGCATTCCATCATCGCCGAGCGTGGCCGAGAGTTTATGCACACTCACTGGACGATAAGTCGAGCAGCGCATGTCGTCTTCGCGCGTCCATGTCACTTTCACCGGAGCGTTGATTGCCTTAGAAACCAACGCGGCTTCGACCGCGTAATCATGCTCCAGGCGTCTGCCGAAGCCTCCGCCGAGAAGCGTAACATTTACCTTTACCTGCTCCGGTTTTAATCCGATAAGCGGCGCGACGGTATCCCTGCAATCCTGTGGAACTTGCGTCGGTGCCCACAATTCGCACTCGTTTCCGCGAAAATGCGCGCTGCAATTTCCCGGCTCCATAGGAGCATGCGCCATGAACGGAAGCTGATACACGGCTTCGATTTGTTTGCCGCTGGATTTCGAAGCGTCACCCACGGAAAAGAATTTCACTGCCTTGCTTTCGTCGGCGTGGTGCAATGCGTCAAAAATTGCGGCGGAATTCAGGTCCTTGTTCGGCCCCTCGTCCCAGGTGATCTTGAGCGCGCGCCGCGCCTTCAGCGCATTCCAGGTGCTGTCTGCAACTACGGCCACAGCTGAATCACCGATTTTGTCGACGAAAGTCACACCCGGCATTTGCTTGACCGCGGTGGCGTCGAAATCTCCAACCTTGCCACCGACCGTTTCGCATCGGGCCAGTGACGCGTACTTCATGCCGGGAATATGAAAGTCGATTCCGTATTGGGCAGAGCCGTTGACCTTGGAAGGCGTATCCAGACGCGGTGTAGATTTCCCGACAAGTTTGTAATTACCGTTTTTTAGCGGCGGATTGTCCGGCACAGGAAGCGTCGAGGCTTTTGCCGCCAGCGATCCGTAACTCAGCTTGCGCCCGGTTTCCGAATGAATCACGGACGCGCTCTCTGCCTTGCAACTCTCGTGCGGAACGCCCCACTGCGTGGCCGCAGCCGAGATCAGCATTTCGCGGGCTTGCGCTCCGGCTTTGCGCATCGGGTCCCACGTGGTGCGGACACTGGCGCTGCCGCCAGTGCTCTGATCGCCGAATAAAGTACTGGCGCCGGCTTGCTCGATGGTGATCTGCTTCAGATCAGCTTCGAGTTCCTCGGCAAGAATCATCGGAAGCGCGGTCCAGACACCTTGCCCCATCTCGGTGCGCGCAACGATGACGGTGATTTTTTCGTCGGGAGTTATGCGCAAATATGCGTTGGGAGAAAATACGCTTGCCTGGGCCGACGCGCTCTTCGGAAGGTAGAACCCGATCACCAGTCCGGCCCCGGCTGCGGCCGAGGTTCCTAGAAACGCGCGGCGAGAAAGTGCCGTCACTTTGCACCTCCTGCACTGGCGCGATGAATCGCGCGCCGGATGCGCTCGTAGGTGCCGCAACGGCAAATATTCCCTGACATGAAATCGGTGACTTGCTCGTCGGTTGGGTGCGGGGTTTTCTGGAGCATCGCCGCGGCGGCCATGATCTGTCCGCTCTGGCAGTAGCCGCACTGCGGAACATCTTCCGCAATCCACGCCGCCTGCAACGGGTGCAAGCCATTCGCGCCCAGACCTTCAATGGTGGTGACGTTCTTCCCGGCGACCTGCGAAACCGGTGTGATGCACGAGCGGGTGAGCGCGCCATCGATGTGCACGCTGCACGCGCCGCACAAACCAGCGCCGCAGCCGAACTTTGTGCCGGTCAATTGCAGGCTATCGCGAAGCACCCAGAGCAGGGGAGTATCGGGCGAAACATCGACATTTTTTTCACTGCCGTTTACGCGGAAAGTGTAGTTGGGCATAGGGACGCACACATCCTAGAACAAACGCACAAAAAGAAAAATGGCAATCGCCGGCGGCTAGTCGTGATGCTCGTGCCCACCCTCGCTGGGATGGCTTTGCGGCGACACCCCAAAAGTGGTCTTCCAGTATTGCTGCACTCCAGGCGGAAGTTTATCCAGTCGCGACAGAAATGCGGTTATTTTCCAGATGTCTTGATCGCCGAGTGCATGGTTCCATGCCGGCATTCCGGTGTAACGCACGCCGGTACGAATGGCGTAAAAAATATGCCACTCCGGATCGTCCAGCGGGTCAAGGATGATCTGCGGCGGTGGAGGATACATGGAATGCTCTAACAAGCTGGGCTTGTAATCGAGAGTTCCGTGGCAGACGGCGCAATTCATGGTGTAAAGCTTTATGCCGTCGATGAGATTATTATCGGTTACCGGGACCGGATTCGGTATCCGCGGTGCATGCCGTTCCATCGAGGCATCCAGCGCACTCATGGCTACACGACGTTCCAG
This sequence comes from uncultured Acidobacteriota bacterium, assembly GCA_963703465.1. Classification (GTDB taxonomy): domain Bacteria; phylum Acidobacteriota; class Terriglobia; order Terriglobales; family Acidobacteriaceae; genus Gp1-AA145. The sequence continues at coordinate 40,816 of CAVPEQ010000003.1, read as the reverse complement.
GCCAGACGGCGAAGCGTCAGCATTAGTAGGAAACAAACCGAACTGTGCGATCAGTAATATGGCGACGAATGCCACCACAATCGTAATAATGATCCCGAGTACGAAGGTTCGCATGTGTTCTCCTATCTTCGAGAATCCTAACTGACGGCACAAACTGTCTCTACTTAATACGCTTTCAGCCAACGCGCCTTTTCCACCACGTCGCGCAGCTGGGGCAGGAACCGTTCTTCCTGCGGGGGCGAGAATGGAACAGGCGTGTCCATCGCAGTAATTCGAACAATCGGCCCGTCCAGATCGTCGAAGACTTCTTCGTTAATGATTGCCGCGATCTCACCCGCAATCCCGCCGGTGCACGTGTCTTCGTGCAGAATAATAACTTTGTTGGTCTTGCTCACGGTAGCGGCAATAGCCTCGCGATCGAGTGGCGCCAGTGTGCGCAGATCCACAACCTCAAGTTCGACCCCTTCTTTCGACAGAAGGTCCGCAGCTTCGAGCGCAGTGTGCACCATGGCTGCGTAGGTTATCACGCTGATGTCACGGCCTTGTCTCGCGACCCGCGCCTTACCTAACGGCACAATGTAGTCATCGGCAGGAACCTCTTCCTTGATTCGCCGATACAAATACTTATGTTCGAAAAAAATGACCGGATTGTTGTCGCGAATGGAAGCTTTGATCAAACCCTTAGCATCGTAAGCGGTCGCCGGGCATACAACTTTCAGCCCCGGGTTATGTACAAACCACATTTCGGGATTTTGCGAATGGAATGGACCGCCATGAACATTCCCGCCGCTGGGCCCTCGTAAAACCAGAGGAGCGGGCGCGCCCCATAAGTAGTGAGTCTTCGCCACCATGTTACTGATTTGGTTCATGGCACAAGCGATAAAGTCCATGAATTGAAATTCGGCAACTGGACGCATGCCGGTCAGCGACGCGCCAAAAGCCGCGCCAACGATTGCCGACTCGGCAATGGGCGTATCAATCACGCGTTCGGGACCAAATCGGTCAATAAAGCCCTCGGTGATTTTGAAGGCTCCGCCGTAAATGCCAATGTCTTCGCCAATGCAAAAGACGGCCGGATCGCGATCCATTTCTTCAGAAATTCCCTGCCGAATAGCTTCGAGGTAAGTGAGTACAGGCATAAGTCAGTAGGTATGGACCGCGGCCGACATCTTCGGCGTCGGGCTGGTCACTTCAACGGTAAATGGTGAAGAGTCGAGCTGGCGAACGGTGAAGCTGCCATGGGTTTCCTCACAGCCGGTGACCTTGTGGCTCAAGACACGCTGATACCACCAGGCGGTCAAAACCGCCTTGCTGTCGGGTTGAATCTCGCCCATGCAGTTCTCCATGCCGCACTCGACCCGCGCATGCAGTTTGATCTCCAGCCATTTTCCCGGTTCGAGCGCCACATAACTGGCTTTGTCGCCCGGATTAGCGAACAGCGCGCCGGCCGAGTTCAAGTAAATCGGAATGCCGTGCGGTTTTCCAGTGGTCAATCGAAACGAAATGTCCCCGACTTCGTACTTTTCTTCGGTTGCGTCGGCGGACGAATGCAGCAGCTGTTCACCGTCGGTGACGGCTGGAACCAAAACGGCAGCAGTGCTCACATTCTTCAGGCGAACCTTCGCATTGAAATCATTGCCAATCTCCAGCTTAGTGGGGGTAGTCTCCATTATCGTCAGTTCAAGGTCTTTTGCTTTCAACGGATCGGCTTTTGCCTGATCGCCGTCGATGACCGAGGAACGTGGCTGGTCACAGGTTTCGGGAATGGCAATGTGTTCGGACGGGACCCGCCAGCCTGAGGTGAGATCGCGAGAAGCAACCAATTGTGCGAAACCGGGAGCGGCCGCGAGTCCAAGCATGAGGAGAGAACAGGCAGCAACGTGGCTAGTCAGCCTTCTCGGCATAAGTCGAAAGTTTACTACTTTCTTAAAATGAGGATAGACGGCAAACTGAATCATTCAGTCCCCGCAGAACAAATGCGGGTATCCGACTGGTTTGATGCAGATTTCAATGAGCGTCCGCTCGTTTTGGCGAGTGACTCGAATGAGCCGCACACCATCCGGTTCCGGATGGATCAACTCTCTTCCCCTGTGTTCATCGAGGTTTTGAGGCCAGTCCGGCAAGCGGTTCCGATAAAATCGCCAGACTTCGTCGATGGGATCGGGTGTCCAAAAATCAGATGAGATTTCCTGCAGCACTCCATGGTTGAAGTCCATTTGAGTTACGGTCTGCGAGCCGGCAGGATCTTCGCGCATCGCGCCGGGATAAACGGGAAGTTTCGCCAGCCGGGGATCTAGTTCGTCTTGCGGCTCGGAATCAAGCGCGCCGACCGGCGTGTGAACGTGGATCGCTTTCCCCGCGTTGGTTTGGGTTTCCGTAATGGTCGAGCTTTTTGCGATTGCCCACAGCGCGATGGCGCCCACCAGGAAAGCAATCACAAAAGCCGCCACCGGAATAAGGCCCAGCCACATGTCTACTCTCCGCGCTTCCAAGGATTTTTTGATACCTCTGACGGAGCTGCAAGTAGCATTTCGGTATCACGGTCCGATGTTGCCGATCTCCGCAGACGCGCTTATAGTGTCAACCTTGGAGGCCCAGCATGCGGATTCTTCTCAATTGGCTGCTGAGTGCGTTGGCGGTGTGGCTGGTGTCGCGAGTCGTCCCCGGGTTTCACGTGTCCGGTTTAGCTGCCGCGCTTATCGCCGCATTGGTGATCGGTTTTGTGAACGCGACTCTCGGCCTTCTGCTGAAGATCATCACTCTGCCCCTTACCATCCTGACCTTGGGCATCTTTTGGTTCGTGATTAACGCCCTCATGCTGGAGATGGCCTCAGCCGTGGTTCCTGGTTTTAAGGTTGATTCATTCACCTCCGCTTTCGAGGGAGCGATTGTCCTCAGCCTGGTAAACATGCTCTTTCGCTGGCTCGCGGGCACCGGGCGTAAAGAGGAGCCAGGAGTCTGACTTTTCAATAAGCTACCTGGCGCAGTGCGTACTTCCCACAAAGGTACTATCGGCACCATACCCCTGCACTCTTCTATTGACTCCCAACTGCGGCCCTAAGCTACACTCAGCAAAAGAAGTTTTCCCAATCCTTAAATTAGCGTTGGAGTATCGGGAATGAACCACCTTCTTCTCTTGCTGTTTGTACAACTCTCGCTCACGTTCGGAGTTGCTGGCCTGCTCTGGCCGGAGCGACTGGTCACCGTATTTGACGTGCTGATGTATCCGTGGCCGGCGACGCACAAATTCGTGCGCACCAATGCCTGGGCGGCCATTCTGTTGTCGCTGGTGATGTTTTTAGCGTTGTGGGCTGGGTTACACGCTGCTTAGTTTGCGGGCTGCTTCTGGTGCCGGTGAAAAAGCCAGTGATCGATGTCCGGATAGAATTCATCCACCACTCCGCCCAAAGTTCCATAGGCAGCTGAAATCGCGCTGCGGCTCATGGTCAGCCCGAATCCCCGGTCCGACTCCGGGTAATAGGCATTCGATACTGCTCCCGAAGTGACCGCGCCGAATGCGTTCTGCCAACTGAAACTTCGCCCGCCTTTATCTGTATGGCAGATGACTTCCTGCTTCAATGCATAACCGAGCCGGTGCTTGATCGATCCTTCGCCCAGCCGGAAGTAGCGCGGGTCTTCTTTGAAAAGGACGGGATAGAAGTAATCCGTGAAAAAGCTGCTGGAGACTTCGTCAGCCAGGGTTGCGCCATAACGTTTGGCGAACCCTGACGCGCCTTGTCCATACTCTGGAAATTCATCTTCGGCTTGACTGATACCCGCCTGCATGCCGACTACGCCGAACTCTACTGGATCGAATGCCGATTTCCGAAACAGGTGAAATTTTTGCGCTGGAGTTAATGGAGGTGGATCGCGGCGGTTGGTGGTGGCGAAGTTGGGCAATGTTTTCAGCATGCGTTGCGACTGCTCCTGCCGCTGGATCTCCCTTTCTTTTTCTTCGGCTGTCTTTTTGTCTTCGGCAGTTTTGTCACCTGGAGTGGTTTGAGCGCTAGGCTGCGCTGGTGAAGTCTGCGTGCTGGAATTGTTCTGTGCCGCAGGTAGTGCCAGTACACCGCGTGCACACGGTGCGAGAAACAATACGGTGCCCAATGCTAAGGTCCGGTGGATGATCATTTGTGAGCTCAGTGTTTTCAGTGTAACGAACCTTTAAGGATGCGGCACAGGTGACGGGAGTGCTTCTCCCATTTGCGGGTTTGACGGCCACGATTAGAGCATTTAGTTTCAGGGTCTGGAAACTTGGATGAAGAACCTTGGCATTTTGCTATCCGGTCGCGGATCGAATTTCGAAGCCATCGCGAAAAATGTCGCGTCGGGCAAAATTCGCGATGCCAGAATCGCAATCGTCATTTCGAATCGCCCTGATGCCGGCGGAATTGCCACCGCGCGAAACCTGGGCATCGAGACGCTCGTGATTCCATCCAAAGCCAAGGCCCGCGAAGATCACGATCGTGAAGTGGTCAGCGCATTGCAGCAACGCAAGGTTGACCTAGTCTGCCTCGCCGGATACATGCGGCTGCTCTCGCCGTGGTTCGTAAAGCAATTCCCTCATCGCATTCTGAATATTCATCCATCGCTCTTGCCGGCATTTCCCGGCTTGGAAGCCCAGGAACAAGCGTTCGCCTACGGGGTGAAAGTCGCGGGATGCACGGTGCACTTCGTCGACGAAGAACTCGATCATGGGCCGATCATTGTGCAGAAAACAGTGCTAGTGCACAATGACGATGATGAGGGTACGCTTAAGGCCAGAATCCTCGAGCAGGAACACATCGCATATTGCTGAAGCCATCGATCTGGTGCTGAATCGGGAATGGACTGTTATAGGGCGCAAGTTTGTTGCTGCGAAAATCAAGGAGAGAAGATAAATTGCAGATTGAAGATTTCAGATTGCAGATTTTTCGATGCTACAAGCGACAAATTCGCAAATCCTGCGGGATCGGACAAAACGATTTGCGCTGCTGGTCATCCGTTGTTGCCACGCCATTCCCAGGAATGAAGAGTCGCGCATCATCTGCCGCCAATTATTGAGGTCTGCTACATCGGTAGCAGCGAATTATCGCGCCGTATGCCGCGCACGCTCTCCAGCTGATTTCATTTCATGAACTGCTCGTGGAATCGGGTATCGTCGGTAAGGAGAAACTAAATCCACTTCTAAAAGAGTCGGACGAATTGGTGTCCATTTTTGTCGCGTCTCTCCGCACCGCTAAAGGCGTCGTTGACCGCAGCGCGCGCTAAGTGCGCCTGAAACGCAGCGGTTTCAATCTGCAATCTTCAATCTGAAATCTGCAATAATCTTTTCATGCCAACTTTCGCACCGGTTGACGAACAACTGACATACATAAAAAAGGGCTCCTCCGAAATTGTTAAGGAGTCTGAGCTGCGCGGGAAACTTGAAAAGTCACATGCTTCCAGCAAGCCTCTGCGGGTAAAGGCGGGCTTCGATCCCACCGCGCCCGATCTTCATCTCGGCCACACGGTTCTGCTGCGCAAGCTCAAGCACTTTCAAGACCTAGGTCACACCGTAATCTTTTTGATCGGCGATTTTACCGGGATGATCGGTGATCCCACCGGCCGTTCCGCCACCCGCCCTGCTTTGAGCGCCGAAGAGTTAATGCGCAACGCCAAGACTTACATGGAGCAGGTCTACAAGATTCTTTCGCCTCGCACCACCGAAGTCCGCTTCAACAACGAGTGGTTCGAAAAAATGAAGTCCGCGGACTGGATTAAGCTGGCGGCGAAGACCACAGTCTCCCAGATGCTCGAGCGTGAGGATTTTCACAAGCGCTTTCAGGAAGAGAAGCCGATTGCGTTGCACGAGTTGCTGTATCCGCTGGCCCAGGGATACGACTCAGTCATGCTGAAGGCTGATGTTGAGCTTGGCGGAACCGACCAGAAATTCAATCTGCTGGTCGGACGCGAACTGCAGCGCGCTTATGGGCAGGAATCACAAGTGGTCCTCACCATGCCGATTCTGGAAGGCCTCGACGGCGTGCAGAAAATGTCCAAGTCGTACGGCAATGCCATCGGGATAAAAGAGGCGCCGCTCGAAATGTACGGCAAGCTGATGTCGATCTCAGACGAAATGATGTGGCGCTATTACGAGCTTCTGACCGATGTGCAGATGTCCGAGATCGAGCAGATGAAGCGCGAGGCTCATCCCATGCAAGCCAAGAAGGATTTGGCTGCGCGGATCGTCAAGGATTTCCATTCGGCAGAGGCGTCGGCGAAGGCGGCCGAGGATTGGGCGAAGCAGTTTCAGAAGAATGAGGCCCCGGAAACCGCCGAGGAAGCTTCAGTTTCCACCGCCGCCGTGCTTGCGGACACTAAGGAGTCGGCGTCCTCCAGTGGCACCTGTACGATTCGTGTCGACAAACTCTTGAAAGAGGCCGGCCTGGCTTCCTCTCGAACGGAAGCCGAGCGCAAAATCAAAGAAGGCGCCGTAGCGGTCGACGGGCAAATTGTGACCGCGCCGGTTATAAGCGTACCCGCAAAGGGCGGTTTTCTGGTACGGGTGGGGAAGCGCGTGAAGCGCATCCGCCTGGTTTAGCGAGCTCGACATTACGTTTGATCAAAGGGCCAATAATCCAGAGCCCACATTTCTCCAGCAGCCCTGAAGCTTTTCCCTCAGTTGACGCATCTTATTTCAGGCGCATATCATTCCCGTTTGGCTTTGGGGCCTCTGCGCCAGAGTAGCGGCCTCAGTTTGGAACGAACCGATGGAAAAAAAGAAGTTGGAAGCATTCAAAAAGCGGTTAGAGACCCGGCAGCAAGAGTTGCGCCGCGCCGTCTCCCGCACGCAGCAGGACGGCCGTAGCGCCGATGAGGACGTGGCCCAGGACATCGCGGACAAGGCAGCCAGTTCTTATAACAAAGAGTTCTTATTTCATCAGAGCAACAACGATCGCCAACTGCTGATGATGGTCGAGAACGCACTGGCGCGTATTCGTGAAGGCAGTTTCGGCGAGTGCGTCTCCTGCGGCGAAGAGATCAACGCCAAGCGGCTTGAGGCTGTGCCCTGGACGCGACACTGCATCGGCTGTCAGGAGAAGCTGGAAAAGGGCATTCTGGAAGAAGCCTCGCGCTGACCGAGGATCGTGGTCTTGGCTTTGACGCTCTAGATTTCCCGCTGATAGACTTAACTTTCCAAATCTCATCAGGATAAGGGGAATTAGTGCGCGCAGAGGCACGTCATCAGCTAAAGCAAGACCGGTTCAGCCGGGCCACCATGCACGCCGCCGAGCAGACCGTGCATTGGACGGTCGAGCACCAAGGCAAACTGATCATTGCCGGGATAGTCGTCGTGGTCGTGGTGGCAGCGGTCATTGGGGCCTGGTATTACAACGAGCGGCAGGATGAGAAGGCGAGCGCCGATTTTGGTAAGGCTCTCCAGACCTTTGACATGCCGGTTAGGCCTGCAGGAATGCCGGCGCAGTCTGACTATCCGAGCTTCGCCTCGGCAAAGGACCGCGCCACCGAAGCCCACAAGCAGTTTCAAGACCTGGCAAATAAATATCCACATACCCACGTAGCCGACTTCTCGCGCTATTTTGTCGGGGTTACATCCGCCCAGCTCGGCGATAACGCCGCTGCGGAGCGTGAACTCAAGACCGTCGCCGACTATCACAACCGCGATCTTTCAGCACTGGCGAAGCTCGCGCTGGCCGGGGTCTATCGCGACACCAACCGTACAAAAGACGCCGTCGATCTCTACAAGCAGCTCATGGATAAGCCATCGCAAACCGTGAGTAAGGCAGCTGCCGAGTTCCAGTTGGCGGAAACCTACCAAGGCGCCGGAATGACGGTTGACGCTAAAAAGCAATACGAGCAAATACAGAAAGAAGCGCCCGCGCAGAGCGAGGCCAATCAGCTGGCGTCCGCCAAACTACAAGAGCTCAAACAATAATAGCTTGTTGAGGCCTGCGCCTAACCGGCAAATCCAGCTCTTGAATGTCATCGTCGAACCGTCGTCCATCAGATCCGGTGCTAGAATGGCTTACCGAGAACAAGCAATGGCATTGAAGGCTTTGGTGGTGGATGACGAGCCGAATATTTTGATAACCCTCGGGCTTGTCTTGAAGTCGGAGGGTTTCGAGGTGCAGACCGCCTCAACCGTCCGGGCCGCCAAGCTGGTGCTGGCTCAATTCCCTTTTGATCTAGTGCTTACCGACCTGAGCGTAGAAACCCCGACTGCAGGGTATGACTTGGTCCATGCTGCGCAAGAGCAACGCCGAATACCCGCAACGCTCGTGATCAGCGGCTTTCCAGATCTGCTCAGTTCCTGGGAAGCCGAGGGCGCAGATGCGGGGCTGCAAAAGCCTACCGAAGTGCCGGAGTTGCTCGCGACCATAAACCGGCTTGTCGCAGATCGCTAGGTCGAATCACCTCGTTCCCAATGCCTGGGCCTCCTGCTTTCTCTGATAGCTCCCTTTTCTGAACTAAGGCCCTGCTGGGCATTTCGTCGGAATTCAATCCCTCTCCGACGGGCCGAGGCCTTATTCGGGTACGTGAGTAACTTTGAAAGCCTGGCAATGGTAACTATTATGGGATGGTGCAGGAGTGGGACTCCGTTCCCAGTTGCCTCCGGCAGGCTTTTTTGAGTAGACGTGAATGAAAAAAATCAAAATTGTTTTGGCCCTTGCAGCTTTTTACTTCCTGTTCAGCGCGGGTTGGCAGGTTGGCGCCTGTGAGCTCGCCAACATAGAACTAAAAGATGACCTGCAGGACATTGCAACCCAACTGGGAGTGCGCATCGGGGCGACTGACATAGCCAGCGACGCCGAACTGCGCGAAATGGTTCTGCGAAAAGCCGAAAAATACAACGTTAGTCTCGCCCCCGACCACGTAATCGTGATGCGTGATGGCTATGGAAAAGACGCTAGTGTGTATCTGGAGGCCGACTACTCAGTGCCGATCTATCTGCCTCACTACACCTTCTTTATGTATTTCAATCCTTCAAGTGCACACAAACGGCCAACTTCGTCCATGGCTGACGACAGGTCTTCGCGATAGATAGCTGCACAGGGCTCAGCGCGCCAGTTTGAAGATTCGCTCCATCGATAGCCACTTCTCGCCGGGCTTGCCTTGCGGAAGCGCTTGTTGGAATTTCCACATCAGCTGCTCCCATTCCTGAACCTTGGGATTTTTTTGGTCCGCCCTTGTCTTTTTTTCAAAGGAAAAGCTCTCGTTAACTTCCATGATCATGAACATTCGCGTGCCGAGCAGGTAAATCTCCATGTCCACGATGCCGGAGTTCTTGATGCTTTCCGTGATCTCGGGCCAGATTTTTTCGTGATATTTGCGGTATTCGGCAATTAGGGCGGGATCGTCTTTCAGGTCGAGGGATAAACAAAAGCGGCGATTCATGATTCCTGTGTGACGCCAGCCATGGTGGCCATCTCTTTCGTACCCGCCTTATCTGGCTTGCAGCCATCTACGGCGAAATAAAAGATGTAAATGTAGCAGACTAGTGGAACGATAAAGGCGGCACGGATGCTTGTGGCATCTGAGATTCGCCCCATGATGGCCGGGAGAACCGCTCCTCCGAGAATCGCCATGACCTGGAGAGAAGAGCCTCGCTTGGTCAGCGGCCCGAGATTCTTAATGCTAAGCGCAAAGATCGTGGGGAACATGATTGAGTGGAAAAACCCGATCAGTACAACAGCCCACACCGATGCGGACCCCCCTGCTGAGAGGGCGACAATTATCGAAATCAATGAGCCAGCCCCGAAGATGGAAAGGAGACGCGACGGAGCGACGGTTTTCATTAATGCAGCGCCGCCGAAACGCCCCAACATGAATCCGATCCAATGTCCCAGCAGGTAATACCACGCGCTGCGCGCACCTAATCCTGGAAGACTGTGCTGCGCGAAGCGAATGACGAAGCTTCCCACTCCAACTTGTGCGCCCACATAGAGGAATTGGGCGAGCACACCCTTTACTAGATGTTCCTGTTGTAGCACCTTCTTCCAGGACGTCTTTTCATCCATCCCGCTGTGCGTGCTCTTTTCGCTAACTTCCGGAAGATGCACGAGAACGATCACCACCGCAACAACGATGAAGATGCACGCGATCAGTGTGTAAGGCAGTCGCACGCTACCCGCCTGCGCGGTTCGGTAAGCCTGCTCCTGCGCCGCCGAAAAGATAGCCCGCTGCTGCGGCGTGTATTCCTGACCACTCAAAATGAACAATCCTAGTAACATCGCGCACACAGCGCCTACAGCATTAAAGGATTGCGCCAAATTCAACCGCCGTTCCGAGCTATCGGCAGGCCCCAGAATTGTGACATATGGATTTGCAGCGACTTCAAGGAAACTTTGGCCGCAAGCCATGACAAAGAGGGCGATAAGGAAGAACGCATAGGTGCCGGCCGCGGATGCAGGCACAAACAACAATGCACCGCTTGCGCACAAAGCCAAACCGGTCAGGATACCGCGCTTGTAGCCGATCTTTTCCATCAGTCGACCCGCGGGGAGCGCGGCAAGGCAATAGCCGCTGAAGAACGCAACTTGAATGAACGATGACTGGAAATCACTCAATTGGAAAGCGTTCTTAAATCTTGGAATCAATATGTCGTTAAGGTTGACTCCAAAAGCCCAGAGAAAGAAAAGACTGGTGATGAGAATAAATGGAGCAACGTATCGTTTCTCCGTAAGAGACCGGTCAGCGAGAGGCGAGGAGTTTGCCATGTTACGTCAGCGCCCGATCCAGATGCACATAGCCACCGTCAACGAAAAGATGCTGGCCGGTGATGTGCCCAGCCCGCTGAGAGAGAAGAAATACTACCATTGCAGCAATTTCCTCGGGGTCGGTCATGCGGTTTTGCAGAGGTATTTTGCCGAGAATGGTCTTAAGCTTCTCATCGGGGCTGGAAAAAGTACCCAGCCACTGGCGGTACAGAGGAGTCATCACCTCCGCCGGCACCACAGCGTTCACGCGAATGCCATACTCGAGCAATTCTGCAGCCCACTCGCGGGTCAGCGCGAGAATCGCGCCCTTGGATGATGCGTATCCTGACGTACCGCCTTGTCCAGTCACTGCGGTCTTCGAGCTGATATTCACGATGCCGCCGCGCGATTTTTTCAGATGCGGCAAGGCATAATGCGCCATGGCGTAGTAATGGAGCAGATTGCGTTCGAGCGATGCGACGTACTGCTCGGGGCTGCCGTGTTCAAGACCGACTTTGTCATTAATTCCGGCGTTATTGACCAGAGCGTCGAGGCGGCCGTGCTTTTCAATTACCTTTTGAATGGTCGAGTAACAGCCCTCCGCCAGGGTAAGCTCAGCGATAATCAAATCGCTCCCGGCAATCTGACGGTGTAGCTGGTTGCCGGCCTCCACGTCGCGGTCGACGATCACGGGAATCGCGCCTTCCGCCGCGGCGGCCTGGACGATGGCTGCGCCGATTCCCTTGGCGCCGCCGGTTACGATAAAAACTCTATTTTTTAATTCGAGATCCACGACAATTCGTCACCCGTGCAGGTTCATGAAGCCGCCATCAATCAGATAATCCACGCCCGTAATATACGCAGAAGATTCACAGCACAGAAATAATGCCAATGCCGCAACCTCGTCGGGTTCGGCCATTCTCCCGATGGGCTGGGTCTTTGCCAGCTTGTCATACATCTCCTGTTCGTGGCCGGGATAATGCTTGTGAAGGTAGCCGTCCACGAACGGGGTGTGCACACGCCCTGGCGAAATGCAGTTGCAACGAATGTTGAACGGGAGGTAATCGCGGGCGACAGAGTAAGTCATGGCGATCACTGCGCCTTTGCTGGTGGAATAAACAAACCGGTCCGCCAAACCCGCAGAACCTGCGATGGACGCCATATTCAGAATCACGCCTCCGCCTTTTGCTTTCATGTGTCCGACCGTTGCATAGATGCAGTTGTAAAAACCTTTCACGTTGACCCGAAGAACGCGATCAAACTCGGCTTCGGGCGTGTTCTCTGCATTCCCGATGTGCGAAATTCCGGCGTTATTCACCAGAACGTCGATACGATCATGCCGGGCAATTTCAGAAAACTGGGCAACGACTTCGGATTGATTTCCAACATCGCATGCATGCGCCGAGGCACTTCCGCCTGCGCTGGAGATTTCTGCCGCGACGGCCTCTGCATCCTTTGCGCTGATATCAACAATGTGCACCGCCGCGCCATTGGCGGCGAACTTGTGCGCGATCGCCCGGCCAATTCCACTCCCGCCGCCGGTAACGATTGCATACTTCCCGTCGAGGCGAAACTCGTTTGTGCTTCCACCTTTGCTGGTCAGAGAGAAACTCCTCGCTTCCAGGGAATGAAATCTTCCTGATTTTTTTGTTCGGCCTTGGTGCGCACTTCTCCGCTGGCAACTCGGATTACGTAATCCAGAACCTGCTCTCCCATTTGCTCGATAGTCGAGTCCCCGGAAATGATTGGGCCGGTATCCACATCGATGATGTCGGGCATGCGTTTCGCCAGCAGACTGTTGGTCGAAAGTTTAACCACCGGCGCAATGGGATTTCCGGTTGGAGTGCCCAGGCCTGTGGTGAACAGAACCACGCTGCAGCCGGCAGCTACCTGCGCGGTCACGCACTCTACGTCATTCCCGGGAGTACAGAGAAGATTGAGACCGGGCTCTCTAGAATATTCCGGGTAGTCCAATACCGCCGTGACCGGCGAAGTGCCGCCCTTCTTTGCCGCTCCCGCAGATTTCATGGCGTCGGTGAGCAATCCATCACGCATATTGCCTGGCGACGGATTCATATCGAAGCTGGCGCGCACCGCGCGGGCCCGGTTTGCATACTCCTGCATAAGATGGATGAAGCGGTCACCAACTTCGCGGTTCACCGAACGGTCGATCAGTTCCTGCTCAACGCCGCACAGCTCGGGAAACTCCGCCAGGATAGTCCGGGCCCGCAACGCCGCCAGCAAATCAGAAGTATGCCCAATCGCAGGATTGGCGGACAAGCCGGAAAAACCGTCCGAGCCGCCGCACTTTAATCCGACGCACAAATGAGAAAAATCCGCGGGTGATCGAGTGAGTTGGTTTGCGTCAGCCAGTCCCTGGAAGGTTTGACGAATGGCACTCGAAAGCATCGTGAATTCGGAGCCGCTCTTTTGCTGCTCCAGGACGATCAGCGGCTTGTCGAATTGTGGATTACGCCGCTTTAGTTGCTCTCGCAAGATGTCGACTTGCGCATGCTGACATCCGAGACTCAGCACCGTGGCCCCGGCAACATTGGGATGGTTGATGTAACCCGCAATCAATCCGCAAAGATTATTAGAGTCCTCGCGCGTCCCGCCGCAACCGCCTTCGTGCAGAAGAAACTTGACACCGTCGATATTGGGGAAGAGCCTGTTAGGCTCAGATTCGGCGCCTTGGTGCGCCACTCCAGAAGCCTTGAGATCTTGGGGCCTTCCTTCGCGATAAAGTTTAGCCAGTTCGGCAACTTGCTGCCGGTAGAGCTGCGGCGCAGCGAAGCCGAGTTCTTCTTCAAACGCCTGTTTCAAATTCAGAATGTTGCGGTTTTCGCAAAAAACTAGCGGAACAACCACCCAATAATTTCGCGTTCCAACCTGGCCATCACTGCGGGGATAGCCTAAAAACTTGCCCTGCTTCCATCGCGAGACGTCGGGAGGACTCCAGTGGTATTGCGATTGTTTCCCGGCATACGGCGCGGCTTCGTGGTGAATATTCGCAAGCGTAAGCAGCTCGCCCCTGCGTACAGGCTGAGAGGCTTTTCCCACTAACACGCCATACATGGTGATCCCGGCGCCAGCAGGTAAATCCCGAGTCGCGAACTTATGTTTCGCAGGGACGCCCGCGGGGAGAGAAAAAGTTTCGCCGCCGAACTCCACCGCTCCGCCCTCCTTTAAGTCAGTCAGAGCGATGAGAACGTTGTCGCGGGGATCGAGTTGCAGAACTTGTGCCATAAGAATCCAAAGGCAAAATTCTAAACTAAGGAACTCATGATTCGGTGCGAATTCAAGTTCCGGCTGTGACGCGGCGTTTCACCTATTCCACCAAAGCAAAAATCAGATAAAGTATTAGCCGTTCGTCGCACCATTTCCGCCATAAGGTGCGGCTACCTTTCAAATGTCAGGAGATTTCATGAGGCTCGGGTGGATTGCTTGTTTCGCGATTGTTATAACTCAACTGTTAAGCGCTCAATCTGAAGAGGGAACAAAGAGCGGGGAGGATTCCCACTTGCTGGGCTACAGCTCCCAGACCTCGCAGCAGCAGAAGGATTGGGAGAAGAAGTTCCGCGACGGCATCGTCCCCGACCACATTCGCGAAAACATGCGGCGATTGAGCGCGCGGCCGCATAATGTCGGCTCGCCTTATGACAAAGACAACGCGGAATGGATCCTCTCGAAATTCAAAGAATATGGACTTGACGCGCACATTGAAAGCTTCAGCGTCTTGTTTCCTACGCCCAAAGAACGCGTAGTCGAATTGCTGGAGCCGACTAAGTTCACCGCCAAGCTGCAGGAACCCGCATTGTCCATCGATCCGACGTCAAACCAGACCGCAGAACAACTTCCTACCTATAACGCCTATTCGATCGACGGCGATGTCACCGCTCCGCTGGTGTATGTGAATTACGGCAACCGTGAAGATTACGAGCAGCTCGACCGCCTGGGAATTTCAGTCAAGGGAGCCATCGTGATTGCACGCTACGGCGGCGGCTGGCGCGGAATAAAGCCCAAAGTTGCCGGCGAGCATGGAGCCATCGGCTGCATTATCTATTCCGATCCCAAAGGCGATGGCTATTTTAATGGCGACGACTATCCGAACGGCGGCTGGCGTCCTCGCTTCGGCGTGCAGCGCGGCAGCGTGATGGACACGGATTATCCCGGCGATCCCCTGACTCCCGGAGTCGGCGCAACGGCCGATGCCAAGCGGCTCTCCATTAAAGAGGCTAAAACCATTACGAAGATTCCCGTGCTCCCGATTTCTTATGCTGACGCCACACCGCTGCTATCGGCCCTCAAAGGGCCGATTGCGCCCGAAAACTGGCGCGGAGGATTACCCATCACTTATCACGTCGGCCCTGGGCCGGCTAAGGTGCATCTGAAAGTTTCCTCGAACTGGGACATGAAACCCATCTACGACGTCATCGGCACATTGCATGGGTCAGACGACGAGCACTGGGTGGTGCGCGGAAATCATTTCGATGCCTGGGTGAATGGCGCTGAAGATCCCATCTCCGGCCAGTCAGCCTTGATCGAGGAAGCGCGCATGCTGGGCGAGTTGCACCGCCAGGGATGGGTCCCCAAGCGCACCATTATTTATTGCGCGTGGGATGGAGAAGAGCCCGGGTTGCTCGGCTCTGTGGAGTGGGTCGAAACCCATGTGGATGAGTTGAAGAAGCACGCTATCGCCTACATCAACTCCGACAGTAACAATCGCGGCTTTATCGATACCGGGGGAACCCAGGACCTGGAAAGTTTTATCAGCAGCGTGGCGCGAGAGATTCAGGATCCCGAAACCAAAATGACTGCTTTTGAACGCGCTCACCTGGAAAGCATAGCCAGTGCGAAGAATCCCGATGAACGCAAAGAACGTCGTAACCGCAATAATCTGGTAGTTGATGCGTTGGGAGACGGGTCCGACTTCACTGCCTTTCAGGACTTCGCCGGCATATCGACCCTCAACGTGGAGTATGGCGGCGAGGACGACGGCACCCAATATCATTCCATCTACGACGACTTCTATTGGTACACGCACTTTGTGGACACGGACTTCGTCTACGGCCGCGCGCTTGCGCAAACTATTGGCACAGCCATGATGCGTCTCGCCGATGCTGACCTGATTCCGGTCGACTACTCTCCGCAAGCCGAAGCCATTTCGAAATATGAAACTGAGTTAGAGAAACTACTGAAAGACAAGCAGGACGAATTCACCGAACGCAATCTCGAATTGCAGGAGGGTGTCTTTAAGGCGACCAATGATCCCCGCCGCCCAACCCAACCGCCGCCGGCAGAGACCGTCCCGCCCTACATGAATTTCGCGCCTATGAAGAACGCCATCGACATGCTTAAAAAGAGCTCTGAGCGCTATTCGAAAGCGTTGTCCAAGTGGCGCGACAGTGGCTCGCCGCAACTGTCCGCGGAAAAAGTAGAACTAATTAATGCTGACCTGATGCGAATCCCTAGATTGTTTTTGAATGAAAAGGGTCTGCCCGAACGCCCCTGGTTCAAAAATCAAATTTATGCGCCGGGCGCCTACACGGGATACGGGGCCAAGCCCATCGCGGCAGTACGTGAGTACATGGACGAGAAAAAATGGAAGGAAGCCGACGCCCAAATTCCAGGAGTCGCTCGGGTGATTGAGAGCGTTGCTGCCGGCATTAGCAAAGCAGCCGATGATCTGGAGAGCGCGGTCTCGCATCCGCACTGACCGCGCTTGAGCCGAGTCGCTAATGCTGACCAGCATCCATGCGTCCGGAGTTGATCGTCACACTTGCTAGCGCAGCACGAATCTACTCCGGATCCGTGGGATCGGTGAACAACACCGTCAGCTTGATACTGCCGTTTCCGCACTGCGGAAAGTTGGGTGTATTCCGGTTTCCCGGTCCAGTGTCGACGCCGTATCCGGCGGGAACAAAATGAGCGAGTTCAGGAATTTCTGCAGCGCCGATTCCGGGCCCGCCAGTTTCGCGTAGGCGTCGCGTGAAGCTAAAGCTTTGTCAATGCTAGAAAGCGCATACGCCCAACATTCAAGTGCGCTCACAAGCCTCAAAGTTGCTCCCGTTTACGATTCCCTGCGGGGCGAGCCGCGCTTCCAGGCATTGATGCGACAAGTCGGCTTGGCACAGTAGATCTCGGAGGCGGTTGGTGCCGAGGACTGTCGTGAGTCAACTGTTGCACGGTTTTGCGAATCTTCCCTGTGTAGTCGCGTGGCATCTCAATAGCCCGGGCACGTGAGTGGTACAGTCAGCCATAAGAAACAGTCCCGTAGGGACGACACCAGACTCCGGGGTATTCTCCACAATGATCGCAGAACACGATCTCCTTAATTCGAGGCGCTAGCTGGATATGCGCTCATGGACTTATCTCAACCAAACGATTGCTGAGTTTCTCCAGCAGCATCGGCGCGAGTTGCGACACCGACCCTGCGCCTAGCGTCAGAATCATGTCGCCTTCGGAGGCTTCGGCGGCGGCCGCCTTCACTGCTTCTTCAAAGGAGCTGACGTAACGAACAGAGTCAACGTCCCCACCCTGTCCCAAAGAATGGGACGCGGCACGTGCTTTTTCCGCAATTTTTTGCGCCAGGGTCTCTCCTGTGATTCCTTCAATCGGCTGCTCACTGGCCGGGTAAATATCCAGGACCTGCAACGTGTCGGCGTCGCCGAATGCGGTCGCGAATTCATCTATCAGATCGCGAGTGCGGGTGTAGCGATGCGGCTGGAATATGACGTGAATTTTGCGGTAGCCGCATTGCTGCGCCGCGGCTAGCGTGGCGCGAATTTCGGTGGGGTGATGGCCATAATCGTCGATCACGGTAATCCCGCCGACCCGCCCTCGAACCTGGAATCGCCGGTCGACTCCGCGAAAATTCTCCAGCGCTTCCTGAATCTGAGGGACGGAAATATCTAGTCCCACTCCGACGGCGATTGCGGCCGTGGCGTTCAGCACGTTGTGCAAGCCGGGGACGTGCAGGCGAAATTCGCCGAGGTCTTTGTCGCGAAATGTGACCGCAAACAAATTGACCTGTGGGGGCACGGGCGTCCCCGCCCGTGCAAATCGCGCCACTCCCGCAGCGGCTAAAGCCGAAGCAGTATCAGGCCCGATAGCGGCACGGCTGGGAGCCGTGCCCTTCCCGGAATTGCCCGCCGATCTCAACCTAATCTGAAAATCTGATCCCTGGCGCGTGCCGTAGCTCACCATGCGGCGCTTGAGTTTCGGCAGAACGCGGCGCAGCATGGGATCGTCGTTGCACGCTACGACAATTCCGTAGAACGGCACGCGGTCCATGAAATCCAGGAAGGCACGTTTGATGTCCTGCAGATTGCGATAACAATCCATGTGCTCGCGGTCGATATTAGTTACGACGGCGATGATCGGCGAGAGCTTTAGAAACGAGCGGTCACTCTCGTCGGCCTCTGCGACAAGGTATTGTGAACGGCCAAGCCGCGCGTTTGATCCCATGGCGTCGACCCGCCCGCCTACAACGACCGTCGGATCCAGCCCGCCTGCGGCCAGGACGGCCGCAATCATCGAAGTTGTCGTGGTTTTGCCATGCATGCCGCCGATGGCGATGCCGTATTTTAATCGCATCAGCTCGGCCAGCATTTCGGCGCGTTGAATGACCGGAACATGCAGCCGGTGGGCCTCTTCGACTTCGGGATTGCTCGACTGAATTGCCGAACTGGTGACCACCACTTCCGCGCCAGAAACATTCTCCGCGCGATGGCCTTCGCAGATGACTGCGCCGAGCGACTTTAGACGATCGGTAACCGAAGAGCGCTTGAGATCAGAGCCCGAAATCTTGTAGCCGAGATTCAGCAGAACTTCGGCGATGCCGCTCATGCCGATGCCGCCGATTCCGACAAAATGAATTCGTTGAATCTTGGCAAACATAAAAAAGCTATGAGCTGTGAGCTATGAGCTCTTAGCTGACCCACTCACCACAAGCTAAGAGCTAATGGGTAACAGCTGAATTTTCTATTCCCCCTACTTTCGCTGCCAGCTCCGCGATTTCTTTTGCGGCGTCGGGATGCGCCATCGCCCGCGCGGCGTCGCTCATCCTAGCCAGCCGCGCAGGGTCCTGAAGCAGAACTTCGATCGTGTCCACCAGCCACACTTCATCCAGCCGCGTCTCTTCCAGAACTACAGCCGCATTGGCCTGCTCCATCGCTTCCGCATTGCGCCTTTGATGATCATCGGCGGCTCGAGGAAACGGGACGAATATGGCAGGCTTCCCTGCCGCAGCTATTTCCGCGACCGTGCTCGCCCCCGAGCGGCACAAAACCAGATCGGCGCGCGAAAAAAACGCCGGCATATCGTCAATAAACTTGTGCACCTCGGAGGAAATCGCAATCTCAGCGTACGCGGCTTGCACTTCATTATATTCACGCTCGCCGGTCTGATGAATCAGGTGCAGCCCGGGCAAATGCCGCACCAGCTCTGGCAAAGAGCGGATCACCGCCCGATTGATGGCGTGCGCACCCTGGCTTCCGCCGAATACCAGCAGGGTTGGCGAAACCGGTGAGTAATGCTTCCTGAGAATTTGAAAAAACGCTGGCCGCACCGGCACACCGGTCACAACTGCATTGCGGAAATGCTCGGCAGTTTGTTCGAAATGCACGGCCGCAGCTGACACAAAGCGCGCCACCATCCGGTTGGCGAATCCGGGTACCAGGTTCGGCTCGAACGCCAGAGTAGGTACGTGCTTCAAGATCGCCGCTAACATCGCCGGGCCAGAGGCGTAACCACCCACCCCGATCACGACATCCGGCTGAAACTTATTTAGCATTCCGGCGGCAGCAAAAATTGCGCGCGGTAGATCGAGAGCAGTACGAAGACGTGTCGCCAGGCTGACCCGGTTGAGCGCGCCGACTTTCACGAGTTGAAGAGGAAATCCCGCGGCAGGAACGAGGCGATTCTCGAGACCGCGCGCGGTTCCGATGAACAGCACCTCAGCCTGATAGCGGCGCTGCAACTCCTGGGCGATGGCGAGAGCGGGAATTACGTGGCCGCCAGTGCCTCCGCCCGCCAGAATGGCTCTCATGCAAGCAAACTATATCCGAGCCGCGTTCATTCCGCCTGCTTGGTGATGTTGAGCAGAACGCCGATACATGCCAGCGTAATGAAAAGCGACGAACCGCCATAGGAGATCAGCGGCAGCGGGATGCCTTTGGTGGGCATCAGCCCGAGCACAACACTGATGTTGATGAACGCCTGCACCACCACCATGCTGGTAATTCCGACCGCGAGGAATCGTCCGAATAGATCTTGCGTTTGCAGTGCGGTCCGCACGCCACGCCACAGGAATAGAGCGAACAAAGAGACAACCGCCATGCAGCCCAGCAGGCCGAGTTCCTCGCCGAGCACCGAAAAAATAAAGTCAGTGTGCGGCTCGGGAAGATAAAAAAGTTTTTCCTTGCCTTCCATCAATCCCACGCCGGTCAAGCCACCGGTGGAAACGGCGATCAAGGATTGAATAATGTGGAAGCCGCGGCCTTGCGGGTCGGAATATGGATCGAGAAATGCGAGAATGCGGTCACGCCGGTAAGCCACGTGGAAAATCAGAAAATAAAGCGGTAGCAGTGATCCGACGAAAGAGTATGCCAGATACTTAATTTCCAGTCCGGCGACAAACAGGATGCAAATGGTGATCGCAGCGCAGGCGATGGCGGTGCCTAGGTCAGGCTGAAAAACAATTAACCCGATAAAAACGAAAGTCGGAAGAACCGCTGGCAGCAGCGTATTGCGCCAATCGTCCATTGACCGGCTGCGGGTCTCAAGAAAAGAAGCCAGGAAGAAAATCAGCGCAGGCTTCGCGAGTTCAGAAGGCTGAAATGAAAAGCCGCTGAAGTGAATCCAACGGTGTGTGTGGTGCGCCCGGTCGAGAAAGAAAACCGAGATCAACATCAGCGTCGTGAGTCCCAGCAATGAAAAAACCGTCGCGGGGTGCTTGAGCTTTTTGTAGTCAACCCGCATGCCGACCATCATGGCCGCAAAACCAGCGACTGCCCACCCCATTTGCCGCAGCAAGAAGAAATATCCGGAGTGGTAACGCTCTTTGGCGATCACCGCCGAGGCGCTGAACACCATCACCAGCCCCACAAAAACCAGCAACAAGGTGACGATGAATAACCAGCGGTCGACGCTTACTCGTTTTGCCATGCGAATTTCATTTCATCACGGACACCTCGTGGGCCGGTGAATTCTTTGGGCCGGAATTCGGTTGGAAGGTTTACTCCGGTGGTTCGCGAGTCGGGGTGGAAGCCTTGTTTGCGGCAAGTTGGCGAACTAACTCCTTGAATACTCGCCCGCGCTGTTCGTAATTTTGGAATTGATCAAAGCTGGCGCAGGCTGGTGCGAGCAGAACTACGTCCCCGGGCAGGGCCGCGGCTGAAGCTTGCTTGACTGCAGATTCTATTGTGCCGGAGGAGACGAGTTGCGTTGTCCCCTTGATATGCGACTGAATTTTTTCCGCGGCCGCCCCGATCGTATACGCCGACTTAACCCGCTCGCGCAGCAAATTGTTCAGCAGTGTGTAGTCGCTGCCCTTGTCTTTTCCGCCGAGAATCAGGTGAACATTCGCCGGAAACGATTGCAGCGCTTTGATGGTCGCATCGACGTTCGTGGCCTTTGAGTCGTTGTAATATTCTACCCCGCCAATCGTGGCCACGTACTCCAAACGATGCTCGACGGCCTTAAAGTTAACGATGGCACTACGAATCTTCTCGGGTGCAGATCCCATCAACTCGCCCGCGCAGAGGGCGGCCAGAACATTTTCCATATTGTGCGATCCCTTGAGCGGAATTTCGGAGGCTGCGAGCACAGTCTGGCTCGATCCGTTTCGTCGAAAAACGATCTGGCCGTCGTGAACGAATGCACCAGATTCCACTTCGCGCTCGCGACTGAACCAGAACACCTGCGCGCGCGTTCGTCCCGCGAGTTCAACACAGGTGGGGTCGTCGGCATTCAGCACGGCGAAATCGTCGATTTGCTGATTTTCGAAAATGCGGGCTTTGGCATTTACATAGGCGGCAAATGTACCATGCCGATCCAAATGGTCAGGAGTTACGTTGAGCACAAGCGCAACTTTTGCCCGGAAGGTGCGAATAGTTTCCAACTGAAAACTTGAAACTTCGAGGACGATTGCGGTTTCTGGGGTGGCGTTCTCGGCGAGTGAAATCGCAGCGGTGCCAATGTTGCCGCCAACCAGCGTCTTCAAGCCGCCTGTAGCGAGAATGTCGCCAACCAATGTCGTGGTCGTGGTCTTGCCGTTAGAACCGGTGATGGCGACGATCGGTCCCGGGAGAAACTGTGAAGCCAGCTCGATTTCGCCGATCACCGGCTGCCCCAAAGCCCGAGCCTGTGCCAGCGGCTCGGCATCGACCGGAACCCCGGGGCTCACAACGATCAAGTCCTGATTGCGGAACGTGCGCTCGCCATGAGTGCCGGTCTCAACCGCGATCCCGGCATCGAGCAGGGTTGGAATCTGTTCGCGCAACTGGTCTTCTGATTTGGCGTCGGAGACCGTGACCCGGGCGCCTCGCGATTGGAGGAAGAGTGCCGAAGCCACGCCCGAGCGCCCGAGTCCTACCACCAGCACGCGTTTGCCGTTGAGTTCCATCAAAACCATTCACCACGGAGACACGGAGGAACCAAAAACAAGTCGAGTCTTAAATTTTGTTAAGTTTGGATGGCGGAACAGTGATTCTTCTTCGCATCTCCGTGAAGGGAATTATCTCAGTTTCAGCGTGGTCAGCGCGAACAGCGCAAAAACCAGCGAGGCAATCCAGAAACGTACGATGATCTTCGATTCTGACCATCCCATCAACTCGAAATGGTGATGGATCGGGGCCATTTTAAAGATGCGTTTTTTGCGCAACTTGTAAGACGTGACTTGCAGGATCACGGAGAGCGCCTCGATCACGAAGACCCCGCCGATGAATGGCAGCAGCAGCTCCTGTTTGATCATGACTGAAATGGTGCCAATGGCGCCGCCCAGCGCAAGCGAACCCACGTCACCCATGAAAACCTCGGCAGGATGGGCGTTATACCAGAGGAAGCCGATGGAGGCCCCGACCATGGCGCCGCAAAAAATTGTCAACTCACCGACCTGCGGCATTCGCGGAAGCTCGAGGTAAGTAGAAAACGTTGCGTGGCCGCTGACATATGTGAGCACTGTCAGCGCGCCGGCGGCGATTACGGTGCAGCCGATGGCGAGCCCGTCCAAACCGTCAGTGAGGTTGACGGCATTGCTGGCCCCGACAATCATCAGCACGACAAAAATAATGAAAGGAAGAAACGCCAGCGGCCAAAGGTCAGGATTGTGAACCAGTCGATCCACGACCAGATCCGGATGAAATTGCTTGATGAACGGAACCACCAGGCGAGTGGAGTACATCCCGCGGTTCTGCATGGCAATGAGGGCGACTGCAATCAAAACGCTGACCAGAAATTGCAGTCCAAGTTTCGCTTTCGCTGTTAGCCCCAAATTTCTTTTTTGAACGACCTTGGTGTAGTCGTCGGCAAATCCGATGGCAGCAAAGGCCACGGTGGAAATGACCGCGATCCATACAAAAGGATTGGTGAGGTCAGCCCACAAAAGGGTGGGAACGATGATCGAGATGGCGATCAGAACGCCGCCCATGGTGGGGGTGCCGGCTTTCTTTTGATGGGCCTTTGGGCCTTCCTCGCGGATGTATTGGCCGATCTGGAATTCGCGGAGGCGGTTAATGACCAACGGGCCGATGATCAGTCCGGTAAAGAGCGCGGTAAGGCTGGCGAATGCAGTGCGGAAGGTTAAATATCGAAAAATTCGAAACGGCGGAAAATAATGAAACAACTTCAAGTACAGCAGCCAGTAGAGCAATCCGCCTCCGGTTAATTTTTAGTCGTCGGTCGTCGGTCTTCAGTCTTCGGCTTTGGTTCGGTTGAGCGCGGAGGGCTGATGGCTGACAGCTTTTCGAGCGCCTTTTCCAGCTTTACTCCGCGCGACGCTTTCAGCAGGACGACGTCTCCTTCCCGTATCTCGCGGGCCAGCCACTCTCCGGCTGTCTCCGCGTTGGGAAGGAATTCGGCACGCGTACCTGCTTCTTGTGCCGCGTTCACCATCTCCAGCGCCAGACCTCGCACTCCAACCAGAACGTCAATTCGCTTTTTTGCAACGTGCTGGCCGGCTTCACGGTGCATTTCCGCGCCCTGCGGCCCAAGTTCCAGCATTTCGCCGGCCACCACAATGCGACGCCTTGCCGGCATTTCGGCCAGCGCATTGACCATCGCCGCCAGAGCTTTCGGATTTGAATTGTAGCAATCATTAATGACCGTAATGTTGCCGATCCGGACAACCTGCCCTCGCTTATCCGCCGCAGCCGTGGTAGCAAGGGAAGCCACGGCTTCGGTCAACGAAATCCCACGTTCCAGAGCGACCGCGACCGCCGCCAGAGCATTGTGTATGTTGTGCGATCCGACCAACGGCAGCGTGGCACGCTCACGCCGGTTTCCGGTAACCACATCAAACATCGAGCCCTGCTCTCCTTTGGATTCCACATCCTCGGCACGAACATTCGCGTTCGGCGCCAGACCGTATGACACGACCTTACCTTTGAACTCCTTGCCAAATTTTGAAACAAACTCATCGTCCGCGTTCAGCACCGCCGTGCCAGTTTTCGGCAGGGACTCGATTAGTTCGTATTTCGCGCGGGCGATCTCCGAAATATCTTTGAAAAATTCCAGGTGGACGGGAGCGACGTTGGTGACGACTCCGGTGTCGGGCTGTGCAATTTGAGCCAGGGCCGTGATCTCTCCCAGGTGCGACATGCCCAGTTCAACCACGGCGCAATCGTGCTCCGGCTCGAGCTTTAGCAGCATGAGAGGCAATCCAAAGTGATTGTTGAAGTTGCCCTCTGACTTGTGCACGCGGTAACGCGTGGCTAGAACATGAGCGATTGCTTCTTTTGTCGTCGTCTTGCCTGCCGATCCGGTGACAGCGATCAGTGGCCGCGCCCATAGGCGACGCACAGCTTGGGCAAGAAGCTGGAGGGCGACTAAAGTATCTTCGACTGGGATGAGCGCGGGTGGTGTAGCGCCGGAGGATGGGCGGGCGTGGACGCCCGCCACTACATTGGCACTCAGGGTAGCAAACTTTTCCCGACTGACAACTGCGGCGATCGCACCTTTCTCAAAAACCTGATCGAGAAAATCATGCCCGTCCATGCGCTCACCGCGCACTGCGAAAAAAACTTCGCCGGGCTTGAGGGTGCGCGAGTCAATGGAATATCCGGTCGCGACTGCATCACGATTAACGGTTGCGCCCAGCTCACCAGCCTGAACACCCAACACTTCTGCGATTCGCCACAATGGCAGCTTCATGCGCTCTTCACGACCCTACCGCAATCATAACCAAGTTCGCCCAAAACCTCTGTCGCAACCTGACGGTCGTCGAAAGGAATGTTTATGGCGCCCACAACCTGCACCTTCTCGTGCCCTTTGCCGGCAAGCAAAACGATGTCCTTCGGTCGAGCCGCAGCCAGCGCAGTTCGAATCGCCGCTTGTCGATCGGCTTCAATCGTGTACTTCACTCCGGACCGCTGCACGCCGACGACGGCATCATTAATGATTGCCAGCGGGCTCTCATTGCGGGGATTATCGGAGGTCAGCACCACGAAATCGCTGCCCCGTCCTGCAGCTTCGCCCATCAAGGGACGCTTGCTGCGGTCGCGGTTTCCACCACAGCCAAACACAGTGATCACGCGCCCGCCGTCGTGTTTCACGAGCTCTCGGGCCAGCGCGGTCAGGTTTCGCAGAGCATCGTCGGTGTGCGCGTAATCGACGACCACAGTGAAGGGCTGCGTACAGTCAACCCGCTCGAAGCGTCCTGGGACGCGCTCCAGCTTGGCAATCCCGGCCGCGATTGTTTCGAGCGGGCATCCTCGAGCGTAGGCGGCGGCGCTGGCGGCAAGAATGTTATAAACGTTGACGCGGCCGATGAGCGGCGAACTTAGCGCAATGCTGTCATCAGGAGTGATCAGTTGGAAGCGAGTTCCACGCGCGGTAACATCCAACTTGGCGGCGTGGAAATCGGCGCCTGAAATCGCGTAAGTAATTACATCCGCACCTGCATTCTGGCTGATTTTTTTTAACTGCAGTCCGTAATCGTCATCCGCGTTTAGCGCGGCAACTCTTGGCGCTTGCGTACCGCAGCCAGCGAACAAAATACGCTTGGCGGCGAAGTACTCATCCATGGTCCCGTGATAATCGAGGTGATCGCGCGTCAGGTTGGTGAACACCGCGACGTCGAACTGAACACCGTAGGTTCGCTCCTGGGCCAGCGCGTGAGACGAAACCTCCATCACCGCTTCCGTTTCTCCGGCCCCAACTGCATGACGGAACAGCCGTTGCAATTCGAGAGATTCCGGGGTGGTATGCGGCGCGGAAAGAACTTTTCCGGCTACGTGATACTCAATGGTTCCGATGAGAGCGGTTTTCCGACCGGCGGCATGAAGAATGGATTCCAGGAGGAATGCTGTCGTGCTCTTGCCATTGGTTCCGGTAATTCCGGTCAGCGCGATTCTTTCTGCCGGATGTTGGTAAAAGTTTGAGCTCGCAACTGCCAGGGCCCGCCGTCCATGCGCTACTCTCGCCCACGCAACATTCGCTGGAGTGCCGTCTGAATCTGTGATCACCGCTATCGCGCCGGCTGAGATCGCTTGATCGATAAACCGATTGCCATCGCTCGACTCGCCCTTCATCGCAACGAACAGGTCTCCTGATTTCACCTGGCGGGAGTCGTACTCGACACCGGTGACCTGGGGGTTCCCGCTGCTGGCGAGAATCTCCACTCCATCTAGGAGATCGATAAAGTTCATTGATTGTGATTGTATTGCAAGGTAGTAAACACCGAAAAATGCGAATCATCTTGAACACGAAATCACGGAAAGGCGCGGCCTACCGCCCGAAGTGGACTGTAATTTTCGCCCCGGAGGGCACGTGCGATCCCGCTGGCGGTATTTGGCCCTGGGCGATTCCGCTGCCGATGATTTCCAGATCCAGTCCGTTGGCTTCTGCAAGCTCGATGGCTGAACGCACCGACTTTCCTACGAATGACGGGACAGCAATCCCGCCCTGCTCTACTTCCAGGACCACTGTCCCATTTGCGGGTGGACTTGATCCGGTCCCGCCCAGCTGAGGAATTGGAATTGTTCGAACCGGAGCTGACGAAGCGACCTCGCGCAACGCAGCGGGCGTAATCATGGAGGGCCGGGCGTCTCGTAAGCTAGCTCTGAGCGCCGTCGAAGGGCCAGGCCGCACGGGGACACCGGGTTCCCCCCGAGCCAGTGAAGGATGCGCTTCTGCCGGGGCCGCATCCGCCACGTCCAGTTCCTCGCCAGGATGGTCCGGTGAGCCTTCTTCCAGGTCTTTGTCGTTGGCTTTCTCCCGCGCCAACAATACCTGGCGGTTCGCAGGAATTTCAAGATCATGCGGCGTATGCAGATATTCCAAAACCTGTTGAGCAATTCTGCTGAAGACCGGCGCAGAAATCTGTCCGCCCTGATGCAAGCCCACGGCAGAATCAAGCACCACAACGATGGTGACGGCGGGATTGTTTATGGGCGCAAATCCCGCGAAAGAGGCTACGTACTTGGTATGCGAATACGCGCGCGTGAGAGGATCGACCTTCTGTCCAGTCCCGGTTTTTCCGGCTGAGCTGTAACCGATCAGCAGTGCTTTCTTTCCGGTTCCGTGCAGGACAACACCCTGCATCATCTGACGCATCTGAGCCGCTGTCAGCGCTGAAATGATGCGATGCTCATTGACCGGATGGAACGCGATTCGCTGCGGTGCGTTCTGCGGCTGAAGGGTCGCTGCGGTAATTCGCGGCGCAACATAGACGCCGTCGTTGGCCATGGTTGACACTAAGCCGCCTAGCTGCAGCGGAGTAATCCCGATCTCCTGACCGATTGAAATTGCAGCAATCGAGACCTTCGACCAGCGGCTGACGGGTTTTGTTAATCCTCGCGTTTCACCGGGAAGTTCAATTCCCGTCGGCTGTCCGAAGCCAAAGGCGTGAATATATTTATAGAAGCGGTCTTCACCCAACCGTAGCGCAATCTTGATGGAGCCTACGTCGCTTGACTCAGCCAGAACGTCAGAAACCGACAGCAGGCCGTGCGGTTTGCTGTCACGAATCCGCATACCGTTATAGACGATCGAGCCCATCTGGCAGTCAAACAACTCATTCGGGTTGGTGAGTTTTTCTTCCAGCGCCCCGGAAATGGTGACCACTTTGAAAGTCGAGCCCGGCTCATACACGTCGCTAACCGCATGGTTCTTCAATTTGTCCGGCGTGATTTCTCGCGAAAGATTGGGATTGAATGTGGGGCGATTGGCGAGGGCCAGAATTTCGCCGGTGCGGGGATTCTCCACGATGACCGTGCCCGCAGTCGCGCGCGTCTGCTGCATCGCAGTTTCCAATTCGCGCTCAGCGATAAATTGAATTTTCTCATCAATAGTAAGGACGACGTTTTCGCCCGGCTCCGGCTGCTTTTCGACGCTGCCGAACCATTGCTTGCGCGCATCAACCGAAATCAACATTTGCCCCGGACGACCGTGCAGCTGGCCTTCGTATTGGCGCTCGATGCCGCTTAGTCCGGCGTCGTCCATGCCCACGTAGCCGAGTACCTGGGCAGCCAGCTCATTTTTGGGATAGTAGCGTTTCGATTCTTTTTGAAAATAGACTCCGCGCAGATTCAGCGATCGAATTCGGGCAGAAATTTCAGGGTCCGGCTTTCGCGCCAGCCAGCAAAAAGTTTTGGTCGCTTCACACTTGGCCAGCAGTTCACGCGGGTCCTGCTTGGTGATGCGTGCAATCAAAGAGATGGTGCTGGCCGGCTTCGGCATTTCGGCTGGGACAGCGAACACCGAATCAACATTGATGGACATGGCCAGTTCGCGGCCCTGGCGATCGTAGATAATTCCGCGGCGGGCGGAGACTTCTTCTGTACGTTGCTGCTGATGTTGTGCGCGGTGTTCGAAGTTGCCGTAGCGGAAGACTTGCAAGTAAACCAGGCGGACGGAGATCGCTGCGCACCACAGAACGAATACGCCCGCCAGAATGTACAAGCGAAGGTTCGTGCTATTGCGCGCTGTGCTGGCGGACACTGAATCCCTCAAGACAAATATGGCGGCCGGTTAGCCGCCCTTCTTTGAAAGGGTGCGGCTTGCCGCCGCACCGTAAAGTTTTGTTCACTGCTACGGCGCGGCTGAATGCCGCGCCCTTTCAAAAACTTTAACGCACCGAGATCACCGCGACCGGCGTCAAACTTGCAACCACGGAAGGCGTCGATTCCGGCATCGCGGTATCCATCCGAATCACCTGGCCGGCTTGCGGCGATTGCAATCCTAGCTCGCGGGCCATGCGGTCAATTCTCTCCGGGTCACGCAACGATGCCTCTTCCAGGCGCAGCGCGCGATTCATCTCAACCAGGCTCCCACGTTGCGACTTCAGCGCCTCGATCTTGTATCCGTATTCGATCGCCCTGAAATGCTGGAAGGCATACGCCATGACGAACAGAAAGAGGCAGGCCAGCGCAAAACCGAACTGCCGCATTTCGCGCGAGCGTTGCGGATCTTCGACTTTCACCAATCGTGAATTATCAATCGTCTTGGCAAAGTAAATCTCCGGCGTCCCTGCCCAGCAGGAACGCCGCCGAGGTGCAACCCGAACCTGGACCGCCGCGGCCGCCATGATTAGGCCACCCCGGCAAGTTGTGAAGGAGCGTCGAGGTTCGCCAGTTCATTCAGCGAAATGACGTACCTGTAGGCAAGTTGGAACTCCGGCTCCGGTTGGGTGCGGATGCTGGTTTCCGCACGTTCGACTGTCGCCATCAGATCGTCAATTAGGTTTCCCGTATACATCGAAGTTCTCCGTTTGCTGAATTCCTACCTGCAGAACTGCTCGTGTGGCGCGGGCGCCCTCGCCCGCGTCCTAGATCCCCTGTGGTCGTTCTCCGTGTAACAGAGCAAAGCCACAGAGCACTTCTAAACTTTTTCCGCTACCCGCAATTTCGCGCTGCGGGACCGCGGGTTGCGATCGATCTCCTCTTCACTGGCAGTCACTGGTTTTTTCGTCAGCAACCTGTACTGCCCCAGCTTCGCGCCTTCACGCATCGCGTCTTTCACGATGCGGTCTTCCAGCGAGTGAAAGCTGATCACTACCAGCCTTCCACCCGGTTTCAGCAACTGCGGCGCTGCTTGCATCAGCTTCCGCAGGTCGTCCAATTCACGGTTTACGAATATTCGGAGAGCTTGAAAGGTTCGCGTCGCGGGATGAATTCTGCGTTCAGCCTGATTCATTGGCCGGGCCGCGGTCGAAATCACGGCTGCTAGTTGGGCAGTCGTCAATATCGGCCGCGACCGGACAATGGCTCTGGCGATTCTCCGCGACCTCCTTTCCTCACCGAATTCGTAAATCAGATCGGCAAGCTCGCGCTCGTCGAACTGGTTTACCACTTGTTCGGCAGTGGGCTCGGACATCGGGTTCATCCGCATGTCCAACGGCCCGTCCGCCTGAAAACTAAAGCCTCGCGCCGGATCCCCGAATTGCAGGCTGCTTACGCCTAAGTCGGCCAGGATTCCGTCAACGCCTTCGGTCGTCGGTCGTCGGTCGTCCGCCAAACCCACAAATGATCCGTGGATCAGTTCCACCCGCGGCCAATCAGTTTCTTGGCCGACGGCCGAAGACCGAGAGCCGACGACAGTTCTTGCGATTTCCAACGCCTTAGGATCTTTATCGAAGCCAATCAAACGACCCTGTGCGCCTAGGCGTTTTGCGAGTTCTAAGCTGTGCCCGCCCAAGCCCACCGTTGCGTCGATATAAATCCCGCCACGCCGGACGGCTAAAAAGTCGATCGCTTCTTTTAAAAGAACCGGAACATGGCCAAACTCTTTCCCGCCATGCCCAACCCCCTGAGGGGTGTCTGTTGAACCCTCGCCCACTAGATGCCCAATTCGTCGAGCGTCTTCTCATCCTCAGGCGTGAACTTGTCTTCCTCGATCTCCCGGCGGTAATGCTCCAGGTTGCGCACTACCAGATACGTCAGCTGCCCGGTCACCGCCACTTCGCCCTTGATCTGCGCCGACTCGCGCAGTAACTGCGGCATCAGCAGCCGGCCCTGGGCGTCCATCTCTACCTGCTGACCCCAGTAGTTGGTGCGATCGAGAAACTTCTTCTTCGTGGGATTGAAAGTGGAGAGCCCTGCCAGCTTCTGCTCGATCCGCTCCCATTCCTCGAAGGGATAAACTTGTGCAACCTTCCCGTCGAAGCTCGTGATATAGAATTGCTGCCCGTACTTCTCGTCGAGCACGCGCTTGAACTCGGCCGGGACCTTGAGCCGTCCTTTTTCGTCGACGCGAGTTGGGTGATTGCCGCGAAACATGGTTGACTATGACCAAAGAGGCAAAAACGGTGACGAGTTGGGCTGTTTCGCTTTCATTCCGGTCACTTTTGAGGAGATCAGCTATGAAATCCACCTGCGCTCCGCTTTTGCTCACTACCACCCACGACCTCTACTGCTTTAGCCACTTTCTACCACTTTTGTCCACATCTTACGCCTAACCGCTTTAGTGTCAATAGGAAATTAGGGGGTTAGGTACGGGTGATTTGTCTCAATCTGAAAAACGCAACAAATTGCGGATTACTGCTTAGGCGACCACTAGGAATGGTGTTTGCAGCGGTGGTTCGGGTAGGGCTAAGCTCAATAGTGTGAGTAGGGGAGGCTGTGGAAATGTGGTGGAAGCATTTTCCGGTACGTATCCCAAATACAGTTTCGAGATTGACACGTAATACGCGTGCACGTATTATGGTGTAGATGAATTTAACTTTGTCCATAGACGACGTGATCCTCCAAAAAGCACGACGTCATGCTGATGCGATGGGCAAGAGTGTTAATCAACTCGTACGGGAGTACCTCCAACAGCTTGCGGGTGATGCTGATCGTGAAGCATTGCTGCAAGAGTTCCGCGAAATGTCCAAGCACCCAATGGGAGACTCGAAAGGCTGGAAGTTTAACCGCGACGAAATACACGAGCGCCGATGAGTCTGGCATTCTTCGACAGCAACATCCTCGTGTATACCGAGGACGCTTCGGCACCGCTCAAGCAAAAGAAAGCCAACAGCCTTCTCGACAATTATCTAACTGCCGATACTGCCGTGCTCTCATTGCAAGTTCTGCAAGAATACTTCGCCACAATAACCCGTAAGCTTCACGTTCCGGCGGAGAGGGCACAAAGGCGGGTGGAGATTTTATCTTGCGCCAAGATTGTTCGTTTTGAAATTGCCGATGTGATCGCCGCAATCGAGTTCCATCGGCTGACACAAATTTCTTTTTGGGATGCCATGATCGTGCATGCAGCACGGATCGGCGGAACAGCTATTCTATACAGCGAAGATTTTCAGCATGGATCAGTTCTGGGTGGGATCCGGATACTAAACCCGTTCAAGCTGTAAGCGAATACCGCACACCAGAGTCACTCAACAATCCTGAACTCTCCGCTGCAGTGCATCAGGCTCATCAGGTAAAGCAATCCGTCGTAGTAGCGTTGCTCGCCTGACGGAACTGGCGTCTTCCAGAGTTCATCAACAAATGCTTTCGATGTCGGGCCGTCTGTCGCCGCGAGGCTTCCGACTGCTGTGGTCGCAACCATGCCAATTGAATGCCGGTCCGAGAGCGGTTTGCCATCGAGCGTATAGCGATCGACGAATTTGCTGATCCCCTGTCCATACAAGAATTTCTGGATGCGATCACTCAGAGCAGTTTCCTCCGGCGCCTTGTGCCACCACGAATAATCTACCGACCAGTTGCTCACGCTTCGCCATGAGTCATAGCTGAAGGGCGTCGGCGTGCCGTCTCGGCTGATGATCTGTGCGTCATCGAAGTAGTTCCGTTCGGGAGTCAGCCCGGTGTCCGGCCCCGTCACTTTGGGAAACATGTCGCGGCTCACGTCGGCGGCCTCGGCCCAGAATTCGCGGTCTTCGTCGGGTCCCCAGCGCGCCAACAATTCGTAGAACGCCGGCAGGTGATACGAGGCGTCCGTGAAGTTTACGTTGGCGTTGGCCACAAACTTGATCATGAAATGGTCTTCATCGACCATCGGACCAATGGTCTCGGAATGGGGCGCGTCCCACGGCGCGCGAAACATCTGAACTTTTTCACCCTTTGCGGCTGCTTCCTGCTCGCGGCGCCTGTTGTTCGGGCTCGGCCAGGGATGGTCCGGTGGAATGAACGGTGGATCATCAGGATGAATGCGGAACGGGCTCATCGTAGTCAGCACTGGATGGTGCCGCATGCCGCGCAGAATCTTGTCGGCCTCAGCTTTGTAGTTGTAAATTCCCTGCCCGATTCCCCAGCGATGAGCGGCGAAATAAAGCGCCATCACGTAGTATTCTTCGCCGTCGGGCGCGGCCCCTGTCGAGCGCGGGGTCCCATCGGTATTCATCGACCACGCGAAATACCCGACGGAGGGGTTCTTGGGATCGGTGATGAGCATGTAAGTCTTCGACCAGTTCCAGATGGCATCGAACTCGCGCTTTTTGTTGAGCTGGACGGCGATCATCATGCCGTAGCTCATGCCCTCGGTGCGCGCGTCATTGTTCGCCCAATCGGTGATGTAAGCCAGCGGGCCGTTCTGGTTGGCTCCGGTCTCGAAGTAGATTCGCTCTTCCTGACCATCACCGTGAAAGAGTTGCTGAAAAGCTTTCTCGATCTTCGCGCGTGATTCTTGCGGGGAGTGTCCCTGCTCTGCAAAAAGATCGCGGTATCGGTGAGTTTTGTACGCGCCGCTCCCGTCGCCGGGCATGCGTTTGATCTCGCCGAGTGGCGCATTGGTGTGAGGCACAGGTGGGCTGAAATCGGCCGGAGGTTTAGCCTGCTTTGACGTTTGAGAAAACGCGACACCAGCGCAGAGCGACAACAAAAGAAGCAAAGCTTGTCGAGCGAAAAAACTCACGAGGGTGCCCCGTCCTTGTCTCGCGTTTTTTGCGGGACAGGGCGGGGATGTTGACTTCCATTTCGAGCATAAGAAGTCAGCATCCCCACCCTGTCGCAAACACCGCGACAAGGTGGGGCACCCTCGTGTTTTGTCATTTTTGTAATGATGATTAGTATTCTGCGAGTTCTTTCATCGCAAGATAAAGATCCTGTACTTGCGGCAGAATGGCGCTTTCGAGTACTGGCTGGTAAGCGACGAAGGTGTCTTTGGCGGCTACGCGTTTCACCGGCGCATCTAGATTTTCGAATAGCTCATCGGCAATGCGCGCGGCGATCTCGGCGCCATATCCCCAGCTCAACGTGTCTTCATATGCGACGATCACGCGATTGGTCTTCTGCACCGAAGCCGCGATCGTCTCCCAGTCGTAGGGATTCAGCGAGCGCAAATCGATCAACTCGATCTTGAGTCCGGCTTCGCGATCCAGCTTCTGCACCGCCTGCAATGCGCGCGGAACTACCGCGCCATAGGTGATCACTGTCAGATCAGTCCCAGGATTAACGACTTTGGCTTTGCCGAACGGAATCATGTAATCCGGGCCGGGATAGGCGGCGCGGCCGTAGCTTTCGCGATAGAGCCGCTTGTGCTCGAGGAACATCACCGGATCGTCGCAACGAATTGCGGTTCGCAGCAGGCCTGCCGCATCGAGCGCGTTCGACGGGAAAATCACGCGCATACCCGGAGTGTGGGTGAAGATGCTCTCGCCGCATTGCGAGTGATAAATTGCGCCGCCGGTGAGGTATCCGCCGATGGCTACGCGAATCACGCAGGGCGCTGAAAAATCCCCATTGGAGCGCCAGCGCATGACCGGAAGCTCGTTGCGCAACTGCATCATCGCTGGCCAGATGTAATCGAAGAACTGGATTTCAGCCACCGGCTTCAGCCCGCGCACCGCCATGCCCACCGCCCGCCCAGCAATGCTGGCCTCGGCAATCGGCGAATTGAATACGCGATCGGAGCCGAAGTCGCACTGCAAGCCCGACGTCAGCTTGAAGACGCCGCCCTTGCCCTTAACCATCTTCTGGCGCAAATATTCTTCACGGCTGCAATCGGCCACGTCTTCGCCAAAGATCACAACCCGCTCGTCGCGTTTCATCTCGTCGCGAAGCGTGGCATTGATGAGGTCGGCCATCGTCTTCGGCGCAACTTTCTTATCTTGCGCGGCCTGCGCCGTGACAGAATTGTTATTGGGGGTACGGGCGTCCCCTCCCGTACTTATCTGAGTATCAAACGCTGCAGATGTCGGATCGATGTTCGGCGAATACAAATATTGTTTGATCGTCTCCGGCTGCGGCAAAGGCGCGGCCAGCACGCGGTCCACGGCGGCCTGCAGCCCGTCATCGACTTCTTTTTCGAGCTTGTTGATTCCCTTCTCGTCGAGAATGCCGTCGCGAATCAGGAACAACTGCATACGCGAAATCGGATCGCGGGCCGCATCGCGCTCGCGTTCGATATCCGGGCGATAAAGCTTCTCGTCGTCCGAAAGCGAATGCGAATACGGACGAATCACATGCGCGTGAACAAACGACGGCCCCACTCCCGCGCGGCAATGCGCCACCGCGCGCGACAACGCGCCATAGCTGACGACCGGGTCGGTGCCGTCGATCTCTTCAAAATGAAAATTCGGAAAACCCGAAACCAGACGCGAGATATTTCCACCGGCGGTCTGCACTTCAACCGGCACCGAAATCGCATAGCCGTTGTCTTCAATCAGGAACACAATCGGCAACCGCAGATTGGCAGCGGCATTCATCGACTCCCAGAATTCGCCTTCGCTGGTGGTGCCGTCGCCGAGCGAAACGTAGGTGACTTCATCGCCGTGGAACTGAACATCTTTGAATTCGCGGTAATCGCCGCTCGCCTTCTGCCCGGCATTGGGATGCATCATGAA
The DNA here is from genome assembly GCA_963703465.1 of uncultured Acidobacteriota bacterium. Taxonomy (GTDB): domain Bacteria; phylum Acidobacteriota; class Terriglobia; order Terriglobales; family Acidobacteriaceae; genus Gp1-AA145. The sequence goes on along the minus strand of CAVPEQ010000003.1, from coordinate 5,203 downwards.
ATAGCGGCTGGCCTCGGCGCATCCGACGGCATGAAGAATTTGCGTGCCGGTGCATGACGACTGCGTGACCACGTTCAGCCGCTTGTATCCCCAATGCGACGGCATCTGGCGGCCGCCCGAACTCGGATCGTCGGCCGCACCGACCGCCTGCAGCAGCATTTCATCAGGAGTGGTACCCAGCGCCAGGCACAGCGCGCGATCGCGATAGTAAGGAAAAAACCAGTCGTAACCAGGCTTCATGGCGAAGCCGGCGGCCGCGGTCACTGCTTCGTGTCCCGCGCCGGAGATCTGGAAGAAGATTTTCTGCTGGCGCTTCAGCATGATCTCGCGATCGTCGAGGCGACGCGAGGTGTACATCACGCGGTACAGGTCGATGAGTTGCTGCCGCGACAAGCCTTCGTAGGTCTTGCCTGCCTTGTTGGCCTCAGCAACAGCGCCGGATTTTCCGTGGCCCCGGGAAGGCATGGTCAGCGTCGGCGCGTGCACTAGAGCGCCAAAATTATTGTAAATCAGGCGAGAGCTTTCAGCTTTCAGCAACTCTGGAATTGAGCCGTCAGCTTTCAGCTTTCAGCTCTCGGGTCGTGCGTTGGCTGTTTGGCTTTTAGCTTTTAGCTCTTAGCTCTTGGAATGGTTACCGACGACCGATAACCGACGACCGACGGCAGTTACTAACGCTGTTATCCTTTTCCCATGCCCCGTTTCAACCGGCCGTTCGATCCACATTCGATGAAACTCGTGATCTTCGATCTGGACGGGACTCTGATCGACTCGCGGCTGGACCTGATTCACTCGGTCAATGCCATGCTGCGCAACTTCGATCGTCCCGAGCTGCCGGGGGATGTGGTCGCGTCTTACGTGGGAGATGGTGCACCCATGCTGGTGCGTCGCGCACTCGGCGATCCCGACGACGAAAAATTCTTTAAACAAGGCCTCGAGTTTTTTCTTGGCTACTATCGCGAGCACAAATTGGATTACACCCATGTTTACCCTGGAATTCCGGAAGCGCTGCAGCAAATCCAGTCAAACGGCGCAAATCGAAAGATGGCGGTGTTGTCGAATAAGCCTGTCAATCCTTCGCGCGCAATTGTCGACGCTCTGGGTCTGGCGGATTTTTTTGTGAACGTCTATGGCGGCAACAGCTTTGAAACCAAGAAGCCCGATCCGCTGGGAGTGAAGACTCTGCTGAAAGAAACCGGCACCGGGCCGGCAAACGCTATGATCGTGGGCGATTCATCGATCGACGTGCTGACCGGCCGCAACGCCGGCATCGCGACCTGCGGCGTCACTTATGGCTTCGCGCCGCACACTTTGTGCGAGGCCCCGCCAGATGTACTGATTGAAAGTCCACAGGAGCTGGGAGAGTTGTTTCTATAGATTCAGACTTCTGAGGGTGTTATCGCTGTCTCGTGTGGTTAACGCCTTTTGGACTGGCTCTTCCGTTAAACTCGGCAAAGATGACCGATTCGCACGAAAGCTTCTCGCGCGCCGAACTTCGCAAACTGTCGCAGCCTGAAAGATCCGCACGGAATCCAGAAATTTCTAAACGCCCAGCCTTATCACCTTGCCGACACCGCCTGGTCCCCGCGCCGCGTTCTGCGCGAAAACACTTCGCATTGTTTTGAAGGAGCTTTATTCGCTGCCGCTGCGTTGAGAGTGAATGGATATCCGCCGCTGATCATCGACCTCGAGGCCGAACACGACACCGACCATGTGATTGCGGTGTACAAACAGCAGGGCCGCTGGGGAGCAATCGCGAATTCGAATTACACCGGATGCCGTTATCGCGAGCCGGTGTATCGCACACTGCGCGAACTGGTGATGAGCTACTTCGATGTGTACTTCAACCAGCGCCGCGAGCGCACGCTGCGGAACTTTTTCGAATCCCGTGAACCTCGCGCCGCTTCGACCGCCTCAACTGGATGACCACCGATCAGCCGCTGTGGTTCATCGCCGAGTACCTGTTCACCATCCGCCACTTCCGGCTCCTGCAGCCGAAGATGGCGAAGCGTCTCCACCGCCTCGACGACCGCTCATTCCGCGCCGGATGCCTGGGCAGAGCAGAAAAATAAGCTGCCGACGCACCCGTTCATTCAGGGCCGCGAGGTTCATCCCGCACCGCCATTGACATCAGCTAGAACGTAAACTTCGCTGCCAGCTGAATTCCGCGCGGCCCACCGCCTCCGAGGAACGGATTGCCGATGCCCACGTCTCCGGTCGCGCCCAGAGCAAAGCCGCCTGTCCCAACCTCGCGATTGCCGTTGACAGCGAACCCTTGCTGGGCCGGATCTGCAATGAACAGGGGCAGAAACGGGCTGGCGAAATTCGGATGATTCAGCAGATTGAAGAACTCCGCCCTCAATTGCAGATTCAGCCGTTCGGTAATCGCCGTGTCTTTGTACATCGCAAAGTCCCAATTTTTAAACGCAGGACCGACCAGAGAGTTACGGCGTTCGTTTCCAAAATGCCGCGTTCCCGGCACACAATCGTCGGCCGTACCGGAAGGACTTGCGATAGCGAAACTAGTCAACGTGCAGGGAATGGCGAAAGAACTTAGGCCGATAAAGTTCGCGGGGTCGTTTTTGTGATAGACGATGGGCCCCACAACATCGGGACGATCGATGCCTTCGCCCGCTCCGCTGAAGTCGTCTTCAAAGTTGTAGTTCATCTGGAAAGGCTGCCCGCTTTGCAAGGTGACGGTGCTGGTAAATCCCCAACCGTTCTTGATCTTGCTCAATCCCCTGCTTGGAAGTTGATACCCGAAAACCCATGTGAACCGATTGCGGACATCGAAATTGGAATTTCCATATTCCAGATTCGGTCGGGTGCTGTCATAGGGCTGCGCAGCGTTAGGCTCAAAATCTTCGAGGTCGCTGGCAGTGTCCTGAGAATGCGACCAGGTGTAATTAACGATGGATGTAATCCCGCGCCATTGGTTCACCCGCAGACTGGTTTGCAGAGCGTTGTAATTGGACTTCGCGGTTGATTCCTCCTGCATCATGTAGAAGGAACCGTACGGAAAGTTAAATGTTCGCGGCGCACCATAGCTATTTCCGCAACCCGGGCCCCCTGCGGGAAAACAAGGAAGTCCGTTCACGGTGTTAACGTTGGACTGCGCAACTGCTATATCCGACGCAGTAATCGTTGCCTGGCTGGGCTGACTGATGTCGCGGAACCGGAACAGATGATGCCCCTGCGACCCGACATAACTTACCAGCAGTGTGGCCTTGCTACTAAGCTGCTGCTGCAGGTTCACGTTGTAATTTTCCATGTAGGGTGTGTGGATGTGACGGTCGACCGTGAAGATGTCGCATTCGACTGTGCCGCAACCTGAAGAATCAAAGACCGGTTGCCCGGGGGTAATAGTGCCAGTTGTGTTTGCCGCTGGGATGATCTGCTCTGGGCCAACCGGGTTGTAGGCCGGGCCGGGATCGAAGAACGGCGGATAAGGCAGATGGCCCAGAAAAATGTCCTGCGAAAACGCATCGTAGAACAGACCCCAACCAGCGCGAAGAACGGTCTTGCCGCGGCCGGTCGCGTCCCACGCCACGCTTACGCGAGGAGAAAAATTCTTGTGGTCTGGTTCATACAGACGGCTTAATCCCGGTTGACCGACTTGGGTGAGCACAAAAGCTCCTGTAGCCGCATTTTCTGTTGTCGCGTTGCTGAAAAGATTGTTCTTTTCCGAAACCACGCCGAAATAATCCCAACGCAAGCCATAGTTCAGAGTCAGCCGTGAGGTTGCGCGATAGGTATCTTGGAGATAAAAGCCGTAACTGTTTTCTGCGGTATGGCGAAGCGTGTCGCCCGCGTACTGAAAGCTGGAACCAAAGCCGGTGTCCGGTGCTCCCGCAAGAAAATTCTGGAGAGCTGTGGTGACCACGTTGCCGGTAACCGGATCGAGGGTATCCTTGAAACTCAGCTTTCCTCGAAAATACTTATCAAAGTACTGTTTGATCGTGGTCCGGCGGTACTCCGCGCCGAACTTGATGTCGTGACTATTTGCCTTCCAAGAAAAGTTATCGATCAACTGATTATTGCTGTCAACGCGCCCTCGTGGATCACCGCTGGTCGCGCCAAGTTGCGAGAAGCCCACTGACCAAAATAATTGGTAGCCCGGCGTCGGCGAGTCCGCTTCCCACATTGAGTCCAATCGAACTGGGATGAAAGCTGCTGTCTTGCGAAAGAAAGTCTTCGGCAAAGCGGTTCCAACCGAAGCGCAGCTCGTTAACCTTGGTTCCGGACAGAGTCCATACATGGGAGAGAGAGACTAATTGAACGCGCGTTGGAGTGAACGTGTTAAACCCCGGAAGCTGCCCACCGCTGGCAGTGAGCGCCAGTGGAAACGCCTGAGAACTATCCCCGAAGAAGTAACGTCCGGTCAGCAGGTTGTGAGAATTAATCGTCTCATCAATCTTCGCAATCATGCTATCAACCCGGTTGTATGAGGGAGAAATCACGGATGCATTAAATGCGCCGCTGGTTAAATTCGGAGCCGGCCACGGATGTCGCGCTATCAGTTGTTGAATCACAGGATTCGTCGCATCACTGGGAGCAAGCGAACCATCGGGCGCGCTGCCAGTGGGAACATTCGCCAGAGTTACTACTCCCACTCGCTCGCGTTGGCCTTCGTAATTTACGTAAAAGAACGTCTTGTCTTTCACGATTGGGCCGCCCAAAGATCCGCCAAATTGATTGTTGTGAAATTGTGCCTTTGGTTGCGTTGACGGATTGAAGTAATTCCGGGCGTCAAGCGCATTGTTGCGAAAGTATTCGATAAGCGACCCGTGCAGGGTATTGGTGCCACTCTTGGTAACAATGTTGACCGCCGCACCCGCGTTGCGTCCGTACTCCGGCAAGAAATTGGATGAAATTTGAGTTTCCTCGATTGCGTCCACCGGCAGGATGGTGGCGGGCGTACCGAACACTCCCGCCTCATTGATCGCTGGATCATTGCGATAACCATCATTCATGTCGGTGCCATCGAGCAGAAAATTATTGGATCGCCCGCGGGCGCCGTTCATCGAAAAAATCCCGAACGATCCCGGTGAATCGGTAATCTCATCGGGAGAGCCGGCTACCCCGGGGGTTAGAAAAATCATCTTCTGGAAGTCGCGCCCATTCAGCGGCAAATTCTTCGCCTGTTCCGCGGTAAAGGTTGTGCCCAGCGTGTCTGTCGTGGTCTCCACCTGCGGCAAGGTTTCGC